>BPGE01000001.1:3039835-3647802 GCA_026002875.1 Bryobacteraceae bacterium
GGAGCAGTGCCGGCGCTGGTACGACGAGCTGGCTTTCCACCGCGTGTATCAGGCTGTGTACAACTTCACGACGACGGACCTGAGCGCGGTGTATTACGACATTCTGAAGGACCGCCTGTACACGAGCGCGCCGAAATCGAGGGCGCGGCGCAGCGCGCAGACGGCGCTGTACCGGGTGCAGCACGCGCTGGTGCGGCTGTTCGCGCCGGTGCTGGCGTTTACGTGCGAAGAGGCGTGGGGGCATATGCGGCGCCTGCCGGGCGATCCCGAGAGCGTCCATCTCGCTCTGGCGCCGCTGCCGGAGGAGCTGACCGCCGGTCTGCCAGAGGAACATGAGCGGCTGAGCGCGGACTGGGACCGGCTGATGGAAGTCCGCGAGGCGGTGCTCAAAAGCCTGGAGGAGGCGCGCAACGCGAAGCTGATCGGCGCGCCGCTGGAGGCGAAAATCGTGCTGGAAGCGGACGGCGGGCTGATGCCGCTGCTCGAGCGCTATCAGGCCGAGCTTCCGTCCATTTTCATCACCTCGCAGGTGGAGCTGCGCAGTGGCGACTCGTTGCGGGCGACGGTGCTGCGGGCCGATGGCGGCAAGTGCGAGCGCTGCTGGAAGTACTCGACGGCGATCGGCGCCGACGCGGCGTTTCCGACGATCTGCCCGGCGTGCGCTTCCGCAGTGCGGGAAATGACGGGGGCGTGAGGCGTGGCGCGCCGCTGGCCCTGGGCGGTTGCTGCGGCGGTGGCCGCGCTGGACCGGGCCACCAAGCATCTGATCGAGACGCGCGTCGCCGAGTGGGAGGCGATTGCCGTCATTGACGGCTTCTTCCGCATCGTGCATACGCGCAACACGGGCGTGGCGTTCAGCCTGTTCGCCGAAGAGGGCGCGGGCGATCAGGGGTGGGTGCTGACGGCGATCACAGCCGCGCTCACTGCGCTGATGGCGGGGCTGCTGTGGCATTCGAGCCGTTCGCTGCGCGAGCACTGGACGCTGCCGGCGGCGTTCTCGCTGATCTTTGCAGGGGCGGCGGGCAATCTGTTCGACCGCATTGCGTTCGGCAGCGTGACTGATTTCCTCGATTTCTACGTCGGCAGGCATCACTGGCCGGCCTTCAACGTGGCCGATTCGGCCATCACGTGCGGGGCGATGCTGCTGCTGGCCAATGCGTGGTTCTCGAGGAAGGGACGGGCAGGCGGAGTATGATCTCTCTGGCGGCGGGATGGAAGAGAGGAGGGCCTTGATGACACCGTTTCACGCCAGGCTGGCGGGCCCGCTGGTCTGGAAGCAGGGAGCGGCCTCGCAGCGCCACTGGGAACTGCACGCGGGCAGCGAGCTGATCGCGGATCTGGATTTTCTGAAGACGTTCGGCACGCTGGCGCGCGGGCGCACGGCCGCGGGCGCGTGGACGCTGAAGCGCACGGGCTTCATGTCGCCGGTCGTGGCGGCGCGGCGCGAGGGCGAGAACGAAGACTGCGCGCTGTATCACCCGAATTTCAGCGCGAGCCAGGGGCAGCTCCGGCTGGGCACCGGCGAGCCGTTCGAGTTCCGGCTGGCGGGCGTGTGGTCGCGCAGCGCGATTCTGATGGACAACGGGCGGCGGGAGGTGTTCCGGATTCATCTGAAGGGCGAATTCACGGCCGGCGCCACGGTGGAAGTGCGGCAGCCGGAAACGCCGGCCATCGAGCTGTTGCTGCTGATGACGTGGTACGTGCTGGTGCTGCAGATGCAGGACGAGGCGCTGAGGGCCGGCGGGCAGTGAAGCTGGAGCGCGCCGTTTACTGCGCCGCGCACGCGGGGTTTCCGGTGGAGGCGCCTCTGGGCGGAGGGGCGGCGGTGGCGCGGCTGCTCGAGCAGGAGTGGCGGCGGAGGCAGCCTTTTGATCTGGAAATGCTGACGCCGGCGGTGCTGGGCGCGGGCGCGCCGACGGGCTTTGATCTGGTGGAATTCGATGAAAAGCGGTATGCGGCTTTCTGCCGTGAATTCAGCGCGGCAGCGACGCGGCGGATTCTGGAGCACGATCCGCGGACCACGGCGGTGCTGGTGAATGACATCAGCGAGGCGCCGGATTTTGCGGCGCTCGCGCGGGCGGGGTTCCAGATTACGACGATTTATCACGTCGATGTCGTGGCCTATATTGCGCGGATTTATCTGCGGGGCATTGCGGGGCCGCGGGGGCTGGTTTCGCTGTGGCGCGGGCTGGAGAGAACTGGAGCGGCGCGGCTGGCGCCGCTGATTCTGCGGCTGATTTTCCAGCGGCAGGCGGAGAGCGTGCGGCACAGCGCGGCGATTGCCGTTCCGTCGTCGGGGATGAAACGGACGCTGCTCGAGTGCTGGCCGGAGGCGCGCGAGGAGAGGATTCATGTGCTGCCGTGGGGCGCGCCGCCGCGGGATGCGGATGCGGAGGATGGCGATGCGGAGGCATTGCGGCGGGAATTCGGGGCGGGAAAAGAGGAGCGCATTCTGCTGGCATTGAGCCGGATTTCACCTGAAAAAGGGCAGGATGTTCTGCTGGAATCGCTGCTGGATTGGGAGCGGGAGAGAGGGAGTCCTATTCCATCCGTGCGGCTGTTCCTCTGCGGAGCGCCGGCGTATATGCAGGGGCGGGCGCACATGGCGAGGCTCGAAAGGCTGGCTTCCCGGCTACGGCGGATCCGGGTGGAGTTTCCGGGGCATGTGACGGGCGCGCGGAAGCAGGCGTTTTTCCGGATGGCGGATCTGTATGTTTTTCCGTCGCGCCACGAGAGTTACGGGCTGACGCTGATGGAGGCTCTGGCGGCGGGGCTGCCGGCGGTGGCGGTGGAGAGCGACGGAACGCGGGACATTCTCCGGCCTGAATTCGGCGTGCTCGTGCCGCGCCGCGATGACCGCGGAGGACTGTGGCGCGCGGTGGAGGCGTTGCTGGCGGATGAGCCGCGGCGGAAGGCAATGGGCGAGGCGGCGCGGCGGTTTGCGGCGGAGCGGCCGTTTGCGGAGGCGGCGCAAAGGCTGGCGGAGATTGTGGCGGGGGGCGAGTAGCAGTCCGATTCCTCGCGCCGAGGGCGAGGCGCCTGCTGCGTCAGGATCTGAGGCACGGATGGGACGCAGCCCTCGCCCAAGGGCGAGGGGAAACCGCGATGGGGGAGGTCGAGGGGAAGCCTGGGGGAGAGAAGCGCAGGCGGGGGATTACTCGAGGCCCATCTGGGAGAGGCGGTAGCGGAGGGCGTTGCGGGTGAGGCCGAGGAGGCGGGCGGCCTGGCTCTTGTTGCCGCCGGCGCGGCGCAGGGCTTCGCGGATCAGCTGCTGTTCGTACTGTTCGAGCGTCATGCCTTCGGGCAGGAAGCCGTCGCTCGAGGCCGGGGTGTGGCCGTTGACGTTGCGGCGCGGGGCGTAGTCGAGGCGGATGTGCTCGGGCGCGAGGACCGCGCCGTCGGCGTAGAGCAGGCTGCGCTCGATGACGTTTTCGAGCTCGCGCACGTTGCCGGGCCAGTGGTACTCCATCAGCTTGCGCATGGCTTCGGGCGAGATCTCCGTCACGCGCGAGCCGGTCTCGGCGGCGAACCGGCGCAGGAAGCGCTCGGCCAGAAGCGGGATGTCCTCGCGGCGCTCGCGCAGAGGCGGGATGGTGATGGGGAAGACGTTGAGGCGGTAGTAGAGGTCTTCGCGGAAGTTGCCTTCTTCGAGCGCGCGGCGGAGGTCGGCGTTGGTGGCGGCGATGACGCGCACGTCGATCTGGCGGGTGCGGTTGCTGCCGAGGCGCTCGAACTCGCGGTCCTGAAGCACGCGCAGCAGTTTCACCTGCACGGAAGGCGGCACGTCGCCGATTTCGTCGAGGAAGACGGTGCCCTTGTCGGCCTGCTCGAACTTGCCCGGTCTCGACGCCGCCGCCCCGGTGAAAGCGCCCTTTTCGTAGCCGAAGAGTTCGCTCTCCATCAGGTTTTCGGGGATGGTGGTGCAGTTGATCTTGACGAAGGGCTGCGAGGCGCGGGGCGAGTGGAAGTGGATGGCGCGGGCGATGAGGTCCTTGCCGACGCCGCTTTCTCCGCACAGCAGCACGGTGGTGCGCGTGGGGGCGACGCGCATGACGGCGGCGAGGATCTCCTGCATCTTCGGTCCGGTGCCGATGATGTTTTCGAGGCGGTAGCGATGGCCGAGCTCCTCGCGCAGGCGCGTGTTCTCCTCGCGGAGCTGCTGCACCTCGAGAGCCTTGCCGACGACCGCATCGAGATGGTCGAGGGAAAACGGCTTGGGCAGGAAATCCGCCGCGCCTTTTTTCATGGCTTCCACGGCGGTTTCCACCGAGGAGAAGGCGGTCATGACGATGACCGGGAGGCGCGCATTCATCCGCTGGAGCGACTCGAGCAGCGCCATGCCGTCCATGCCCGGCAGCCGCAGATCGGTGAGCACGAGCTGCGCCTGCGGGGCGAGCCGCAGGGCTTCTTCCGCCGTGGCCGCGGCGCTGACTTCGAATCCTTTCGATTCGAGGTGGAGCGAGAGGACGCGGCGGAGCTTTTCCTCGTCCTCGACGATGAGCACGCGTGGCGTCATCCCCGCCTTCATGATAGTGCCGTTGCCGCGCGCCATGCGAAAACCGTTTCCGACAGTGGGACGCGGGGCTTCAGGGGGCGGGTTTCAGGGGAAAAGGCTGTTCAGGCGGACTCCGGCAGCCAGCAGTATCCGATGCGCACGATGGTTTTCAGGGCGTCGGCGTGAGGGCCGAGCTTGCGGCGCAGGCGCTGGATATGGACGTCGACGGTGCGGGTGCGCGCGTCCTCGGCGTAATTCCAGACGGACTTCAGCAACGCCTTGCGGCTGATGCAGCGGCCCGGATTGTTCATGAGCATTTCCAGAAGCGCCCGTTCCTTGCGCGTCAGGCGGATTCCTTCGAGGAACCGGCGGGGCGCGCCCGCGCCGGGGGGATGAATCATGGAAACGGGTTGCGCGGCCGGGGCTGGACTCATGCTGTCTCTTCCTCCGCTTGATCCGGTGCGTGGGGCTCCAGGCCGGATGCCTGATTCTCACCCTCGCATCCGGCGGGCCTCATGAAGCTATGACGATCCAGGCGGCCGATTGTTCGGAGAAATCGGACAGGAAGAGGCCGGGAAAGCCCGATCGGGGGCGACTTGTTACAGAGATGAATGTCCGCCCTGTCACTTCGGGCCGCCGGGCAGCGACACGAGGAAGGCCGCGCCGGCGCCGGGGGCGGAGTCCACGGTGATGGCGCCGCCGTGGTCGCTGACGATCTTGGCGGAAATGGCGAGGCCGAGGCCGACGCCGCCGGGCTTGGTGGTGAAGAAGGGGTTGAAGATCTGCTCGCGGATCTCGGGCGGGACGCCGGGACCGCGGTCGATGACGGCGATCTCGACGCCGTGCGGCGCGCGGCGGGTCTTGACGGTGACGAGCGCGTCCGGCGGCGAGGCCTCGAGGGCGTTGCGCAGAAGGTTGAAGAAGACCCGCTCGAGCATTTCGGCATCGGCTTCGATGAGCGGGAGAGCGGGGTCGTAGTTGCGGTGGAAACGGCCTGCCGCGCCGGGCAGCTCGCGGTCGAGGCGCTCGATGACGGAATCGATGACGAGGTGGACGTCCGTGGGGGCCTTGCGTAGTTGGGCGGGACGGGCGAACTCGAGAAAGCGGGTGATGAGGGAGTTGGTGCGGTCCACTTCTGCCGAGATGTATTCGGCCAGCTCGCGGACGAGGGTGTTGTCCGAGGGCGTGCGGTCGAGCAGCATTTCGGCGCTGGCTTTCATGGTGCCGAGCGGGTTGCGGAGTTCGTGCGCGAGGCCGGCGGTGAGCTGGCCGAGGGCGGCCAGGCGCTCGCTGCGGCGGGCGCTGGCTTCGGCCTCCAGAAGGCGGCGGTTGGCCTCGGCCAGTTCGGCGGCGGCGGCTTCAGCGCGGCGGGCGGCGCGGCGGTTTTCTTCGGCGAGTGAATACGTCAGGTAGGCGACCACGGGGAGGAAGAGCACGCGCAGGGTGAGGTCGCGCAGATAGAGTCCTTCGAGGATGTAGCCGAGGTTGTACGCAACCGGGATGAACGCGAGATAGGCGAGGCAGGCCAGAGCCGTGAAGACCGCCGTGCCCGCGGGGCCCAGCGTGGTGGCGGCGGAGAGCACGGGCAGGAGCAGGATGAGGTAGTAGCTGGAGGCGATGCCGCCGGTGACGCCGATCAGCAGGAAGCCCAGCAGCAGCTTGAGAGAAATGAGGACGAGATTGCCGCGGGCCGACTGGAAGGCGCGGATGCGGGGCGCGGCCACCTGAAGCACGGCCAGTGCGGTGAGGACCTCGATTTCGGCGGGCCCGCGGGTGGGGCTGACCCAGGCGAGGGCGGAAAACAGCAGCAGCCAGACGGCGTCCTGCATCCGGGGCAGGAAGCGCTTCCACGGCGGAATGGCGTTGGCCTGCAAGCCGCCATCTTACCCCAACGCCTGGCCCGCGCCGCCCCGTTGCAGCGCAAGTGTGTCAGAATATGAGAGGTCTCGCGAGTTTGTCCATGAATCCAGCAGATTCCCCCAACCTGACCGACGTTTCCCCTGTCGCCGAAGCGCCCGCCTCTCCGCAGGAAGGCTCTTTCGGCGAAATGCTGGCCGCATTCGAAGCGGCGCAGAGCAACGGGGACGAAGGAGCGGCCCTGGAAGGCACGGTGGTTTCCATCAACGAGGAGAACATCGTCGTCGACGTCGGCCGGAAAATGGAGGGCATTCTGCGGCGCGGCACGCCGGGACTGCCCGCGGATCTGGCGCCTGGCGCGACGCTGATGGTGAACATCAGCGGCCGGACGGACGACGGCTATTACCTGCTGTCAACGATCCGGGTGGAGCAGCCCCGGGACTATTCGGGGCTGCAGGAGGCGTTCGAAGGCAAGCACGTCATTCTGGGCCTGGTGAAGGAACAGGTGAAGGGCGGGCTGCGGGTGCAGGTGGCCGATGGCGTCCACGCGTTTCTGCCGGCGTCGCGCAGCGGCATTCGCGAGATGGCGGAGCTGCCGTCGCTGGTGGGGCAGCAGATCGAGTGCCGGATCACGAAGCTGGACATTGAGAACCCGGACCGGCCGGACATCGTGGTGGACCGGCGCGGCGTGCTGGAAGAGCAGGCGGCGGCGGCCAAACAGGCGGCGTTCGAGCGGCTGCAGGAAGGGATGGTCGTTCAGGGACGCGTGCGGACGGTGACCGATTTCGGCGCCTTCGTCGAGATCGCGCCCGGCATCGACGGGCTGCTGCATGTCACGGACATGAGCTGGAACCGCGTGGACAAGCCGTCCAGCGTGGTGAGCCCCGGGCAGACGATCGAGGCGAAGATCCTGAAGATCAACCGCAACAACCGGAAGATCTCGCTGGGCATGAAGCAGCTGCAGCCCGACCCGTGGACCGAGGCGACGTCGGCGCTGAAGCCGGGCGACCGGGTGCGGGGCAAGGTGGTGCGGCTGGCCGAATTCGGGGCGTTTGTCGAAATCGCGCCGGGCGTCGACGGGCTGATTCACCTGTCCGAGATGTCGTGGTCCAAGCGCGTGCGGAAGCCCGAGGACGTCGTGCAGGTGGGCGACATGGTGGAGACGGTGGTGCTGGATGTGAAGCCCGCCGAGCGCAGGCTGTCGCTGGGGCTGAAACAGGCGCTGGGCAACCCGTGGGACACGGCGGCCACGCGCTTTGCGCCGGGCACTGTGGTGGAAGGCCCGGTGACGAACCTGGCGCAGTTCGGCGCCTTCGTCGATCTGGGCGACGGCATCGAGGGCATGATTCACGTGGGCGACATCACGCGGGAGAAGCGCGTGCAGCACCCCAAGGAAGTTCTCTCCCCCGGCCAGGTGGTGAAGGCGCAGGTGCTGGAAGTCGACACCGAGAAGCGCCGCATCCGGCTGAGCATGAAGGCGCTGGAGCCCACTTCGGCCGACATCTTCATCTCCGAGCATCAGCCGGGAGACCTGGTGAGCGGGCGCGTCGTGGAGACGCACGCCTCGCACGCCAAGATCGAAATCAGCGAGGGGGTCCATGCGCGCTGCCGGCTGAAGGAAGCCGCGGGCGAAGGCGAGAAGGCGCGCGCCGCGGCGGCCGATGTCGATGATCTCGCCGCCCTGCTGGCCAGCAAGTGGAAGGGCGGAGGCGGCTCCTCGAGCGACCGGAAGACTCTGCGCACGGGGCAATTGCGGCGGTTCAGGATCGTGTCGCTGGATCCGGCCCACCGCCGGATCGAAGTGGAAGTGGCCGACTGAAGCAGCGGGCGAGACGTTTTTTCTTCCCGTCCGTCTAACCTCGACGAGGGCGGTTTCCGCCCCGGCGAGGAGGCATGATGGAACCGGGAACGGCACTGGCGGTCGAAGGCGGCGCCTGCGCAAGGGCCCGGCGGGAAGCATGCATGGACGAAGCTGCCACGATCCGCGCCGCGCAGGCGGGCGACGCCGAGGCCTTCGAACGGCTGGTGCGGTCCTACGATCAGCAGGTCCTGCGGCTGGCGATGAACCTGCTGCGCAATCCGGACGACGCCCATGACGTGTATCAGGAGACGTTCCTGCGCGTCTTCCGCAACCTGGGCAGCTTCCGCTTCGACTGCAACTTTTCGACGTGGCTGTACCGCATCGCCACCAACCTTTGCCTGGATCAGCTCCGGAAGCGCAAGGTGCGGCGCACGGAGCCTGCGGAGGTGCAGACGGAAGAAGGCGTGATGGACCGGCTGGAATCGATGCCGGAAGCGCGTCCGGCAGGCGATCCGCAGCGGGCGGCGCTGAACCGCGAGCTGCGCGCGTCGATCGAGCAGGCGCTCGGAGAGCTGACGCCGCGCGAGCGGATGGTGTTCGAACTGCGTCATTATCAGGGCATGCGGCTGCGCGAGATCGGCGAGATGCTGGGCTCGAGCGAAGAGGCGGCCAAGAACTGCCTGTTCCGCGCGACCCAGAAGATGCGCCAGGCGCTGGGAGGCTTCCTATGAGCTGCAAGGACGTTCGCGGGCTGATTCCGCTGTACCTGTACGGCGAGCTGAGCTTCGACGAAGAAGAGCGCGTCGAGCAGCACCTGGCCGCCTGCGCGGAATGCCAGGCCGAGCGGGCGCGCTGCGAGAAGCTGACGTCGCTGCTCGGACAGGGCGAAGCGGGCGTTTCGGCGGAGCTGCTGGCGCGGTGCCGCCGCGATCTTGCGGCGGCGATCGAAAAGGAGCGCAGGAGCCGGAGTTGGGCGGCTGCGGCGCGGCGCTTCTGGTCTCAATGGATCGTTGCACCTCCGCTGTGGGCGAGGCCTGCGGGCGCGCTGGCCATGCTGCTGCTCGGCTTCTTTGCGGCGCGCCTTCTGCCGGAAGACGCCCCTGTGCTCGGTTCTCTGGCGCGCAGCTCGCCGCCGCCAGTGGTGGGCAAGGTGCGGCTGGTGGACACGACGGACCGGGGCGAAGTGCGCGTGCAGTACGAGGAGATCCGGGCGCGCGAGCTGCGGGGGTCGTTCCAGGACGAGCGCATCCGACGGCTGCTGCTGGCGGCGGCCAGCGATCCGACCGACCCTGGCGTGCGCGCCGAGTCGATCGATCTGCTGAAGCACCGCACCGCTGACGCCGAAGTGCGGCGCGCGCTGATCAACGCGCTGCGGACCGACGAAAACGCCGCCGTCCGGCTGAAGGCGCTGGAAGCGCTGCGGCCATTTGCAAACGATCCGGAGACGCGGCAGGCGCTGGCGCAGGTTCTGCTCACCGACAAGCATGCGGGCGTGCGCATCGCTGCTGTCGAGTTACTGGCTGATGTGCAGGAGCCCGATGTTGCTGGCGCGTTGCAGCAGCTGCTGCACCGCGAAGAAGACCAGTACATCCGCCAGCGGACGCTTTCGGCTCTGGCGGCGATGAAGGCCTCTTACGGGACGTTCTGAACGTCCGGGCGGATCACCACGCGGGCGCTTCGCGGCGGACTTCCGAGTCGATCTCCACGAGGCGCTGAGCCAGCCGCTGCGCGCGTTCCCGTTCCACGTCCCAGAGATTGCGCTGCTCGCGCGGGTCCTCGCGCAGGTTGTACAACTCGAACCGCGTGAGCGGCACGTCCCTGACGAGGGGGAGCTGTCCGGGCCGGAAGCCGCCGCCGGGCTTCCGCTCTCCGCTTTCCGCACCGATGCCGAGGATTTTCCAGTCTCCCTCGCGGAGGGCGGCGCGGGGCGGATCGATGGTGTTGAAGTAGTGCCAGTGCAACGGGCGCGGGCGCTGCCATGAAGGCGAACCAAGCAGGGGCGCGAGGCTCTCTCCGTCCAGCGGCCTTTCCGGCCGCGGCGCGCCGGTGATCTCGCACAGCGTCGGCAGAACGTCGAGCAGGCAGGCAGGCGTCTGCACGATCTGGTGCGGGCGCACCCGCGCGGGCCAGCGGAGCAGGCCAGGCACGCGGATGCCGCCTTCGTAGAGCGACAGCTTCTGGCTGCGCAGGAGACCTGCGCTGCCGTGCGAGCGCCAGGCGACGGGGTAGCGGTCGAGCCACTCCGGCCCGTTGTCGCTCGAAAACAGGACCAGCGTGTTCTCGCGCGCGCCGCGCTCGTCGAGAGCCGCCATCAACCGGCCGAACGCACGGTCCATCTGCGTGACGTTGGCGTAGTAGAGCGCCTCGCCGCGCTTCTTCGCGCGGGGGTACAGATCGACGAGATCGGGCGCGGAGGCGACGGGCTCGTGCGGCTCGTGGAAGGCCACATAGAGGAAGAACGGGCGCTGCGCGGGCACCGTGTTCAACCAGCGAACGGCCTCTTCGACCACGAGGTCCGCGGAGTAGCCTTTCAGCTCCCCGGCGGGGCGGCCGTTGCGGTAGAAGTTTTTCGGGTTCTCGTGCGAGGGCGCGGCGTTGTTCTGCGTGGCGAACCAGTGATCGAATCCGTGGCGCGAGGGCGAGCCGGGACCTTCGACTTCTTCGATGCCGTTCAGGTGCCATTTGCCGGAGAGGCAGGTGGCGTAGCCGCGCTGGCGCAGGAGCGCGGGCAGCGTGGTCTCGGAATCGCGCAGGTGGACGGGGCTGCCGGCGGAGATCCAGTCGTAGATGCCGCAGCGGTTGGGCGTGCGGCCTGTCAGGAGGCCGGCGCGCGATGGCGAGCAGACCGGCGCGGCGGCGTAGAACTGCGTGAAGCGGATTCCCTCGGCGGCGAAGCGGTCGAGGTTCGGAGTGCGGATGAACGGATGGCCGGTGCAGCCGAGGTCTCCCGCGCCGAGATCATCGCAGAGGGCGATGACGATGTTCGGGGGCTGCGAATTCTGCGAGAAGGCGCGGTGCGCGGCTGCGAGACCGGCCAGGCTCAGGAACGTGCGCCGCTGCATCGCGCACAGGCTAACACCGGCGGGCAGGGGGCGCAAGGCTGCGCGGAAGAGGGCCGGGCGCACTGCGAGACGTTTTGCGGGCACGGCCGTCTGAACAACCGGAAGCGAGAAATCAGGACGACAGCCGGCAGGCGCTCAAAGCAGTTCCGGCCGCCGCCCGGATGAGGTTCAGGCAGCCATGAAAATTCCCGGATTCAGGATCGGTCTTGCAGGCGCGGCGCTGTCCGCCGCGCTGGTTTTCACCGCGGTTCCCGCCGCCTCCCAGCCGGTCTTCGCGTGGAGCGGAGACGAACAGGAGCTGGCGATGCAGCCGCCTCCTCCCCCGCCGCCCGCGCCCCCGGATGCGATGATCTTCTTCCAGGCTGGCGGGACGTACCTTGGCGTGGGTGTCAAGGAGATCAACGCCGAGCGGGCGAAGGCGCTGAAGCTCAAGGAAGAGCACGGCGTGGAGATCACTACCGTCGAGCCTGACAGCCCGGCCGACAAGGCGGGCCTGAAGCCGGGCGACGTGGTGCTCGAGTACAACGGCCAGAGGGTCGAAGGCACGCAGCAGTTCGTTCGGTTCGTCCGGGAGACGCCCGCGGGCCGCACGGTGCGGCTGACCGTGTTCCGCAACGGCTCCACGCAGACGCTGACGGCCACGGTGGCCGAGCGCAAGGGCCGGACGTTCAACTTTCCTGCGCCGAAGATCGACGAAGACGTGCGCATCCGGATCCAGAAGGAACTGGAAGGCGCCATGCGCGACGTGCCGCGCGTGACCATGAGCTGGCGCGCCGGGATGCTGGGCATTGAAGGCGAGCCGCTGAAGGGCTCGCAGCTGGCCGAGTTCTTCGGCGTGAAAGAAGGCGTGCTGGTGCGCAGCGTCATGAAGGACACGCCGGCCGAAAAGGCGGGGCTGAAGCCTGGCGACGTGATCGTGAAAGTGGACGACCGCACGGTGGAAGAACCTCGCGACATCAGCGCCGCGCTGCGCGCCGCCCGCGAGGCCTCCAAGAAGACGCTGCCGGTGGTGGTCGTGCGCGAGAAGAGGGAAATGACCGTGCAGGTGACGCTGGACGAGCCGCCTCCCGCGCCGGCGCGGGCGCCGCGCTCGCGGAGGGTCGCGCTGCCTGAACAGAGATTCTGAACTCCGTCTGCCTCCTGTGCTGAAAGGCCCGGCGGGTTTCGCCCGCCGGGCCGATTTTTGTGACTGCGGGGGAGGACGCCGCAACACCCCTGCGGGACATCGGCATGGATCAGAACCGCCCACGAATTGCTTCAGTGCCGCGAGCGAAGGGCGAAAAGCGCCCGAGAGCGAGCGGTCACCCGCACGGCAGGAGTCCTGGAAGCGATTTTCGAACGAACGGACAACCGCGCTGAGCCCGCGATGGGACCGCTCGCTCTCGCGGCACAGAACCCGGTTTGGGCCCGCGGGGATTCTTGTGGACGCTGATGTTGCGCAGGGTCATCGGGGCTCGCTTCCGCGCGGCCGGGGCGCACAGCGTTGGGATGCAGCCCTCGCGCAGGCGCGAGGGGAAGCCCGCAAGGAGAGGGCGCGGCCGGGGGACCGCTCGCTCGGGCGGCCATTGATGGGCCAGAGTCATCCGGCGCCGGGCACAGGAGCCGGCGATTCTGGGTAAATGAAGAAGGGCAAGCGCGTTGCTGCCCCTTTCCCGCATGGAATCGGAAAGGCAGGGAGCGGCCGGGAAGCGTGGCACGGTGCTGTTGGGGCTGGCTGCCGTGTTCGCGCGCATCGGCGCCATCGGCTTCGGCGGCGGCATGGCGGTGGTGGCGCTGATGGAGCAGGAGCTGGTCCGGAAGCGGAAGCTGCTCTCGCTGGATGAATTCCTGCACGGCGTCGGGCTGGGGCAGATGCTCGGCTCGTTCGCCGTCAATGCGGCGGCGTTCACGGGCTACCGTCTGGCGGGAATGGCCGGGTTTCTGGTGTCGGCGGTTTCATTTCTGGCGCCGTCGATCGTGCTGGTGATCGCGCTGTCGGCGCTCTATTTCCGCTATCACGCGGTGCCGGCGCTGCAGAGCGCAGTCACGGGGCTCGGGCCGGTGGTGGTGGCGCTGATTGTCTCCGCCGCCTGGAACATCGGATCGAGAGCGCTGGAGACGTGGCCGAAGCGGGCGATCGCCGCCGGCGCGCTGGCGCTGAGCCTGCTGCACGTCAATGCGGCGTGGATCCTGCTGGCATCGGGCGTGGCGGGTTTCTTTCTGCCTCCGCGCAGGAGCGGGGGAGCAGCGGGCAGCGCGGGTGCGGCGCCGGGCGGCGCTGCGCTGATCGCCATGGCCGCGCCCGCGGCGGCTGTCTCCGCCGGCGCCCTGGCGCATCTGGCCGCGGTGTTCTTCCGCATCGGCCTGATTTTTTTCGGCGGCGGATTCGTGCTGCTGCCGGTGCTGCACGATCATCTGGTGACGCGGCTGGGCTGGCTGTCGCCGCGCGAGTTCATCGACGGGGTGGCCATCAGCCAGCTCACTCCGGGGCCGATCGCGGTGCTGGCGACGTTCGCCGGCTATCACCGCGCGGGGCTCGCCGGGGCGCTCATCGCGACGGCGGCGCTGTTCCTTCCGGGCATGCTCTGGATGCTGTTCCTGAGCCGTCAGTACGAGCTGCGGCGCGACCAGCCGCTGGCGCAGCGCTTCCTTTCCGGCATCAATCCGGCGGTGGCCGGGCTGGTGCTGAGCGCGGCGATCCTGCTGGGGCGCGGCAGCATGACGGCGTGGGCGCACTGGGCGGCGGGCGCGGCGGCGTTCCTGCTGCTGGCGAAATGGCGCGTGCATCCGGCCTTCGTGCTGGCCGCGGCGGCGCTGGCGGGCTGGTTTGGCTGGATCCGCTGAAGGCGCGCGCCGGGCGCGTTTCGTGATAAGGCTGGTTGCATGATGCGGCTGCTGCTGGTTTCCGTTGCGTGCCTGTGCGGAGCGGCAGATCCGCCCGTTGAATGGATCGACCCGGACACCGGCCATCTGGTACGGCGTCTGACAGACGAGCCTGGCAGCGCCAGCCTGTACTTCAACCAGAACGGCTACCTGCCCGGCGGGCGGCGGCTCGTGTATTCGACGCCGGACGGCATTTCGGTGGTGGACTGGGAGACGCGCGAGTCGCGGCGGATTGTCAGCGGGCGGGTGCGCCTGATCGAAGCCGGACGGAAGCATGCGCGCGTATATTACATCCAGGACGGCGCGCTGCACTGGACCGACGCCGATACAGGGGAAACGCGCCGGGTCGGCGCGCTGCCGCCGCGCGGCTCGATCGCCACGATCAACGCCGACGAAACGCTGGCCGCGGGGGCCTACATCGAGGGCGATGCGCAGGTTCCCATGGCGCAGCCGCCCGCTGCCGCGGGGCAGGGCCACTCGCTCGAGCAGCCCCGCAACAAGGGCCAGATGATGGAGCAGCGCTGGGCGGCGCGGCTGCCCATGGCGATCTTCACGATGAACCTGGCCACCGGCGAAACGCGCGTGATTCACCGCGGCAACGACTGGTTCAACCATTTCCTGTTCTCGCCCGCGGACCCGGGGCTGCTGCTGTTCTGCCACGAAGGGCCCTGGCACAAGGTGGACCGCATCTGGACGATCCGCGCCGACGGCGCGGGGCTGCGCAAGATTCACACGCGCACGATGGAGATGGAAATCTTCGGCCACGAATTCTGGAGCGCCGACGGCCGCACGGTCTGGTACGACCTGCAGACGCCGCGCGGAGAGGTGTTCTGGCTGGCCGGGCTGAATCTGGAGACGGGCGAGCGCACGTGGTACCGCCTGCAGCGCAACGAGTGGTCCATCCACTTCAACGTCTCGCGAGACGGGACGCTGTTCTGCGGCGACGGCGGCGATCCGGGGCAGGTGGCGCGGGCGCCCGACGGGCGCTGGATCTACCTGTTCCGTCCGGAGCGCATCCTGAACCGCGGCGTGGAAGACCCGGCGCTGATCCGACCCGGCGTGTTACGGGCCGAGAAACTGGTCAATATGGCGAAGCACGACTACCGGCTGGAGCCCAACGTCAGCTTCACGCCGGATGCGAAGTGGGTGGTGTTCCGCTCGAACATGCTGGGGCCGACGTATGTCTTCGCCGTGCGCGTGGTGCCGGAAAAGACGCCCTCACCGCCGCCGAAGCCTGCCGAATAGCTCTTTGAGCGGCGTCTGGTTCCTGAGCAGGGTGACGAACACGAAATTCTGCTCGAGCCGGTTTCCATTCTGCGGCTTGAAGGCCATGTGAAAAACCCCGGCGTCGAAAGAAAGGTGGCGGCTGAATCGCCAGTTGAGGCCCGCATAGAGGCGGTTCTGCTCGTAGGCGGAGGCGGCGGGCGCCCGGAAGCTGAAAAAGATTTCGTCGTAAAAAGTCAGCGTGACCGGCCCGGGCCGGCCGCTGGAATCGCGGATCGGCTTGTCCAGGCGCAGCATGTAGCGCGGCCGGTCCTGCCAGCGCCAGGTGCGGGGCTCGCCCTCGCGCCAGGGCGAGGACAGACGGCGCTCTTCGAGCCGGAAACGGTGGCGCATGGTGTTGCGGCCCAGAGGGTGCGAATACTCCACCTGCTGGTGAAAGCGGTGCTCGCGCACGACGCCGGAGGGGTCACGCAGGCCGTAGGGGTGCACGCTGAAGTAGGAGTAGGTGAGCGACAGCTGCCAGCGCTCGCCGAGCTGGTAGTTCGCGCCCGGCCGCGCCAGCCACTGCCGCCACGGCGCGCCGTACATCGGGCGGTAGCTGCCGTCGAAGTGCAGGCTCCAGTTGCGGCCCGCCGGATGATCGGCGTTGTAGGAAAGCCACGAGATGCGCTTGTCGTACGGGAGCGGGCCGTTCTGCGCGAACCCCGCCGGCAGCGCCGCCAGCCATGCCGCACAGGCCAGCCACCGCGCGGCCTGCGGCCAACCTCTCCGGCGGACCCAGATCACATGTACATCCCGCCGTTGACGCGCAGCACCGCGCCGGTGATGTAGCCGGCCTCCTCGCTGGCCAGGAACTTCACGGCATGGGCGATGTCCTTCGGCTGGCCGAAACGCTTCAGCGGAATCATCGCCATCATGCGGTCCTTCACTTCCTGGGGCAGCACGGCCGTCATGTCGGTTTCGATGTAGCCGGGCGCGATGGCGTTCACCGTGATGTTGCGGGCGGCCAATTCAAGCGCCAGGCACTTGGTGAGGCCGATCAGGCCCGCCTTGGAGGAGACATAGTTGGCCTGCCCGACGTTGCCCATCTCGCCCACAACGGAGGCGATGTTGATGATACGGCCCCAGCGCTCCTTCATCATGGCCGGGATGACGGCCTGCGCCATATTGAACGCGCCGGTGAGGTTGATCTGGATGACGCGGTCCCAGTCCTCGGGCTTCATGCGCATGGAGAGGGCGTCGCGGGTGATGCCGGCGTTGTTGACCAGCACGTCGATCCGTCGCATCTGCCTGAGCACCGTGTCAACGCCCTGTTTGACGGAATCGCGGCTGGAGACGTCCAGGTCGAGCGTCATGGTCGTGCCGCCGCACTGGCGGATGGCCTCCGCCACTTCTTCGTTCTTTTCCACTTCCGGAGACGCGACCACGACATCATATTGATTGCGGCAGAGTGTGAGCGCGATCTCCCGGCCGATGCCCCGGCTCGCGCCAGTCACCAGCGCCACTCGATGAAACATGAGAACTCCTTGAGCAAAGAGGGTTTCGTCTCTCATGATAGTAAAAGCCGCCCCGCAAGAAGGATTCATCCATGGCCTATACAGATCTCCGTGATTTTGTTCGCGCGCTCGAGCAGGCGGGCGAACTGAAGCGCATTCCGTTCGAGGTGGATCCAAAGCTGGAAATCACCGAGTTCGCCGACCGCGCCGTCAAGCGCGGGGGCCCGGCGCTGCTGTTCGAGAAGCCGAAAGGCTCTTCGATCCCTGTCCTGATCAACGCCTTCGCCAGCATGCGGCGGATGGAGATCGCGCTGGAAGTCTCCTCCGTGGACGAGCACGCGGCGCGCATCTCGGAGATGCTCGAGATGCGCATGCCGCAGGGGCTGATCAACAAACTGAAGATGCTGCCGAAGCTGGCCGACATGGCGAACTTCTTCCCGAAGACCGTCTCCACAGGCCCGTGCAAGGAAGTGATCCGCCGCGACGGCTTTTCGCTGGAAGAGCTGCCCGTGCTGACGTGCTGGCCGGGGGACGCCGGTCCGTTCATCACGCTGCCCATGGTATTCACGCGCAATCCGGAAACGGGCAAGCGCAACTGCGGCATGTACCGCATGCAGGTCTACGACGCCCGCACGACGGGCATGCACTGGCAGACGCACAAGCAGGGGGCGGAGCATTACCGCCGGCTGAAGAAGCAGGGTGTGACGCGGATGCCGGTGGCGGCGGCCATCGGCGCAGATCCGGCCACGATGTATTCGGCGATCCTGCCGCTGCCGCCGGATCTCGACGAGATGATGATCGCCGGGTTCCTGCGCAACAAGCCCGTCGAGATGGTGAAGTGCGAAACGGTGGATCTCGAAGTGCCCGCCAACGCGGAGATCGTGCTCGAGGGCTACGTCGAGATCGGCGAAACGCGCCGCGAGGGGCCGTTCGGCGACCACACGGGCTTTTACTCGCTCGACGACGACTATCCGGTCTTCCACGTCGAATGCATCACGCACCGCCGCGATCCCATTTACGCGACGACGATCGTGGGACCGCCGCCCATGGAGGACTTCTACATGGGCAAGGCCATCGAGCGGATTTTCCTGCCGCTGATGCGGCTGCAGCTGCCCGAGGTCCGCGACATGTGCATGCCGGCCGAGGGCGTGTTCCACAACCTGATGCTCGTCTCGATCCGCAAGTCTTACCCGGGCCACGCGCGCAAGGTGATGCACGCGATCTGGGGCCTGGGACAGGCAATGTTCACAAAAGTCATCGTCGTGTTCGACGAAGATGTCGACGTGCAGAACCCGAGCGAGGCTGCGTGGATCGCGCTGAACAACATCGACCCGGAGCGCGACATCGAGTTCGTCCACGGACCCGTCGACACGCTCGATCACGCCAGCCGCCTGCAGGATTACGGCTCGAAGATGGGCATCGACGCCACGCGGAAGTGGCCGGAAGAGGGCTTCACGCGGCGCTGGCCGGAGCGGATCGTCATGTCGCCGGAGGTGAAGGCGCGGGTGGACGATCTGTGGAAGCGCGCCGGCCTGCCATAGCCTGATCCCGCTGGAAGCGCGCTCGGGCGCTCTGCTAAAATGCGGATAGTTGAGGCGCGTGTAGCTCAGCTGGTAGTAGCGCCAGATTGTGGTTCTGGATGTCGTGGGTTCGAATCCCACCACGCGCCCCACACCCCCTGAATCCGCGTCAGCTGCGGTTTCCACCCGATGCAGCGGCATCGCCCGTGCTGCGTTCGCAGTATTCTGGAGAAACGGTGGAGGCGAGCGTGAACGACACGCGTCTGGATGCGAGCCGGCTGGAAAGCCTGCTGGAATCGGCGCGCATTCTGGGCTCGTCGCTGGACCTGCAAGAACAGCTGAACCATCTGATGCGGACGGTGATGGGCCGGTTGCTGGTGACGCGGGCGGCGATTGCGCTGCGGGACGGCGGAGGCTGGCGCGTGGCTGCGGTGCGCGGCGCAGCGGGACTGCGCGAGGGCGACCCCGTCCGCCCTGAAGACCTGGAGCGGGCGGGACTGACTCTGCAGATTCCGATCGGCGAAGGCGCGCGGGAGGCGGGCGTGCTGGCGGTGCCTGCGCCGCGGCGTCCGGGATGGGCGGAGGACTCGGGCGAGCGCGAATTTCTGCAGGCGCTGCTGTCGCTGGCCTCGGCGACCATCGAAAACGCGCTGGCGCACGAGGAGATTCTGGAAGCCAACAGAGCGCTGGCGAAAAAGATCCACGAGCTGAACACGCTGGTGGACCTGGCGCGCGCGTTTTCCTCGAGCATCGATCCGGAAGAGATCGCGCGGCTGCTCATGCTGACGCTGAGCGGGCGCTGGACGGTGCGGCAGCATGCGTTGCTGGCGTGGCCCGCAGGGCAGGCTCCGCTCGAGCTGTTGCGCAACGTCACCGCGGAGCAGGCGGAGCGGTTCCGGCATGCGGCGCCGCAGGACGGCGAGCCCGGACGGGAAGGGCCGTTCCTGCTGCTGCCGCTGCGGAGCGGCGAGTCGACGGTCGGCGTGGTGGCGCTGGGGCCGCCGGGCTCGGGACAGAGCTACGAGGCGGAGGACGTGGAGTTCTGCGCGGCGCTGGTGGCGCAGGCCTCGGTCGCTCTGGACAATGCGTGGCGGATCCAGGACACGCTGTACCGCCAGCAGATGGAGCGCGAGCTGGAGCTGGCGTCGGCCATCCAACGCGACCTGTTTCCCAAAGAGCTGCCCCGCGTGCCCGGCCTCGAGCTGGCGGCGGCCAACCGGCAGGCGCGGCTGGTGGGCGGCGACTATTACGACGTGCTGGGAAGGCCCGAAGAGCCGCTGCTGTGCGTGGCCGACGTGGCAGGCAAAGGGCTGTCGGCGGCGCTGCTGATGGCGACCATCCAGGCGACGCTGCGGGCGCTGCTGGTGTTTCCGCTGGAGCTGACGGAGCTGGCCAACCGCGCCAACCGGCTGCTGTGCGGATCGATGCCGGGCAACCGGTACGCGACGCTGATGATGGTGCGGTTCGATCCCGGGCAGGGACAGTGCGAGTATGTCAATGCGGCGCAGTGCCAGGCGATCGTGCTGCGCCGGACGGGCGAGGCGGAGCTGCTGGACGCCACCGGGCTGCCGGTGGGGATGTTTCCTCAAGCGGGATACGAGTCGCGGCGGCTGGAGCTGGCCCCCGGCGATGCGCTGATGATTTATTCCGACGGGGTGACCGACGCGCAGAGTCCGGCGGGCGAGGAGTTCGGCATGGACCGGCTGCTGGCGTTGATGCGCGGGCTGGCCGGCGGCACGGCACAGCAGATCTGCGACGGGGTGCTGGAAGCGATTCATCAGTTTGCCGAGGCGGCGCCGCAGTACGATGACATCACGGTGATGGTGGCGCGCCGCGCGCCGGACGGGCCATGAGCGATCTGGACGCGCTGCTGAAGCCTTTCGAGCCGTTTCTGCGGCCGCGGTGGCGGCTGTGGTGGGGCCTGCTGCTGGCCGGAGCGCCGTTCGTGCTGGCGCTGGGTTTCTGGATTCATGAGCACCGGACGCGCGGGCCGGGCTTCCGCATGATGATCGACCGCGAGCGGGCGATCGCAATCGCGCAGGAAACGGCCCGCGCCCATGGAGTGGAGACGGGCGGATGGCGGGCGCATGTGCGGTTCGAAATCCGCTCGGCGACGATGGCCTACTTCCGCGAGCATGACGTGGGCCATCAGTTCCGGGTGCGGCGGTTTCTGCCCGAGGCGGTGGCGCAGGTGCTGCTGATCCGGCCGGGGCACGGCATGTGGGTGCGGGCCGACGTGGGGCCGCGGGGCTTCGTGACCGATTTCCGCATCGCCGGAAGAGAGGTGCGCGCGCCGGCGAGCCTGCCGCCGGAGGAAGTGTCGCGGGCGGCGGCGGAAGCCGAACTGAAGGAATGGATCGGGGGCATGGCGGTGCGCTTCCTGCGCGAGCCGGAGATGAGCGTGGCGGCGGACCGCGAGGCGGCCGGCGCGCGCCGTTTCACCTGGCGGCTGGAGCCGCGCAACGCGCCCGACGTGGAGCTGGTGCTGCGCGTGGACGTGGCGGGCGAGAGGGTGGTGGGCCGGAGCGTGGAGCCGGTGTTCGCGCCGGCGTTCCTCGAGCGGCGGATTTCGAAGCCTTCCGCGGCTTCCGACACGCTGGAAGCGCTGCGGCTGCTGGCGATGGTGTTCCTGGTGGCCTACTGCTGCTACCGCTATGCGCGGCGCAGCATCGAGCACGAGGCGCCGCACGCGCGGGCCGTGCTGCTGACGGCCGCTTTCGCCGGCGCGAGCCTGCTGATGGCCTTCGCCGATCCGGACACGATGGGGCCGCGTTTCGATGCGGAACAGTTCACCGCCATGGCCACGGCGATCCGCTGGAGCGTCCTGCTGATGACGGCGGCTCTGGTGGGCGTCGTGCTGGGCATCGCCTACGGCGCGGGGGAGGGCGAGCTGAGGGAGGGCTGGCCTGGCAAGATCACGTCCCTCGACGCGGCCCTCACGGGGCGGCTGTTTTCCGCCAACATCGGCGTCTCCGTCGTGGCGGGGGCCGTGTGGGCCTGCTGGCTGTTCTGCGCCGTCGTGCTCGGGCGGGCCGCTCTGGACGCGGATCTGACGGAGCGGACGCTGCGAGCGATCGGATTTACGTTCGGCCGGTGGCCGCTGGTGGAGCTCTACACGGACACGCCGCTGCAGGCGGTGGCGCTGAGCGTGTTCCTGCTGCTGGCGCCGCTGACGTTCCTGCGCCGTCATGTCAGGCAGGGCGCCGTGCGCGCGCTGCTGCTGGCGGCTCTGGCGGCGCTGCTCGTGCACGACGGACGCACGGCGGACGCTTTCGCGGCGGTGACGTGGCTGGAGTCGTCGGCGGTGGCGGCCGCGGTGCTCCTGGCGTTTTACAGTTTTGACTACCTGGCGGCCGTGATGGCAGCGGCGTCGCTGAACCTGCTGCTGCAGATCGCGGCGCTGCTGGCCACTGCGCCTTACTGGCGGGAGCGGCTCGACATGGTGTCCCTGCTGGCCGCGGCGCTGGTGTTGCCGCTGGCGGCTGCGGCGTGGTTCGGCAGAAGGTACACGGATGAAGAGGTCCGGCCGGCGCATGCGGCGCGGCTGGCGGAACGGCTGAAGATGGAGGCCGAGCTGGCGGCGGCGCGGCAGGCGCAACAGATGCTGCTGCCGGCGGCCCCGCCCGCGCTGCAGAGCGTGGCGGTGGCGGCGGTGTGCGATACGGCCCAGGAAGCCAGCGGGGATTCCTACGATTTCTTCGCGCGGCCTGACGGGAGGATTTGCGTGGCGGTGGCCGAGGGCGGCAGGGGCGGGCTCGCCTCGGCCATGACGATGGCCCTGGCCAAGGGCTTCCTGTGGCATGAAAATGCGGCCGGCGCCGGCGCGCAGGAAGCGTTGCGGCGTCTGGAGAGCGAGTTGGCCCGGCTGCCAGGGCGCGGCCCGGAGCCGGTGGGCGTCGCGCTGGCAATCCTCGACGAGCGGACGGGCGAAGTCGAGCTGGCGCGGCTCGGCCCCGGGCCTGGCATCTGGCTGCGCCGGCGGGAGGAGACGGCTCGGGAGCCGCTGCCGCCCCGCCGGGACGCGGCCGCATGCCGCCTGCGGCTCGAGCCTGGCGATGCTCTGCTGTTCTGCACGCGGGGGCTGGCGGAGCCCGGCGCCAGCGTGGCGGAGGAGATTCTGTCCGGACTGCCGCAGCAGCCTGAGGCGCCGCTCCAGCCGTGGCTGGAAGCCTTGGTGAAGGCCTGGAGAGCGCGCACGAGCGCTCCGGGCCGGCGGGCCGCGGATCTCACGGCTGTCGTGCTGAGGATGGGCGGCGGAGCGGCTGCGGAGGAGGCTGCGGCATGAAACGCCTGGCGGCCGCGCTCTGCGCCGCGGCGGGCCTCGCCTCTCTGTGGATGCTGATGCCCCGGTTCGATACCGCCCTGGCCGGCGTGCGTCCGGCGGTCGGCCGCGAGGAGGCGATCCGGAAGGCGATCGACTGGGCCCGCGAGCATGGCGTCGAGATCCGCGGGTGGCGTTTCGCCACGCAGGCCGAGCTGGACCCCGTGCTCGGGCGCATCCGCGAACAGGCGCCGCAGAGCGAGCTGGCGCGCGTGTTTACTCCGGTCAGGATCCGGGTGCTGGCCTTCAACGGCCGGGGCGACGCCGTCGTGGTGACCATGACGGCCGAAGGCCGCCCGCTGTCCTTCCAGGACCGCCGCCAGAACGCCGTGGGGGAATCGGCCGGGGACGCGGCCGAGCAGGAGCTGTCGCGGCTGGCGGGCGGCGATTCGGGGCGGTTCATCCGGACGGCGGACAATGTCCGGACGCTGGAAGGCAGCCGCAGCGCCTGGGAGTGGCTGGACCCCGCGGTGAAGGGCTCCCTGGCCCGCGTGGTGGTCGTCACGCGCAACGGACGGGTGGTCCAGAGCAGCTATGAGTATTCGGCCTCGCCGGAGGCTGTGGGCGAGCCCCCAGCGCCCCAGAAGCTGCAGGCTGCGGTGGCTGTCCTCACCACAGTCTGCGCCGGAGCGCTGGGCGGACTCGTGTTCTGGCTGCTGTACGCGAGCCTGCGGAAACGGACCGATCCGTTCGCCTTCGCCCTGCGCTTCCTGTGGATTCCGGCCGCCGCGGCGGCGGCGCCGTTCCTTTCGGGCAATTATCAGAACGAGGCCCTGATCCGGTCCTTCGAAGAGGGCCTGGTCGGAGACACGCGCCTGGTGCTGGGCATCTCGCTGGCCCTCATGGTTCTGCTGGGGCTGTTCGCGATTCTGGCTGCGGCTTACGCCGCCGTTCCGGAGCGCCACCTCCGCCTCTGGTCGCCTGCGGTGCTTCTGGCGCAGGGACAGTGGAAGAACCGGCAGGCGGCCGGGCAGATCTGGACGGGCCTTGCCGGCGGAGTGCTGCTGGCGTCGGCGCCCTACTGGCTGGCGCTGGCGCTGGGCCGCACGCGGGTCCGCTTCCTCGACGACCCGGCCCTGATCACGGCGCCGCGGCCCGCCTGGGAGGCGTTGGGCGGACTCGTTTCCGCGTGGGAGGTCTACCTGGCGGCCCTGCTGCTGTACCCGTTCCTCGCAGGACGGCTGAAGCGCGCATGGCTGGCCGCGGCCGCCGCGGTGGCGGCAGGCGCGCTGGTGACGACCATGGCCCGGAACGTTTTCCCCCAGGATTCGGGCGCCAGCATGGCGGCTGCGGCAGTTCTCGCCGGCGGCTATCTGCTGATTTATCACTCCGGCGGCATGCTGGGCGCATGGGTGGCGCCTCTGGCGATGCATGCTGCGGTTCAGGGCGTCCGGCTGGCTCAGATGCCGGCGCCGTCGCTGGAGGCGGCCGGGTGGCAGATGCTGGCGCTGGCGGGCGGGCTGGCCGTGGGAGCGCTGGGCTGTTCGTTCCTGCTGCCGGAAGCGGATACGCAGGAGGTGGAAACGCAGATGCGGGAGGCGGCCGCTGCCCCGCCGCGGTCGCAAACCGAGAAGCTCCGGGCTGCGCTGGCCGTGGCGCGGCGGGCGCAGGAAGGCCTTCTGCCGCAGGCTCCTCCGCGCATTCCCGGCTTCGAGACCGCCGCCGTCTGCCATCCGGCGCGGGAAGTCGGGGGCGACCTGTACGACGCGCAGGCGTGGCCCGGAGACCGCTGGATGCTGTGCGTGGCGGACGTGTCCGGAAAAGGCCTCGGCGCGGCCCTGTACATGACCATGCTGAAGGGCATGCTCGAGTCGGCGGCTCATCACGCTCCGGCCCTCCCCGCGCTCGCCTCGCGCCTGAACCGCGCCGTGGCCGAGACCGGCCGCGGGCGCATGTTCATCACGATGTCCCTGCTGGTTCTCGATCCCGCGCGCCGCACGGCCCAGCATCTCCGCGCCGGCCACAACCCGCCGCTGCTGTGGCGCGCCCGGACCGGCGAGTGCGAGTGGCGCCGCCCGCGCGGCATCGGGCTCGGGTTGACTGCGGGTCCGGCGTTCGAGTCGAACCTCGAAACCGAGCAGCTGGAGTTCGCGCCCGGCGATGTTCTCGTTCTCTACTCCGACGGAGTCACGGAGGACATGAACGCGCAGGGCGAACCGTTCGGAGAGCAGCGCCTGGAGGACATCGTGCGGCGCCGCGCCGCCGAAGGGCCGCAGCGGCTGACCGATGCGATCATGGAGGAAGCGCGGGCGTTCCGCGGCAAGATGGAACTGCATGACGACTGGACGCTGCTCGTGATCCAGTGCGTGGATGGCGCGCAGACGGGCGGCGGCGTGGAGAGGGATCTGTGACACGGAGCTTTCAGATCGAGACCAGAAACGACGGAAACGTCCGGGTGCTTTCGCTGAAAGGCTACCTGGACGCCCACACGGCGCCCCGGTTCGAGGCTGCCGTGGAAGAAGAGCTGCGCGGCGGGCGCCACCGTCTGGTGGCCGACTGCAGCGAGCTCGACTACATCTCTTCCGCGGGGCTGGGCGTGTTCATGACGTTCATCGACGAGGCCCGCGCCGCAGGCGGCGACATCAAGCTCGCCGCCATCCAGCCGAAGGTCTACCAGATCTTCGACGTGCTCGGCTTCCCCGCCCTGTTCGACATCCAGCCCACGGTGCAGGAAGCGGTGGCCCGGTTCGGATCCGGCGCGCAAGAGGGTTAGGCGATGGCGAGCTTCGAGCGCACATTCTGCCTGCAGGTGCCGTCTTCGACGGAAAACCTGGCTCTGATCCGCGAGTTTGTCTCCGCCATCGGCGAGCAGGCGGGCTTCAGCGAAAACGAGACGATGAAGCTGGCCCTCGCCGTGGACGAGGCCTGCACCAACGTGATTGAACACGCCTACCAGAACGAAGCTTCCCACGAGGTGACGGTGCGGGTGACCGTGGACGACGAAGAAGTGGCGTTCGAAGTGATCGACCGCGGACGCGGGTTCGACCCCACGCAGGAGCCCGCGCTGCCGGTGGAAGAGCTGATCCGGCGCCGGCGCAGCGGCGGGCTGGGACTGCGCCTGATCCGCACCATCATGGACGACGTGCAATACCGCATCGTCCCGGGGCAGATGAACGAGCTGCGGATGGTGAAGAAGCGCCGGCCTGCCGGTGGAGTCAGGCCAGAATCCGGCGGATCTCAGTGAGAATCTCCTCCGCCGTCTTCCCTTCCCCGCGGACGACGGCCGCGGGCGCGGGTCCGTCCGGCGCCCAGCGGGCCACGGTCCGCTCGCAGGCGTAACCCCGGAACACGCAGATCAGCGGCACGCCGGCTGCCGCTGCGGCGTGCTGGCCGGCCGAGTCGTAGCCGGCGTAGAAATCCGAGGCGGCGATCATGGCGGCGAAGGAAGCGAACGAGCCCTCGTGAATGCCGATGCGCGCGCCGCGCGCCTGCGCCCGTTCCGCCGCCCGGCGCACGCGCTCCTCTTCCTCGCTGCCGGGCGCGCCGGCATCGACCATCACGAGCCCCTTGCGCGAAGACAGCAGCGCGAGCAGCTCTTCCTCGAACGGGTCTTCCACGCGCTTGGCCGGGTTCTCGCCCACGCCGAGGCTGACCGTGGCGACGGGCTGCGAGCCGAACTCGCAGGCGAAGCGGGGATGCATCCACGGCACGGCATCTTCCACCATGAGCACGCGGCGCGCCCAGTCCTGCGCGAGCGCCGTGAGCGAAGCCTCCGATTCGCCGCCGTAGGCGCGGGACTCGAACAGGAAGTGGCGCTCTTCTGCGCATACGGGCAGCAGCCCCAGCTGCGTGATGCGCGAATCAGGATCGAGCACCAGCACATCGGGCGCATCAAGATCCGCGCGCAACTTGGCATACGGGGCGAGCCGTTCCGCGAGCGTGCCCTGGCGCGGGTAGGATACGGGCAGGTGGCGGAGGCGCGGGGCGCGTTCAAACAATTCCCAGTTTTTTTGCGGACCGGCAAAGAAGATCTCCGCGCGCGGGAAGCGCTGGCGCGCGGCGTCGAGCAGCACGCTGGTGACGGCGATGTCGGCGCCGAGCGTGACGCGCGAGAGCACGAACACGCGGGCGGGCTCGAAATCGACGGCGCGCACGCTGCGCACGCGTTCGTAGCGGGCGAGCAGGCCCGCCGCAGACAGTCCGCCGAGCGCGCGCGCCAGCACGCGGCTGAAGAGCGCAGCGTACGCCTGGCAGAGGCGGGGCTCGAAACGGTCTGCCAGCGGTTCAACGAGGCCGGCGAACAGCGCGGACGCAGCCCGCGAGGCGGCCGCGGGTTCAGGATCGAGAGCGGCGGCGGCAAGCCCTTCCAGAGCTTCTTCCGGCCACGGCTCGTCCGCCAGGCACGCGCGGAGCAGCTCCGCGGCCAGATCACTCGGCGAAATACTTGCCAACGATCAGCTCCAGCCTCTTCAGCGTCTCGGCGGGAACGGCCTTCCTGTCCGTAATGAGCGCGTGCTCAAGAGCGCGGCTGCACAGGCAGCTGCGCTGTGCGCCGGGGTCGAGCAGGCGGACGGCGGCGCGCACCACCTTGGCCGCATTCTCGGCGTTGTGCGCGAGGTTGCGGATGATGTCGGCCACGGTGACGGCGTCGTGCTCCGGGTGCCAGCAGTCGTAGTCCGTGACCATGGCGACAGTGGAGTAGCAGATCTCGGCTTCGCGGGCGAGCTTGGCCTCCTGCAGGTTGGTCATGCCGATGACGTCCATGCCCCAGCTCCGGTAGAGGTTCGACTCCGCCTTCGTGGAGAACGCGGGGCCTTCCATGCAGAGGTACGTACCGCCGAGCTTGGAAGGCACGCCCGCCTCGCGGCAGGCTTCGTGCAGCAGCTTCATCAGCACGGGACAGACCGGATCGGCGAAGGAGATGTGGGCCACGAGCCCGTTGCCGAAGAACGTGGAGACGCGCCCGCGCGTGCGGTCGACGAACTGGTCCGGGATGACGAAATCGAGCGGCTTGTGCTCTTCCTTCAGACTGCCGACGGCGGACAGAGAGATGATCCACTCGACGCCCAGCTGTTTGAAGCCGTGAATGTTGGCGCGGAAGTTGAGCTCGGACGGGCTGATGCGGTGTCCGCGGCCGTGGCGCGCGAGAAACGCCACCGGCTTGCCCTCCAGCTCTCCGACGATGTAGGCGTCGGAGGGCTCGCCGAAGGGGGTGGAAAGCTTCACTTCCTGCTGCGCGGAAAAGCCAGGCATCGAGTACAGCCCGCTTCCGCCGATGACGCCGATCTTCGCGGTGGGTTTGTTCATACGTTCTTGATGATCGTACAGGCGCGGCGCGGCGCGCCACAGGACGGCGTCAGACGATCTCTTCGCGCTGCGCGTCCCACATGACGCTCCGCTGCAGGCGGTAGCTGTCGACGGCCATGCGGCAGGCGATGGAGACGCGGAAGCCGAGATCGAAGGGGCAGGCGGGCGCCCCGCCGTGGCGGATCGCGCGGATGAAGTCTTCCATCAGCGCGTGCTGCGGAGCGCGGCTGACGCCGAGCTTCTCCTGACGGTCTTTGACATTGACACGTTGCGGCGTCCAGCGGATCTGGCTGGCTTTCTCGATCGTGCCGTCCGTGCCGAGCACGTCCTCGCCCGAGCCGAGCCGGTCGTTGCCGAAGCCGGAATTCCAGCTGATCAGCATCTCCTCGGGCTGCTCGAGAGCGACGCACATCGTGTCGGGCACTTCGCGGCCGTCTTTCCACAGATAGATGCCGCCCGTCATCGTGGCGCGGCGCGGGATGGACAGGTTCAGCGCCTTGTACCAGAAGGCGATCTGGTGGCACATGTTCTCATAGACGTTGCCGCCCGAGTAGTCCCAGAAGAAGCGCCAGTTGATGTAGCGGTTGGCGTCGAACGGCCGCTCGGGCGCTTCGCCGAGAAACGCCTTCCAGGCGATGTTTTCCGGCGTCATGTCGGGATAGACGGGCCGCGCCCACTGCGGCTTGCCGCGGGGCGTGTTGCGGTACATCGTCATGTGGATGGCGGTGATCCTGCCCATCGGTTCCTCGGCGAGGAAGCGCAGCGCGTCGGTCATCATGCCGGAGGCGCAGGACTGATGGCCGATCTGCACCACGCGCCCGGAGGCGCGGCGGAAGGCTTCGCGCATCTTTTTCGCGTGCTCGACCGTGAAGGCCATCGTCTTCTCGAGGTAGACATGCTTGCCTGCCTCGAGGGCGGCGATGAAATGCTCGCAGTGCAGGTGCTGCGGCGTGGCGATGAGGACGGCGTCGATGGCGGGATCTTCGAGCAGCGAACGGTAGTCGGTGAACGTCTTCGCCTGCGGCGCGATGGCTTTGGCTTCTTCCAGCCGGCGCGAGTAAACATCGGCCGCGGCCACGATGTCGACGTTTTCGCAGGCCAGCGCCTCGCGCATCAGCTGCTGGCCGCGCGAGCCTGGACCAATAATGCCGATGCGCACGCGGCCGTTCGCGCCGAGAACGGAGGCGGGCGCGGCCAGGCTGGTGGCGAGTCCGGAAGCCACGGTCGAGAGGAAATTCCGCCGGGAGGCCATGCTGGCATCATAGCGAACCATGCGGGGCCGGACGTTCATCTGGCAGAATGAGGAACAGTTCTATCCTGCGCCATGGACGTTGTCCGGCCCGCGAATGAAAAGGAACTCGCCGAAGCCCTGCGCGCCGCGGCAGGCGCGGGAAAACGTGTGGAAGTGCGCGGCGCCGGGTCGAAACAGCGGATGGGCGCCCCGGTGGCCGAGGCGGACACTGTGCTGGAAACTACGGGGCTTTGCGCGGTGCGCCAGTACGATCCCCGGGATCTGACCGTCAGCGTGGAGGCGGGCATGCGGTGGCGCGATTTCTGCGCGCTGCTCGCGGAGAACCGGCAGATGGCGCCACTCGATCCGCCCTGCGCGGAGACGGGCACGGTGGGCGGCGTGGTGGCGGCGAATCTGAGCGGGCCAAGGCGCCGGCTGTACGGCTCGGCCCGCGACATGGTGATTGGCATGCACTACGCGACGGTGGATGGCAGCGTGGCGCAGACGGGCGGAATGGTAGTCAAGAACGTGGCAGGCCTCGATATTCACAAGGCCCTGATCGGGAGTTTCGGCACCCTGGCGGTGATCACCGTGGTGAACTTCAAGCTGGCGCCGCAGCCGGAGAAGACTCGCAGCTACGTCATGCAGCTCGATTCCGCCGCGGCGTTGGCAGCGCGGCGGGACGCGGTTCTGCAGGGTCCGCTTCAGCCGGCGGCCCTCGACGCGCTGAATCCGCCCGCTGCGCGGCTGGCCGGACTGGAAGGCTTCTGCCTGCTGGTGCGCGCAGGCGGGCCGGATGCGCTGCTGGAGCGCTACAACCGTGAACTCGCTGGCGCGCGGCGCCTGGAGGGAGAAGAGGAGCACGCCTTGTGGCGCGCAGTAGAGGAGTTCGCGCCGTCGCAGGCCTATGTGGTGCGGGCAGGGCACAGGCTGTCGGATCTTCAGGCGGTGCTGGAATCGGCCCCCGGGCCGTGCCTGAGCCGCGCGGGAACCGGCGTCTCCTGGCTCGGCTTTGAAAGGGCGGAAACGGCGCAGCAGTGGATGATGGACCCCGCGCACGGCCAATGGAGCCGGCTGCTGGAGTGGTCGAGCGGACCGGCAGACCTCTATTGGCCCGACCCCGGACCGGAGCTGGAATGGATGAAGAAGCTCAAGAGCACCTTCGACCCCTCGGGGATCCTCAATCCCGGGAGGCTGTATGGCCGCATCTGAGACGCCCGTCTTCCCGCCCGTCCTGCCGAACCGCCATCCGGACGCTCCGAAAGGAGCCGACCTCGACAAGTGCGTCCACTGCGGGCTGTGCCTGAACGCCTGCCCCACCTACCGCGAGCTTGGCCTCGAGATGGACTCGCCGCGCGGGCGGATCTACCAGATGGTGCAGGTGGCGACGGGACAGGCGGAGATCACGCCCTCCTACGTCGAGCATCTTGATCTCTGCCTGGCCTGCCGCGGCTGCGAGAGCGCCTGCCCCTCGGGCGTGCCTTACGGAAGGCTGATCGAGGCGGCGCGGGCGGAGATCGAGGCCCGGATCGAGCGGCCCCGGCACGTCCGGCTGCTGCGGGGCTTCGTGTTCGGGCGCCTGCTGGTTTCGCGCGGCTGGCTGAGGACAGCCGGGGCGCTGCTGTATCTGTACCAGGCTTCCGGACTGCAGCAGCTCGTCCGCGGCAGCGGGCTGCTGAAGCTGGCTGGCAAGCTGGGGCGGATCGAAAAGCTGGCGCCGGAGGCGGAAGTCCCCTTCTTTTTCTCGCAAATCGGCAAGGTATTTCCGGCGAAAGGCGGGAAAAGGAAGCGCGTGGCGTTCCTCGCCGGCTGCCTGGCGAACGTCACCTCCGCGCGGCTGAACGAGGCCACCGTCCGCGTGCTGCAGGAGAACGGCTGCGAGGTGGCCGTGCCGGAGGGGCAGACCTGCTGCGGCGCGCTGCACGTCCACTCGGGGCTCAAAGACCAGGCGCGGGAGCTGGCGCGGCGCAACATCCGGGCGTTCCTGCCGGAGGACTTCGACGCCGTGGTCACCAACGCCGCCGGATGCGGCTCGACGCTCAAGGAGTACCACGAGCTGCTCGAAAACGACCCGGAATTTCGCGAAAAAGCGCATGTATTTGTTTCAAAAGTCCGGGATATTACGGAGTTTCTGGACGAAATCGGCATCCGCCGCCCGGAAAATCCGATGCCTGCCACCGTCACCTACCAGGACTCCTGCCATCTGGCCCACGGGCAGAAGATCCGGCAGGCGCCGCGGAACCTGCTGGCCGCGGTTCCCGGCGTGGAATTCCGCGAGCTGCCGCAGGCCGACCTCTGCTGCGGCAGCGCGGGCGTCTACAACATCGTGCACGACGGTCTGGCCGCCTCGATTCTCGAGAAGAAGATGGCGCTGGTGAACTCGACCGGCGCTTCCATCGTGACGACGGCCAACGTGGGCTGCGCCATCCAGCTCAAAGCGGGCGTGGCTCTGCACGGGAAGGGGCAGCGGGTGCTGCACGTGGTGGAGCTTCTGGACGAGGCATACCGGCGGCGCGGCGCGCAGCCGCCTGCTTCTCCACAGCCGCCTTCGTCTTGACGAGCGTCCCTGCAAGGGCTTCCCGCGGCAGGCTCGTCACCATCGGCTTCACGATCCAGGCGAGCGCGGCGGGCACGTCGCGCGTCAGTGAAATGGCGCGGCACTCCATCAGCAGCCCCCCGCCGCGCTCTTCCAGGTGCCAGTACGAATTGAGCCGCCACAGGAAACCCCAGCCCGTGTCCGGCGGCTTCAGCTTCTCCGACGGGCTGCCGGCGTGTTCCACCTCGGCCACGCGCACGCTGCGGGACCACATCTGGGCCACGCCCGGCGCCGCGATGCGGTCTTCCACGTCGTACTCCATTTCCAGCACGACCGTGATGATTTTCTTCTTGATGACGCGGAACAGGACGCGGCGTCGCGCGGCGTCGGCGGAAAGGACGCGGGCTTCGAGGATGTCGCCGCTATAAACGTCCGGATAGCGGGGCACGTCGCGGAGCACGGCCAGGCCGTCTTCCATGCGGGCGCCGGGCACGAAAACGGCGCCGAGCCAGTCGTGGATCAGGGCTTTCGGCGCTTCCAGCGGATTGTCTTTCTGCCAGGGCGCGATGACCGGCTCGGCGGGCGCCCCCAGACGCGCCGCGGCGCCGGGACGGGCGCGCTCGCGCATCTCGGCGTCGGCGCGTTCCATGTACTTCTGGAACTCGGCCAGCGAGCGGGGATCGAGGGCCGCCGAGTCCAGCTGAATCTGAAGCAGGCACAGCAGAAGCCACTTCATGCGCGCGCCTCGCGCTTGCACGGAGGATGCCGAAGGAGGCTGGCAGCGCCGGCCATACACCTCCTGTGTACCACAGGGGCAGGTCCCCCCTTCCCTCGGCGGCCGTTTGGGAGTAATTTAGGGGCGGAAGGTTGGAGTGGAGGTGAACATGGCAAACCCGACCATGACGGCTCCCCAACTGAAGCCGGAAGATTGGGAACTGCTGGCGCATCTTCTCGAGTGCAAGCAGCGGGAGCTGCTGGCCGAGATCCGGCACACGACCAAGCGCGCCTTCCGCGAGGCGCTGCACGAGCGGCTCAACCAGGTGGAAGAGCTGCTCGGCAAGATCCCGCGGAGCGGCGGCGGAGAGGAAGCGTAACGGAAAAGGAGGCGCAGCAATGGACAAGAGGTCTCATCCCCATGTCATCCGCACCTGGGCGGTGGAGCGCATCCGCACCCACGCCCAGCCGGCCGCAACCGCGAAGCCGGCGCCGAAGAAACCGCAGGAACCGGCCAACAAGCCGGCGCCTGGCAGGAGGAAGTCATGAAGACACTGGACAAACTGATTTCGTTCCTGGAAATGAAGGGCGTGGCGTACCGGCATGACCGCCACCCGCTCAGCTACACAGCCCGCGAGACGGCGCAGGCCGAGCATGTCTCGCCGCGCAGCTTCGCCAAGGTGGTCATCCTGCATTCCGAAGACGGCTACGCGATGGCGGTGCTGTCCGCGGACCGGATCGTGGACCTGGACGAGCTGCGCGCGGCGTTCGGCAGCCGGCATATGCGGCTCGCGACGGAGAGGGAGCTGGAAGAGCTGTTCCCCGAGTGCGAACTGGGCGCGATGCCTCCCTTCGGCAACGGAACGCTGTTCGACATGCCCGTGTGGGTGGACGGCCTGCTGCTGGCCGAGGAGACGATCTGCTTCAACGCAGGCACCCACAGGGATGTGATCCAGATGGCGACGGAAGACTGGGAGCAGCTGGTGAAGCCGTCCGTGCTGGCCTTTGCGCACGCGGCCGGGTAAGAATCCGGACAGACGCGGCAAGGGCGGGCCGCCTGCGGGCCCGCCCCTGACGCGAACGGATGGTGTTTGCGGATTACTCCGCGTCGCCGAAGCTGTCGTCGAAGTTGAGGTCGCTGCCTTCGGAGCCCGCCATATAGCTGCCGCGGGTCTCCTCGTCGTACAGGTTGAGCGGCTCTGACAGCAGCACGTCTTCCTGCTGCACCGGCTCTTCGACGATGTCCTCGCCCGCGATCTTGGTGCGGCGGTAGTATTCCATGCCCGTGCCGGCGGGAATCAGCCGCCCCATGATCACGTTTTCCTTCAGACCGCGCAGATAGTCCACCTTGCCGTTGATGGCGGCTTCGGTGAGCACGCGCGTCGTCTCCTGGAACGAAGCGGCGGAGATGAAGCTGTCGGTGGACAGCGACGCCTTGGTGATGCCCAGGAGCACGGGGGTGCCGATGGCCGGCCGCCCGCCCGCCTCGCGGACGCGGTCGTTTTCCTCGCGGAACTTGAATTTGTCGACGACTTCCTCGGGCAGGAAGTCCGTGTCGCCGATATCTTCGACCTTCACCCAGCGGAGCATCTGGCGGACGATGACCTCCAGGTGCTTGTCGTTGATGTTGACGCCCTGCAGGCGGTAGACTTCCTGAATCTCGTTGACGAGATACTTCTGGACTTCCTTCTCGCCGAGAACGCGGAGGATGTCGTGCGGGTTGCGCGGGCCGTCCATGAGCGGGTCGCCGGCCTTGACGCGCTCGCCGTCCTGCACGCTGACGTGGACGCCGCGCGGGACGAGGTATTCGCGCTCTGAACCGTCGTCGCCGACCACCGTAACGCGGCGGTAGCCTTTGACGACGTCTCCGATGCGGACAACGCCGTTGATTTCGCTCATGACGGCGGCTTCGTGCGGCTTGCGGGCCTCGAACAGCTCGACGACGCGCGGCAGGCCGCCCGTGATGTCCTTGGTCTTCGTCGTGGCGCGCGGCATCTTGGCCAGCACGTCGCCGGCGTGGACGACGCTGCCGTCGCGCACCAGCAGGTGGGCGTTGGTGGGCAGCAGGTAGCGCTTATCGTCGTGCTTTGTGCCGCCCTCGGGGCGCACGATGACGGTGGGCAGGCGCTTCTCGTCCTGCGAGTCGATGATGACCCACTGCGACAGGCCGGTGACTTCGTCGACCTGCTCGTGGTAGGTGAGGTTCTCGATGATGTCCTTGAAGTGGACGACGCCGCTGATTTCGGTGAGGATCGAGAAAGCGAACGGATCCCACTCCAGCAACGTCTGGGAGGCCTCCACGCGGGCGCCGTCCTCGACGAGGATCTTGGCGCCGTAGACGACCTGGTAACGCTCGCGCTCGCGGCCTTTCTCGTCGACCACGGCGAGCAGGCCGGTGCGGTTCATGGCGATGATCTCGCCCTGGGCGTTGCGCACCGTGTTGATGCCGATGTAGCGGGCGAAGCCGTCGTAGCGGGCCTCCTGCTTGTTCTGCTCGACGCCGGCCGCGGCCGCGCCGCCGATGTGGAACGTGCGCATCGTCAGCTGCGTGCCAGGCTCGCCGATCGACTGCGCGGAGATGATGCCCACGGCCTCGCCGCGCTCGACCAGCCGGCCCGTGGCGAGGTTGCGCCCGTAGCAGAGCTGGCAGACGCCGCGCCGGGACTCGCAGGTCAGCACGGAGCGGATCTTGACGCGGTCGATGCCCGCGTCTTCGATCGACTGGGCGATCTCCTCGGTGATCTCCTGGTTGGCGCGCACGAGGATGGTGCCCTCGTAGTCGGTGACGTCTTCCAGGGCGACTCGGCCGACGATGCGGTCGCGGAGGTGCTCGATGATCTCGCCGGACTCGATGATGGGCTCGGCGAAGATGCCGTCCGTCGTGCCGCAGTCGTATTCGCTGACGATCACGTCCTGGGCGACGTCGCAGAGGCGGCGCGTCAGGTAGCCGGAGTCGGCCGTCTTGAGCGCCGTGTCGGCCAGGCCCTTCCGCGCGCCGTGCGTGGAGATGAAGTACTGCAGCACGTTCAGGCCTTCGCGGAAGTTGGCCGTGATGGGGGTCTCGATGATTTCGCCGTTCGGCTTCGCCATCAGTCCGCGCATGCCGCTGAGCTGGCGGATCTGCTGGCGCGAGCCGCGCGCGCCGGAGTCGGCCATGATGTAAATCGGGTTCAGCCGGCCGGCGCGGTCGTCCTGCTCCATGACGCGGAACATTTCAGCCGACACTTCGTCGGTGACCTTGTTCCAGATTTCGATGATCTTGTTGTAGCGCTCGCCCTGCGTGATGGCGCCTTCCTGGTACTGGTTCTGGACCTCGACGACCTGGCGCTCGGCTTCGTGCACGAGGCGCGCCTTGGACTCCGGCACCACCATGTCGTCGATGCCGATGGAGACGCCGGCGCGCGTGGCGGCGGCGAAGCCGAGATCCTTGATGTCGTCGAGCAGCTTCACCGTGGCCTGAAGGCCGAGCTTCAGGTAGCAGTACTGGACCAGCTGCGTGAGGCCCTTCTTCTTCAGCAGGCCGTTGATGAAGGGCATCTCGGGCGGCAGGATGTCGTTGAGCAGCACGCGGCCGACGGTGGTTTCCATGTCGGTCTTGTGATACTCGACGGGCTCGATGTGGAGCAGGTCCTGCGGGTCGCGGGCGGTGGAGAGGTCGAGCACGCGGCCGCTGTAGCGGAGCGTGATGGGGGTCTGCGTTTCGACCTCGCCCATTTCATAGGCGATGAGGACGTCTTCGACGGAGGCGAACTTCTTGCCTTCGCCGCGCGTGCCGAGGCGCGCCTTGGTGAGGTAGTACAGGCCCAGCACCATGTCCTGCGTCGGCACGGCGATGGGGGCGCCGTGCGCGGGCGACAGGATGTTGTGCGAGCTCAGCATCAGCACGTGCGCCTCGATCTGCGCCTCGGGCGACAGCGGAATGTGGACGGCCATCTGGTCGCCGTCGAAGTCCGCGTTGAACGCCGTGCAGACGAGCGGGTGGATCTTGATGGCCTTGCCGTCGACGAGCACGGGCTCGAAGGCCTGGATGCCGAGGCGGTGCAGCGTGGGAGCGCGGTTCAGCAGGATGGGATGGTCCTTGACGACCTCTTCGAGGATGTCCCACACCACCGGATCCTGCTGCTCGACGAGCTCCTTGGCCTGCTTGATGGTGGTGGAGTGGCCGCGCTGCTCGAGCCGGTGATAGATGAAGGGCTTGAACAGCTCGAGGGCCATCTTCTTGGGCAGGCCGGCCTGATGGAGCTTCAGCTCGGGGCCGACGACGATCACCGAGCGGCCGGAGTAGTCGACGCGCTTGCCGAGCAGGTTCTGGCGGAAGCGGCCCTGCTTGCCCTTCAGGGCGTCGGAGAGCGACTTCAGCGGGCGGTTGTTGGCGCCGCGCAGGACGCGTCCGCGGCGGCCGTTGTCGAACAGCGCGTCCACGGCCTCCTGCAGCATGCGCTTCTCGTTGCGGACGATGACGTCGGGCGCATGCAGCTCGATGAGCTTCTTCAGGCGGTTGTTGCGGTTGATGACGCGGCGGTAGAGGTCGTTCAGGTCGCTGGTGGCGAAGCGGCCGCCGTCGAGCGGCACGAGCGGGCGCAGCTCGGGCGGAATGACGGGCAGCACGCTGAGGATCATCCACTCGGGCTTGTTGCCGGAGCGGAGGAAGCTCTCCACCACGCGGAGCCGCTTGGCGTACTTGATCTTCTTCTGCTGGCTCTGCTCGGTCTTCATCTTTTCGCGGATTTCGACCGAGAGGGCCTCGATGTCCAGCTTGCGGAGCAGCTCGCGGATGCCCTCGGCGCCCATCATGGCGACGAACTTGCCGGGGTATTCCGCCTCCAGCTGCCGCTTGCGCTCGTCGGTGATGACCTCCCCCTTCGACAGCCCGGGCACTTCGCCCGGATCGACGACGACGTAGGCTTCGAAGTACAGCACGCGCTCGAGGTCGCGCAGGGTGATGTCGAGCAGGTAGCCGATGCGGGAGGGCAGACCCTTGAAGAACCAGACGTGCGAGCAGGGGCTGGCCAGCTCGATGTGGCCCATGCGCTCGCGGCGGACGCGCGACAGCGTGACTTCAACGCCGCACTTGTCGCAGATGACGCCGCGGTGCTTCATGCGCTTGTACTTGCCGCAGAGGCACTCCCAGTCGGCGATCGGGCCGAAGATGCGGGCGCAGAACAGGCCGTCGCGCTCGGGCTTGAACGTGCGGTAGTTGATGGTCTCCGGCTTGGTGACCTCGCCGTGGGACCAGCTGCGGATCTTTTCCGGCGAGGCCAGGCTGATGCGGATGCAGTCGAAGTCCGCGATCAGGCTCGACCGATCGTAAGGGGATGATCTGTACATGTTCGCCTCCTGTCCTTTCCGGATTTAGTCCGCAGCGAGGGCCGTTTCGAACGGCTCGCGGCTGCGCTTGATGAGCTCCACGTCGAGGCACAGGGCCTGCAGTTCGCGGATGAGCACGTTGAACGATTCCGGCACGCCGGGCTCGGCGGCAGCCTCGCCCTTCACGATGGCCTCGTAAATCTTGGCGCGCCCGAAGACGTCGTCGGACTTGGCGGTGAGCAGCTCCTGCAGCACGTAGGCGGCGCCGTAGGCTTCCAGCGCCCAGACCTCCATTTCGCCGAAGCGCTGGCCGCCGAACTGCGCCTTGCCGCCCAGCGGCTGCTGGGTGATCAGCGAGTACGGCCCGATGGAGCGGGCGTGGATCTTGTCATCCACCAGGTGGCTGAGCTTCAGCATGTAGATGACGCCCACGGTGACGGGCTGCTCGAACGGCTGGCCGGTCATGCCGTCGTAGAGCGTGACCTTGCCGGACGTGGGAATGCCGGCTTCGGCCAGCTCGCGCTTGATGTCCTCTTCGCTGGCGCCGTCGAAGACCGGCGTCGCATAGCGCTTGCCCAGCTTCAGTCCTGCCCAGCCGAGGTGGGTCTCCAGAATCTGGCCGACGTTCATGCGCGACGGCACGCCGAGGGGGTTGAGGATGATCTCGACGGGCGTTCCGTCCTCGAGATACGGCATGTCCTCTTCGGGCACGATCTTGGAGATGACGCCCTTGTTGCCGTGGCGGCCGGCCATCTTGTCGCCGACGCTCAGCTTGCGCCGCATGGCGATGTAGACCTTGACCACCTTGATCACGCCCGGGGGCAGTTCGTCGCCCTTCTTGAGCTTCTCGATCTTCTCGTGCGTGACCTTTTCGAGCACGGCGATCTGGCGCGAGGTGAGCTCCTCGATCTCGTCGATCGCCTCGTTCAGGCGCGGATCCTTGCCGCTGAGCTTCATGCGCTTGAGATCGCGCGCGCGGAGCTTCTCGAGCACGTCGCGCGTGAGCGGCGTGCCCTTGGCCAGCAGCTTCTTGTTGGTCTTTTCGTCGTGGAGGTCGGCCAGCAGCTCCTTGCCCTCGAAGAGCGCTTCGAGCCGCTTGGCGCGCTCGTCGGCGAGAATGCGCTTCTCGTCCTCGAGGTTGCGGCGGAGCTTCTCGATCTGGCCTTCGAGAATGTCGCGGCTGCGCTGGTCGAGATCGGCGTTCTTCCGCGAGAACACCTTGGCGTCGACGACGACGCCCTCGATGCCGGCGGGGCAGTAGAGGGAGGCATCTTTCACGTCGCCCGCCTTCTCGCCGAAGATGGCGCGCAGGAGCTTCTCTTCCGGCGTGAGCTGGGTTTCGCCCTTCGGCGTCACCTTGCCGACCAGGATGTCGCCCGGCTTGACCTTGGCGCCGATGCGGATGATGCCGCTCTCGTCGAGGTTGCGGAGGAAGCTCTCGCTGATGTTGGGGATGTCGCGCGTGATCTCTTCGGGGCCGAGCTTGGTGTCGCGGGCTTCGGTTTCGAACTCCTCGATGTGGATGGAGGTGTACCAGTCTTCCTTGACCAGCTTCTCGCTGACGATGATGGCGTCCTCGAAGTTGTAGCCGCGCCAGGGCATGAACGCGACAAGGACGTTGCGCCCGAGCGCGAGCTCGCCGTGGTCGGTGCAGGGCCCGTCGGCGAGCACCTGGCCCTTCTTCACGCGCTGGCCGACGTGGACGATCGGCTTCTGGTTGATGCACGTGTTCTGGTTGGAGCGCTTGAATTTGGTGAGCGGGTAGATGTCGGCGCCGACTTCGCGCGACATCTGGCCTTCATGGACGTTGCCTTCGACGCGGACGATGATGCGCTCGCTGTCGACGCTGTCCACGATGCCGGAACGGCGGCAGATGACGACGGCGCCGCTGTCGCGGGCGGTGACGTGCTCCATGCCGGTGCCGACAATGGGCGCTTCGGCGCGCAGCAGGGGCACCGCCTGGCGCTGCATGTTGGAGCCCATGAGGGCGCGGTTGGCGTCGTCGTTTTCGAGGAACGGGATCAGCGAGGCGGCGACGGAGACCAGCTGCTTGGGGCTGACATCCATGTACTGGATCTGTTCGCGGCCGAGCAGCGTGAAGTTGCCGGCCTTGCGGGCGTTGACCAGCTCGTCCTGGATCCGGCCGTCCTTGTCAAGCTTCAGGTTGGCCTGCGCGATGACGTAGCGGTCCTCGTCCCAGGCGGAGAGGTAGTCGCAGTGGGCTTCGAACTCGGGCGGGTTTTCCTTGCCCTGGAACGAAGCCATGATCTTTTCCGCTTCCTTGCGCGGCAGCACCTGGCCGACTTTCAGATTCGAGGCGCCGGGGTTGACGACCCGCATCTCGTCCTGCACGACGCCGTTCACGACGCGGCGGTACGGGCTTTCGATGAAGCCGTACTCGTTGATGCGCGCAAAGCAGCTGAGCGAGGAGATGAGGCCGATGTTGGGGCCTTCCGGAGTCTCGATGGGGCAGATGCGGCCGTAGTGCGTGGGGTGGACGTCGCGCACTTCGAAGCCCGCGCGCTCGCGGCTCAGACCTCCCGGTCCCAGCGCCGAAAGCCGCCGCTTGTGGGTGATCTCCGACAGCGGGTTGGTCTGATCCATGAACTGCGAGAGCTGGCTGGAGCCGAAGAACTCGCGGATGGCGGCCATCACGGGCTTGGCGTTGACCAGGTCGTGCGGCATGGCCGTCGACATCTCCTGGTAGACGGCCATCTTTTCCTTGATCGCCCGCTCCATGCGGACCAGGCCGATGCGGAACTGGTTCTCGAGCAGTTCGCCGACGGCGCGCACGCGGCGGTTGCCCAGGTGGTCGATGTCATCCACCGAGCCGATGCCCTTGCGCAGCCGCAGCAGGTAGCGGATGGTGTCGATGAAGTCCTGCCGGTCCAGCGTGCGGCGGTCGAGCGGATTCTCGCTGACGTTGGGCTCGCCGGCGGCCTTGCGCTGCCGCTGCTGTTCGAGCCAGCCTTCGGGCGTCCACTCGGGATTCTCGTAGATCTTGATGTTGAACTTCATGCGGCCCACGCGCGAGAAATCGTATTTGCGCGGGTCGAAGAACATGCCGTGGAACAGCTGCTGCGCGGTGTCCAGCGTGGGCGGGTCGCCCGGGCGCAGCTTCTTGTAGATCTCCATCAGCGCGTCGTTGGGCGTCTTGATGGGGTCTTTCTTCAGCGTCGCGGACACCACGACGCCGACGTCGTCGCGCTCGGGGAAGAAGATCTCGATGTTTTTGATTCCGGCGTCGATGATCTGCGCCAGCCGCGCCGAGGTCAGCTCCTGGTTGGCCTCGGCCAGCACCTCGCCGGTCTCCATGTCGATGACGTCGGAGGCGACCCAGGCGCCTTCCAGGTCGGCGGTGGTCACTTCGACGGCGTCGATGCGGGCCTTCTTCAGGGCATCCAGCGTGGCTTCGCGGATCTTGCGGTGGGCCGGGTGGATCGTTTCGCCGCTCTTCGACGTGATCGCCTGGGCGAGCTTCACGCCCACCAGCGACTCGTCGACCTTCCAGAACACGCGGCGGTCCTTGAGCGCCAGCGTCGTGATGCGGTAGAAGGCCTTGAGGATCTCCGAGTCGCTCTTCATGCCGAGCGCGCGGAGGAACGTCGTGCCGTAGAACTTCCGCTTGCGGTCGATGCGGACGTAGAGCAGGTTCTTGTTGTCGTACTCGAACTCGACCCACGAGCCGCGGTAAGGAATGATCTTGCCGAGGAAGTAATTCTGCGCGGGGAGCTTCTCGAAGAAGACGCCCGGGGAGCGGTGGAGCTGGCTGACGATGACGCGCTCGGTGCCGTTGATGATGAAGGTGCCGTTGCGCGTCATGAGCGGAATTTCGCCGAAGAAGACCTCCTGCTCCTTCATGTCCCGCAGGCTGCGGTTGCCGGCCTCGTCCTTGTCGAACATCTTCAGCCGGATGGTGACCTTCAGCGGAGCGGCGAAGGTCATGCCGCGCTCCTCGCACTCGGCCTGGTCGTACTTGAGCTGGAGGCCGACGGGGTCGCCGCACCGCGGGCAGAAGGTGACGAGGTTGCGGTTGAAGGTGCCGCACTTGTGGCAGATGACGTCGCCGGGGTGGAAGGGGTCGGTGCGCACCATGGCCCCGCACGCCGGGTTCCGGCAGACGGTGCGCAGGTGGTTGAGGCCTTTCAGGTGGCCGCACTTGCACTCCCAGTTGCCGATCGTGTAATCGACGAACTCCAGCTCCGAGAAGCCGCGGAAATCAGAGATGGGGAAGACGCTCTGGAAGACGCTCTGCAGACCGATGTCGTCCCGTTCGCTCGGCAGGAGGTCCATCTGGAGGAAGCGCTCGTAGCTGCGCTTCTGGACCTCGATGAGATTCGGGATCGGGACGGACGTCTTGACCCGGGAAAAATCCACACGTTCGGAAGGCGTACCAGCCGAAGCAGTTGCCATTCTCTACTCCTTCATGCGCCTAGGCCCTGGAGCGGTGCGTCCGGCCGCAGCACGGACGCCCCGCCGGAGGCAGGGCGCTGACGATGGTTGACGATCGCCTGGATGTAAGGGAATTGCCCGGCGCAGGGACGTCTGTCACCAAGGGCAGGAATGCACAGGAAAACAGTCGGAGCGGGGGGCGGGAACGCTGCGGCCATCCCGACACAGCTGCACCTTGAGCGGCCGCACGACGAAGCACGATTGCCCCGTTCCGCTCGGGCGCGGATGGCTGGCAATTTACGGATGGCACAGGCGCGGCGCTTCCCGATTCGGCTCCAGATTCTCGATGATTGACACTGTAGCAGACGGGACACGGGCGCGTCAAACGCCCCGGGACGCCGGGCGGGCGCAGCCCGCGCGGCGCCGGCTCGCCGGACACGCCGCCGGGCTACTGGATCTCGACCGTGGCGCCAGCCTCGACGAACTTCTTCTTGATGTTTTCGGCTTCTTCCTTCGACACGCCCTCCTTGATCGGCTTGGGGGCGGACTCGACCAGATCCTTGGCTTCCTTCAGGCCGAGGCTGGTCACTTCGCGGACGACCTTGATCACGTTGATCTTGTTCGCGCCGGCCGAAGTGAGGATGACGTTGAACTCGGTCTTCTCTTCCGCAGGAGCGGCCGCGGCGGCGGCGCCAGCCGCGGGGGCGGCGACGGCGACAGCGGCGGCGGCGGCGGAGACGCCCAGCTTCTCCTCGAGCAGCTTCACCAGCTCGGAAGCCTCCAGCAGCGTGAGGCCCTGGATCTGTTCAGCAATTGCGTTGATGTCAGCCATGATTCTCGGTTCTCCCTAAACTGATAATCTTTTCCAGCTCCATAGTGCTCGCCCGGCCCCCGCGGGGGCCAGCGCAGGGCTCGCGGCTAGGAGGCGAACTTGTTTTCCTTCACGCCCTGGTTGATGACCACGGCGAGGTTGCGGCCCACTCCCTGAATCGCCGTCACCAGGCGCTGGGCCGGGGCGTTGATCAGGTAGAGGAGCTTCGCGTAAATCTCTTCCTTCGGCGGCATGCTGGCCAGCGCCTCGATCGCCTTGAGGTCGATCGCGCGGCCTTCGACAAGGCCCGCCTTGAATGTCAGCACAGGATTGGCCTTGGCGTACTCGCTGAGCGCCTTGGCCAGCGCCACCGGATCGCCGGAGGTGAAGGCGACGGCGGTCGTGCCCTTCAGGTTCTTCAGCACGGCCTCGGCGGGCAGCCCGGCGGCGGCCTTCTCCGCAATGGTGTTCTTCACGACGCGGTACAGCCCGCCGGCGCCGCGCACGGCCTTGCGCAGCTCGAAATCCTGCGCGACGGTGAGCTTGTCGAAGCTCGTCACGAAGACCGTGCCGGAAGCCATCAGATCCTGGCGCAGCTGATCCAGATCCTGCTGTTTCTTCTTCCTGTCTTTCATCTGCGTTTCTCCCGGGCCGCGCTAGACGGCGCGCATGTTGTAGGGCGTGACATCGAGGCTGACGCCCGGCCCCATCGTGGAGCACACGGTCACGCTCTTCACATAACGGCCCTTGGCGGCGGGCGGCTTGGCGCGCACGACCGCCTGAATGAGGGTGGCGGCGTTCTCGAGCAGCTTGTCCGAGGGGAAGCTCACCTTGCCCACGGGCGCATGGATGACGCCCGTCTTGTCGACGCGGAACTCCACCTTGCCCGCCTTGACTTCCTGCACCGCCTTGCCGACATCCATCGTGACCGTGCCGGTCTTCGGGTTCGGCATCAGGCCGCGGGGGCCCAGCAGCTTGCCAAGCTTCGCCATCGAGCGCATCATGTCCGGCGTGGCGATGACGGCGTCGAAATCCAGCCAGTTTTCCTTCTGGATTTTCTCGATCATGTCTTCGCCGCCGGCGTAGTCGGCGCCAGCCGCCTCCGCCTCGCGGATCTTCTCGCCGGAGGCGATGACGAGCACGCGCTTGGTCTTGCCCAGGCCGTGGGGCAGCACCACCGTGCCGCGCACCATCTGATCGGCGTGGCGCGGATCGACGCCAAGGCGCATGTGGACTTCCACGGTTTCGTCGAACCGGGTGAACTTCAGCTTCTGGACGAGGGGGATGGCCTCTTCCAGCGTGTAAGGCCGCTTCTCGACCTGCTGCGCCGCAGCAACGTATTTCTTGCCTGGTTTTCTTGCCATAAGAGTGACTGGTCCAAACGGCCTTCCGCGCCGTTGCCGGCCGGAACGCCTCCCAAACAGATCAGGCGGCGCCGGGCGTGAACCCGCGCACCCGTTCCTGAGGTGAAAAGAGCGGGGACTTTTTTACATTAGCACAAACGCGGCCCCTCTGTCCAAGAGGCCCGCGTCAGGGGACCACTTCCACGCCCATGGAGCGGCAGGCGCCTTTGACCTGCGCCACAGCCGCCTCGAGATCGAAGCAGTTCAGGTCGGGCATCTTGATCTTCGCGATCTCCTCGACCTGCTTCATGGTGATCTTGGCCACCTTGTTGCGGTTCGGCTCCGCGCTGCCCTTGGCGAGATTGCACGCCTTCTTCACCAGCACCGCCACGGGCGGCGTCTTGGTGATGAACGTGAAGGAGCGGTCCGAATAGATGGTGATCACCACGGGGATGATCAGGCCTTCCTGGGAAGCCGTCTTCGCATTGAAGGCCTTGCAGAACTCCATGATGTTGACGCCCTGGGGGCCGAGCGCCGTGCCGACCGGCGGAGCGGGCGTCGCCTTGCCGGCGGGGATCTGAAGCTTGACCTGCGCTGTGACTTTTTTTGCCATTTCTCAAAAAACCTGCCTGAATTCTCGCCTAATTGACCTTTTCCACCTGAAGAAAATCGAGCTCCACAGGCGTCGAGCGGCCGAAAATCGTCACCAGCACGCGCAGCGTGTTCCGCTCGGGATTGACTTCGTCCACCTTGCCCTGGAAGCTGGCGAACGGACCGTCGATGATGCGCACGGTTTCGTTCTTCTCGAACGTCAGCTTCGGCCGCGGGCGCTCGGCGGAAGCCGCCTGGCGGTTGAGCACGGCGTCGACTTCGGCTTCCGACAGCGGCACCGGCGTATTGCCGCCGCCCACGAAGCCCGTCACGCGGGGGGTGTTCTTGATGTGGTGCCAGAGGTCGTCGTCCATGGCCATCTGCACCATGACGTAGCCCGGATACAGAAGCCGCTTGCTGGTGACCTTCTTGCCGTTGCGCAGCTCGACGACCTCTTCCGTGGGGATCAGGATCTGGCCGAGCTTGTGCGTGAAATTGTAGGCCTCGGCGCGGGCGCGCAGGGATTCGGCCACCTTCTGCTCGAAGCCGCTGTAAGTATGAATGATGTACCAGCGCATGCCGGAGGCGTCAGCGGCGGGCGCGCGGGCGGCTTCCGCCTCAGGCTCCGCGGAGGCTTCCGCCGGGGACTCCTCGAACGTCTCCCCGGCCGCTTCCGGCTGGGCGAAGGCAGCCTCCGGCCGTTCCTCCTGCTCCTGCCCGTTCGGTTCGAATTCCTGATCCGGCATCTCTCGGTCCAGTCTCGGCGGCCCTAGCGGCGCGCCAGCGAATCAAAAATCTTCGTGATGGCCCGGCCGAGGATCATGTCCACGGCGGCGAAATAGGCGGCGAACAGGAACACTGCGGCGATGACGACGGCAGTGGTGGCCTGCACCTGTTTGCGCGTCGGCCACGTCACCCGGCGCATTTCCGCCTTCAGGTCGGCCACGTACTCCTTCGCCGAGTGGAACCACCCGGCGACGCCTTTTTTCTCGGGCTGGCTTCCGCTGCCAGCTGCGATTGTTGCCATGCTGGGCACCTGCCTGTCCGGCTATCTGTCTTGGATCCGGCAACGGCCGGACCGCTTCTGGACCGCCCCCGGCCCGAGGCCGGCTGCCGCAATCCTCTGTCAGCGAGAAAAAGGAGGAAGTGGCAGGGGCTGAGGGAATCGAACCCCCACTCGCGGTTTTGGAGACCGCCGGTCTACCGTTAACCTAAGCCCCTGGGGCAAAGTCCTCTTTATTGTACCGTGCCGGGACGGGCGTTCGCACCCGCCCCGGCCGGCAAAAAACCAAACTACTCGATGATCTCGGTCACCGTGCCGGCGCCGACGGTGCGGCCGCCTTCGCGGATGGCGAAGCGCAGCCCCTTGTCCATCGCCACCGGCGTGATCAGTTCCACCTCGAGCGACACGTTGTCGCCCGGCATCACCATCTGCACGCCTTCCGGCAGCTTCACCACGCCCGTCACGTCCGTCGTCCGGAAGTAAAACTGCGGCCGGTAGCCCGTGAAGAACGGCGTGTGCCGCCCGCCCTCTTCCTTCGACAAAACGTACACCTCGCCCTTGAACTTCGTGTGCGGCGTGATCGAGCCCGGCTTGGCCAGCACCTGCCCGCGCTCCACTTCGTCCTTCTCCACCCCGCGCAGCAGCAGCCCGACGTTGTCCCCAGCCATGCCCTCGTCGAGCAGCTTCTTGAACATCTCCACCCCCGTCACCACCGTCTTCCGCGTCTCCCGGAAGCCGACGATCTCCACTTCCTCGCCCACCTTGATCTTGCCCTTCTCGATCCGGCCCGTCACCACCGTGCCGCGCCCCTGGATCGAGAAAATGTCCTCGATCGGCATCAGAAACGGCTTGTCCACGTCCCGCTGCGGCAGCGGGATGTAGTTGTCCACCGCCTCCATCAGCGCGTCAATCTGCTTCTCCGCCTCCGGATCCCCGTTCAGCGCATTCAGCGCGCTCACCCGCACGATCGGCACCTCGTCGCCAGGGAAACCGTAGCTCTTCAGCAGATCCCGCAGCTCCAGCTCCACCAGCTCCAGCAGCTCCGGATCGTCCATCATGTCCACCTTGTTCAGCGCCACCACAATGTAGGGCACCCCCACCTGCCGCGCCAGCAGCACGTGCTCCCGCGTCTGCGGCATCGGCCCGTCCGGCGCCGCCACCACCAGAATCGCCCCGTCCATCTGCGCCGCGCCCGTGATCATGTTCTTGATGTAGTCGGCGTGACCCGGGCAGTCGACGTGCGCATAGTGCCGGTTCGCCGTCTCGTATTCCACGTGCGCCACCGCAATCGTGATGCCCCGCGCCTTCTCCTCCGGCGCGTTGTCGATCGAATCAAAGCTCCGGAACTGCACCTTCGGATTGTGCTTCGACAGCACCTTCGTGATCGCCGCCGTCAGCGTCGTCTTGCCGTGATCGATGTGCCCGATCGTCCCAATGTTGACGTGCGGCTTGCTGCGGTCAAATTTCTCTTTCGCCATACAAACGGCTCCCTGATGCCAGAATTGGTGACTCTCCTGGTTCGCCGTCTGGCTGGTGGGCGCGGGCTCGCGTGCCGGCCCGCCGGAGACTGCGGGGGACCAGATCGAATCGGGGAAAAAACTCTGGAGCCGATGACCAGGCTTGAACTGGTGACCTCGTCCTTACCAAGGACGCGCTCTACCACCTGAGCTACATCGGCTCATTCCTTACTTTAGCGCACTCGCCGGCGGTTCGCGCAAGGGGCCGCCGCGGGCGCGCCGCCCGCAGGCAGGAGGAAGTGGTGGACAGGGGAGGATTCGAACCTCCGTAGCTCGCAAGGAGCGGCAGATTTACAGTCTGCTGCCATTAACCACTCGGCCACCTGTCCACATCGAGCCAGCCTGCGCGGTGGCGACAAGACCAATATAGCGCAGCGGCCCGCGGTTTGCAGCCATCGGCAAACGGTTCCTCCGCGGCAGCCCTGCGGCGCCGCAGGGCGCATGCCGCCCTGCGCCACAAGTTGACAAGCCCCTCCATGTCCGATATAGTTCTGAAGTGTCGCACTTTCAATGATTTGTATTGAATCTTGAAGGCGGCGGCGATCACCGGTCCGGCGCCGGCTTTGCACGGCGCGCTGCAGCGGGGCGGGAGCCCTTCCCTGTTGCGGCGCATCATGCTGCAGCGAAGCCGGGCTTCCATGCAGGCCGTCCGGTGTTCGCAGTGGTGATTTCGGAGTCTGGGGCATGACCGGCAACCAGGAAGACCGCCCGGTGGAGTATCCCGCCAACGGCGAGGAAAATTACGAACAGCTGCTCGACGATTACGGCCACCTCGAGCCTCCCGCAGAGGGCGAGGTGATGATGGGCACGGTTCTCGAGGTGACTCCCGAGGGCCTGATCGTCGACGTGGGACAGAAGCAGGAAGGCTTCGTGCCCATCGAGCAGGTGGTCACGCCCGAAGGCGCGGTCACCTACCAGCCCGGCGACTCCATCGAGGTCATGCTCGACCGCCGGCGCGAGATGGAAGGCTACATTCTCCTCTCGCACGAGCGAGCCAGCCGCATCCGCGCGTGGGAGACGCTCGACAAGGCCTACCGCGAAGGGCTGATCGTCAGCGGGCGCGTGACAGGCAGGGTCAAGGGCGGCCTCAGCGTCGACGTCGGCCTGACGGCCTTCATGCCCTCCACGCAGGCTGACATCCGCCCGCTGCACAACCTCGATGCGCTGATCGGCGCCGATATCGCGGTAAAGGTGCTGAAGCTGAACCGCCGCCGCAACAACATCGTCGTCTCGCGCAAGGCCGTCATGGAGGAAGAAATACAGACCCGCAAGGCGGCCCTTCTCGAACACCTGCAGGAAGGCGACCTGGTGACGGGCGTGGTGAAGAACCTCACCGAATACGGCGCCTTCATCGACCTCGGCGGCATCGACGGCCTTCTCCACGTTTCCGACATTTCTTACGGCCGCGTGGCCCATCCGCAGGACGTGCTCCAGGTGGGGCAGGAAATCACGGTCCGCGTGCTGAAATTCGACCGCGAAAAAGAGCGCATTTCGCTGGGGCTCAAGCAGGTTCTGCCCGATCCCTGGGAGACCGTGGCCGAGCGCTACCAGCCCGGCATGCGCGTCGTCGGACGCGTGGTCAGCGTCACCGACTACGGCGCCTTCGTGGAACTCGAGCCTGGCGTCGAGGGCCTGATTCACATTTCTGAAATGACCTGGAGCCGGCGCATGAAGCATCCATCCAAAGTGGTGCGCGTCGGAGACAATGTTGAAAGCGTCGTGCTCGACGTGAAGCCGAAAGAGCGCCGCATTTCGCTCGGCATCAAACAGCTCGAGCCCGACCCCTGGACAACGGTCGACCAACGGTATTCGGTGGGCAGCGTGGTGGAAGGGCGGGTGCGCAAGCTGGCCGATTTCGGCGCATTCGTGGAGATCGAGGAAGGCATCGACGGCCTGGTTCACGTGTCCGACCTTTCCTGGTCCCGGCGCGTGCAGCACCCTTCGGAGGTCTTGAAGAAGGGCCAGGTGGTGCAGGCCGTGATTTTGAGCATCGACGCGCCCAACCGGCGGCTTTCGCTGGGCATCAAGCAGCTGCAGCCGGACGCCTGGGAGACGTTCTTCCGCCAGCACTCCATCGGCGACATCGTCTCCGGGAAGCCGACGCGGACGGCGAATTTCGGCGTCTTCGTCGAGCTCGCCCCCGGCGTGGAAGGCCTCTGCCACAACTCCGAAATTCCCGCCGAAATGCGGAAGCAGTCGCCGCCTCTGCCGTTGGGCCAGGAGATGAAATTCCGTATCCTGAAAATGAACGAGGCGGAGAAACGCATCGGGCTTTCGCTGGTGACCGAGGAAGACGTCCGGGAGCTGGAGCGCATCGGCGGCTACCAGCGCCAGGCGGCCCAGGCCACGCAGCAGATCGAGGAGGCGCTGCAGGGCGGGCAGCCGCCGGCGGCGGCCTCTCCCGCGGGGTCCGGCGAGCCAACTCAAGAGGAACCGAAACACGATGACGAAAGCTGATCTGATCGAGGAAATTTCGCGCGTCTGTGAATTCACGCGCAAGGACTCCGAAGTGATCGTCGAGGCGATCTTCGACAGCGTCGTGCGCGCCCTGCGCGAAGGCGACAAGATCGAGATCCGCGGCTTCGGCAGTTTCCGGACCCGCCAGCGGAAGGCGCGCATCGGGCGCAACCCCAAGACGGGCGCGCGCGTCGACGTGCCCGCCAAGCGGATTCCCTATTTCAAGCCGAGCAAGGAACTGAAAGACCTCGTCAACCAGGAAGCGCAGCCGGCGCCTCCCGCGGATTAGCCGCCCCCGGGCAGCCGCTGCCATGGACCGCCTCTGGAGCCCCTGGCGCTATCACTACGTGAGCACCGTCTCGCCGTCGGACGAGTGCATCTTCTGCGCCAAGGCGCGCGAGGATCGCGACGAGGACAACCTCATCCTGTTCCGCGGCAGGCTGAACTACGTCCTGCTGAATCTGTTCCCGTACACGACCGGCCATCTGATGATCACGCCGTACCGCCACGTGGCGCAGCTCGAGGAGCTCGGCGGCGACGAAGCTGCCGAGCTGATGGAGCTGACCCGCGTCTCGGTGCGCCATCTGAAAAGCGTCTACCGCCCGCACGGTTTCAATCTGGGGATGAATCTCGGCGAGTGCGCCGGCGCGGGCATCGCCGGCCACCTGCACATGCACGTCCTGCCGCGCTGGACCGGCGACGCCAACTTCATGACCACCGTCTGCGAGACCCGCGTCATGCCCGAGGACCTGCGCGAAACCTGGCGGAAACTCGCCGCCGCCTTCCGCGGCGCCTGATCCGCCGCCGCGCGCACGATACTGGAATCAGGGGCGCGCGTGATCGTCTCGGCCAGCTACCGCACCGACATTCCGGCCTTCTATCCGCAGTGGTTCCTGCGCCGCCTGCAGGAGGGATTCGCGCTCGTGCGCAATCCGTATTCGGCGCAGATGTACCGCGTGGATCTGCGGCCGCAGCACGTCACGGGCTTCGTCTTCTGGACGCGCAATTTCGGCCCGCTGCTCGATCAGCTGGACCGGCTGCGCGCTTTCGGGCGGCCGTTCGCCGTGCAGTTCACCATCACGAATTACCCGCGCGCGATCGAGCCGGCGGTGATCCCCGCGGAAAAAGCGGTGGCGCAGATGCACCGGCTGGCGCGCGAAGTCCATCCCCTCTGCCCGGTGTGGCGCTACGATCCGGTGCTGTTGACGTCGCTGACGCCGCCGGATTTCCACCTCGGAAATTTCGACAGGCTGGCAGCGCAGCTGGAGGGGTCGACAGACGAGGCGGTGATCAGCTTCGCGCAGATCTACGCGAAGTCGCGGCGCAACCTTGACGCCGCGGCGCGCCGGCACGGGTTTGCGTGGGAAGATCCTGCGGATGAGGCCAAGCGGGCGCTGGCGGCGGAGCTGGCTGGAATCGCACGGCGCCACGGGATGCGCCTGACGGTGTGCTCGCAGCCGGATTACGTGGTGGAAGGCGCCGGGGAAGCGCGCTGCGTCGACGTGCGGAGGCTGGCGCGGATCAGCGGCGAGCCCCTCGATGCGCCGCTGAAGGGCAACCGTCCCGGGTGCGCCTGCCACGAGTCGCGCGACATCGGCGAGTACGACACCTGCCCGCACGGCTGTCTCTACTGCTACGCCGTCCGCCACCGGCGCGTCGCGCTGGCGCGCTACCGGACGCACGATCCGGCGGCGCCGTCGCTGCTGCCGGTGGAGAAGGAACCGGTCCGTCCGCTGCCGCTGCTGGAGCGCTGACGCCCTCAATGAAAGAAAAGGGGCTCTGCTGGGAAGCCCCTGGCGCAGAATTTTGCTCGAGGTTCGCCTCAGCCTTTCCGGCGGCGCGCCAGCAGGCCGAGAGCGATCAGGCCGGCGCCCAGCATGGCGTAGGTGCCCGGCTCGGGCACGGGCTCATACTGGAACTGGACCAGCGTGAAGTCGGACTGGTTGGTGCAGAGACCGCTGCCGCAATCGCCCGTCAGCGCCGTGAACTGGACGCTTGTGATGTCATTGATCGCGCCGAACGGGTTGGTGATCTTCCACACGGCACCGTAACCGTTAGCAGAAGGCGACAGATTCGTCACCGTCCCCGAACCCGTCCACGAGGCCGTGTCGGTGACCAGCGGATTCTCTTCCCAGGTATTGGTCAGCGTGAAGCTCAAAGTGCCGAGGCTCAAGCTCGTGATGGTCACCTGGGCCACTTCCTGCACGTCGTTGAACTCCGGTCCGTCGAACAGCACGCCGAGCGTGAACGACGGCACCCAGAAGGGCAGTCCGGTGGTGGTGGCGGTCAGGAACTCGTCAATGTCGATTTCGTTCCCAGTTCGCCCGCCCGTGATGCCCACGCCCGTATAGCCGGCCAGGGTCTTCTTATTGAAGTTGCCGGGGGTCGATGTCCAGTTCAGGCCACCAATGGTCTGGTTGTTCAGACCATTGGTGAAATCACTCCCGTTGATGGTGATCACGGTGGCAGAGGCAGGCACGGTCAGCACCACGCCCGCCAGCAGGGCCGCCATGAAGAGAACGGGTAACTGCCTCATTCGATTTTCTCCTCTCTTTTCGGGTTCCGCCTGTGCTCTGCGCGGCAAGGAGGTGCCGCAACAATGCACTTTTCAGGTCTGTAACTCCCGTATAGTGCACAGTCACGATGGCCGCCATGGAACTTCGGCCTGCCAGAGTTCCAGCCCGGGGAGCTCCCGGTACCATTACCCTCCCCGGTCCGGCCGCGGCGGCATCGTTCATGGGATAAAAAAAGCATGCACGCATCCGATTTGCGCCCCACGCGACGCGCGCTTCTGGCAGCCGTCATGCCCGGTGCGCTGCCGCAGCTGGGAGTGCGGCGCCCTGGGCCGGAACCCGCCCCCGGATGGGACTACGCGCAGCGGATCCTCGAGCAGATCCGCCCGCCGCAGTTCCCTGCCCGCGATTTCGACGCCGCGCGCTTCGGCGCGCGCGGCGACGGGGATCGCGACTGCACGGAGGCGTTCCGCGCCGCCATCCGCGCCTGCCACCAGGCCGGCGGCGGCCGCGTCGTCGTGCCGAAGGGAGTCTGGCTCACGGGCCCCGTGCACCTTCTGTCCCGGGTGAACCTTCACCTCGAGGAAGGCGCCACGCTGCGCTTTTTCCACGATCCGAAGCGCTACCTGCCGCTCGTGCCCTCTTTCTGGGAAGGCATGGAGTGCCTGAACTACTCGCCGCTGATCTACGCCCTGGACCAGCAGGATGTCGCCGTCACCGGCGCGGGCGTGCTGGACGGTCAGGCCGACTGCGAACACTGGTGGCCGTGGAAAGGGCGCACCAACTGCGGCTGGTCAAAAGGGCAGCCGCATCAGGGACCGGCCCGCGACCGGCTGATCCGGATGGTGGAGGCGGGCGTTCCGCCCGCGGAACGCGCCTTCGGCGAGGGTTCGTACCTGCGCCCGAATTTCCTCGTTTTTTTCCGCTGCCGCAACGTGCTGGTGGAGGGCGTCACCATCCGCAACTCGCCCATGTGGGAGATCCATCCCGTGCTGTGCGCGAACGTGACGGTGCGCGGCGTGAAGATCGTCTCGCACGGGCCGAACAACGACGGCTGCGACCCGGAGTGCTCGCGCAATGTTCTGATCGAAGACTGCCTGTTCGACACCGGCGACGACTGCATCGCCATCAAGAGCGGCCGCAACGCCGACGGGCGGCGCGTCCGCACGCCCAGCGAGAACATCGTCATCCGGAACTGCGTGATGAAGGACGGCCACGGCGGCGTCACCATCGGCAGCGAGATCTCCGGCGGCGCGCGCCACATCTACGCCGAGCGCTGCCGCATGGACAGCCCGAACCTGGACCGCGTGCTGCGGCTGAAAACCAACGCCATGCGCGGCGGCCTGATCGAGCACGTCTACATGCGGGACGTCGAAGTGGGGCAGGTGGCCGACGCGTTGCTCCACGTTGACTTCCTGTACGAAGAGGGCCTGAACGGGCCGCATCTGCCCGTGGTGCGACGCATCGAAATGGAAAACATCCGCTGCCGCAGGACGCGCTACGGCGTCTACATCCGCGGCTTCGAAAACAGCCCGGTGCGGGACGTCCTGCTCCGCAACTGGCAGGTGGAGGAAGCGCCCGGCGGCAATGTCATCGAGCACGCCCGGGACATCCGCGCCGAAGGCGTGCGGATCGGCGGCCGCGAGATCCGGCTGTAGCCGCGCGCCTCAGATGCCGTCGCCGCAGGGCTCCGCCGCGCGCTTCTTTTCCAGGTAGCGCTCGCGCGCGTCGAGGATCGCCCGGCGCGCCTCGCGCGGGCCTCCCCAGCCCTGCGTTGTCGCCACGCGCCCCTCGAGTTCCTTGTAAATGCTGAAGAAATGCTCCAGTTCCCGCCTGACGTGCGGGAACACCTGGTCGATCGTGTGGATCTCGTCGTAGCGCGGATTGCGCGTCGGCACGGCGATCACCTTCTCGTCCATCTCGTCGCGGTCCACCATGCGCAGCAGCCCGATGGGGCGGACTTCGATCAGGCAGCCCGTGAAGCTGGGCTCGCTGACCAGCGCCAGCACGTCCAGAGGGTCGCCGTCCTCGGCCAGGGTCCCCGGGATGAACCCGTAGTCGCCCGGATAGTGCATGGGAGAGTACAGCGCGCGGTCCAGCCGGAAGACGCCCAGCGTGCCGTCGTATTCGATCTTGTTGGCGGAGTTCTTCGGGATCTCGACGATCATCCGCACCAGTTCTGGCGCCTCAGGGCCAGGATCAAGGTCGTAGAGCTTCGGATACACAAACGTCAATGTAGCAGACTCCAGGCGGACCGGCGATTCCTCGGGTGCGGGGCGTGTATCCGCTCCGGCCGCGCCGTGTATCCCGACAGAGGGGCGAAGAAAAGGAAAACAAAGGAGATATTCGAAAAATCAACGTGGAAATCTCTTGATTTGCCGCCCCTCTTGGTCTTAGGATCGAATCACAGTGGCCCAAATAGGGCCGTCTGTGACCGATTCGGACCAAAATGGAAGACCAGCGCCACAGTCCGGCCGGCGGCTCAGCCCCATTGGCACCGGGCCGTCTCCGTGCACCGCTGGGATTCTATCCATGCAAGGTGGATTCGGCCGGACGGCTGAAGCTGCCGGCCAAATATCAGGAATACCTGGACAGGCTGCCCGACAAGTACCTGTTCGTGACCGAGTCGCGCGGGCTGGCGCGGATCTACACGAATGGAAGCTGGGAGCGGCGCCTGGCGCGGATCGAGGATCCGCAGCTGCGGTGGCGCGAGACGTTCCGGGCGGAGCTGGTGGGCTGCGACGTGGACGTGGACCCGCAGGGACGCATCACACTGCCGCAGCAGCTGCGCAAGGAGCTGGGGCTGGAGGACAAGACGGTCCAGTTGAGGTTTTACGAAGACGTGATCACGATTTATCCGCCCGACAAGTTCGAAGAAGAGCTGCGGCGGGTCAACAGCCACCGGGAAAGCGACGCGGAACGGCTGGCGGCGCTGGGAATCGACTTCTGATGCGGCATGGAGCACACGCCCGTACTGCTGCGCGAATCGCTGGAGTTTCTGGCGGTGCGCCCGGACGGCGTGTACGTGGACTGCACATGCGGGCTGGGAGGCCACACGGCGGCGATCGCCGCGCTGCTGGAAACGGGGCGCGTGATTGCGCTCGACAGGGACGCCGAATCGCTGGAGCAGGCGCGCGGGCGCTGCGCGCCGTGGCGGGAGCGGATCGTCTTCGTGCAGAGTTCGTTTTCGGATCTTTCGTCCACTCTCGACTCTCTCGGATTGCCGCATGTGGACGGGATCCTGGCCGATCTGGGCGTCAGCCGTTATCAGCTCACCTCACCGGAGCGTGGCTTTTCGCTGCAGTCGGCCGGGCCGCTCGACATGCGGATGGACCGGCGGCAGAGCCTCACCGCTGCCGCCATTGTCAATCACTATTCGGAACGGGAGCTCGCCCGGATCTTCGAGGAGCTGGGCGAGGAAAGGAGGCGCCTAGCGGAAAAAATAGCCAGAGCAGTGGTGCGGGCGCGGCCGGTGGCCGACACGGCGCATCTGGCGCGCGTGGTGGCGTCGGTTGCGCCCCGTGCCGCAAGGATTCATCCCGCCACGCGCGTTTTCCAGGCGCTGCGCATGGCGGTCAACGACGAGCCGGGGCAGCTGGACGCTCTGCTGGCGCAGGCGCCGGAGCGGCTCGCGCCTGGAGGCCGGATGGTGGTGATCGCCTTCCAGTCGCTGGACGACCGCAAGGTGAAAGTGCGCTTCAGGGAGCTGGCGCGGCAAGGGGGATTCCGCGTGCTGACGCGGCATGTCGTCCGTCCCGGGGACGAAGAGAAACGCGCCAATCCGGCCAGCCGCAGCGCCGTGCTGCGGGCATTGGAACGGCAGAGGGAGTGACGGGAGCGGAACAGGATTGACGGAGGACTACAGATGAGCGGCATGGAAGCATTGCTGGACTGGTTCGCGGCCGGCAGGGAGGCGGCGGCGGAAAGAGAACGGCGGGCGGCCTGCGATGCCCGCCTGCGCGCGTTGCCGCGCGAAGAGATTTTCCTCTACGTAAAGCCGATCGATAACTCGCAGGTGCGCTGCGTGGCCCGGCGCGGCGACTGGATGTCGGGCGCAACGACGGCCGCGGTGTTCATCGCGGCGGCGCTCTGCATCGTGGCGGCCATCGTGCCGCAGACCACCACGCTGGCCATCAGCCACCGGATCGAACTGCTGAAGGAAGAAAGAGCTGCGCTGCTGAACGAGCTGCGCCGCCTGCGGAGCGAGGAGGCCGCCCTGCGCAGCGCCGAGCGGCTGGAGCAGATCGCCGGCGAGCGCTTCATCGCGCCTCCGGCCAAAGCCATGATCTACGCCCCGCCGGCCAAGGCCACGGTGGCTTCCCTCGACGCCCGCTAGGGCGGCGGCAGCGGCGGGCGGCTGGAGCGGCGGGGATGCACAGGCATGAGGCAGCGAGACCAGCAATTCGGTTCGAACCGGCGTGCAGCCGCTGCGGCCCTGATCGTGGCCGGCATGGCGGCCGTCGTGCTGGCCAAGCTCGTCGAGCTTCAGGTGGTGCGGCATGAATACTACGCCGAGCGCGGCCGGCGGCAGCATCTGCGCGAGTTCAGGCTGCCCGCGCTGCGCGGCGAGCTGCTGGCGCGCGACTCCTACCCGCTGGCCATCAGCATCCGCACGGAATCGGCGGTGGTCAATCCCCAGCAGATCCGCGATCCCGAGTTCTTCGCCCGCGTCGTGGCGCCCGTCCTCGGCCTGAAGCCCGAGGAACTGTCGGGCCCGCTGATGACGAAGAAGCAGGCCGGCGGCCCGGGCGCTTCATTCCACATCGTGGCGCGCCACCTCACGCCGGAACAGCGCGAGCGGCTCAGGCCGCTGCAGAAGACCTTCCCCATCCACTTCGTCCCCGATGCAAGGCGCGATTACCCGAACGGCGTCACCGGAGCGCACGTCGTCGGCGCCATCGGCGCCGAAGGCGACGGCAACGCCGGCGTCGAACAGAAGCTGAACGACGAGCTGAAAGGGCGCGACGGGCTGATCCAGGTGCTTGCAGGCTCCCGCCAGGACCGCTTCATCACGTGGACCAAGCGCGACAGCCTGCCGGGCGTCAACGTGACCCTTTCCATCGACCGCGTCATCCAGCATGACGCCGAGCGGTTCCTGCGCGAAGGCATCGAACAGGCCGGCGCGGAGAGCGGCACGGTGGTGGTCATGGATCCCCGCAACGGCGAGATCCTCGCCCTGGCCAATTACCCGACCTTCGATCCGAGGCGCGAAAAGCCCACCCCCGCGGAAGCCGCGGCGCGGCACTCCAACATCGCCGTGCAGATCCCCTGCGAGCCCGGCTCGGTGATGAAGATGATCACCGTCACCATGGGCATCGACACGGGCCTGTTCCGCCCCGAAAGCCTCATCTACTGCGAAAACGGCGCGTTCCCGCGGCCCGGCCGCCGCGCCATTCACGACGTGCACCGCTACGGCACGCTCGATCTCAGCCAGGTGCTGATCAAGAGCAGCAACATCGGCGTCGTGAAAGTCAGCCTCGCCGCGGGGCCGCAACGGCTCTACGAGTACCTGAAGAAATTCGGCATCGGCGACCGCACCGGCATCGAGCTGCCGGCGGAGTCCCGCGGCATCCTGCGCCCGCAGGCCTGCCGCGGTCCGCAGGACCGCAACTGCTGGTCGCCCGCGTCTCACGAGTACATCGCCTTCGGCCACGAAGTCAGCGCCACGGCGGTGCAGCTGGCGCGCGCGGTGGCGGTGATCGCCAACGGAGGGCTGCTCGTGCAGCCGCATCTGGTGATCGGCAAGAGCCGCCCGACGCCGGAGGGGCGGGAGATTCCCATCAAGGTGGAGCAGGAACCGCCCCGGCGCGTGCTGCGGCCGGAAACAGCCATCACCATCCGCCGCATCATGGAGCGCGTCGTGCTGGAGGGCACGGGGAAAGCGGCCGCCATTCCCGGCTACTCTTCGGGCGGCAAGACCGGCTCGGCCGAAATCTTCGAAAACGGCCGCTGGCTGAACCGCCACAACGCCTCCTTCATCGGGTTCGCCCCGGTAGCCAATCCGCGCGTCGTCGTCGTGGTGACGCTGAACCGCACGCCCAAGCTGGGCGGAGCGTCGGCCGCGCCGGTGTTCCGCAAGGTGGCCGAGACGGCGCTGCGCGTGCTCCACGTGCCGATGGACCGGCCTGAGACGGCGCCGGAGCCGAAGCCGCAGGCGCCGCCGAAAGCGCCGCCGCTGCTGGCTTCCGCCGAAAAACCCGAGCCTCGCGAAGAGGCGCCGCCGCCGGCCACCCCCGCGCTGGTCGGCCCGAAGGTGCCGGATTTCCGCGGCCGCCCGCTGGTGGCGGTGCTGCGGGAAGCCGCTTCGCTCGGCCTTCCCGTGGAGACGCTGGGACGCGGCGTGGCGCGCGAGCAGTCGCCGCCGCCCGGCACGGTGCTCGCGCCCGGAATGCGCGTGCAGGTGCGCTTCGGACTGTAGCCATGAACCTCGCCGCCCTGCTCGCAGACATCGTCCCGCACGCCGATCCCGCATGGGAGCGGATCGAAGTCGTGGGGCTGGACTACGACAGCCGCCGCATCGGGCCGGGCTTCGTGTTTTTCGCTTTCCCGGGCAGCCGCACGAGCGGCGCCCTGTTCGCCCGCGATGCCGCCGAACGCGGGGCTGTGGCCGTGATCAGCGAACTCGATGCGCCGCCCGATTTCCCCGTTCCCTGGATCCGCACCGCTCATGGCCGCCGGGCTCTGGCGCTGATGAGCCTGCGCCTCTACGGCCGCCCCGACGAGCGGCTCCGCCTGACCGGCGTGACGGGCACGAACGGCAAGACCACCACCGTCTTCGCCATCGACGCCATGCTGCGCCACGCCGGACGCACGACAGCCATGGCGGGCACCGTGCTGTACCGCATCGCCGGCCGCGAAGCGCCCGCCGTCAACACGACGCCGGAGTCGCTCGACCTGGTGCGCATGATGGACGAGCTCGCGCGCGCCGGCGGCGCGGACTTCGTCTTCGAGGTTTCCTCGCACGCGCTGGCTCTCGAGCGCATTTACGGCTTCCGCTTCCACACGGCCCTGTTCACGAATCTCACGCAGGACCACCTGGACTTCCACGGCACCATGGAGGCCTATTTCGCGGCCAAACACCGGCTGTTCGAGGGCGCCGGCGGACCTGCGCCGCGGTTCGCCGTCGTCAACGAAGACGATCCGTGGACGGAGCGGATCGTCACCGCGCCGCAGACGGAGCGCTGGTCCTACGGCCTCGGCGCTCGCGCGCGGTTCCGCGCCGTGGACATCGAAGCGGGCTTCCACGGGGTGCGTTTCACCATCGAGCATCCGGGCGGGCGCACGCGGATCGAGTCGCCGATGTGCGGCCTGATCAGCGTCTACAACCTGACGGCCGCTTTCGCCGCCGGCCTGTCTCTGGGGCTCGAGCCGGAAGCCGCCGCATCCGGTCTGGCCGCCTGCCGCGCCGTGCCCGGGCGGTTCGAGCGCATCGACATGGGCCAGCCGTTCCTCGTCGTCGTCGACTATGCGCACACCGAGGACGCATTGCAGAACCTGATTCTGGCCGCGCGCGCCCTGGGGCCGAAGCGCGTCATCACCGTCTTCGGCTGCGGCGGCGACCGCGACAAGCTGAAGCGCCCGCGCATGGGCGAAACGGCCGCCGCGCTGAGCGACCTCGTGGTGGTCACCAGCGACAATCCCCGCAGCGAGAATCCCCTCGAGATCATCAACGACATCCTCGTGGGGCTGCGCCGCCGCGACACGCCTCATGAAGTGGAGCCGGACCGGCGCGAGGCGATCCGCCTCGCCATCGGCCGCGCCGCAGCCGGCGACATCGTGCTGATCGCCGGCAAGGGGCATGAAACCTGCCAGGTGCTGGCGGACCGCACCATCGCCTTCGACGACCGCGCCGTGGCGCGCGAGGTGCTGGCCGAATACGGCTATGGCGGGCCGCGGGGAGGCGAATCATGAGAATCTCCGTCGCCGGCCGGTGGTGCACGTCCGTCAGCGTGGACACCCGCACGCTGCAGCCCGGCGCGCTGTTTGTCGCTCTGAAGGGCCCGAATCACGACGGCCACGATTTCGTGGCGGCCGCGTTTGAAAAAGGCGCCGCCGCGGCCGTCGTGGAGCGGCCCGTGGAGGCCCCGGGGCCGCTGCACGTCGTGCCGGACGCCCTCGCCTGGCTTCAGCAGAAGGCCGCCGAGGAGCGCAGCCGCTGGGGCGGCCTCGTGGTGGGCATCACCGGCAGCGCCGGTAAAACGACCACCAAGGAAGCGCTGGCCGCCGTGCTCTCCGTCCGCCTGCGCACCGGCAAGACGCAGGGCAATTTCAACAACCACATCGGCGTGCCGCTGACGATTCTCAACCTGCCGGATGACGCCGAAGCGGCCGCCGTCGAAATCGGCATGAACCACGCCGGCGAGATCCGCCATCTGTGCACCATCGCGCGGCCGCAGATCGGCGTGGTCACCAACGTGGGCACGGCGCATATCGAGAATCTCGGCTCGATCGAAGGCATCGCCGCCGCCAAGCGCGAACTCGTCGAGTCGCTCCCGCCCGATGGCGCGGCCGTGCTCAATGGCGACGACCCTCGCGTGCGCGCGATGGCGGACATCTTCCCTGGCAGGAAGGTCTTTTACGGTTCTTCTTCCCTTGTTCCCTCCGAGGCACCCCACGTCCGGGCTTCGAACGTCGCCTACCTGTCCGAGGGGGTGAAGTTCGATGTCCCGGACGTGGGCTCTTTTTTCTGCCCCCTGGCCGGGCGCGCGGGGCTGATGTGCTCGCTCGCCGCCCTGGCCGCGGCCCGGTGCCTGGGCTGGGATCTGGGAGAATGTAAAGAGGCTGTCGCCCGCCTGCAAACCGCGCCCATGCGGCTCGAGCGGATCGAGCGCAACGGCATGGTGATCTGGAATGACTGCTACAACTCGAATCCGGAAGCGGCCATGATGATGCTCGACCTGCTGGCCGAGTCGCCCGCCGCGCGCCGGATCGCCGTCCTCGGAGAGATGCTCGAGCTGGGCCCCTGGAGCGAACCCCTGCACCGCGAAGTCGGCCGCCACGCCGCCGCGCGCGGGCTCGACTGGCTGGTTTGCGTGCGCGGCGCCGCGCGCTGGATGCAGGAAGAAGCCGCGGCCGCGGGCATGCCCGCCGAGCGCGCCGTGTTTTTCGACGACCCCGCCGAAGCCGGTTCTTTCGTGCGGAGCCTGGCGCGCGCGGGCGACGTTCTGCTGTTCAAGGGCTCGCGCGGCGTCCGCATGGAGAAGGCGCTGGAGGCGATGCTGGGCTAGCCATGTTCTACTGGCTCTTCTACGAACTCCTGTTTCCCTACTTCTCGCCGTTCCGCGTCTTCAGCTACGTCACCTTCCGCACGCTGGCCGCCAGCCTCACAGCCTTCCTGCTGGGCGTCCTCCTCATGCCGTGGTTCATCCGCAAGATGCGCCAGCTCGCCATCGGCCAGCCGATCCGCGAGGACGGACCGGAGAGCCATCTCAAGAAAGCCGGCACGCCGAGCATGGGCGGGCTGCTGATCGTGTTCTGCACGCTCGTGCCCGCGCTGCTGTTCACGCATCTCACCAACCCTTACGTCTGGGTGGCGATGTTCGCCCTCGCGGGCTACGCCGCCATCGGCTTCGCCGACGACTGGCTGAAGGTGCGGCGCGGCCGCAATCTCGGCCTCACCGGCAGGCAGAAGATGGGCATGCAGGTGCTGATGATGTTCGCCCTCGGCTTCTGGCTGCTGGAGCTGCACCGGCGCGGGCTGTACAGCACGGAAATGAACGTGCCCTTCTTCAAGAATTTCCGCCCCGACCTGCTCATCGACCCGCTGCTGCAGAACACGTGGACCTACCCGCTGGGCTTCGCCCTGTTCTTCCTGTTCCTGCTGCTTGTGATCGTAGGCTCGTCGAACGCCGTCAACCTCACCGACGGCCTCGACGGGCTGGCTGCGGGCCTCATGGTGATCGCCGGCGGCGCCATGACCGTGCTCTGCTACGTCAGCGGACACGCGCAGTTCGCCCGCTACCTCGAGCTGGCGCGCCTGCCGGGCGCGGGCGAGCTGACGATTTTCTGCGCCTCGCTCACCGGCGCCGTGCTGGCGTTTCTCTGGTACAACGCCCATCCGGCGGAGATCTTCATGGGCGATGCGGGCTCGCTGGCGCTGGGCGGCAGCCTCGGCGTCGTGGCCGTCCTCATCAAACAGGAACTGCTGCTTCTGTTTGTCGGCGGAGTCTACGTCATCGAAGCGCTGAGCGTCATGATCCAGGTGGCCAGCTTCCGGCTGCGCGGCAGGCGCGTGTTCCTGATGGCCCCGCTGCATCACCATTTCGAGAAGCTCGGATGGCACGAGACCAAGGTCGTGGTGCGGTTCTGGATCGCCGGGCTCGTCTGGGCCCTGCTGGCCCTCACCACGCTGAAGCTGAGGTAGCCATGGACGTGCGCGGCGCAAGAATCACGGTGTTCGGCATGGGCGCCTCCGGCGTGGCCGTGCTCGAACTGCTGCGCTCGCACGGCGCCGTGGTGCGGGCCTCCGACGTCCGCCCGCGCGAGGCGCTGCCGGCCTTCGGCGCCCCGTTCGTCCCGCAGTCCCCGGCGGCTCTCGAGGACTGCGACATCGCGGTGCTGAGCCCCGGCGTGCCGCCGGACCTGCCGCTGTTTGCGGAGGCCGCGCAGCGCGGCCTGCGCATCGTGGGCGACGTGGAAGCGGCGTCCTGGTTCCTGCAGGGCCCGGTTCTCGGCATCACCGGCACCAACGGCAAGACCACCACCACGGCCCTGACGGGCCATCTGCTGCGCGCGGCGGGCGTCCCCTGCCAGGTGGGCGGCAACATCGGCCGGCCTCTGGCGGAGATGGTGGCCTCTTCGCGGCCCGATCAGTGGAACGTGCTTGAGCTGTCCAGCTTCCAGCTGGAGACCGCGCACACGTTGCGCGTGCACGTCGCCGCCGTGCTCAACATCACGCAGAACCATCTGGACCGCCACCGCACGTTTGAGAATTACGCCGCCGCCAAGGCGCGCATCCTCGCCTGCCAGCAGCCGGAAGATCACGCCGTGCTCAACGCGGAGAACCCGGCCTCGGCCGCTCTGGCTTCGCAGGCGCGCGGCCGCGTCTGGTGGTTCTGCGCCGGCGGCCAGCGCCGCCCCGGCTTCTGGCAGGAAAACGGAACCCTGTTCGCGGACGGCGAGCCCTTCATGGAGGCCGCCGAAATTCCGCTGCGCGGACGGCACAATCTGGAAAACGTCCTCGCCGCGGCCGCCTGCGCGCGCCTGGCTGGAGCCTCGCTGGAAGCGATCCGCGACGGCGTCCGCACGTTCGCGGGCGTCGAGCACCGCATCGAATTCGTGCGCGAGCTGGACGGCGTCCGCTTCTACAACGACTCGAAAGCCACCAGCGTCGACGCCACGCGCAAGGCTCTCGAGTCGTTCGACGGCAACCTGTGGGTCATCCTCGGCGGCAAGGACAAGGGCAGCGACTACCGCGAGCTGCGCCAGCTGCTGGCGCAGCGCGCCCGCGCCGCCCTGCTCATCGGCGCCGCCGCGCCCATCATCGCCTCCCATCTGGAAGGCGCGCTGCCGCTGATCCATTGCGGCGACCTGCGGACCGCCGTCGAAACGGCCTGGCAGAAGGCCGCGCCCGGCGACACGGTGCTGCTGGCGCCAGCCTGCGCCAGCTTCGATCAGTTCAGCGGCTACGAAGAACGCGGCCGCGTCTTCAAGTCTCTCGTCCACTCGCTGGAGAGCCGCCGATGAACAACACGATCCGCTACCGCATGGACTGGTGGCTGATGTCGTCGACGCTGGCGCTGGTCGCCTTCGGCCTGGTCATGGTGTACAGCGCTTCGGCTGTCTCTGCGGAGGTCTACTTCGGCAAGCCGTCCTGGGAGTTCGCCGCGCGCCAGCTGGGCGCGGCCGTGGTGGGGCTCGCCCTGATGCTCTGGCTGAAGGCGAGCGATTTCCGGCGGCTCCGCCGCGGTCCCGCCGTGATCATTCCGCTCTGCTTCGTGCTGGTGCTGCTGCTTGTGGCCGTCGTCACCGACGGACGCGCCCACCGCTGGATCCGCCTGCCCGGCATCGGCCAGATCCAGCCCAGCGAGTTCGCCAAGCCGGTGATCGTGCTCTACCTGGCCTGGTTCGTCGCCTGGCGGGGCCGCGACATCAACAGCCGCTACTCCATCCTGCCCACGCTGTTCGTCGTCGGCTCGACGACGGCGCTGATCGCCTTCGGCGACCTCGGCACCGCCCTGGTGATTCTCGCTCCGGCGCTCGTCGTCTACTCCGTCGCGGGCATCCACCGCCGCCACTTCCTCGTGGCGCTGGCCTGCACGGTTCTGGTCATGGCCGGCTTCATTCTCCAGAAGCCGTACCGGCTGCTGCGGATCACGTCGTTCGTCGGCCTGACGGAAGAGAAAATCGCCGCCGACCCCTCGCTGCAGTGGCTGGCCGTGCGCATGGCCTCCTCCGGCGCCGCGCGGGACACCGACTACCAGGCGCGCCAGTCGAAGATCGCGATCGGCAGCGGCGGCCTGACCGGCGTCGGACTCGGACAGTCCAACCAGAAGCTGGGCTTCCTGCCCGAGGCGCACACGGACTTCATCTTCGGCGTCATCGGGGAGGAAACGGGACTGGTGGGATGCGTGCTGCTGCTGGGCGCCTACCTGGTGATCTTCTGGCGCGGGTGGCGGGCGTGGTTCCTCACCGAGGACACCTTCGGCCGCTATCTGGCGCTTGGCGCGGCCACCGTCGTGGTGGTACAGGCGCTGGCCAACATGCTGGTGGCGCTGAATGCGGTGCCGACGAAGGGCATCCCCCTGCCCCTGGTCAGCTACGGCGGCAGCGCCATGGTGGGCACGCTGCTCACGCTGGGCCTGCTGATGAGCGTGGGCGACCGCGTGCCGGAACCGTGAGGCGGCCATGCTGTTCGTCATGGCGGGCGGGGGCACGGGAGGGCACGTAATGCCGGCCATCGCAGTCGCGCAGGAGCTGCAGCGTCAGGGCCACGCCTGCCTGTTCATCGGAACCCGGGAAGGGCTGGAATCGCGGCTGGCGCCCCAGGCCGGCTTTCCTCTGGAGTGGATCCCGGCGGCGGGCTTCCAGCGCGCCGGATTGCGCGGGCGCGCCGCCGCCGCCGCCCGTCTGCCGCGGGCCCTGTGGCGCTGCCGGCGGCTGCTCCAAGCCCTGCGCCCGGCGGCGCTGTTCTCCATGGGAGGCTATGTGGCCGTTGCGCCCGTGACGGCCGCGCTCCTGCAGCGCGTCCCGGTCGTCGTCATGGAGCCGAACGCCGTGCCCGGCCTCGCCAACCGTCTGGCGGCGCGCTTCGCCGACAGGGCTCTGGTGGCTTTCGAAGAAACCGCGCGCTGGTTTCCTCCCGGCAGAGCGGAGCTCTGCGGCGTTCCCGTCAGAGAAGCCTTTTTCGGAATCGAATGGCGGCCTCCGCGGGACGTGCTGCGCGTGCTGGTCACCGGCGGCAGCCGCGGCGCGCGGGCGCTGAACCGCGCCGTGCGCGACAGTCTGCAGCACTTCCGCGCGTCGGGCCTCGCGGTCGAAATCACGCTGCAATCCGGCGCGGCGGAAGCCGAAGCCCTGGCGGCGGAGTTCGCCGCCTCAGGCCTGCCGGCCCGCGCCGTGGCGTTTCTCGAGGACATGCCCGCGGCCTACGCGCAGGCTCATGTCGTGGTGAGCCGCGCCGGCGCGGGCGCGGTGGCGGAACTGGCCGCCGCGGGCATGCCTTCCGTGCTCGTGCCGTTTCCCTACGCCGCCGACGACCACCAGCTCCGCAACGCCGAGGCCATGCGCCGCGCCGGGGCGGCGGCGCTGATCGAGGAGCGGAACCTGAACGGCCGCGCCCTGTTTGAAACGCTGGCCCGGCTGGCGTCCGCGCCGGAAGAACTGGAACGCATGAGCCGCGCCGCCCGCGCCCTCGCCCGGCCCGGCGCCGCGCGCCGCGCCGCCTCCGCGCTGCTGGAGGCCGCCGCGCGCCGCGGCGTTTCATTGACAGGGAGCGGGCGCGCCTGAACAATAAAGAGGCAGAATGTTTTTTCGGCCCCAACCGCTTCACTTCACCGGCATCGGCGGCATCGGCATGAGCGGCCTCGCCCTGCTGTGCCGCGCGCTGGGCTGCGCGGTCTCGGGGTCCGACGTCCGCTCCACCCCGCTGACCGGGCGGCTGGCCTCCCTCGGCATGCGCATCGCCCTCGGCCACGCGGCGGAAAACGTGCCCTCCGAAGCGCGCGCCCTCATCGTCACCTCCGCCGCCGCGCCGGACAATCCCGAGGTGCTCGAGGCGCGCCGCCGCGGCATTCCCGTGGCCACGCGCGGCGAGCTGCTGGCCGAGCTGATGCGCGGCGCCCGCGGCATCGCCGTGGCCGGCAGCCACGGCAAGACCACCACCTGCTCCATGCTCGCCTGCGCCGCGCTCGACGCCGGGCTCGATCCGACCGTCTGCGTCGGCACGCTCGCCCCGTTCCTCGACGGCTGGAACGCGCGCCTCGGCGGCCCGCTGTTCATCGCCGAATCGGACGAAAGCGACGGATCGTTTCTCGAGCTCGCGCCCGAGTGCGCCGTCATCACCAACATCGACCGCGAGCACCTCGACTACTGGAAATCGTTCGAAGCCGCGCGCGAAGCGTTTCTGCGTTTCGCCAACCGCGTCTCGATCGGCGGCATCGTCGCGCTGTGCATCGACGACGCGCACGCCCGCTCCCTGCTGCCGCATCTGCGCCGCGCGGCCGTCGCGTACGGACGTTCGGAAGAGGCGCGGCTGCGCGTCGTGCGGGAAGAGCTCTCCGGCGCCGGCAGCCGCTTCAGGCTGGCCCTCGACGGCCGTCCGCTCGGCGAGTTCGAGCTGCACGTGCCCGGCGCGCACAACGTGCTCAACGCCGCTGCCTGCGCCGCCATTCTTCTGCATCTGGGCCTCGCGCCGGACGCGGTCCGCGCAGGGCTGGCCGCCTACCGCGGCGCCGGGCGGAGGATGGAGCTGAAGGGCGAGGCCGCCGGCGTCGCCGTGATCGACGACTACGGCCATCATCCGGCCGAGATCCGCGCCACGCTGGCGGCTCTGCGGCTGCGCGCTCCCCGCCGGCTGGCCGTGCTGTTCCAGCCGCACCGCTACACGCGCACGCAGCTGCTGTTCGACGAATTCGTCCACGCCTTCGGCGATGCCGACATCGTGTGGATCACCGACATTTACGCAGCGTCGGAGCCGCCGCTGGAAGGCGTCACCGCGGAGGCGCTCGCCCGCGCCATCGCCGCCGCCGGCCATCGCGGCGTCCGCTACGCCGGCGCGCTGGACGACGCCGTCCGCGCCGCCGCCGCGGAGTTGCGCGAAGGCGATCTGCTGGTGACGCTGGGCGCCGGCGACGTCACGCGCGCCGGTCCGGCCGTTCTGGCTCTGCTCAGGAAGGAGGAACGCCATGGCTCGCAGGAAACGGAAGGAAGAGAACGGATCTGAAGCGCCGGCCCGCTCCGCCGCCATTCTGCGCGGGCTGCGCCTGGCAGGATGGATCCTGGCCTTCGCCCTCGTGGCCGGAGGCGCGGGCTTCTTCGTCTTCGAGTGGAAGCGGTTCCTGTCGCGCGATCCGCGCTTCGCGCTGGCCGAGGAAGACGATGCACCAGGCCGGATGACGGTGGAAGGCAACCGCCGCGTCCCCAGGGCCGCCGTGCTCCGCGTCTTCGCCGCCGACCGCGGCCGCAGCGTCGCCGACATCGATCTCGAGCGCCGCCGCCAGGAGCTGCGCCGCATCGACTGGGTGCGCGACGCCGCCGTGCGCCGCATCTGGCCGGATCGTCTTCTGGTGCGCATCCAGGAGCGCGAGCCGGTGGCCATGATCCAGGTGCCCGCCGGCATCAGCGGCCGCTTCGGAGAGCCGCTGCGCATGCAGCCCGCGCTGATCGACGCCGACGGCGTCATCCTCCCGATGAACGGCCCCGTGCAGGGATCGCTGCCTCTGCTGCTCGGCGTCCGCCGCGAGCAGGACATCGAAGAACGCGGCCGCCGCGTCCGTCTCATGCTGCGGATCCTCGACGAACTCTCGCCCGCCGCCGCGCGCATTCCCGAAGTCGACCTCACGGACCCGGAAAACGTGCGCATCTCCTATCAGACGCCCGAGCATCTCGTCCTGCTGGTGCTCGGCAACGAGCGCTACCTCGAACGGCTGAATGTCTTTCTCAGCCACTACGACTCCATCCGCGACCGGCTCTCGCACCGCGCCGTGCTCGACCTGACGACGGAAGGCCGCATTACACTGGTGGAAGCTTCCTCGGAGGACAGCCGATAAAGCCGTGGCCAAACGCGTAGAACTGGCAGCCGGACTCGACCTGGGCAGCAGCTGGGCGCGCCTCGTCGTCGTCTCGCTGGAGAACGGACTCGTGCGCTACCGCACGCATGCCGCCGCCGTGTCGCGCGGCTGGCGCCGCGGCCAGATCGCGGACCAGAACGCCGTGGCCGCCACCGTGCGCCAGCTGTTCGAGGAGTGCTCCCGGCGCGCCGGCCAGCCGCTGGTGTCCGCCGTGGTCGGAGCCGGCGGACCGGGCGTGCGCTGCCGCCAGGGGCGGGGCGTCTACGACTTCGGCCCGCGCCGCCGCGTGCAGGCTGAAGATCTCGCCCAGGCGCTGAAATTCGCCGCGCAGTCGCCGCTGGACCCCGACAGGCTTCTTCTGCAGGTGCTGCCCCAGGACTTCACGCTCGACGGGCGGCCGCCGATGCCGCACCCCATCAACGTCGAGTGCGAAAGACTGGAGGCGCATGCGCTGCTGATCACCGTGTCGCGGCAGGAGCACCAGGCCCTGGTCAGCGCCGTCCAGCAGGCCGACGTGCAGGTGGAGGAAACGGTGTTCGAGGCGATGGCCGCGGCGTATGCCTCCATCCTGCCCGAGGAGCGCGCCGGAGGCGTGGGCCTGCTCGACATCGGCGCGCACGGCTCCAACGTCGTCTTCTACGACGGCGATGCCATGCTGTTCGCCGCCGGCCTGCCGGTCTCCGGCGATCACTTCACGCGCGACATCTCCGCCGTGCACGGCGTCTCCATCGAGGAAGCCGAGCGGCTGAAGCTCTCCTACGGATGCGCCCACACGCCGCCCGCGGGAGACAACATCATCATCGGTCTGCCCGGCGAGGGCGGGCGCCCGGGCAGGGAGATCAGCCGCCGCGCCCTGGTGGAAACGCTGGAAGCGCGCGCCGATCAGCTGTTCGAAATTTTTGAAGCCTGCCGCGTGCAGCACGCCCGCGGCCTCCATCTGGGCGAGGGCGTGGTGCTGTGCGGCGGCGGCGCGCTGCTGGAAGGCATGGTGCAGGAAGCCGAGCGCGTGCTGGGCTGTCCGGCGCGGCTCGGCGTGGCCCGCGGCATTCTGGACTGGCCCGAGGAGCTGTGCTCGCCCGCCTGGACGGCGGCCGCCGGGCTGGCCATGTATTCGGCGCGCTTGCAGCTGCGCCGCGAAAGCGCGCCGGGGCCGGGACTGTTCGGCCTGTTTCAGTCAAAATAGGGAGAACGCGCGCTGCTCGGGCGCGCCAGGGACGAGGTTGCCATGGCAGAGCTGGAACCGCTCAAATTCGAGATTCAGGACGAGCTGCTCGGCGGCACGCGCATCAAGGTGGTCGGCGTCGGCGGCGGAGGATCCAACGCCGTCGGCCGCATGATCGATGCGGGCGTGCGCGGCGTCGAGTTCTACGTGATGAACACCGATGCGCAGGCGCTGCGCTCTTCGCCGGTGCCGAACAAGATCGCGCTGGGCGCCCGCATCACGCACGGGCTCGGCGCCGGCTCCGACCCCGAGATCGGCCGCAAGGCAGCCCTGGAAGACACCGACCGCATCATCGAAGTGCTCGAGAGCGCCGACATGGTCTTCATCGCCGCCGGTCTCGGCGGCGGCACCGGCACCGGCGCCGCGCCGGTGGTCGCCGCGCTGGCCAAGGAGCTCGGCGCGCTCACCGTCGCCGTGGTCACCAAGCCCTTCGGCTTCGAAGGGCCTCGCCGCATGAAACAGGCCGAGCGCGGCCTGGCCGAGCTGCACGCCACCGTCGACTGCGTCATCTCCATTCCCAACGACCGGCTGATCGACCTCGTCCCGCCCGGCACTTCGTTCTTCGAAGCCTTCCGCCTCGCCGACGACGTCCTGCGCCAGGGCGTGCAGGGCATCAGCGACATCATCACCACGCCCGGGCTGATCAACCGCGACTTCGCCGACGTGCGGGCCATCATGCTCGGCATGGGCTTCGCCATCATGGGCACGGCCGCCGCCCGCGGGCCGCAGGCCGCCCTCGAGGCCGCCCGCGGCGCCATCGCCTGCCCGCTGCTGGAAGAAGGCGGCCTGCAGGGCGCGCGCGCAATCCTGCTCAACATCACCGCCCCGCCCGACCTCAGCCTGCACGAGATGCACGAGGCCTGCCGCCTCATCCGCGAGGCCACCGGCAACCCCGACGTGCAGATCAATTTCGGCCTTGTCCCGGACGCCTCCCTCAAGGACGAAGTCCGGATCACTGTCATCGCCACCGGCTTCCAGCGCGAAGGGCTGCCCGAGGTGGAACGGCCGCAGCTCGAGGCCGTGCGCCACGCCGCCGCCGCGGCGCGCGCCGAGGCCGCAGCCGAGCCCGTGATTGTCCCGGCCCCGCAGATCGAAGCCGCCCCTGCCGCGGCGCAGCAGGACAGCCTGGCCGTGGAAGAGCCGTTCGACGAGGCCGTGTTCGATCTCGAACCCGCTGCTGAAGAGTCGGCCCCTGTCGCGGGTCCGCCTCCCCAGGCGGCCCCGCCCGCCGCCGGTCCTCCGGACGAGATCCTTCCCTTCGACGATCTGGAAACTCCGCCGGTCCTGCGGCGTGAGCGAAAATTGTTCCAGTAAATGACGCTTCCCGCTTCCGCCCTGCAATCCGACATCATGGTGCTCCGCGGCGGCAGGCCGCTCGAGGGCGAAGTGGCCCTGCGCGGCGCCAAGAACGCGCTGCCGAAGATCATGGTGGCGGCCCTGCTGACGGACGAGAAGTGCGTCCTGCGCAACGTCGCCCGCATCCTCGACGTGCACATCACGGCGGAGCTCATCCACGCTCTCGGCGGCGAAGTGCGCGAGATCGAGCCCGGCGTGCTGGAAATCTGCGCCGCCAACCTGCGCCCGATGGAGCGCTCCGTGCTGCGCGAGTTCTCCGGCCGCAGCCGCATTCCCATCCTGACCTGCGGGCCGCTGCTGGCCCGCTTCGGCAAGGCGCCCGTGCCGTCTCTCGGCGGCTGCCGGATCGGGTCGCGCCCGGTGGATTTCCACCTGCGCGCGCTGCAGGACCTTGGCGCCGTTCTGCACGAGGAGGCGCACGACGCCCATCTGACCGCCGCCCGGCTCCAGGGCAACAAGATCCGCCTGGACTATCCCAGCGTGGGCGCCACCGAGCAGGTGATCCTCTCCGCCGTCCTGGCCGACGGCCTCACGGAACTGTCCAACGCCGCCGTCGAGCCGGAAATCATGGACCTGATCATGGTGCTGCAGAAGATGGGCGCCATCATCAGCGTCGACGTCGACCGCGTCATCAAGATCCTCGGCGTGCGCGAGCTGCGCGGCTTCGACCACGCCGCCATCCCCGACCGCCTCGAGGCCGCCTCCTGGGCCTGCGCCGCCGTGGCCACCAACGGCCGCATCTTCGTCCGCCACGCCCAGCAGGCCCCCATGATGACGTTCCTCAACCGCCTGCGCCAGATCGGCGGCGATTTCCGCGTCGCCGCCGACGGCATCGAGTTCTGGCGCGCCGGCCAGTCGCTTCGCTCCACGGCCGTGGAAACCGACGTCTACCCCGGCTTCTCCACCGACTACCAGCAGCCGTTCGTCATCGCCCTCACGCAGGCCGAAGGCGTCTCCATCGTCCATGAGACCGTGTACGAAGACCGCTTCGGCTACGTCGAAGCGTTGCGCCGGATGGGCGCGCAGATCCAGCTCTACCGCGAGTGCCTCGGCGGCCTGCACTGCCGCTTCGGACAGCGCAACTACCGCCATTCAGCCGTCATCGTGGGGCCGACGCCGCTCCGCGGCGCCGACATCGAGATCCCGGACCTGCGCGCCGGCTTCAGCTACGTCATCGCGGCTCTCGCCGCCGAGGGCGAGTCCCGCCTCTCCAACACGCGGCTCATCGAGCGGGGCTACGAGGACATCGCCGGCAAGCTCCGGGCGCTCGGCGCGCAGCTGCTCTGACCGGCCTCCCGCCGCCCCGCTTCCCGCTTCAGGCCGCCTCCTGCACCGGCCCGAGCCGCCCCGCCCCGGCCGGCCGCGGCGGCTCGCCCCCGTCGTCCATGCTCCGCCACGGATTTTCCGTGCGCCCGTGGAAATACTCGTCCAGCGGATACAGCGAATACGGCTGCAGTTCGCGGAACACCTTGCCCAATTTCGCCTCGATGCGGTACACCATGTGGAAAAACTGTCCGCGGTCCATCTTCAGTTTCCGCATGCAGAGCTTCGAATCCGCGCCCAGCAGAAAATGATAGCGGAACAGCTTCCATTCCTCGGGCGTCAGGTGGCGGCGGCTCACGAGGTAAAAATCAGCCATGTATTCCTCGTTCTTCATGCCCCAGGTGATCCGCCGGCAGCCCCGCGGCGAGTACTCCAGAGAGACGCGGCTGTAACGTTTGTCCTGCTCCACGCATTTTTTGAACCGCGCGTAGCAGGCGCGGAAAATGCTGCGAAACACGCAGGCGCAGGGCACCATTTTGCCGCGGGCTTCTCGCAAACCAAGCCCGTGGCAATACACGCATTTGATTGCGGCCAAGCCAATGGTTTCGGAACGGGTCCACTCCATTTCGGTTCTTTCCTTCTTGTTCTCGGGCTCCCGGCCTCACCCCGGGAGTCCGTTCTTCCCTGAAATCAAACTCCGCCAGGCCGCCCCTCGCGTCAACGAAATAGTCCCGTCTATCCCCCCATCAGCGGGGAGACGGCCGGAATTTTTCCGTAAATTATTCGAGATGCAGAACCTTGACGCCGGCCGCCGCAACAATTAAATCTGGTTCATGTATGCCCTTCACATTGAGTACTAGGTGTACTAGTACTATCCTATTTCAAGGAGAAATCATGTGATCCCGCCGTCAGGGCCCGGTTTCGAAAAACTCCTCGGCCGCCTGATCCAGCGGCTGAAGTCGGTTCTCGTCAACGGCGAGTATACGGAGAGAGGCCTGGCCCGCCTGACAGGGATTTCCCAGCCTCACCTGCATCACATCCTGGCGGGAAAGCGCTCCCTGACTCCCCGCATGGCCGACGCCATCCTGGCCTGCGTTGGCTGGGGAATCGGGGACCTGATTTCGAAGGAAGAGCTGGACGGAATTCTGCTGGCGCAAAGGTCGCGCGAGAGCCGGAGGAGGAGAATTCCGGTGCTGGCGGGCCGCATCGGGCCGTCATCTCCGTTTCCGGATACGGACGAAGTGGAAGAATGGCTGCTGGTTCAGACGCACTATTGCGAAGGATTCCGGCGCGTCTTTCTGGCCGCGCTCGAGCCGGATCCCGCCGTGCCTTTCGCCCGGCAGTCAGGCGCATTTGCGCTGGTGGGCGAGGATGAAGAATTGCGCCTGAGGCTCGCGCCTGAAGGATGGTATGTGTTGCGCTGGGGCGGCGCCGGATATGTGCGGAAGGTCCGCCTCGGGGACGCCTCGCTGGAACTGCTGGGGCAGGAATCGCTGCATGGCGCCGCCGGGCCGCCGTGCATTCCGCTGTCCGGGCAGTCCGTGCTCTCGGTCGTCCGGGGCAGGCTGCTGTGGGCGGGGCTGGATCCGCGGCGCTTCGATCCCTTCTCTCATTCCGGAAGCGGCTTTCCCATCGTCACCGCCTCGTAAATGGCAAGCACCTGCGCCGCCGTGGTCTCCCAGCGGAACTGGCGCACCCGCTGCGCGCCGCGCTCGATCAGCTCCTTGCGGCGCTTTTCGTTCAGCAGCACTTCCTCGATGCCCCGGGCGATGTCGAACACGTTGTCCGGGCTCACCATCTCGGCGGCGTCTCCGACGGCTTCCGGCAGCGAAGTGGCCGTCGAGCAGACGACCGGCGCGCCGCAGGCCATCGCCTCCAGCGGCGGCAGCCCGAAGCCCTCGTACAGCGAGGGAAAGACAAATGCGGCCGCTGATTCGTAGAAGACCCGCAGCGTCTCCTTCGGCACGAATCCCAGAAATCGGACGTACGGCTCCACGCGGGACTGGATGACGGCCTGGCGCACGGCCGGATAGCGCGAGATTTCGTCCCCGATGATGATCAGCCGCAGGTCCTTCCACCGGGGATCGTCCTGCAGCTTGCCGCGCAGCAGCGCGAACGCCTCCACCAGCCGCGGGATGTTCTTCTGCGGCCGGATCGTGCCTGCATAGAGCAGGTACGGGTAGTGGACCTGGTAGCGCTCCAGCTCGCGGCGCCGCTCGTGCTCGCGCGCTTCGGGGCCGGCGGCGCGCGCCCAGCGCGCCGGGCGGGGATCGGTGAAGCTCGGATCGACAGCGCCGTAAATGCGCCGGATCTTGGAGGCGGGAACCCCCATCAGCGAGACGAGGTCGTTGCGCGTCCATTCGCTGACGGCGATGACGCAGGCCGCTTCCAGCAGCGAGCGCTGCAACACCGCGCGGCGGATTTGCCCTTTCCATCCGCCGCCCTGTTCCAGCACGAGGCTCGAGATGTCATGCACCGTGACGATGTAAGGCTTTGGCAGGAACAGCGGCACGCGGGCCAGGGGGATATGGACGAGCGAGGGCAGCTGCTTGCGGGCGAACAGCGAAAACAGGATCCGGTCGCGCGGCTCGGTGTCCTGCCGCTCGTAGGGCAGGATATGGAAATTCGCGGGCAGCCCGTCCAGCTCGTCGCGGTCCTGGCTCCGCAGGGTCAGCAGGAACTCGTGCGGCGCGCCGATCGACGCCAGTCCGCGCACCAGGTTGCGGATGTAAGTGCCGTAGCCGAAATCCCGGACGTGGCGGGCGTCGATCAGGATGCGCAGCGGCACGTCCTTCTCCCAGGCTCACGCCCGCACCGCGGCGCGCCTCCAGGCATAGAGCGGAAACCGTTCCGTCAGCTCTTCCACGCGCCTCCGAACGGCAGCCAGATTGGCCTCGTCGGCGGGCGCTTCCAGCACGCGGGCGATCAGCTCCGCCACCAGCCGCATCTCCGCAACGCCGAAGCCGCGCGTGGTGACGGCAGGGCTTCCCAGGCGGATGCCGCTCGGATTCAGCGGCGGGTTCTGGTCGAACGGAATCGAGTTCTTGTTCACCGTGATCCAGGCTTCGTCCAGAGCCTTTTCCGCTTCCCTGCCCCGCAGCCCTTTCGAGAAAACATCCACCAGCATCACGTGCGTGTCCGTGCCGCCGCTGACGACCCGGTAGCCGGCTTCCCTGAGCCCCTCGGCCAGCGCCTGCGCGTTGGCCACCACACGCCGCTGGTATTCGATGAACTCCGGCTGCATCGCTTCGAGGAAGCACACCGCCTTGGCGGCGATCACATGCACCAGCGGCCCGCCCTGCACGCCGGGAAACACGGTCTTGTCGATGGCCTGCGCATACTGCGCGCGGCACAGGATCAGGCCGGAGCGCGGCCCGCGCAGCGTTTTATGCGTCGTGGTGGTGACGATGTCGGCCCACTGGCACGGATTCGGATACAGCCCCGCGGCCACCAGCCCGCTGAAATGCGCCATGTCCACCAGCAGCATCGCGCCGGTCTCGTCGCAGATCTCGCGCAGCCGCGCGAAATCGATGATGCGCGAATACGCGCTGGCGCCCGCCACGATCATCTTCGGGCGGTGCTCCCGAGCCAGCCGCGCCACTTCGTCATAGTCGATCCGCTCGTCCTCGCGGCGCACGCCGTACGGCACCACCTTGTAGGTTTTGCCGGAAAAGTTCAGCGGGTGGCCGTGCGTCAGGTGCCCGCCGTGGGCCAGGTTCATGCCGAGAATCGTGTCTCCGGGAGAGAGCACCGCGGCATAGGCGGCTTCGTTGGCCTGCGAGCCCGAGTGCGGCTGCACGTTGGCGTGCTCGGCGCCGAACAGCTTCTTCGCGCGCTCCCGCGCCAGGTTTTCGACGATGTCGGTGAACTCGCAGCCGCCGTAGTAGCGTTTGCCCGGGTAGCCCTCGGCGTACTTGTTCGTAAACACGCTGCCGGTGGCCTCGAGCACCGCTTCGGAGGTGAAATTCTCGCTGGCGATCAGCTCCAGCCTCGCGTGTTGCCGCTCCGCTTCGTCCCGGATCGCCTGCGCAATCTCCGGATCGACTTCCGCCAGCGTCCTGGCCATGCGCTCCTGTTCCGTCATCAGCAGCCCTGCTCTCCTGAGTCCATCTTCTCGACGCGCCGCTCGTGGCGCCCGCCGTCGAACGGCGTTTCCAGAAAAATCCGCACCCACTCCCGCGCCTGCGCCGGGCTGACGTATTTCGCCCCGAGCGCCAGCACGTTGGCGTTGTTGTGCCGCCGCGTCAGCTCAACGACGTCGGAATTGTAAGCCAGCGCCGCCCTCACGCCCCTGCGGCGGTTGGCCGCGATCGACATCCCCACGCCGGTGAAGCAGACCAGCACGCCCCTCTCGCACCGCCCTTCCGCCACGGCAGCCGCCACCTTCTGCGCGTAGTCCGGGTAGTCCGTCGAATCGGGCGAGTGCGCGCCGAAATCCACGATTTCGTGGCCCGCTTTTTCCAGCTCGCCGCGCAGGAATTCTTTCAGCAGGAATCCGGCGTGATCCGCTCCGAGCGCGATTTTCATGAGGGGGAAACTACGAGTGTAACATCCCCGCCGCTCACTCGCCTCCAGGCGCGTCCTCGCCGCGGTTCTGCACGTATTCGAGAGGATCGAACGGCTTGACGTCCTTCCCGTGGATGGCGTCCACCGCGTCCTGCTCGTTCGCGTAGAGATGGAACACGCCGCTCAGCTTGGTCAGCAGCATCAGGTCCACGACGCGGTCGGTCAGGTTGAACATCGCCAGCATGCCGCCGGCGTCGCGCGCCACCTTGTGGGCCACCACGAGGAAGCCCATGCCGCTCGAGTCGATGTATTCCGTGCCGTGCATGTCCAGCGCCACGCGCGTCTGTCCGCCCTTGATCGCTTCGTCGATCCTGCGGCGGAACTCCTCCACAGCGTCGCCGATCACCAGGCGCCCGTTGAGTTCCATCACCAGGACATCGCCGTTTTTCCGTTCCGTCACGCTCAGGCTCATAAGGAAATCTCCACTCTACCCGATACGCCGCGTTTCCGCCAGACCCGCCCGCCGCCCGCCCTGTGATGAAATCGTGTCATGCCCGCTGAGCTGCCCCCGCCTTCCTCCATCCTCGATTCAGGCGACGCCTCCCTGTTCGACGTCCGCTCGAAAGCCCCGGGTCCGCAGGGCAGGCTCCCCTACACGCCGGAGATGCTGCGGGAGAGGCCTTCCGGCGACCTCTACGGCTGGACGATGAACGCGGCCATGGGCTGGGAGCCCGCGCGGATGAACGCCGAGGAGGTGCTCATCCTCTCCACCCACGGCGGACTGCGCGCGCCCGACGGCTCGCCCATCGCCCTCGGCTACCACACCGGCCACTGGGAAGTCAGCCTGCAGGTGGAAGCCGCCGCCCGCGAGCTGAAACAATGGGGCGCGATTCCGTTTGCGGCCTACTGTTCCGATCCCTGCGACGGCCGCTCCCAGGGCACGCCCGCGATGTTCGACTCGCTCCCCTACCGCAACGACGCCAGCGCCGTGTTCCGCCGCCTGATCCGCTCGCTGCCCAACCGCGCCGCCGTCATCGGCGTGGCCACCTGCGACAAGGGCCTGCCGGCGATGATGATGGCCCTGGCGGCGCAGCATGATCTCGCCTGCGTGCTCGTGCCCGGCGGCGTGACGCTGCTGCCCGAGCAGGGCGAGGACACAGCCGTCGTGCAGTCCATCGGCGCACGCTTCGCACACGGCGAGATCACGCTGGAATACGCGCAGGAGGCGGGCTGCCGCGCCTGCGCCTCTCCCGGCGGCGGCTGCCAGTTCATGGGCACGGCGGCCACGTCGCAGGTCGTGGCCGAGGCGCTGGGCATGGCGCTGCCGCACTCGGCCCTGTCTCCTTCCGGCCACTCCGTCTGGCTGGACATGGCCCGCCGCTCGGCGCGCGCCGCTCTGCATCTCCAGGCCTCCGGAGTGCGCATGCGGGACATTCTGACACCCGAAGCGCTGGAAAACGCCCTGATCCTGCACGCCGCCTGCGGCGGGTCGATGAATCTGATCATTCATCTGGCGGCGGTGGCCTTCCACGCCGGGCTGCGGCGGCCTTCCGTCGAAGACTGGGCGCGCGTCAACCGCAGCACGCCGCGCCTGGTGGACGCGCTGCCCAACGGCCCGCGCAATTTCGCCACCGTGCAGGTCTTTCTCGCCGGCGGCGTGCCGGAAGTCATGCTTCATCTGCGCCGCGCGGGGCTGCTGCACACGAAGGTCCGCACAGCCACGGGAATGACGCTCGATGACAACCTCGACTGGTGGGAGCAGAGCGAGCGCCGCGCCGCGCTGCGCCGGCGCCTGCGCGAGATCGACGGCATCGATCCCGATGACGTCATCCTGAGCCCCGATGACGCGCGCGCCCGCGGCATCACCTCCACGGTCTGCTTCCCCACGGGCAATCTCGCTCCAGAAGGCAGCGTGGTGAAGGCCACCGCCATCGACCCTTCCGTCGTGGATGCCGATGGCGTCTACCGCAAGCGCGGGCCCGCGCGCGTGTTCACGTCCGAGCCTGCCGCGATCGCGGCCATCAAGGAAGGCCGCATCCGGGAAGGCGACATCGTCGTGCTGGCCGGGCGCGGCCCCATGGGCTCCGGCATGGAGGAGACCTATCAGCTCACGTCCGCGCTGAAATACCTTCCCTTCGGCAAACATGTCGCGCTGATCACCGACGCACGCTTCAGCGGCGTCTCCACGGGCGCCTGCATCGGCCATGTTTCGCCCGAGGCGCTGGCCGGCGGGCCCATCGGCAAACTGCGCGACGGCGACCTGATCGAGATCGTCATCGACCGCAACCGGCTGGAGGGATCGGTCAACGTCATCGGCGTGGATCTGGAGTCCCGCCCGCCGCACCCGGATCTCCGGCCCGATCCTCTGCTGCCGGAAGACACGCGCCTGTGGGCTGCGTTGCAGGAGGCCAGCGGCGGCTCCTGGGCCGGCAGCGTCTACGATGTGGACCGCATCATCGCCCTGCTCGAGGCCGGCCGCCGCGCGCTCGGCCGGCAGGAAGCCGGCGCCGGGGTCAGTTCACCGCCCCGTTCACCTGCGTCTTCCGGTCAAACTCCATGAAACAGCGGCCCCAGAAGAGCGTGTCTTTCCGCCCGTAGCGGCTGCACAGCAGATACAGCCGGCCGAGCAGTTCGGTCGACTCCGGCGATTCCAGGCCGGCGAACTCCTGCGCGCCCGGGCCGGGAAGCGTCCTTTCGTCCTCCTCCAGCAGCCAGTAGGTGTCGAGCAGCTCGAAAATATGGGCCTGCGCCTCGAGCGCCGGATCGTTCTGCCCCGCTTCTTCCAGCGCCAGCGCCACCTTCACCCACGTCAGGATGCAGAGCAGCGCCAGCGCCGGCACGTCCTCGTCCTGCACGGGAAAGCCATCCACGATTTCGAACACCCGGCCGAATGAATCATTGGCGGCCTCGGCGTCGCCGGCCGCCAGCGCGGCGTCGCAGCGGATCCAGCACTGGCGGATTTCCTCGGCGCAGGCGCGCATTGCAGTCGTCATTTCTCCCATGCCCTCCTTCGGGGTGCCTCCACTATATGCTGAAAGCACGCCCGTGTACAGCGGGCCGTCAAGGAGCGAACCATGGCGCGCCGGTCCCTGTTTGCATCGTTCTTTCTCCTGCTGGTCTCTTTCACGCCGCTTCCGGGCGTCGAAGGGAAATGGACGCCCCGCCAGGTGCTGGAACTCGACCCCGCCTGGCTGCGCGAGCTGGGTCTGGAGGTGCCTCCAAACAGGCTGTGGGACCCCGCTCGCGGCACCGGTCTGCTGGCGGCGGCGGTGAACATCAGCGGCTGCTCGGCGGGCTTCGTCTCCGAAACGGGACTGATCCTCACGAATCATCACTGCCTGTTCGGGATGCTCCAGGAGCACAGCACGCCGCAGCGCGACCTGATGACGCACGGATTCCTTGCGCGCACGCAGGCGGAAGAGCTGCGCGGGCGCACGACGCGGGTCGCCGTGCCGCGCCGGTTCACAGACGTGACGCAGGCGGTGCTCGCCGCGGTTCCCGCGGGCGCCTCGGACTACGCGCGCTGGGAGGCCATCGAGAAGAAGCAGAAAGAACTGGTGGCGGAGTGCGAGAAGCAGCCGGGCTCGCGCTGCCGGATCGCCGTGTTCGACGGCGGCGTCGAGTACGTCCTGATCGAGAGCCTCGAGCTCGACGACATCCGGCTGGTCTATGCGCCGCCGCGCGCCATCGGAGAATACGGCGGCGAGATCGACAACTGGATGTGGCCGCGCCACACGGGCGACTTCGCCGTCGCGCGCGCATACAAAGATGGAAAGCCGTACCGGCCGGAATTCTGGTTCCCCATCTCGCGCTCTGGAGTCAAGCCGGGCGACTTCGTGATGGTGCTCGGCTATCCGGGCCGCACCGTGCGGTCGCTGACGGCGGCGGAGATGGCTTTGCAGCGGGACGGCTGGTTCGCGCTGCGGGCGCGCATCTACGGCGAGTGGATCCGCCTGCTCGAGGAATCCACGAAGGATTCGCGCGAAGGCTCGATCGCCGTGGCCGGCACGCTGAAGAGCCTCAACAACGTCGTGAAAAACGCGCAGGGACAGCTGGCCGGCCTCGCCCGCGGCCGCATCATCGAGAAGCAGGAGCAGGAGGAGAAAGAGGTTCTGGCCTGGGCCGCCGAACGGCCGGAATGGAAAGCGGCCATCGAGGCGCGGCGCGAACTGGACGAGCGCGCCGCCCGCCGCCGCGCCACGGCGCTGCGCGACTTCCTGCTGCAGTCGATTCCCAACGGCCCGGTGGCGCTGCGCCATGCGGCGCAGCTCGTGCGGCTGGCCGCCGAACGCGCCAAGCCCGACATGGAGCGCGAGGCCGAATACATGGAGCGGCAGTGGCCGCAACTGAAGGCGCGGCTCGAGCGCGACCAGAAGAGCTACTTCCGCGCCGCCGATGAAGCGCTGCTGAAGAGCTGGCTCCGCCACGCGCTCTCGCTGCCGGAGGGTGCGCGCATCCAGGCCGTGGAGGCGCGCTTCCGCGCGGGATCTCTCGATGACGCCGTGGCGCGGATGTATGCCGGCACGCGCGTGACTGATCTGGGCGAGCGCATGAAGATGTTCGGCGAGACGCTCGAACAGCTCCGCGCGCGGCGGGACCCGATGCTGGACTTTGCGCTGGCGCTCGAAACCGAACTGCGCGCCTTCGACCGTGCGCAGCGCGGGCACGAAGGCGCCGTCAGCCGGCTGCGGCCAGCCTGGCGGAGGGCGGTGATAGCGCACGCGGGCAAGCCCGTCGCGCCCGATGCCAACGGCACGCTGCGCGTTTCGTTCGCGCATGTCAAAGGCTATGTCCCCCGCGAAGCGGTCGAGTATCTGCCGCAGACGACGCTGGCGGGAATGCTCGAGAAGCATACCGGCGAGGAACCGTTCGCGCTGCCGAAGGCGCTGCTGGATGCTGCGGCGAAAACGGATCCGGCGAAGGTGCCGCTCAATTTCCTCTCCGACGCCGACACGACCGGAGGCAACTCGGGCAGCCCGACGGTGAACGGGCGCGGCGAGCTGGTGGGGCTGAATTTCGACCGCGTCTGGGAAAACGTGGCCAACGATTTCGGCTACAACCCAGCCATTGCGCGCAACGTGAATGTCGATATCCGTTTCTTTCTCTGGCTGCTCGAACACGTCGACCGCGCCGATGGGCTGCTGCGCGAACTCGGCGTGAAGGGCAGATAGCGCCGCGTGTGTGATAGCTTCTAAAGCGACGGGGATGCACGCCATGAATCGACGCACCGTTTTGCAGGCGGGAGCAGGGCTGGCGGTTTCCGGCTCCTTTCCTTATTCCCTTTTCGCGTCTCCCACGGAGAAACGCGCTTCAGACATCGTGGAACTCGGCCCGAAAAAGATCCGGGTCAGCCGCCTCGCCGCGGGCTCGGGCACCAATGGCATCGGCGGCGCGTCCAACCAGACGCGGAAGCTTGGCCTCGGCGGTCTGGCCGACATGTTCCGCGCCGCCTTCGACCAGGGCGTCTTCCTCTGGGACTCGGCCGACCAGTACGGCACGCACCCGCATATCCGGGAAGCGCTGAAACGTGTTCCGCGGGAGAAGGTCGTCATTCTGACCAAGACGCACGCCTCGACCGAGAAGGAAATGCGCGCCGACATCGACCGCTTCCGGCGCGAGCTCGGCACGGACTACATCGATATCCTGCTGCTGCATTGCATGATGGACGCGGGCTGGCCGCAGAGGAAGCGCGGCGCCATGGAGTACATCTCGGAACTGCAGTCGAAGGGGATCGTGAAAACCAAGGGCGTCAGCTGCCACACGATGGCGGCTCTGCGCACGGCGGCGGCGAGTCCGTGGGTGGAGGTGGATCTGGCGCGCTTCAATCCCACGGGCGTGCAGATGGACGCATCGCCCGCCGAGGTGCTGCCGGTGCTGAAGCAGATGAAGGCCGCGGGCAAGGGCATCATCGGCATGAAAATCTTCGGCGCGGGCTCGCTGCGCCGCCGCGCCGATGAATGCCTGCAGTACGCGCTGGCTCATGACGTGATCGACTGCTTCACCATCGGCCACGAGAGCATCGCCGAGCTCAACGACACGATCCGGCGCATTCCGGCGGCGAGCCGGCGCGGGTGAAACGGAAGCAGCGTGGCCTGCGGGTTTTCCGCAGTGTGCGATAAGCTTGTTCGCGAGATCGCGAGGAAATGCCCATGATGGTCGGCGTCCTGAAAGAGACAGCGGCTGGCGAGCGCCGCGTGGCGCTGGTTCCGCAGGCCGTGCCGCAGCTGGCTTCCAAAGGGTTCGACGTGCTGGTGGAGGCGGGCGCGGGGGCGGCGGCGGGATTCACGGACGAGGAGTTTTCCGCAAAAGGCGCGAAAATCGCCCCCACGCGGGAGGAAGTCATCGCAGCGGCGGACGTGATCGTGCGGGTGCGCGCCGATGCCGCAGGGCTGCGCGCGGGGCAGACGGTCATCGGCTTCTTCGATCCTCTGTCGGAGCCGCAGCGGGCGCGCGAGTTCGCCTCTGCCGGCGTGTCGGCCTTCGCCATGGAGCTGATGCCGCGCATCACGCGGGCGCAGAGCATGGACGCGCTGTCATCGATGGCCACGGTGGCGGGCTACAAGGCCGTCATCCTCGCCGCGAATTACCTGCCTCGCCTGTTCCCGATGCTGATGACCGCGGCGGGCACCATCGCTCCGGCGAAAGTGTTTGTCGTCGGCGTCGGCGTCGCCGGGCTGCAGGCCATCGCCACGGCTCGAAGGCTGGGCGCGGTGGTCAGCGCCTACGACGTGCGTCCGGCGGTGAAAGAGCAGGTTCTGAGCCTGGGGGCCAAGTTTGTCGAACTGCCGCTGGAAGCCGGTGAAGCCGAGGACAAAGGCGGCTACGCGCGCGCCATGGACGAGTCGTTCTACCGCCGGCAGCGCGAGCTGATGAAGCGCGTGGTCGCTGAAAACGACGTGGTCATCACGACAGCCGCCGTGCCGGGCAAGAAGGCGCCCGTGCTGGTGACCGAGGACATGGTGCAGGGCATGGCGCCCGGCTCGGTGATCGTCGACCTGGCCATCGAGCGGGGAGGCAACTGCGAGATCACGGTTCCGGGCGAAGTGGCGGAGCGCCATGGCGTGACTCTCGTCGGGCTGCTGAACCTGCCCTCGACGGCGCCGTATCACGCCAGCCAGATGTACGCCCGCAACATCGCCAACTTCCTGATCCACATCGCGGGCAAGGGCGCGATCGATTTTTCCAGCGAAGACGAAATCCTGCGCGAGACGCTGGTGGCGCATGAAGGCCGCGTGGTGCACGCGCGCGTGAAAGAGCTGTTGGGAGAAGCCTGATGGAACTGTTCGTTACGACACTCACGATCTTCGTGCTCGCCATTTTTGTCGGCTTCGAGGTCATCACCAAGGTGCCGCCGACGCTGCACACGCCGCTGATGTCGGGCTCGAACGCCATCAGCGGGATCACTCTGGTCGGAGCCGTGCTGTCGGCCGGCACGCAGCATACGACGCTGACCACGGTGCTCGGTTTTCTGGCCGTGGTGTTCGCCACCATCAACGTGGTGGGCGGGTTTCTGGTCACGCACCGCATGCTCGGTATGTTCAAACGGAAGTAGCCCATGCCTGCCGCCGTCATCAATTTCGCCTATCTGCTCGCCTCGGTGCTGTTCATCTTCGCGCTGAAGGGCATGTCGCATCCGCGCACGGCGGTGCGCGGCAATTTCCTGGGCGCGCTCGGCATGTTCATCGCCGTGCTCGTCACCGTGCTCGACCGGCGAATCATCAGCTACGAGATCATCGTCGCCGGACTCGTCGTGGGTTCTGGAATCGGCGCCGTGTTGGCCGTGAAAATCCACATGACGGCGATGCCGCAAATGGTGGCGCTGCTGAACGGCTTCGGCGGCGCGGCGTCGGCGCTGGTGGCGGGAGCGGCTCTGGCCGAGACGATCCACATGGGCGGCTCGTTCGGCCTGCAGCTCACCATCGCCACGGCGCTTTCCGGTCTGATCGGCGGCGTGACGTTTCTCGGCAGCCTGGTCGCTTTCGGCAAACTGCAGGAACTGATCACGAGCGCCGCCGTGGTGTTCCCCGGACGCCATGCCATCAACGCCCTGTTCCTGCTGATCAACGTCGTGTTGTGCGGGTTCGTGGTGGCCCAGCCGGAACAGCTTCTCTGGTACTGGCTGCTGCTGGCGGCGTCCTGCATTCTCGGCGTGCTGGCCACCATCGGCATCGGCGGGGCGGACATGCCGGTGGTGATCTCGCTGCTGAACTCCTACTCCGGACTGGCCGCCTGCGCCACCGGTTTCGTGCTCGAAAACAACATGCTGATCATCGCCGGCTCGCTGGTCGGGGCGTCGGGGATCATCCTGACGCAGATCATGTGCAAGGCGATGAACCGGTCGCTGGCCAACGTGCTGTTCGGCGGCTTCGGCGCGCAGGTTGTCTCGAAGGGCGACGACATTTACAGGGGCAAGGTGAAGGCCGCTTCGCCCGAAGAGATCGCCATGCTGCTTGAAAACGCCCAACGCGTGGCCTTCGTGCCGGGTTACGGCATGGCGGTGAGCCAGGCGCAGCACGCGGTGCGGAATCTGGCGCGGATGCTCGAGGAGCGCGGCGCCGAGGTCTTCTTCGCCATCCACCCGGTCGCGGGGCGCATGCCCGGGCACATGAACGTGCTTCTGGCCGAGGCCGATGTTCCGTATGAAGCGCTCAAAGAGATGGACCAGGCCAATCCACTGTTTCCTCAGACGGACGTCTCCATCATCATCGGGGCGAACGACGTGGTGAACCCGCTGGCGCGGACAGACCCGAAATCGCCCATCGCCGGCATGCCGATCCTCGACGTCGACAAGTCGCGCACGGTGGTGGTGATCAAGCGAAGTCTGAGTCCGGGGTTCGCCGGCATTCCGAACCCGCTGTTCGCCGCCGACAACACGCTGATGTTTTTCTCCGACGGACAGAAGGCGGTCAACGACATCATCAACGCGCTGAAGGAAGCCTGAGCGGCCAGCGGGCGGCAGCGATTCAGGGCACGCCTGAGGGCTTTGCGGAAAGGGCGTGCCTCTGGGCGCAGAAAAAAGGGGAATTGTGTTCCTGTCCCGTTTTCGTGAAGGTGGAGGCGGAGCGAAGGGGTTGGCCGTGGCGGGCGCGGCGCCGGCGGTGCGCGGCCAAGCCGGACCTTCGAAAACCGGCCGCCCCATGGGCGCGCGATCAGCGCTGCAGAGGCCTGCAGGCGGCGCGGGACATCACGGCCTTTGGCGACGCACGCAGCACTGCCTGCCCGGCACTGAACCTTGTGCAAGACCCGGACGGAATCCGAGGCCGCGATGGATGAACGAGGCTCTGGTTTTTCTCAGGCTCGGAAGATCGGCTCGATGCCGCGGGCGATGGCGGCGACTTTTTCGATTTCGGCCCGGCTCAGAGGCTGAAAGCTGGCGCCGATGTCGAGAGCGAGGTCGAACAGGCTCTTCTCTCCAGGCGGGATCGCCGCAGTGATTTCCTGCGAGAGCGTCCACCCGAGGGCCAGGCGCGCCTTCTCCGGCTCGTCGAGAGGCTGGTACCAGCACTTGGCGTATTTGCCCCTGGCGCGCGGCAGGTCCTTCGGCCAAGTCGTGTGGGCCATGCCTTTCAGCGCGAGGCGGGCGATCTTCTTCTCCCGCGCCATTTCGAGCATCTGGGGCCCGAACTGCCCCTCGTGCCAGCAGACGAAATTGACGGGGAAAAGGATCGAGTCCACGGGGAACTTCTCCATCAACGCCAAAGCGGCCTCGGCATGGTGTGCGGAAAAGCCGAGGAAGCGCGCCTTCCCTTCCTTTTTCATCCGGAAGAAGAATTCGGCGGCGCCGCCCGGCGCAAGGATCTTCTCGACATCTTCCATCGAAGAGACCGCATGGAACTGGTAGAGGTCGAAATAATCGGTGCGGAGCCGGCGGAGGGACTGTTCGAACTCCTGCTGCGCCCCGGCGGCATCACGGCGCGTGGTCTTGCAGGCCAGGAAAGCATTCTTCCGGAACGGCTGCAAGGCCGGACCGAGCTTGATCTCCGCCTCGCCGTCGCCGTAGGAGGGCGCGACGTCGTAGTAGTTGACGCCCCGCTCCCACGCGGAGGCCACGATGCGGTTGGCCTCCTTCTGCTCGTATCCCATGATGACGATGCCGCCGAAACCGATGATGGAGAGCTCGACGCCGTCTTTATAGACGCGCTTCGGGATGGGGGCCGCAGCGCCGGACAATGAAGATGCCGCAGTCGCGGCAACGAACGTTCGCCGGTTCATGGTTCCACTATACGGGATCCGCCGCGGGAGACAACCGTGTCCGGCGCCCGGACGGAAGCAGCGCGGAGGGCGCGCCTGCAGAGAAACAGCCGGAACACAGAAAAGGCCGCCCGCGGAAACGGGCGGCCCGGATCAGAATCGCGCGGATCTGTTTCGGTCAGATCTTGGCTTCCTTGTACTCGACGTGCTTGCGGATCTTCGGGTCGTACTTCTTCAGCACGATTTTTTCGGTCTTGGCCTTGGGGTTCTTGGTGGTGGTGTAGAAGTGCCCCGTGCCCGCCGAGGAGACCAGCTTGACAGTGATGCGCGGCATGATAACCCTCCTAGAACTTGACGCCCTTCTGCTTCAGCTCCGCCAGCACGGCGTCGATGCCCTTCTTGTCGATGATGCGCAGGGCGCGGGCGCTGAGGCGGAGGCGCACGAAGCGCTTCAGCTGCGGCGACCAGAGCCTCTTGGTATGCAGGTTGGGCTCGAAGACGCGCTTGGCGCGGTTGTTGGCGTGCGAAACCCTGTTGCCGCTGGCGGGCTTCTTTCCTGTCACAGGGCAGTACTTCGACATGGCCTTCTCCAGAGTGAATCCGTAGGGAGTGGGGAAGCGGAAGATCCCTTCCACCCAGTATACAGTCCCGAGCCGGGTCTTGCCAAATCCGGCGAGGCCCGCGTCAGGATTTCACCGCGTAGGGCTTCTCCGGGTCGAGACCGAGCTCGACGACCGCCCGCTGCGCCTGCTCGAGGCTCAGCTCGCCCCAACGGGCGAGGCGCTCGACAGCCGCCGCGGTGATGGACTCGGCGTCCACCTCGAAGAAGCGGCGCAGGTAGGGGCGCGAGTCGCTGCGGCCGAAGCCGTCGGTGCCCAGCGAGACGAGCCGCCCGCTCAGCCACGGCGCGAGCTGATCGGAGAGCACCTTCATGTAGTCCGAGGCAGCCACGATGGGCCCCTCGGTGGCTTCCATCACCTGCTGGATATAGGGCTTGCGGGGCGGCGCGGCGGGATGCAGCCGGTTCCAGCGTTCGGTTTCCAGAGCCTCGGCGCGGAGCTGGTTGTAGCTCGTCACGCTCCAGACGTCGGCCGGGATCTGGAATTTCTCCCAGAGCAGTTTCTGCGCGCGCAGCGCCTCGTTCAGGATGGTGCCGCTGCCCCAGAGCTGCACGCGGGCCGGCCCGTTGGCCGACGGACTGAGCCGGTAGATTCCTTTCAGGATGCCTTCGCGGACGCCTTCGCCTTCGGGCATGGGCGGCTGGGCGTAGTTTTCGTTGCAGATGGTGATGTAGTAGAAAACGTCCTCGTCCTCGGCGTACATGCGGCGCAGGCCGTCCTGGATGATCACGGCGAGCTCGTAGGCGTAAGCGGGATCGTAGGTGATGCAGTTGGGCACCGTGGAGAACAGGACGTGGCTGTGGCCGTCTTCGTGCTGGAGGCCTTCGCCGTTGAGGGTGGTGCGTCCGGCGGTGGCGCCCATCAGGAAGCCGCGGCCGCGGGAGTCGCCGAAGGCCCACACCATGTCGCCCACGCGCTGGTGGCCGAACATCGAGTAATACGTGTAGAACGGGATGGTGGGCACGCCGTAGTTGCAGTGCGAAGTGCCGGCGGCGGTGAAACTGGCCATGGAGCCGGCTTCAGTGATGCCTTCTTCGAGAATCTGGCCGTCGCGCGCTTCCTTGTAGTAGAGGAACTGTTCGCTGTCGACGGGTTTGTACAGCTGGCCGCCGGGCGCGTAGATCGAGATCTGGCGGAAGAGGCTCTCCATGCCGAAGGTGCGCGCCTCGTCGGGGATGATGGGCACGATGCGGCGGCCGATTTCGGGATGCTTCAGCAGCTGCCTCAGAATGGCGACGAAGGCCATGGTGGTGGACACGGGACGTCCGCCGCTGCCTTTGAGGGAATCCTCGAAGAAATCGAGACCGGGAACGTCAAGCCGCACCGGACGCACGACGCGCGAGGGCAGATAGCCGCCGAGCGCTTCGCGCCGCTGCTTCAGGTACTGAATCTCGGGCGAGTCGTCAGGCGGGCGGTAGAAGGAGACGGTGTGGACAGTGGACTCGGGGATCGGGATGCGGAAGCGGTCGCGGAGTTTCAGCAGCTCGTTCTCGTTGAGCTTCTTCTGCTGGTGGGTGGTGTTGCGGCCTTCGGCCGCCTCGCCGAGGCCGTAGCCCTTGACGGTCTTGGCGAGGATGACGGTAGGCGAGCCGGTGTGCTCGAAGGCGCGCTTGTAGGCGTTGTACACCTTGACCGGGTCGTGCCCGCCGCGCGGGAGGTTGGCCAGTTCGTCGTCGCTCATGTCGGCGACGAGTTCGAGCAGCTCGGGGTACTTGCCGAAAAACTCCTGGCGGACGTAGGCGCCGCCGCGGGCCTTGAAGTTCTGGAACTCGCCGTCGACGCACTCATGCATGCGGCGCACCAGCAATCCTGTCTTGTCCTTCGCCAGCAGACGGTCCCAGCCGCTGCCCCAGATGACCTTGATGACGTTCCAGCGGGCGCCGCGGAACCAGGCTTCGAGCTCCTGGATGATGTTGGAGTTGCCGCGCACGGGGCCGTCGAGCCGCTGGAGGTTGCAGTTGATGACGAAGATGAGGTTGTCGAGGTTCTCGTTGGCGGCGATCTGCAGGGCGCCGCGCGACTCGGGCTCGTCCATTTCGCCGTCGCCGAGGAAGGCCCAGACCTTGCGGTCGGTGCGGACGAGCAGGCCGCGGTTTTCGAGATAGCGCATGAAGCGGGCCTGGTAGATGGCGTTGATGGGCCCGAGTCCCATGCTGACGGTGGGGAACTGCCAGAAGTCGGGCATGAGCCAAGGGTGGGGATAAGAGCTCAGGCCGGGAGTGTCGCGCAGTTCATGCCGGAAGTTCTTCAGATGTTCCTCCGTGAGGCGGCCTTCGAGAAAGGCGCGGGAGTACATGCCTGGGGAGGCGTGGCCCTGGAAGTAGACGAGATCGCCGGGCTGGCGGCCCTCGGGCGTGTCGATGGAAGCGCGGAAGAAGTGGTTGAAGCCGACTTCGTAGAGCGTGGCGGAGGAGGCGAAGGTGGAGATGTGGCCGCCGATGCCGTCGTCATACTTGTTGGCGCGCACGACCATGGCCACGGCGTTCCAGCGGACGAGGCTCTTGATGCGGCGCTCGAGTTCGCGGTCTCCCGGGTAGGGGACCTCCTCTTCGGCGGGAATCGTGTTGAGGTAGGGCGTGTTGATCCCCAGGGCCGCCGGCACGCCCTTGAGGGCGGCGCTGGTGGCCAGGCGCTCGAGCAGATAGCGGGCGCGCTCGGGCCCGCCCTCCTCGATCACCTGGTCGAGGGCTTCAAGCCACTCCTGCGTTTCGACAGGATTCAGGTCTTCCGGTTTCTCGATCTTGGATTTCAGCATGAGACCAGTGGAGGAACTACAATCCCGATTCTACCTTGACCGGGCAGAGTACGCCTACACTCAGGAGATGCCGGCGGCCCGGCCGGGGACGCTGGAATCTTCAGGGGCGGGAGCCATTTGCGGGGCGGCGTAGAGGCGGGCGACGGCTTCGATGACATCGGCGAGGAAGCTGGCGGCGGCCGGCCTGGACCGTGCGGCATCCTCGAGACCGCGCAGCAGCAGCCCGGAACGGCACTGGGCGAGCGGATCGTCGAGCGCCTTGCGGCCGCGGGCGGCGAAGGCGCGCAGGGAAGACTCGGCGGCTTCGAACAGCAGGCGCCGGGCCTCGATGGCGCTGAGGCCGGAGGCCCGCAACGACGCAAGGGCGGCCTCGAAAATCGGCCCCAACAGCTCGTGGGAGGCGAACAGGCCCAGCTGGAAGAGGCCCCTGCGTCCCGGAGCGAGCTCGAAGCACCGCAGATGCCCTTCCTGAAGCCAGAGCTTCGCCAGGGCTGTGGCCTTCGCATCCCCTTCGACGACGGCCAGGTCCCGGGCGCGGGCAGGAGCGGTGGCCACGGAGCATACCCTGGCTCCCGAGGAGCGCAACGCGCCAAGAGCGGAGGAGTCCAGATGCTGGCTGATCAGGGCGAAGCGGGCGCTTTTCCAGGGACCTGCGGCGAGCAGAAGCGGCAGGAGCCGTTCGAGGCCGGCGGCGTCCGAGTGCACGAGCACGAGACCGCAGCCGTGGAGATCTTCCACCGGGGCGGCGGTTCCCGCGCGGAGGGAGTTCGAGTAGCGCGTGGCCAGGCGGCGGTCCAGCGCTACGACCGGGCCGATGTGGCGCGACAGCGCCGGCCGCCGCATCAGCAGCGAGCTACTCATCCTGCCCGAGGCGATCAATCCCAACGGCTTCCACTGGCTCATAAGGCTTCGGCGTGCGCAGCTCCCTGATACGGTCACGATACTGCGCCGCCTTCTCGAACTCAAACGCCCTGGCGGCCTCGCGCATTTTGACCTCGAGCTCGGCGATGAGGCGCTCGCGCTCCTCGGGCGTCATCGTTTCCGGAGCGCCGGGCTCTTCTTCCAGAGGCGGCGTCACGTAGTCGGCTTCGGCGATCATGGCCAGGGTCATGTCGATGGGCTTGACGATCGTCTCCGGAGTGATGCCGTGCCGCTCGTTGTATTCGATCTGGATGCGGCGGCGGCGTTCGGTTTCGTCGATGGCGCGCCGCATGCTGTCGGTCATCACGTCGGCATAGAGGATGGCCTTGCCTTCCACGTTGCGCGCGGCGCGGCCGATGGTCTGGATGAGCGAGCCGGCGGAGCGCAGGAAGCCTTCCTTGTCGGCGTCGAGGATGGCCACGAGCGAGACTTCGGGCAGGTCGAGTCCTTCGCGGAGCAGGTTGACGCCGATCAGGACGTCAATGTCGCCGCGGCGGAGGTCGCGCAGGATCCTGACGCGGTCGAGCGTGGAGACTTCGCTGTGCATGTAGGCGCAGCGGATGCCGAGCTCGGCGTAATACTCGCGCAGGTCCTCGGCCATGCGCTTGGTGAGGGTGGTGACGAGCACGCGCTGGCCGCGGGCGACGCGGGCGCGGATTTCGCCGAGCAGATCGTCGACCTGGCCGCGGATGGGCCGGACTTCGACTTCCGGGTCGACCAGGCCCGTAGGGCGGATGATCTGTTCGACGACGACGCCGCCGGATCTGGTGAGCTCGTAGGGACCCGGCGTGGCCGAGACATAGATCGTCTGGTGGACGCGGTGCTCGAATTCTTCGAAGGTGAGCGGACGGTTGTCGAGAGCGCTGGGAAGGCGGAAGCCGTATTTGACGAGGTTTTCCTTGCGCGAGCGGTCGCCGTGGTACATGCCGCCGATCTGGGGGACGGTCTGATGGCTCTCGTCGATGATCATCAGGGCGTCCGAGGGCAGGTAGTCGAGCAGGGTGGGCGGGGGCTCGCCGGGGAGGCGCCCGCTGAAGTGGCGCGAGTAGTTCTCGATGCCGTGGCAGTAGCCGACCTGGCGGATCATTTCGAGGTCGAACATCGTGCGCTGCCAGACGCGCTGCGCCTCGACGAGCCGCCCCTGCTTCTCGAGCTCCTTTTTCCACCAGACAAGTTCTTCCTCGATGCTGGCGAGGGCCTGCTCTTTCGTCTCCGGGCTCATGACATAGTGCGTCCTGGGGTAGACGGGCAGGCGGAGGAAACGCTCTTTGACCTGGCCGAGGAGCGGGTCGATGCGGCTGAGGTTTTCGATCTCGTCGCCCCACATCTCGATGCGGAAGGCGTCGTCCTCGTAGGTGGGCCAGATTTCGATGACGTCGCCGCGGACGCGGAACGTTCCGCGGCGGAAATCCTGGTCGTTGCGCTCGTAGAGGATTTCGACCAGTTTTTCGAGGATTTTTTCCCTGGAAATGCGCTGGCCTTTTTCGAGCATGAGGAGCATGCCGTAGTAGGCCTCGGGAGAGCCGAGGCCGTAGATGCAGCTTACGCTGGCGACGATGATGCAGTCGCGGCGCTCGAAGAGGCTGCGGGTGGCCGAGAGGCGGAGCTTGTCGAGCTCGTCGTTGATGGTGGCCTCTTTTTCGATGTAGGTGTCGGTGGAGGGAATGTAGGCCTCGGGCTGGTAATAATCGTAATAACTGACGAAGTATTCGACCGCGTTATGGGGGAAAAACGTTTTGAATTCCTGGTACAGCTGGGCGGCGAGGATCTTGTTGTGGGCCATGACGAGGGCCGGCCGGCCTGTCTCCTCGATCACCTTGGCGATGGTGAAGGTCTTGCCGCTGCCGGTGACGCCGAGCAGGACCTGGTGCTGCTCGCCGTTCTCGACGCCGCGGACGAGCCGGCGGATGGCCTCGCTCTGGTCGCCGCGGGGCCTGTAGTCGATGCCAAGCCTGTACGCGCTCATCGTTTTTCCGAAATGACGTTGAATTCGCAGCCGAGAATCGCCGTCAGGGCGAGCAGGTACATCCAGACGCAGAGGGCGATGACGGCGCCGATGCTCCCGTAGAGGACATTGTAATCGGCGATGTTGCGGACGTACCAGGCGAAGCCTGCAGTGAGGAGGAACCACAGCGCCGTGGCGAGGAACGCCCCCGGCCAGATGCGCCGGCGGCGGCCGCGCTCCGGCCCGAAGTAGTACAGAAGCGCGGCGACGGCGACCATCGAGCCCGAGGCGAGCGCGTAGCGCAGCAGCGCGCCGAGCAGGCGCACGCCGCCCTGGAGGCTCTCGCCGGCTTCGAGGACGCCAAGCCAGTGGAGGAGCTGATTTTCCACGCGGTCGCCGAAAATGATCAGCGCCGTGGCGCCGACGACGGGTAGCAGGGAGACAAGGACGAGCCAGAGCGCCACGAGCCGCGTGGCGATGACGCCGCGGCTTCCCTGGCGGCCGTGGGCGGCGTTGAACGCCTCCATCAGGCTGACCATGACGCCGGACGCCGCCCACAGCGAAAGCAGTCCGGCGGCGATGGGCAGCGCGAGCGGGCGGGATCCGCGCTGGGCTACATAGTAGCGGATCAATTCCTCGACGCCAGGCGGGGCGACACGGAACAGCATGGCGGTGATGCGGCGGCTGACCGCCTCGGCGTTCATGTGGACGAGCACCGCCGTGGTCGTGGTGAGAACGGGAAAGAACGAGAGCAGCGCGGAATAGGCCGCGCCTTTGGCATAGCCCAGAGCCCCGTGCCGGTAAGCGCCCGCCACCGCCCGCCCCAGCCTGGCGAAAAAACGTGCCATGGCACTTTCTTAATTATCCCAGAACGGGGGCATGCAAAAAACGCTTGGCGGCGGAATTCAGATGGGCGAATATGAAAATGGGAGGTGGCGATGCCCCTTTTGTTCGCCCTGTTTCTTGTTGCCTCGTCCTGCGCGGCGCAATCGCTGGCCGGGCCGGTTTCGCTGCTTGGCGCAGATGCGGGCGCGGCGTTCCGCTATACCGGACCAACGGCGGGCGCGGCGAGCGGCGCGGCCGAGTGGGTGGCAGTGGACAACATGCCGTTCACGCACGCCTGGCGGCTGCGCACGATTTCGCTGCCGGAGAGCGGAGGCAACGAGTGGGACCTGCGGATCCGCGCCCGCGGCGCCGCGGCCGTATCGGCAGGGGACAAGATCCTGGCCGAGTTCTGGATGCGCTGCGTGGAGCCTGAAAACGGCGACTGCATTCTGCGGCTGAACGTGGAGCGGGACGGCTCGCCGTGGACGAAATCGATCAGCACGCCTTATCCGGTGGGACGCGAGTGGCGGCGGTTCCGGGTTCTGTTCGATATGCGGGAGAGCTACGCCGCGGGTGGCTACATGATCGATTTCTGGATGGGCCAGCAGGTGCAGACGGCGGAAGTGGGCGGGATTTCGCTGCTGAATTACGGGCCGCAGGCCACGCCTGAGGCACTCGGCCTGGACCGGTTTTATGAGGGAGCGGCCGCGGACGCCGCCTGGCGGATCGCCGCCGAAGAGCGGATCGAAGAGATCCGCAAGGCGGGCATGATTATTGTGGCGGTGACGCCGGATGGGGAGCCGATTGAAGGCGCCGAGATCCGGGCGAAGCTGAAGCGGCACGCCTTCGGGTGGGGCACGGCCGTGGCCGCCTCGCGCCTTCTCGGCACGGGGCCGGACAGCGAGCGCTACCGCAACTTCATCCGCGAGAACTTCAACATGGCGGTGCTCGAAAACGACCTGAAGTGGGGCCCGTGGGAGGAGAACCGGAACCGCGCGATGAACGCGCTGCGCTGGCTGCATGAAAACGGGATCACGTGGATCCGCGGGCACAATCTCGTGTGGCCGGGCTGGCGGTGGATGCCGAACGACGTGCGCAACCTGGCGGACAATCCCGAAGCCCTGCGGCAGCGGATTCTGGACCGCATCCGGGACGCAGCCACGGCCACGCGCGGGCTGGTGGTGCACTGGGACGTCGTGAACGAGCCGGTGGCCGAGCGGGACGTGCTCAACATCCTGGGCGACGAGGTGATGGCGGACTGGTTCCGCGCGGCGAAGGAGTGCGATCCCGAGTCGAGGATGTTCATCAACGAATACGACATTCTGGCGGCGAACGGTTCCAACCTGCGGAAGCAGAACGCGTATTACCGCATGATCGAGATGCTGTTGAAGCTCGAGGCGCCGGTAGAGGGCATCGGCTTCCAGGGCCACTTCGACACGGCGACGCCTCCGGAACGGATGCTGGAGATCCTCGACCGCTTCGCGCGGCTGGGCCTGCCCGTCGCGATCACGGAATACGATTTCGCCACGCCCGATGAAGAGTTGCAGGCGCAGTTCACGCGCGACCTGATGATCCTCGCCTTCAGCCATCCGGCGGTTTCGGACTTCCTGATGTGGGGCTTCTGGGAGGGGAGCCACTGGAAGCCGCTGGGCGCCATGATCCGGCGCGACTGGAGCGAGAAGCCGATGTACCGCGTCTGGCGAGAGCTGATCTTCGAGCGCTGGCAGACGGATGAAACGGGCGTGACGCCCTATCACGGCGCCATTTATGTGAGAGGGTTCAAAGGGGACTACGAGATCACCGTCAAGGCGGGCGAGCAGGAAGTCCGCGTGCCGTACACGCTGAAAGAAGACGGCCAGGTGCTGTGGGTGACGGTGGGCGGGGCTTCTGAAGAGCAGGCGCCGTAAAGGAGCGGCGCAGAGCAGGCGCGGCGCCGCGGGGGCCGGATATACTGCCGTGCATGCGGCACCTGCTGATTCCCTGCCTTGCGCTGGCTTCCCTCTGCGCGCAGCCTCTTCCTGTTTCCACGCCTGAAAAAGAGGGCTTCTCGGCGGAGCGGCTCGGCCGGATGCACCGGTATTTCGAGAACCTGACGAAGACCGGAGAGCGGCCTGGCGCGATCACGCTGATCGTGCGCAACGGGCGCATCGTGGACTGGCGCACGTTCGGGCTGCGCGATGTCGAGAACAATCTGCCGATGGAGAAGGACACGATCGTCCACATCTACTCGATGACGAAGCCGGTGACGTCCGTGGCCGTGATGATGCTGGTGGAGGAGGGCAGGCTGGCGCTGGACGACCGGGTGGACAAGTTCATTCCCGAGTTCAAGGGGATGAAGGTGTACAAGGGCGGCACGGTAGAGCGGCCGGAGCTGGAGGACGCGGCGCGGCCGATCACGGTGAAGCACCTGCTGACGCACACGAGCGGGCTGAGCTACGGCTGGGGCAACGACAACGTCTCCGCGATGTACCGCAAGGCCGACCCGCTGGGCGCGCCGAGCCTGAAAGAGTTCATCGGCAGGCTGGTGAAACTGCCGCTGGCGTTCCAGCCGGGCGAGCGCTACGAGTATTCGATGTCGATCGACGTGCTGGGCTACCTTGTGGAGGTCGTCTCCGGCGAGCCGTTCGATCAGTTCGTGGAGAAGCGGATCACGGGGCCGCTGAAGATGAACGACACGCATTTCAGACTGCCGGAGGCGAAGCGGGCGCGGCTGGCGAAGATCTACTCTCGGCGCGAGGGGAAGCTGACGGCGCAGCGCGGCCTGCAGACGGGAGGCGTTCCGTATGGCGGAATGGCGCTCTATTCCACGATCGGCGACTATGCGCGGTTCGCGCAGATGCTGGTGAACGGCGGGCATCTCGACGGAGTGCGCCTGCTGGGGCGGAAGACGGTGGATCTGATGATGATGAACCATCTGGGCGGGCTGTCGAAGCCGACGATCGGCGGCGATGATTCGGCGGGATTCGGGCTGGGCGGAGCGGTGCGGATCGATCCGGCGAAATCGGGCCGTCCGGGCACGGAAGGACTCTTTGGCTGGGACGGGGCGGCTTCGACATATTTCCGGGTGGACCGGACAGAGAAGCTGGCGATGCTGCTGTTTTTGCAGTGGATGCCCTTCGATCAGCCTACGCTGAACCTGTACGAGACCCTGGTGTACCAGGCTCTGGTGGATTGATCCTGGCGGGGCGGTGTTCGCTGTTTCTTCGGGCCGGTTCGCCGGGTTGAGACAGACGGCGCGCGCGAGGCGCAAAAGTAACAGGATCTTCATGTGCGTGCGCTAATCTATCTACGAGTGCGGCCTCTGGCCGTCCGAATCCTGTCTCACAATCCACGACGAGGACAAGGCACTGTATGAACCGATATCTCCGCTTTGGAGTTGTACTCCTGCTCTGCGCGCTGGCGGCGTGGGGGCAGGCGGATGCGAACAAGGCTCAGTTGTCCGGCACGATTCTGGACCCGAACGGGGCGGTCGTGCCGAATGCTTCAGTGAAGATCCGGAACATCGCCACTGGTCTGCAGCGCGATTTGCGGTCGAACGAAGTCGGCCAGTTCCGAGCCGTGCAGCTGGACCCTGGCCGGTATGAACTGGTGGCCGAGAGCGCGGGCTTCGCGGCGACGACGCTGACGGGCATCGAGCTGGGCGTTGGCGCTGCGGTGAACCTGAACGTGACGCTGCAGCTGCAGGCGACGACGCAGTCGATTGAAGTGGCGGACACGATGATCAACGTGGCGCTGCCGGCGCCGAGCGTCATGGTGGGCGAGCGGGCGATCGAGAACATGCCGATCAACGGCCGGCGGTTCCAGGACTTCGCGTCGCTGACGCCGACCGTGCAGGTGGAGCCGACGCGCGGACAGCTGTCTTTCGCCGGCCAGCGCGGCATCAACGGCAACATCATGGTGGACGGGGCGGACTACAACCAGCCCTTTTTCGGCGGCATCCGCGGCGGCGAGAGGTCGAATTTCAACTTCACGATCCCGCAGGGCGCCATCCAGGAATTCCAGGCCGTCAGCTCGGGCTACGCGGCCGAATACGGCCGGTCGACCGGCGGCGTGCTGAACGTGATCACGAAGAGCGGCACCAATGACGTTCACGGCGGCGCGTTTTATCAGAACCGCGACCGGCGCTGGAGCGCCGACAACCCGATCTTCAAGCGCCAGCCCTCGGAATCGCTGCAGCAGATGGGCGGCAACGTGGGCGGTCCGGTGATCCGCGACCGGATGTTCTTCTTCGGCGCGGCGGAGCACCAGCGTGCCAACACGCCGGCGCAGGTGATCTTCACGGCGCTGCAGGGCATCACGCCGAACGCGGCCACGCAGGAGGCGTTCAATTTCTTCAAGGGGCTCGAGCAGGACTTCAAGCGCGAGAACCGCGCCACGGCGCTGACGGGCAAGATGGACTACGCGTTCGCCGCGGGCCACCGGCTGACGCTGCGGTACAACCATTCGCGCTCGAACGAGCCGAACTCGGTGACGGTGGGCGGCGCGCTGAACCCGTTCACGAACCTGGCGCTGTCGAACGAAGGCGAGGAGATCAACCGCACGCACTTCGGCACGGTGCAGTACACGCACCTGTTTTCGCCGCGCGTGGTGAACGACCTGAAGTTCAGCCAGTCGTACGAAATCCGGCCGCGGCTGTCGAACTCGGCGCTGCCGACGGTGGCGGCGGGCGTGATCGGCACGTACGGAGCGCGGAGCTTCCTGCCGACGACGCAGGACGACTACCGGACGCAGATCACCGACTCGCTGACGGTTCTGGCGGGGCGGCACAGCCTGAAATTCGGGATGGATCTCAGTTTCCTGAGCACGGCGCAGCTGTTCGGGTTCAACCAGTTCGGCGCGTTCTCGTTCCAGAACACGGCCGACATCGCCGGCATCCTGGACATTTTGGGCACGGGCGGCGCGGTGGCGAACCGGTTCGACCATCCGGGCGTGATTTACCGCCGGCAGATCGGCAACCTGCTGGCGGACTTCAACGCGAAGCAGCTGGCCGTGTTCGCGCAGGACTCCTGGCGCGTGAACAACAACCTGACGCTGGACTTCGGCCTGCGGTGGGAGGGTCAGTGGAACCCGAAGGTCGAAGCCAACAACACGACGCTCGTGAACCGCGTGAACATCGACTACCCGCTGGGGCGGCTGGACGTGACGCGGATCCAGAACAACCTGAAACAGTTCATGCCGCGCGCCGGCTTCGCGTGGACGCCGTTCACGAGCAAGCGCTCGGTGATCCGGGGCAACGGCGGCATTTTCTACGCGGCGACGCCGCTGCTGCTGTTCTCGGGTCCGACGAACAACTTCCGCACGCCGCCGGGCGACGTGAGCATCCAGATCGGGCCCTTCGCCTCGGGCAGCACGACGACGGTTTACCAGCTGCTGCGGCAGGCGGGCGTGGATCTGAATGCGTCGCAGCTGGGTTCGCTGCCGGTGATTCCGATTGAAGCGGCCCAGCGCGCGGCTGCGCTGGCGGCCGGCGGCACGGCGCCGGATCCGCTGCTGGGCGCGGCTCTGACGATGATGTCGCCGCAGTTTTACAACCCGCGGTCTTACCAGTGGGGCATCGGTTTCGAGCACCAGCTGACGGGCAACTGGATCGCGGGCGTGCAGTACCAGCACGTGAAGGCGGTGCATCTGCAGCGCAACCGCGACTGGAACCTGCCCGTTCCGACGGTGCGGGCGGGCGACGGGCGGCCGGTGTTCAACCGGGCGCTGCGGCCTGTGCCGCAGCAGGGCCAGTACACGACGCGCGAAAGCAACGCGAAGTCGCTGTACCGCGCCATGGTGCTGCAGACGCAGTACCGCAGCCGCCGGTTCACGGCAGGCGCGTTCTACACGCTGTCGACCAATTACTCGGATGACGACAACGAGCGCAACGCGACGGGCATGAACGCGATGAACCCCTATGACCTGAGCAGCGAGTACCACTACTCCGACATCGACGCCCGGCACCTGCTGTCGTCCTATGCGCTGGTGACGCTGCCGTGGGGCATCGAGGTGTCCGGCATTCTGCGCACGCGCAGCGGGCTGCCGCTGAACCCGCTCGTCGGCAACGACACCGATGGCAACGCCACGAACAACGACCGGCCGTACCAGGCCGTCGGCGTGCCGTTCAAGCGCAACTCGTTCCGCAACCGCGGCGTCGTCAACAACAACGACATCCGCATCCTGAAGAGCTTCAGCTTCGGCGAGCGCTACCGAGTGCAGCTGTCGGCGGAGTTCTTCAACCTGTTCAACCTGGACAACGTGATTTACGCGGGGCAGGCCAACATCTACGGCCTCGGCATCAACCCGGCCACGGGCGCGGCCGCGCCTGTGGACTCCCGGTTCATGCTGCTGCGCAACGCGGCCGGCGACTACAACCAGCCGACGACGTCGCAGGTCGGCAATCCGTTCCAGGCCCAGTTCGGCATCCGTTTCTACTTCTGATCCGGATACAAGCTGCGCCGGTGTTGCGGGGGCCTGCCTCAGACGGGGCGGGCCCCCGTTGCCATAATGGAGGCAGGTGAGCGAAGCCTCGGCCATCGACCGGGTGGTGTCGCAAGCACGGCGGCGTCTGACCGCGGCGATCGCGGTGGAAGAGTTCTGCCGCGCTGCGGCGCTCGTGTGCCTGCTGCTGGCAGTGATGCTGCTGGCGGGGGCGGACGTGTTCCATCCGGCGTGGCCTGCGGCAGCCTTCGCCTCGGCCGCGGGCTGGACGGCGTGGCGGGTCCGGCGGCGCGCGCCGGACGATTATCTGGCCGCACAGCGCGCGGATGCGGGACTTCAGCTGAGGGATCTGCTCGCCACTGCGTGGCACCTGCGGCACAGCAGCCGCGGGAGAGCCGCCGCTCTGGCGCCGCTGGTGGAAGAAAGAGCTGCTGAGGCCTGCGAGGGCGCGGATGCGCGGAAGGCCATTCCTTTCCGCTGGACGCAGTCGTCCGTGACCGCTGTCGCGGCCGCATGCTGTCTGCTGGCGCTGTTCGTGGTCCGCGTCGGCCTGCTGAAAAGTTTCGACCTGCGCCCGCCGCTGGTGGCCGTGCAATTCGACACGCTCACAGGCGCGCCCGTGCCGCCGGAGCCGGCGCGGCGTCCGCCGGCGAAGAAGCTGGATCTGCCGGGCTTCAGCCTGGAAGACGCGCGGGCGGGCGCGCTGGACGAAGAGCAGCTGCCGATGGAAGCTCTCCGCACGGCCGAAAGCGGAGACTCCCCGATTCCTTCCCCGCAGGGCAACCGCGCGCCGAACGGGCGGATGCAGACTCCGGGACAGAGCGGAGAGTCCGGCGAGGAGCAGACAGCAGAGGAAGCCGCGGGCGACGCGGCGGACGCCGGGCAGGATTCCGGTCAGCAGCAGAATGGCAAGGAGCCCCCGCAGCGGGCGCAGCCGCAGGACTCGCTGCTCGACAAGATGCGCGACGCACTGGCCAGCCTGATGGACAAGTTCAAACTGGAAATGCCACCGGGCGAGGGAACGCGCACCGGCAAGCAGAGCGCGAAACAGGAGGCTGCGCGCCGCGAGAAGGGCCGGCCGCAACCCGGCAAGAAGGGGGAGCAGGAGCAGGAAGGCGATCTGCTCTCCGGGCAGCAGCAGGCGCAGTCCGATGCGGGGCAGCAGGCGAAGTCCGAGCAGGCGGGCAGTCCGGACGCGGCTTCGCAGAACGAGAAGAGCGGGGTCGGGAAGGAAGAGGGCCGCAAGGAACTCGAAGCCGCGGAAGAGCTGCAGGCGATGGGGAAGCTGGACGAGCTGCTGGGCAAACGGGCGCAGAACGTGCAGGGCGAGGTGATGGTGGAAGTGACCAACTCGAAGAACCAGCAGCTGCGCACGCCGTTCACGGGGAGGACGGGCGCACGGACGGACGCGGGCTCGGAGCTGGGGCGCGACGAGGTTCCGCTGCATCTGCAGGAGTACGTGCAGCGGTATTACGAGCAGGTGCGGCGGCCGGCGCAGCCTGCAAAGCAATAGCCCGTGCCGCTCTGACCGGCATCTCGGGCAAAGCCCGCACGCGGCGCGGTTCAGGCGCTGCGGAGGCACTTTTCGACGCAGTCGAAGAGGGTTTCCGTGTCGACGGGCTTGGGGAGGTAGCCGTTCATGCCGGCTTCGAGGCACTTCTGTTTTTCGTTGTTCAGGGTGTAGGCGGTGATGGCGATGATGGGGGGCTGGGGACAGCCCTCGAAACTGCGGATGAGGCGGGCGGCCTCGAGGCCGTCGAGGACGGGCATCTGGAGGTCCATGAGGATGAGGCCGTATTTTTTCTCGGCGACCAGCTGGATGGCCTGGGCGCCGTCGTTGGCGACATCCACCTCGTAGCCGCGTTTGCGCAGGAGGGCGGCGAGGACCTTCTGGTTGACGGGGTTGTCCTCGACGACGAGGATGGGTTCGGGGCGCGGGCCGTTGCCGGAGGGATCTGGAGAAGCGGCGGGTATGGACCGGCCGCAGGGGAACCGGCCATGGCCGTTGGGCTGCGCCGTCCAGGTTCCTGATTCGCAGGCATGCAGGTCGTCAGGCATCGGGCACACGTCTCCTTTCTCCCGGCTGCAGCATCGCCGCGTCTCCGCCACAGCCGCGCCGGGCTGCTCGTCGCTTGCCGCTGGATCGGCTCATGTCGCTCTATCGGACGTTCGGGAACGGTCTTGAGGATTTTTTCCGGCTTTCCGCCGCCTGTCCGACAATGATGGATGCATGGCTGCTGCCGACCCGTCGCCCATTTTGGATTTGATTGAAGCGTTCCGGCGCTCGAAGACGATGTTCACGGCGGTGCGGATGGGCGTCTTCGATCTGCTGGAGGAGGGACCGGCCACGGCGCCCGAACTTGCCGATCGCACGGGGGTGCAGGCGGCGGCGCTGGAGCGGCTGCTGGAAGGCTGCGCCGCGCTGGGACTGCTGGAGCGCGAGACGGGCGTGTTTTCAAGCACGGACCTGGCCCGGCAATACCTGACGCGGAAGAGTCCGCGGTCGCTGGCGGGCTACATCCGCTATTCCGACGACGCCCTTTACCGGCTGTGGGGCGAGCTGGAGGCGGCCGTGCGCGAGGGCGCGCCGCGGTGGGAGCAGGTGTTCGGCGCGCGCGGCTCGCTGTTCGATCACTTCTACCGGACGGCGGAAGCGCGCGCGGATTTCCTTGCGGGAATGCACGGGCTGGGGCTGCTCAGCTCGCCCGCCGTGGTGCGCGTGTTCAACCTGAACGCGTATGAAACGCTGGTCGATCTCGGGGGAGGCACGGGCCACCTGGCCATCGCCGCCTGCGAGCGCTACGGACGCATGCGGGCTGTCGTGTACGACCTGCCGGATGTGATCGGGCACGCGCGGCAGCACATCGAAGCGTCGCCGGCGCGGGAGCGCATCGCGACTGCGTCCGGGGATTTCTTCCGGGACGAGCTGCCCCGCGCTTCGCTTTACGCTCTGGGCCGAATCCTGCACGACTGGAACGACGCGCGCTGCCTGGAGCTGCTCCGCCGGGTTCATGCGGCGCTCGAGCCGGGCGGCGCCGTGCTGATCGCCGAAATGCTGCTGGACGAGGACCGCTGCGGACCGCTGAGCGCCTGCATGCAGTCGCTGAACATGCTGGTCTGCACGGAGGGGCGCGAGCGGACGGAGAGCGAGTTCCGCGCGCTGCTGGAGGCGGCGGGGTTCGCGGAAGTGGAAGCGCGCCGCACGGGCGCTCCGCTTGACGCCCTTCTGGCGCGCAGGAAAGAATAGCGGCGATGAGGCTGCTCTTTTGTTTCGTGTTCATGACGGGGTGCCTGATGGAAGCGCAAGTGCGAATCGAGAAAACGGCTTTCAGCGGCTGGCCGAACTGCTACCGGGTGACGAATGGCGAAGCGGAGCTGATCGTGACGTCCGACATCGGACCGCGCATCATGTTCTTCGGCTTCCGGGGCGGACAGAATTTCTTCTGGGTGCAGAAGGAGACGGCGGGCAAGTCGGGCGAGCCGCAGTGGGTGGCGCGGGGCGGGCACCGCATCTGGATTGCGCCGGAAGACGTGCGCTACACGTATCCGCCCGACAATTCGCCGGTGGAGATTGAAATCCGCGGCGAAACGCTGATCGCCACGCAGCCGGTGGAGAAGGAGACGGGCATCCAGAAGCAGATCGAGATCCGGATGGCGCCGCGGGGAACCGGGGTCACGGTGATCCACCGGCTGTTCAACCGCGGCATCATGCCGCTGGAATTCGCCCCCTGGGCGCTGACGATGATGGCGCCCGGCGGGCATGGCGTCAGCGGCTTCCCGCCGCGCGGGACGCACCCGGAGATGCTGGCGCCGACCAATCCGCTGGTGATGTGGGCGTTCACGGATCTGTCGGACCCGCGCTGGACGTGGCTGAAGAAGTACTTCGTTCTGCGGCAGGATCCGAAGAACCCGGTTCCGATGAAGATCGGCCACTTCAACCCGAAGACCTGGGGCGCGTATTTCCTGAACGGCGAGATGTTTCTCAAGCGTTACGACGCCGATCCGACGAAGACGTATCCGGACTTCGGCTGCTCGTACGAGACGTTCACGAACGCCGATTTTCTGGAGCTGGAGACGCTGGGGCCGATGACGAAAGTCGCGCCGGGCGCCTTCGCCGAGCACGTCGAGCGCTGGAGCCTGCACCGCAGCGCGCAGCCGGCTGCCTGGACCGACGCCGAGCTGGACCGCATCCTGCTGCCGGTTCTCGCATCCAAATAAGTATGCGATCTTTGCGAGTTGTTGCTTCCGCCCTGCTGCTGGCTGCAGCCGCCGCAGCCGCTGATTACCGCACCGAGCCCGCAGGGCCGCCGCCTCCGGAGGCCGCGGCGCTGGCGACGGCGCTGAAGGCGGATGGCATCAAGGTGGTGAAGCCGGATGGCGGCGCGCTGTGCTCGTTCTGGTTCGCGCGCGAAGTGGGCAAAGAGGGCGAGCCGGAGCAGAACGCCACCTGGGGCCTGGCGCATGGCACGTTTCTCGGCGTTGTGCGGGTGGAAAGCCGCTGGAGCGACCGCCGGGGGCAGCCGATCCGGCCGGGCGTCTACACGCTGCGGCTCAGCTTCTTCCCGATGAACGGCGATCATCAGGGCGTCGCGCCGCAGCGGGACTTCGCCATTCTCTCTCCAGCCGACATCGACAAAGACGCCGCGGCAAGGCCGACATTCGACCAGCTGATGGAGATGAGCCGCAAGGCGTCGCGCACGCCGCATCCGCTGGTGCTGAGCCTGTGGAAGGAGTCCGCCCCGGTGGAGACCGGCATCACGGCCGAAGGCGAGTCCGATCAGGTGCTGCGCACGGTGATCGGCGGCGCACCGGTGGCGTTGATCGTTTACGGACGCTCCGATCACTGATCCATGTGGCCCTGGATCGCCGCGCTGGCCGCTCTGCCCGTTGCCGGACGGCTCTATGAGATTCTTGGCGAGCGGCGCGACGCGCGGAGGTATCCGCCGCCGGGCCGGATGATCGGGGGCTTCCATGTTCTGGACAGCGGCGGCAAGGGGCCTTGCGTGCTGCTGGAAGCCGGCATCGCGGCTTCGAGCGCGAGCTGGAAACTCGTGCAGGACGATCTGGCGCGGCAGTGCCGCGTGATCAGTTACGACCGGCTCGGGCTTGGGTACAGCCGGGCGGCGGAGCGGCCGCGCACGCTGGACAATCTGGCAGCCGAGCTGGATTTCGTGGCCGAATCGGCGGAGACCGGGAAGCCGTTCGTGCTGGCAGGCCACTCGTTCGGCGGGCTGCTGGCGCGCCACTATGCGGCGCGGTTTCCGGAGAAGGTGCGCGCGCTGGTGCTGCTGGATCCGCTGGAGCCGTTCGAATGGTTCCCGCTCGCGGAGGTGCGCCGGCGCATGCTGGGCCGCGGCGTGACGCTCTCGCGGCGCGGAGCAACGCTGGCGCGGTGGGGCGTGGTGCGGCTGGGGCTGGATCTGCTTCTGCTGGGCTCGCGCCGGCTGCCGACCATGCTGGCGGTAGCGGCGAGCGGCAAGGGAAGCGAAGTCACGAAGCGGCTGGCCGGGGAGATTCAGAAGCTGCCGAAGGAGGTGTGGCCGCGGGTGAAGTCGCACTGGTGCCTGCCGCGAAGCTTCTCGACGATGGCGGAGTATCTGGAGCGGCTGCCCGAATACTGCTCGGCGCCGCTCGACGAGGCGCCGCTGCGGCGGATGCCGGTGCACGTGCTTTCGGCGGAGACGACGCCGCCGCCTGTGGTGGAAGCCCACCGGCGGTGGGCGGAGCAATCGCAGGGCGGCACGCACCAGATTGTGAAAGGGAGCGGCCACTGGCTGCAGCTGGACGCACCGGCGGCGGTTTCAGAGGCGATTCAACGGGCCGTGATGCAGACGTAACACGGGTTCTGGAAAAATGGGTACAGCAAGGCGATGACGATCAACAGGCGGTTTTTCTTCAAGGGAGCCGGCGTGCTTGCCGGCGTGGCCGGCGGGCTGGAGACGCTGGAGGCGGCTGCGCAGAAGCCCGGCGCGCGCCCGCGCCGGGTCATCTTCATGGTGGCGGACGGAATGAGCCCGTCGGTGTTGCCGCTGGCCGAGCAGTTTTCGCTGCGCGTGCGGGGCAAGGGGCTGCTGTGGCAGGCGCTGCTGAACCGCCCCGAAGCGCGGCGCGGGTGGATGGACATGGCGTCGCTGGATTCGCTGGTGACGGATTCTTCGTCGGCGTCGTCCTCGTGGGGATCGGGCTCGCGTATTTTCAACGGCTGGGTGAACATGCTGCCGGACGGCACGCGCCTGACGCCGATTTTCGACCTGGTGCGGGACAAGGGGTATCTGACGGCGCTGGTGACGACGGCGACGGTGACGCATGCGACGCCGGCGGGGTTCGCTGCCAGCGTCCGCCGGCGCGATGACGAGCATCTGATCGCCGAGCAGTATCTGGACAAGGTGGACGTGATCCTCGGGGGCGGCAGGCGCTTCTTCTCGGCCGAATCGCGCAAGGACGGAAAAGACCTGGCGGCGGCATTCCGCGCCGCCGGCTACGCGCATGTCGAAAACCGCGATGACATGCGGGCGCAGGCGTCTTCGGCCAGGCGCATGCTGGGTCTGTTCAGCGCCTCGCATATGCCGTACACGATCGATCACCGCCACAGCGAGGCCCTGAGGAAGCAGGCGCCGACGCTGGCCGAGATGACGGAGGCCGCGCTGGCGATGCTCGAAAAACAGAACAGGCCGTTTCTGATTCAGATCGAGGGCGCCCGCGTCGACCATGCCGCGCATGCCAACGACGCCGCCGGGCTGCTGTGGGACCAGATTGCGTTCGACGAGGCGATCGAGAGCGTGCTGCGGTTCGCAGAAGGAAAGCCGGACACGCTGGTCGTCATCACGAGCGACCACGGCAACTCGAATCCCGGCCTGGTGGGCATGGGCGTGGAATACCGCCAGAGCAACGCCTGCTTCGAGAGGCTGGCAGGGATCAAAGCGAGTTTCAGCGCCATCAGCCCGAGGCTGGCGGGATCGGCCGAGTATTCGATGAAGCCGGAGCAGGCTGCCGCGGTGGAAGGCGGCTCTCCGGGCATCGCGCGGATCCAGGAGCTGGCCGAGCAGTATTTCGGCTTCCGCTTCACGCAGGAAGAGGCGGAGATCCTCCACCGCTGCGCCGCGGGCGAGCGGAAACTCTGCGTGAACCGGCAGCTGGATTCGGCCGTGGGCATCCTTGGCCAGGTGGTCGGCAACCACACGGGCATCCAGTGGACCGGAACCACGCATACGTCGGACTACACGCTGGTGACAGCGCTCGGCCCCGGCGCGGACCGCTTCTCGGGCATGATCCGCAACACGTCGGTGTTCGAGACGCTCACCGAACTGGCGGGGGTGCGCTTCCGGAATCCGTCGATGGATCCTGAACAGGCGAGGAAGTTCCGCGAGGTGGCCTTCACGCCGCGGCTGCGTCCGGACTGGGCCTGACGGGAGAGCCGGTCAGGGCACGAACGCGACGGCTTCGATTTCCACCTTCACGTCGCGGGGCAGCCGCGCCGCTTCCACGGTGGCGCGCGCCGGAGGATTGACGCCGAAATAGCGGGCGTAAATCTCGTTGACTTTGGCAAAATCGCCGAGGTCTTTCAGGAAAATCGTCGTCTTGAGGACGGTGTCGAGCCGCGCCCCGGCGGCTTCCAGCACAGCCTTCAGGTTCTCAAGCACGCGCACGGTCTGTTCCTCGATGCCGCCTTCCACAAGCTGGCCTGTGGCGGGGTCGAGCGGGATCTGCCCGCTGGCAAAGACGAGTCCGTTCCAGCGGACGGCCTGCGAATAGGGGCCGATCGCGGCAGGGGCGTCGGGGGTCTGGATGATTTCCTTATCTGGCATGGCTCCGGTTTCCATTGTCTCGCGCCGCGGCGGCGGTCTTGAGAGCGGCCTTGCGCGTGCGCATCAGGCGCAAGTCGGGGTTGCCGATGGCTCCGGAAGGTTTGATGACCGCTCCATCGGAAACCGCCCGCTCAGCCGGGACCGCGTTGGAGACCGCCCGCTTTCGCGGCCCGGGCAAACACGGTTGGGATGCAGCCGCCGCCCGAGTGCGGCGGGAAACCCGCAGTGGGGGCGCGGCGGGCTGAGGTTCGCGAGGGCGGCTCAGGCGCCGATCTCCTCCTCGATCCAGGTCATCGCGGCATAAGCCGCGGGCCAGCCGATGGTGGTGATCGCGAGCACGGCGGCCTGCAGGATCTCTTCCTTCTTCGCTCCGCTCTCCAGGGCCTGCCGCGCAGCCGAGTGCACGGCGCCCTGATGCTGCGAGCCGATGGCGATGCCGAGTTTCACCAGACGCCGGGTCTTCTCGTTCAGGGGGCCGCCTTTTTCATGGCAGGCGGTGCCGAGCGCCTGGAAGGCGGCCCAGACCTCGGGGTATTTCTTCTCGAATTTTTTCAGCTTCTTGGGGACTGCCGACTGCTTGGCCATACCCTGCAGGTTACACCCGGCCCGCCGGCGGCGTCTATCTACGGGAGGCGGCTCCGGGCGGCCCTTTCCACGGCGCCGCCCGGATCGCGATATAAACGGAACAAGCCCTATGAAACACGACCACAAGCCTGCTCCCGCCGACCGGCGCAGCTTTCTGTCCACTGCCGCGGCCGCCGGTCTGACCACGAATCTCTTCACCGGATCCGTCCGCGGCGCCAATGACCGCGTGACGGTTGCCTTCATCGGGATGGGCCAGATGGGCCGGGGCAATCTCGAGTACGCCTCGAAGGTGCCCGGATTCCAGCCCGTCGCCGTGTGCGACGTCTACCAGCCGCATCTGGAGATGGCCAAAGCGCTGGCCGAGAAGCTGGGCCACGACGTGAAGGCGATCCATGATTTCCGCGAGATCATCGCCGACAAGAGCGTCGACGCCGTCTGCATTTCGACTCCCGACCACTGGCACGCCTACATGACGATCGAGGCGTGCAAGGCGGGCAAGGACGTCTTTGTCGAGAAGCCGGCCTGCGTGTATGTCGAAGAAGGCCAGCTGATGGTGCAGGCGGCGCGCAAATACAAGCGCGTGGTGCAGGGCGGCACGATGCAGCGCTCCGGCGGCTATTTCCAGAAGGCCGCGGAGCTGGTGAAGAGCGGCACGCTGGGCGAGGTCACGTTCTGCCACACGTGGCAGGCGGGGCTCGAGAAGAAAGAGCGCTGGGGCAACCCTCCGGACGAGCCGCCGCCTCCGGGACTCGACTGGGACCTGTGGCTCGGCCCCGCGCCGAAACGCCCGTACAACCTGAACCGCTTCGGCGTCGCCCCGAAGCGCTGGTCGACGTTCCGCTATTTCTGGGACTACGCCGGAGGCGCGATGACGGACTGGGGCATTCACCTGATCGACCCCATTCATCAGGCGTTCGACGATCCGATGCCCACGGCGGTGACGGCGATGGGCTCGAAGTTCTACGTGACGGACAACTGCGAGACGCCGGACACGATGCTGGCGACGTTTTACTATCCGAAGTTCCTGTCGAGCTACGAGTCGCGCACGTGCAACCCGATGCCGCTGCTGGGCAACTGGGGCGCGGCGACGGCCATCCACGGCACCGAGGCGACGGTGGTGGTCAACCGCGGCGGCTGCTGGCTGATCCCGAACCGCGGCTCGAAGATCGAGCCAGCCGTCTGGGAGAAGGACTCGAAGATGGCGCAGCTCAACGTGCCGCATTGGGAGAATTTCCTGGCGTGCATCCGTTCGCGCGAGAAGCCGATTTCAGACATCGAGAACTGCGTGCGCTCCTCGGTGACCTGCATTCTGGCCAACGTCTCGATGCGCGCGGGCGTACGCGTCGACTGGGACGAGCAGCGCTGGACGGTGAAGCAGAGCGAGGCGCGGCCGTATCTGAAGGCGCGCTACCGTTCTCCCTGGAAGCTGGAAGTGTAGGCGCGCGCGAATCTCTTCCGCGAGATGGACATTGGCCCCTCCTGAGGCAATATATAAGAGCCTCAGGAGGGGCTTTTCATGTCTCAGATCCTGAACGAAGTTCTGGAAGCCAACCGCCGCTATGCCGCCGATTTCGGCGACAAGGGCAAGCTGGCCATGCCGCCGGCGCGGCGGTTCGCGATTCTCACCTGCATGGACGCACGGCTCGATCCGGCGAAGTTCGCCGGGCTCGCCGAGGGCGACGCGCACGTGATCCGCAATGCGGGCGGGCGCGCGAGCGACGACGCCATCCGCTCGCTGGTGATCTCGGCCAAACTGCTGGGCACGCGCGAGTGGTTCGTCATCCATCACACGGATTGCGGGATGGAGTTCTTCACCGACGACGTCATGCGCGGGCTGCTGGCGGAGTCCATCGGTCCGGCAGGGCTCGTGGACGGACAGTGGAAGAACATGGACACGACGCTGCCGGGCTCGCGTGAAGGCGACTACATCGACTGGCTCACGATCCGCGACCTCGCGCAGAGCGTTCGCGATGACGTCGAGCGGATCCGCCGCCATCCGCTGGTGCCGCCGGACATTCCCGTGTACGGCTACATTTACGACGTGCGCACGGGACGGCTGTCGGAAGTGGCGGCGGCCTGAGCACGAAAATTGCAGGCGGATTCCGTTATTCCTGGCAGACAGACTCTGTCAGAGGAGCAAACAGATGAGAATTCCAGCCGTGTCCGTGGTGTTTGTTGCGCTGGCTTTGACACTGCCAGCCGCAGCAGAGAGCAAGGTGTATCTGGTTTGCGACAAGGCGGGCGCGACGCCTGTGGCCGCCCTGGCCGAGGTGCGTGGGGGGAGCGAGGTGGCCGTGCTCGCCGTCAAGGAGGGCACGCCGGGCGCCTGCACGGACCGCTCCGTGCGCGAAGTGCGCGGCGCACCCGAGCCGCCGAAGGCTGAGGGAGCGCGGGTGACAAAGGGCGCTCAGCAGGCAGGGAGCGCGGTGGCGAGCGGGGCGTCGCTGTTGGGCGGCACCGCGCCGGGCGCAGGGCCCATCTCTGCGCGGCTGAAAGAGGCTCTTGCGGACCCGCGCGGCGTGCCGGGGGTCGACTTCCAGTCTCCGCAGATGGCGCCCGCCACGCGCGAAGCCGTTTCCAACGTGCTCAGGACGAAGCACGACACGGCGAAGAATTCCATCATGAACATCCGGTGATGGGCCCGCCGGCGCCAGAGGCGCGGCAGGCGCAAACAACGCGATTTTCGATCCTGTCGGCCAGACCCAGGCAGCCGAAGCGGCATCGGGGCGGCCGAATCGGCCGTCCCTGATGCCGTCCATGCGGGGGGAAAGGCTCCATGCGCCCGATGCGCATCGCTCCGGAGGATCGATTTTGCCTCCCGGCCGGCAGCTACCGCGGCGCCGGGTCTGGATCAGCGCAGCCGGCGGACGACGATGTAGGTGGCGACTGTATTGGCGGACGAAGCCCGGAGGTAGACGATCGCGCCCGGGGCCCCGGTGTCGACCCGCGCCTGAACGGTCATGGAGCGGGCGCCGGCCGGAACGATGACCTGGGCGGGCAGCCGCACGTACGGCTGGCTGCTGGTCCACTGCACCACTGCGCCGCCCGCCGGCGCAGGACTGGCCAGCTGCACGGTCGCGCTGAAAGCGTCGCCGGCGCGAACCTGCTGCGGAGAGGCAGAGACGCGCTGCAGCGTGACTCGGACCGGCTCCGTCTTCACCGGTTCGACGGTCACCGGAGCCTGCAGGGACGCGCCGCCGAGCGAGGCAGTGAGAACAACGCTGGCCGGGAAAGAGACCTGCCCGGCCTGCAGGGCAACCGAGGCCGTGGCGCTGCCGGACGGCACGGTGACAGAGGCGGGCACGGCGATCACATTCGGCGCGGAACTGGAGAGAGCCACCGTCACGCCGCCTTCCGGCGCGGGGGCTGAGAGCGCGACGGACGCTGTCAACGGGGAACCCGCGATGACCGTGGAGGCGGACACCGTGAACGACTGGAGCGCCGGCGCAGGCGGCGGCGGTGGCGGAGGCGGCGCGCCCGCGCACACGGCGTTGGTTTCGACCACTCCGTACTCATACGCGCCGGCGTCGATCGGCCCGACATCGTAGCGCGGAACTGCGCAGAGCGGGTCCTTGTACTGCATGGCCGGCCGCAGGGAGAAGCCACCTGCCAGGCCTGGTTCTACGCCTGCGTTCAGCGCCGCGGACAGATTCGAGATGCGGTAGTCATACTGCGCGGGATTGAGGAACCCCATGCCGCCCGAAGTCACGTTGCCCGCCATCTGGGCGTTGCTTTGCGTGGAGATGATGCCGCTGCCCGAAAAGATGTTGTTGCGAACCACCGCCGGCGTTGTGAAGCTGCTGGAGATCTGCAGGAAGGTGGCCCCGGCGGCCCGCGTGCTGACAAAGGTGTTGTTCACCACGTAAAGCTCGTTGGGAGCGTTTGTTCTGAGCCCCTCGAGACCGAACGTCAGCATGCCCCGGTTCTGCGTCGTGTCGCCCTGCTGGACGATGTTGCCGATCACGTAAGCCTGGCCGCCGTTGGGCAGATCGATCTCGTAACTGCCCGTGCCCGTCTCCTGCGTGAGGCGGTTGTAAAGGATGAAATTCTTCGCGGCGCGGGATTTCACCAGATGGCCGACGATGGCGCGGCGCGAGGCGGAATACCGGAGCGTGAACTCGGCCACGCCCGCGTTGAGGTAGATGTTGTGGCTCTGGCCGTCGCCGTAGCCGTTGTCGTAGAACTCGGAATGCTCGATGAGCACCCTGCCGTAGAAACCGCCGAGGATGCCGGTCTCGTTGTGGTGGAAGACGCAGTTGCGCACGGTGAGGTTGCCCGAGTCGAGCCGGATGCCTGCGCCGTTGCGGTCGGGCACTTTGGCGCCGGAGAACTCGATGTTCTCGACGACGGTGTTGTCGCCCGCCACCACCCAGATGCCTTTCCCTTGCGCATACTTTCCGGCGGCGTCGATGCGCGCGCGCCCGTTGACGCCGCGAATCGTCAGATTGTTCCTGTAAATCACGCAGACGTCGCCATCGTAGTAGCCCGAGGCGTCGATTTCGATCACATCGCCGTCCTGAGCGGCGGCGAACGCCTGGCAGGGTTTCGCGTACGGCTGGCCCGGTCCGACGGAGCGGACCGCAGCTGCGGCAGCCGGCGCTGCCAGCATGGACAGGACGAGCAGGATTGTTCGCATGTCCATCCATCGAGCGATCCCGGCCGTCGCTCCATGCGGCGAATGGCTGATTCCGGCGGCGCAGCAGGGTCGACCGTACTAAGACAGCCGCCTCACTGAGGCCGCGGCTCAGGAAAGCGGTGCAAGCCGCCTCAGGGCAAATGCGTAGGCGCCCAGCGAAACGGCCTCGCTGGTGCCCAGGCGGGTCAGACCGACGGCCGTGCGCTGCAGGGCGTCGTAACGAATCGTGCGGCCGGAACGGGGCGCCTTTAATTCGCGCGGCTCGCCACGGAGGAAGACATCCCTCTGCGCCGGATCGTCGAAGTCGAAGGCATGAAACACGACGCGCCGGAGAGGACGGCCATCTCGCTTGAACACGCCGTTGACCGCATCGAGCAGCGCTGGAAGGAAGAGGGGCGCGGCGCCGGAGAGCCCGCCGCCGATCACGACAAGTCCGTCGATCAGCGTCAGCGCCTGCGCGATGGCGTCCCCGGCCACTTGGCCCATGCAGCGGAAAGCCTCAACGGCCGCTTCCCGGTGACCGGGCGCGCGGCCCATGCCGATTTCGAAAATTTCCTTCGGCTCAGGAGTCTCTTCGAAGGCGAGGCCGGCGATTTCGCCATAGACGCGGCGCACGGCGCGGATCGATGCGCCTTCCTCGGCATTCCAGTCTGGAGCGAGCTTGTTGCGGAGGAGCCAAACCTCGCCGGCCATCGAGTTGTCGCCGATGAACAGCTCGCCCTGGCGCACGATGCCGCCGCCAAGGCCGGTGCCCAGCGTGATGCCGAGGAGATTCGCATAGCGCTTGGGGCTGCCCGCTTCAGCCAGCATGCGGTTCACTTCCGGCAGAAAGCCGCTCATCGCCTCGCCATAGGCGAACAGGTCGCCGTCGTTATTGAGGAAAACGGGAATGCCGAAGACATCTTCGAGCATCGGCCCGAGGGCCACGCCGCCGCGGAAGGCAGGGAGGTTGTTCTCGTTAAAGACGACTCCCGACGGATAATCGGCCGGTCCGGGGAAGGCGAAACTGATCGCCACGGGCGGCTCTGGCAGAAGGGCTCGGACGCGGCGGAAGCCTTCGATGATGTTGTCGAGACAGGCATCCAGGTCCGTTGGCGCGGCCGGGAGGTAAATGGGCTCCAGCAGCAGCTGGTTGGACCGGATGGCGGAGAACTTGAGGTTCGTGCCCCCGGCGTCGAGGGTCATGACGATGCGGGGATCGGAGGAAGCGTCGATGGACATGGCGGTTCGGATGGAGGTTCAGGCGCGGGCTCGGCGCAGGTTCCGCAGCGCCGCCGCAGTGATGTAGAGAACGCAGGCCAGAGGGACGAAGAAGCCGGCCTGCGCGGAGGCGGACAGGTCGGACACGAAGCCCATCAGGGGCGGCACGAATGCGGCGCCGACGATGGCGGTGACCATCAGGCCGCTCAGCGCGTTGGCGTGCTCGGGCATGGCGTCCACGGTGATCGAGAACACGAGGGGGAAGATGTTGGCGAAGCCCAGCCCGGTGACGAAGAAGCTGACGGCCGAGACCGTGGGCGAGGGCGCGAAGATGCCAAGCAGGCCGAGGATCGACACCAGGCAGGTGACGAGAAAGAACGGCCTCGGCTGCATCCAGTTGAGAATGACCCCGCCGGAGAAGCGTCCGATCGTCAGCGCGAGAAAAAAGAGCCCTGTGCCGAGCAGGCCGGTGCGGCTGATGTCGATGCCGAAGCGTTCTTTCAGGTACAGGGGAATGCCCGCGCTGACGCTGACTTCCGCGCCGACGTAGAGAAAGATGGCCAGCACCATCATCGCCACGTAGCCGTTCTTCAGAAGGGCGAGGCAAGATGCCAGCGTGGCGGGCTTCTGGTCGGGTGAACGTGTCTCTTCGACGCGCAGCGTCAGCGTGGCGAGGATCGTGACCGCCACGGCAGCCGAGTAAATCGGGAACACCACCTGCCACGAAGCGCCGTACCAACGCGCGGCGAGCACGGGCAGCAGGGGACCCGAGAGGGACCCGATGGCTTTCACGAACTGCGCCAGAGACAGGTTGCGCGAGTACAGACCAGGCGGCGAAACGTCGCGCATGATGGGGTTGCCCGCCACCTGCAGCGTCGTCGCGCCCGCGCCGAGCAGGAGCACGGTGATCAGAAACACGGGGAACGTCGTGAAGCCCGCGATGGCAGGGATCAACAGGCCGGCAAGCATGATGGCGAGGCCGGCCAGGAGAATCGTCTTCTTGCCGGTGCGGTCCTGCACCAGCCCCATCGGGATCGACAGCAGCCCGAACATGATGAAGCCGGAGAAGGTGATCCACTGCGCGGCGAAGTAGGAGAGCTGGAACTGCTCGCGCGCCAGGCTGACGAACGGCCCGGCGGCGTCGGCGAATCCCATGGCCAGGAAGGCCAGAAAGACCGGGAAAGCGCGTTTCATCGAAAGAGACAGCATACTACCGGGGCGGCCCTGGAGGCGCGCGAGGCAGGGCGCAAGAAGGCTTTACTCAGCCGAGGATCAGACCGTAGTATGTTGCTCTGGAATCGCCCTCGAACAACCGCCGGACCGGGGGCGGAAAGGAGGATCCGATGACACGGCCGTGGGGCAGCACGGTCACGATCGACAATGTGCACTTCAACGCCCACTCGGTCAGCTTCAGCTTCAGCACGAACGCGGACCGTTCCGGCATGCCCATGATGGGGAGCCTGCAGGCCAGCGTCGAAGTCACGGTCGATATTCACGACGATGTGAACATGCCGTTCGATTCGCTCAGGAAGCTGTTTCAGCTGGCCAACGTCGTGACGCGGGACAAGATCAAACCTGTCAAGATCGAGCTCTGGAAGGACGAGAGCCGGCAGGATGCCATCTGCGTGTACACGTTCAACGGCTGGATCCGCAACTGGCGCACGGCATCCGGCGCCGGCGGCAACCACACGCTCTACCTGACGCTGCAGCCGGCCATGGACAAGCAGAACCATCCTGAGGTCGGCATCCGTTCCTGAGCGGACAGGGCTGCCGGGCGCCGGATGGATCAAGGCCTGTAGGCGACGCAGGTCAGCCAGCCGCGGCAGGCGAAAAGGTCTGCCAGAGAGTCCCTGCAGAACCCTTCCGAGGGATCCATGAAATACAGGTGCTCCCTGTCGGCGCCGTAGACGACGATGGCGTGGAAGTCCGGGGGTTTATCCTTTTCCAGGTCGCCGCATTCACCTTCGCCGACCATGGGAAAAGCCGCAAAGCACGGCAGGTGCTGACTGAAGAACTCCCATGTCATGGCGTCGGTGGAACGGACTTCCGCCGTGATGGCCCATCCGTATCTTGTTCGAAGAACTTCCGCCACCGCAGGCATGTCTTCGATGCCCAGCGTGCCATAGCTGGGGTCTGAACGGCCGGAACCAGCCTGGACCCAATACTGTTCGCAATCGCGCATGATCCGGTTCTGGCCGACCCAGCCTTGCCTGGTGGCCAGCCCCCACCATTCCAGCGCCGCTGCCCAGCAGAGAGTTGCATCATTCTGCTGAACCCACGGGATTGCCTCGAATTCTCCCCGAGTCACGCGGATGCCCTCCCGGGGGCGGTATTCTAGCGCAGGCGCGGACCGGAGGCCAGCGGGCGGATGCCGTCACGGGTGATCCCGATGGAGCAGGGGGCCTGCGGCCACTGTGGCAAGCCGCCGGGGGCTCCCCCCGCGAACCGCATGGCGCGGCATGGCATACTGCCAGAGGCGGCGAGGAGATGGCCGGCAGAAAAAAGCAGGCGGACAAAGCTCGCGAGCAGGCGCGCAAGGCGCGCCGTCAGGCGCGGCTGGCCATCGGCTCTGTTCCGCCTCAACGGGTGATCGAGCCGAAAAAGACCCGGCAGCCGAAGCACCGGAAGCAGACCGATCCAGACAGGGAGCCCTGAGGCCCTTTCCCGCTGAGAATTTCCTTCCGGACCGCCGACTACCTTGGTGATTGCGCAGTCCGTTGGCGATGCCGGCGCTTCTGTTCGCCGGCGGGGTGGCCGTGTCGAGACTTGCCGGCCTTGCCGCCGCCGAATCCCTCGTGTGTCTCGCCGTGGCGGTTGCCGGGGCGCTGCTGGCGCGCACGCGCGCCGTGGCACGAATGGCGGCATGGATCGCGTGGTGCGCCGCCGGGTCTCTGGCTGCGGCTCTGCAGCCGCCGCCCGCGGCTCCGCCCATGGATCTGACGCCGCGCCGTCTGGAAGGCTGCGTGGTCGAGTCCTCCATCATCCGCAACGACCGGATGCAGTTCACTCTTGAGTTGCGCCCGGGCGCGCGCGTGCGGGTGTCCTGGCCCCCGGGAAAAGACGGCTCGTTTCCAGCACCGCTCCTGTACGGCGAGGCGGTGGCCGCAGAGCTCCGCCTGTGGCCGATGCGCGGCTTCCGCAATCCGGGCGTGTTCGACATCGCCGCCTACCAGGCGCGGCGCGGCATTTTCTGGTCTGCGGCGCCGGCGCGTGGAGCGAAGCTCGAGCGCCTGCCGGGCGCGTGCGGCGCGGCGTGGCGGCGGCCCATCGAGCGGCTGCGGGCGGCGGCGCTCAGGCGCATCGATGCCGTGCACCACGATGACGAGACGCGCGCCGCGCTGATGCGCGGGCTGCTGCTTGGGGACAAGAGCGGCATCCGCAAGGCATGGATCGAAGATTTCCGCCGGACGGGGACGTATCACGCGCTGGTGATCTCGGGCAGCCACGTCACGCTGGTCTGCGGCCTGTTTCTGCTCTGGCGCCGCATCAGCGGGTATGGGTGGCGCTGGATTCCACTGGCGGCATCGCTGCTGGCGTGGCTGTATGCGCTGATGGCAGGCGCGGATCCGCCCGTGATGCGGGCAGCCGCGGGGTTCACGCTGTTCGGCCTGGGGGCGGTGTTCTACCGGCGTCTGGCGCTGCTGAACACGGTGGGCGTGGTGGCCATCGCGTTTCTGGCGCTCGACCCCGATCAGCTCTTCGACTCGAGCTTCCAGCTGTCGTTCCTGGCCGTGGCGGCGCTGGGCGCCTTCTTTCCTGGAGAGGTCCGGCGTCGCGGACTGGATGCGGCGGAATTGTCGGCGAAGCTGGAGCGGCGGCTCCTCGCCGAGACGCTGCAGGCGCTGCTGCGGCTGCCCGGGCGCGTGGCGCACGGGCTGGTCGAGAGAACCGCAGCCGCGTGGCGGCGGATCCGTTCCGTGTTCCTGGCTTCGGCAGCCGTTCAGCTGAGCCTCGCGCTGCCGATGGCGCTGCTGTTCCACCGGCTGTCGATCACGGGCCTCAGCGCCAACGTCATCGCCGTGCCTTTCGTCTCGCTGGCGATCCCGGCGGGGTTCGCCGCCGCCATCACGGGCTGGGAGTGGGTGGGGCGGCTGGCGGGCGCGTCACTGGATATTTCGCGCAGCCTGGCGGCATGGCATGCGCGCTTCGAGCCGGACTGGAGAATTCCCGACCCGCCCCTGTGGCTGGCCTGCTGCGTGGGCGCCGCGCTGTTCGTCTGGGCCGCCGCGCGGCAGCGCCCCGGGCGGTGGCTGGCGGCCATGGCCTATTTCGCTCTGGTGGGCGTGCTGGCATGGCACCCGTTTCCGCCGCGCGCCGCACGGGGCGAGCTGGAACTGACGGCGATCGATGTCGGACAGGGCGAAAGTCTTCTGCTCGGTCTGCCGGACGGCCGTTTTGCGCTGGTGGATACGGGCGGGCTGCCGCAGCACGGACGCCGCCGCGCCGAGCCTTTTGATGTCGGGGAAGAAGTGGTCGCGCCCTACCTGTGGCACCGCGGCATCCGGCGGCTGGACGTGCTCGTGCTGACGCACCTGCACGAAGACCATGCCGGAGGGGCGCCGTCGCTGATCCGCAATTTCCGGCCCCGGGAGCTCTGGACTTCGCCTGCCGCAACGACGCCTTTATGGCGCAGCGTCGAGGAGGCCGCGCGGAACGCCGGCAGCCGCATCCGCATTCTCAAACAGGGAGACGCATGCGGCCTTGGCCCGGTCGGGTGCCGCGTGCTGGCGCCGCTGGCTTCGCAGGCGCCCGCCGCCCGCCCGCACAACAACGACTCGCTCGTGCTGGAGCTGCGCTACGGACGTCATGCGTTTCTGCTGACGGGAGATATCGAGGCGCGGCAGGAGGCCGAACTTGCACTGGCCGGCCTGCTGGCTCCGGTGCACGTGCTGAAGGTGCCGCACCACGGCTCGAAGCGCAGCGCCACGCCCTGGCTGCTGGACGCCGCGCGCCCGGCGGTGGCCGTCATCAGCGCCGGCGCGGACAACCTGTTCGGGCTGCCGCATCCGGAGACGATCAGCCGCCTGCGCGAGAGGAGAATGCTTCTGCTGCGCACGGATGAATCCGGCCCTGTGACGGTCCGGTCCGACGGCCGTTATCTGAGAGCGGAACGGGCGCCGGGAAGCGGCGCACTCCGGTTCGAGGACTGGTAGGCGCAGATCTCAGGAAGAGGTCTCTTCGGTGCCCGCTTCGGCCTCTTCGGCGCCCTGCGGCCCTGCCTGCAATGCTTCACGGAGGATGGCCTGCGCCTGTTCGAGCTGATCTTCCGGCACCAGAAGCTCGTAAGGAAGATTGGGCAGCGGCGTGGCGCCCTGAACGATGACTTCGATCCCGCCGGCCTCCAGCAGCGGCTGGACCGAGGCCAGTTCGATCTCGCTGAGCTCCAGTTCAAGCCCGTCGAGCGAGAGGGGGACAAAGCGGCGGTCGCTATCGGAAGGGGTTTGGCTGCTCATGGCGCCTCCGCCTTTATTCTAAGGTGAAACGGCTGAAAATCGGCCGCGGGCGGTAAGATAAAAGACAGGAGGCTCTCCAAAAATGGCATTCGACACTGAGGAATACACGAGCAACGCGTTGTGGTTTTTGGCCGGCGCCGCAGTCGGAGCGACGATTGCGCTTCTTTTCGCGCCGGCTCCCGGCCGCGTCACGCGCCGCCGCATCCGCCACGCCGGGCGCCGCAGCCTGATCGCCGCGGAGCGCGCAGGCGAGGACCTGATGGAAAAAGGCCGCGAGATTTACGAGAAAGGCAAGCACCTGGCTGACGAAGCGGCCGAGCTGTTCGACCGCGGCAAGAAACTGGTGGAGGGCTAGCGCTCATGCGCCTGTGCGATTTCCGCAACGAGCCCTACACCGACTTCTCCCTGTCCGAGAACGCCGAAAAGATGCGGGCAGCCCTGTCTGCTGTCCGGGCCGAATTCGGAAAAGAATACGACATCCGGATCGGCGAGGCCCGTCATCGCACCGGCGCTCTGCTTCACTCCATCAATCCCTCCAGACCTTCCGAAATCGTCGGCAGCCACCACAAGGCCACGCCCGAGCTGGCGCGCCAGGCCATTGAAGCCGCCGACGCGTATTTCCCGCAGTGGGCGGCGGTTCCCGTCAGCGAGCGCGCCGCCATGCTGCGCCGCGCCGCCGCCATTCTGCGCCGCCGCAAGATGGAGTTCGACGCCTGGCTGGTGTACGAAGCCGGCAAGACGTGGCCCGAGGCCGAAGCCGACGTCAGCGAGGCGATCGACTTCTGCGAATACTACGCCCTGCTGGCCGAGCGCATGGCCAACCCCGAGCCGCTGGTGCAGCTGCCCGGCGAGCGGGACGAGTTGCGCTACATCCCGCTGGGCGTTGGCGTCATCATTCCGCCGTGGAACTTCCCGCTGGCCATCCTGACCGGCATGACCACGGCGGCGCTGGTGAGCGGCAACACCGTGGTCATCAAGCCGAGCTCCGACACGCCGACCATTGCCGCGAAATTCGCCGAGGTGCTGGAAGAAGCCGGCGTGCCGCCGCGCGCCTTCACGCTGCTGGTGGGCAGCGGGGCGGAAGTAGGCGACGTGCTGGTGGCGCATCCGCGCACGAGGTTCATCTCGTTCACCGGATCGCGCGAGGTGGGCCTGCACATCAATGAACTGGCCTCGAAGACCGCCCCCGGCCAGATCTGGATCAAACGCGTCATCGCCGAGATGGGAGGCAAGGACGCCATCATCGTCGACGAGGAGGCCGATCTCGACGCCGCCGTGCAGGGCGTGCTGGTGAGCGCCTACGGCTACCAGGGCCAGAAGTGCTCGGCCTGCTCGAGAGCCATCGTCAGCGAGAAGCTCTACGGAGAGTTCCTGGAGCGGCTCGCGGCGCGCGTGAAAGAGATCCGCGTCGGACCGGCGGACGATCCGGCCAACTTCATGGGCCCGGTGATCAACGAGCGCTCGATGAAGTCGATCCTCGGCTACATCGAAATCGGCAGACAGGAAGGCCGGCTCGTCTGCGGCGGAGAACGGCTGCCGGGCGAAGGCTATTTCCTGGCGCCAACGGTGATCGAAGGCGTGGACCGCAAGGCGCGCATCTTCCAGGAAGAGATCTTCGGCCCCGTGCTGGCCGTCACGCCTGCGCGCGACTTCGATCATGCGCTCGAACTCGCCAACGACAGCGAATATGGCCTCACGGGGGCGGTGTACACGCTCAACCGCGAGAAGATCGAGAAGGCCAGGAACGTCTTTCACGTCGGCAACCTCTACATCAACCGCAAGTGCACGGGCGCCATGGTGGGCGCGCATCCGTTCGGCGGCTTCAACATGTCGGGCACCGATTCGAAGGCCGGGGGCCCGGACTACCTGTTCTGGTTCGTGCAGGGCAAGGCGATCGGCGAGAAGATCGTCTGAGCCGCGACCCCGCGGGCGGGCTGCGTTGTATGATGAAAGCGTAGCCCCGTTCCAAAGGGGACCATCAAGTCACAGACTCAGGGTCAACTCTGATCCACGTGGCGAACGGCGAGGCCTGCGGGCCTCGCCGTTCTCCTTTCAGGGCGGGACTTGCGATAGGATTTCCTGCATGCCGGGAACCCGCCGCAGCTTCCTCGCCTCGTCGTTCGCGCTGCCCTCGCTGGCTCGCGCCATTCAGGAGACCGCCTCTCCCTACCGCCGCCCGAAGCTGAAGATCACCGACGTGCGCACGGCGCAGATCCTGGGCCACGGGCTGCAGCTTCACGTGCGCATCTACACCGATCAGGGCATCTACGGCCACGGAGAAGGCACGGACGCCGTGCAGGGCGGCGCGGGCCTGGTGCGCATGTTCCGCCGTTTTCTCGTCGGCCAGGATCCGCTGAACATCGAAGCCCTGTGGGAGCGCATCCGCACGGCGGGCATCTTCGCCGGGGCGCAGGGCGGGCAGTACACCGCCGCCCTGAGCGCTGTCGAGATCGCCCTGTGGGATCTGGCGGGCAAAGCGCTCGGCGTGCCCGTCTATCAGCTGCTCGGCGGCAAGGTCCGCGACCGCGTGCGCCTGTACTGCGACTCGGCCAATCATCACCCGGACGACCCGCAGGCGAAGCCAAAGCTGAAAGAGCTGGAGGCGATGGGCTTCACCGCGGTGAAGATCGACATCGACGAGGCCAACGATCCCAACCGCTGGGACCGCGTGAACTGGACCGCTTCGAACGCCGAAATCGACCGGATGGTGAAAGAGGTGGCCTTCGTCCGCGAGACTCTGAGCCCGCGCGTCGATCTCGCCGTCGACATGCACGGGCGCTATGACGCGACGACGGCCAAGCGGGTGGCGCGGGAGATGGAGCGCTTCCGCCTGCTGTTTCTGGAAGAGCCGGTGCCGCCGGAAAACATCGATGTCATGCGCGACATCCGGGAGTCGACGGTGACGCCGATCTGCGCAGGCGAGAACCTGTTCCTGCGCCATGGATTCCGCGAGCTGCTCGAGAAGCGCGCCGTCGACATCGTCATGCCGGACCTGCAGAAGTGCGGCGGGCTGCTGGAGGGCCGCAAGATCGCCGACATGGCGCACGTCTACTACACGCCGTTCGCGCCGCACTGCGTGGTGTCGCCCATCGGCACGATGGCCTCGTGCCATGTCTGCGCCGCGGTTCCCAACTTCCTGGTGCTCGAGTGGCACTGGATCTCGAGGCTGGAGCTGTGGCGCAACTTCGTCCGCGAGGGCGACATCATCGAGAAGGGATTCGTCCCCCTGCCGGACCGTCCGGGGCTCGGCGTCGAGATGAACGAAGAAGCCGCCCGCAAGGTGCAGGTGAAGGATACGCCCTGGTTCGAGCCCGGCCTGTAGGCGCGAATCAGCGCTGCGCCGGACCGCGCTCGATCTTCGCTCCGCGCTCTTCCATCATCGCCGACAGCCGCTGCACCACGTCCGGGTGCGCGGCGGCCACGTCGTACTTTTCGGAAGGGTCGTGCTCGAGATGGAACAGAAGAGGCGGATCGTGTTTTGATGTTCCGCTCTTCCACTCCGCCGTGTTCGAGATGCGGTGGAGCTTCCATGGGCCGTGGCGCACGGCGCAAAGCTGCTCGGCGTTCCAGTAAAACAGCGTCCGTTCGCGCGGCGGCGCCTCCGTGCAGAGCTCGCGCGACAGGTCCTCTCCATCGAGGGTCCTCGAAGGCAGTCCCGCTCCGGCCATCGCCGCGAATGTGGGCAGCAGATCGAGCATCGAGCCCACCTGGCCGCTGGTCCGCCGCGGCTGCACGCGCCCGGGCTGCCGGACAATGAAGGGCACGCGCACCCCGCCTTCCCAGGTCGTGGCCTTGCCTTCGCGGAGCAGCCCCGCCGAGCCCGCATGAATCTGGCGCTGGAGCCATGGACCGTTGTCGGAGGTGAACACGACCAGAGTGTTGCGTTCCTGGCCTGTTTCTGCGAGAGCCCGCAGGATCTCGCCCACGCTCCAGTCAATTTCTTCCACGACGTCGCCGTAAATGCCGCGCGCGCTGCGCCCCCGGAACCGCGGGCTCGCATACAGGGGCACGTGCGGATAGGTCTGCGCGTAATACAGGAAAAACGGCCGGCCGCGGAACGCACGAATCTTCCGCACCGCTTCCTCCGTGTAGCGCGGAGTGAGCATGGCCTGATCCGGCTCCGTCTCGATCACCTTCTCGTCGCGCATCAGCGGCAGCGGCGGATATTTCGCCGCGCCCGGCGCGCCGGGACCGTCCAGAGGCCGCATATCGTTCGAATAGGGGATTCCGTAATAGGAGTCGAATCCGTGCCGCGTGGGCAGATATGGCGGCAGATGGCCCAGATGCCACTTGCCGATCGCCGCCGTCTGATAGCCGGCGCCTTTCAACACCTCGGCGATCGTCGTTTCGCTGTCCGGAATGCCGCCCGTGGAATCCGGGAACAGCACTCGCGTCAGCCCGCTCCGCACCGCATACCGGCCCGTGAGCAGCGCCGCGCGGCTCGGCGTGCACAATGGCGCCGCCGAATACCATTGCATGAACTTCGCACCTTCGGCGGCCATGCGGTCGAGGTTCGGCGTGCGGATCGTGGGATGGCCGTAACAGCCGAGATCGCCGTAGCCGAGGTCGTCGGCATAGATGAGCACGAAATTCTGACGCCGCCGCGCGGCATGCACAAGGCCTGCGCTGCAGGCGCCGGCCGCTGCTCCAAGGAACGTCCTTCTGTCGAGCCTCACCGGAGGAGCACCTTCCGGACTGCCACGTTATCACGTTCGTCGGCGGCCCGGACGGCGATGACAAACTCGCTGCCCGCGGGTTTGGGCAGCGAGACCTCGTAGTCGTGCTGGGGCGAATCCGTGATGCGGGTGGTCGGCTCGGCGTCGAGCCAGTCCCCGCCGTTGACGGAAAGTTCCGCGTACTGCAACGCGGACAGGGCATCTTTCACGCGGAATTTCACAACGATGCGGTCGCCCTCGGCCCGCGCCGACAGGTCCAGAATCTCCGGCGGGGTGTTGTCAATCAGGAAATCATCGCTCTCCATCTGCGCCGAAAGGTCGCGGCCGGGATAGTTGTCTGGCCTGTCGCTCAGGGTCAGCCGCAGGCGGTAGCGGCCGTCGGCGAAGGCGGTGCTGTCCCAGCTGTAGCGGCTCTCGCGCAGCGAGTCTTTCAGCAGTTTCCATTCGCGCTCGCCTTCGCCGCGGATTTCGAGCCGCGCTTCCATCCCGTCGTTGTTCGGATCCAGCGCCCGCCAGCGGACGCCGATCCATCCCTTCTCGTAGTTCATGGTGACCGATCCGCTCTCGGTCGCCGTGGGCTGCTGCGGTCCGCTCTGTCTTCTTTGCGCGGGCTGGCCGAGGCCTGGCAGCGTGAGGTTCTTCGACGCCGTCAGGGTAGTTCCCGCGGCTGGGAACCGGTAATTGAAGGGAGTGATTTCGATCTTTTCGATGACCGGCGCGAGATTCTTGGCCTGATAAGCGGCCTCGACGAGGCGCAGCTGCGGCGAGGCGCCGCCAGGCGCAGCCTCCAGAACGGCGCGGTATTGCAGGAAACGCGCCGGCGGCGAAGCGATGCGCTCGCCCCCGTCGGGCACTTCCTGCCACGCGCTCCAGTTCTTGTTGGGATCTTCCAGATTGCCGCTGCGCGTCTCGATGCGGATGCGGCCGCCGTTCAGTTCGCCTTCATGCCGCAGACGGCCCCAGTAAGTGAACGCTCCCGCATCAAGCACCTCGCTTTCGATCGAACCGGATTTCTCAAGCTCCGGCCCGAGCCGGAACACCATGCCCGGATTGGCCGTCGCGGCAAGAAGTCCTCCTCCGGGCGCCGCCATCAGCGTGGTGATCTGCTGCGGCTCCGCGCGCACCAGCGTGGTGTGCGCGCTGGGCGAATCGATCCGGTAGACGACACCCTCCGCGCCCGTGCCCGCGATCAGCGCTCCCTGCGCGTCGAGAGCGAGCGAATAGACGACCGCCGTGTTGCTGGACCAGATGAGCCGCGGCTCGCCGTCCGGCGCGATGCGGTAGATGTCGCTGCCGGCCGCGAGCGCGGCCACGCCGATGGCCGGAGGCGGCGCCGCTGCGGGCGCCCGCTGGGCCTGCGCCTGCTGCGGCTGGGGCTGCGGCTGCTGCGCCGCGCCTTGCGCCTGCGGCTGCGGCGCCTGGGATGGAGCCGTGGAAGGAACAGCTCCGGCGGATGCGGGCCGCCGCGTCCCGACGGCCGCGGCGTAGACGGTTCCGTCGGCCGCTGCCGCCAGCGCCGTCACCTCGCGCTTCGCCGTCTGGTGCAGAACAAAACCCTGGCCCTTTGCATCAATGCGCAAAACCACTCCGCCCGGCTCCGTGCCGGCAATCCACGTCCCCTGCGGCCCGCGCACGAGCGAGCGCACGTGCGACTCGGCGGCGTCGAAGAAGACGTTGACGCCTCCGTTGGGCGCGATCCGCAACACCTGCCCCGGGTCGCCGGTGGCCGCAAACAGCGTTCCGTCAGGCTCGGCGATCAGCGCCCAGACGTAGCGCGGCTCGATCTGTGCATGCAGAACGGGCTTGCCATCGGCGCCGATGCGGAAGACCTTGCCTTCCGGCGACAGCGCCGCGTAGAGAGCGCCTCCGGGCGCCGGGGCGAGGGCGTGAACCGAGCCGCTGCCCAGATCGGCAAAGACCGCGCTCCTGCCCTGCGCGTCGATCCGCAGAACTTTGCCGTCACCGCTGCCCGCGAACACGGTCCCGCCGGGACCCGGCAGCAGCGCCCAGACAAAGGACGTTTCCGCGTCGGCGACGCGCTTCCAGACGGGCGCCAGCGCCAGGCGGCCGTCGCTCGACAGGGCGAGCCTCTCGATTTTGCCTTTCTCGAAATCCGCCGCTTCGCTCTGCTTCCAGAGCTTCGTCTCGACGGCGTACGCAACGCAGACGGCAAGAGCCGCCGCGGTCCAGGTGGGGATCGGTTTCATGGGTCTGTGTGGTCCTATTGAACGGCGAGGCGAAGCACCGCGCTGCCGGTGACAAGGCTGTCGAGCTCAAGCTCCGCCAGGGGCAGCACGGTTTCCGGCATGGCCAGAGCGCGGGAGGACGTCCGCGGATTCTGCATCGCCGCCAGAACCGAGGGCGGCACGTCGCGCATCGCCTGGTCTTCGACGTAGACGGTGGGCTTGTTGGTCACCAGAGAAAGGTAAATCCGGTCGTTCCTGCGTTCCTGCGCCAGCAGCGAAGCCGTCTGCGCCAGGTTCATCTGGCGGTTCACCATGCCCGCCATGGCCTGGGGGCGGTTGAGAACATCGGCGTTGCTCAGCAGAATCCGGTACTCGCCCCGGGGGAGATTGGAGGGCACGCGGAAACGGAACTCGCGCGTGACACGATCTCCGCGCCACTGCCGCAAGGCGACGCGTCCGGTGATCTCTTCGCCCGGCAGAGCTTCGCTTCTGTCGAGCCAGGCGCTCTCGATCGCCGTCTCGAGCTTCTGCGGGCGCATCTCAAGCACCGCGTCCACCCGCTTCACCCGCGGCTCTTCCTGCTGGTTCTGGAACAGGCGGTTGAACTTGTCGGCCCACCACGCGGCGATCTGCATCGGCGCCGGCGCAGGGCCTGACCCGGAGGCGATCATCGTGGAAAGACGCAGCGGCGGCAGCCCCGCGCACTCGATCGAACCCTCCAGACGGTAGGTGGCTTCGTCGGCAGCGCTGGAGTTCAGGTCCTGCAGGGTGTTGTACGTGGTCAGCATCATGAGGAAGGGCGTCCAGCGCGGGTGCACGAAGACGTTGAAGCGGTAGTCCTTCTCTTCCACGGGTCCTCCAGGCAGCGGCTGCGTGCGCACTTTCAGCTTGACCGGGATCGTCTCCGCCGTGGCGCCCAGCTCGCCCATGATGCCCGAGTGGCGGTCCTGCCGGAGGGCTCCGACGATCTCGGTCATGTTGGCGAACTTGTTGGGCTGGAACTGCGAACTGAGCACCATCAGCACTTCGCCCTTCGCCATGGGCATGTCTACCGGGCCCAGATTGAAGAAGCTGTGGCCGAAGCCCAGCACACGCCTGCCGTCGTTGTAGGTGACGGTGCCGAGTCCCGTGACGGTCATGTCTCCGCTGACGAGCACTCCGGCGATGGCCTCTCCGGGCTGCAGCGCGTTCTGCCAGCCTTGCGCGGGGCGCGTGTCATACACCGCCCCCGCCGCGCCGCCATGCACGGCGGTCACGCCCATCTGCTCGAAAAACGGGCGGAAATCGCGCAGGGTGGATTCGTGGAATCCGGCCAGGGCCAGCGGCGTTTCGATCGGCATCAGCCGCACGCCGCCCCCGAGCAGCGAGGCTGGCGGAACGAGTTCAGCCCGCTCTACCATGGTCTGCGGCGTCTTCGGATTGACGGGCCGGGAGGCGTCAATCGCGCTGATTTCGAGCATCTGCTCGATGGGCGTGATGCCGCAGATGGCGTCCGGGGAAAACACGCTGATGCGCAGCGCGATGGCGCCGATCAGTTTGCCGTCCACATACACCGGGCTGCCGCTCATGCCGCCCGCCACGTTGGTCTGCGCCGCCTTGCCCCCCAGCTTGGCGAGGATCACGTCCTGGCGCGGTCCCCACGCGTTCTTCCACAGCCCGATGATCTCCACGGGCACCGGCTCCGGCTGGGCGCCCTGAAAGACGGTCCACGCCACGCCTTTCATGCCGGGGCGCACATCGGCCGACTTGAGGATCTGCACCGGACCCGCCGCGGGACGCGGCGGCGCTTCGCCATGCCACGCCGGCGCCTCGCCGTACGGACTGTGACGGACAGCCGCGACCGCTCCATCCGTGCTCTGCGCCGACGCGCCTGCCGCCCAGGCGCACAGCAATGCCCCGAAGATTCTCATGCCAGGTCTCTTTTCCGAAGTGCCGGTATCCAGCTCTGCTTCAATTATCGGCTACTTTCTTGGATGCCGGAGACCTGGGCCGTGTTCCGCCTCAATTTTCCGGCCCAGCGCCCTCGTCTGCGCCGTTCGGCCCCGCCGGCTGCGGCACAGGCGCGCCGAACCGGCAGCCCGGATACGCCCGCGCTGAAGCCGCGCCCAGCATCGCCAGATTCAGCCCCGGCAGTGGCGCATCCACCAGCTTGGCTGCGTTCGCCTCGGCGATGACGGGCAGGAGCCGGTAGGCCTGCTCAAGCGCGGCCAGCCGCGACATCTGCTGCGCCGTGAGCAGCTTCCGCGCCTGCTCGTGATACTTCCGGTCGGTGTCCCGGCTCTCCCGGCAGATCGCCTCCAGCTCCAGATACCGCACGCCCAGCGCCATCGGATCCACGACGGGCGCAAGCGTCGCCTGGCGGATTTCGCTCTCCACCTGGGCCACGCGCCGGCTCTTGGTGTTCAGATACCGGCTCCACTCCGCCTGGATCCGGGCCAGCTCCAGCACCTGCTGCGGGGTCAGTTCCAGATAGCGGATCAACTGCGGCCACATTCTTCCGGGCGCCGGATCTCCGGGCCCCTGGGCCGCCGCCGGCCACGCCAGCAGCGCCAGCGTCAGAAAAGCCGCTGCATACTTCATGGGCTCGCTCCTCCCCTGCCGGCCGGAGCCCGCTCCAGCCGCGCGGGTACAATGAAAGTCTCTCCTCCATTACTATGCGCATCGCTCTGTGCCAGATCAACCCCACGGTGGGCGATCTGGCAGGCAATCTCGACCTGGTCATCAAAACCGCCCGCCGCGCCGCCGAACGCGGCGCCGGCCTCGCGATTTTTCCGGAACTGGTTCTCACGGGCTATCCCCCGCGGGACCTGCTCGAAAAAGAGTCCTTCCGCCGGCGCTCGCTGGAATCGCTGCAACAGCTGATCGCCGCAAGCGCGGAGATCCCCTGCGGCATCGTGGCCGGCTACGTCGGCGCAGCTCCGGAAGGCTCGCGCCGCAGCGCGACGAATTCCGCCGCCCTGATTGAAAAGGGCCGCCTGCTGGCGGCGCAGTCCAAGATGCTGCTGCCCACCTACGACGTCTTTGACGAAGGCCGCTATTTCCAGCCCGCCGCCTCGCAGCGGGTCTGCGAATTCCGCGGCATGCGGCTCGGCATCACCATCTGCGAGGACGCCTGGAACGACAAGCAGTTCTGGGAGCGCCCGCTCTACGACAGCGACCCGGTCGAATCGCTTGTCTCTCAGGGCGCGGAAATCATCGTTTCCATCAACGGTTCTCCGTACGACATGACCAAACGCGCCCTGCGGCGGCAGATGTTCACCGCCATGGCGCGCCGGCACCGCCTGCCGCACGTGTACGTGAACATGGTGGGCGGCAACGACCAGCTCATTTTTGATGGATCCAGCTTCGCCGTCGACGCGGAGGGCCGGATCGCCGCCGCAGCGCCCTCGTTCCGCGAGGACATCATTCTGTTTGACGCCGAAACCTGCCAGGGCGAACTGCGCGAATCGCACGCGGACGAAGTCGAGGCCGCCTATGACGCGCTCGTTCTGGGCACGCGCGACTACATTGCAAAATGCGGCTTCCGCAGCGTCATCATCGGTCTGAGCGGCGGCATCGACTCGACGCTGGTGGCCTGCATCGCCGCCGATGCGGTCGGCGCGGAGAACGTCACCGGCGTCTCCCTGCCTGGCCCGTATTCGTCCGATCACAGCCTCTCGGACGCCCGCGCTCTGGCCGAAAATCTGGGCATCCGCTACGAGGTCATCCCCATCACTCCGGCTTACGAAACGCTGCTCGCCACATTCGCGCCCGTTTTCGCGGGCGCCGCGCCGGACGTGACCGAGGAAAACATCCAGTCGCGCCTCCGGGGCCTCACCCTGATGGCGCTGTCCAACAAGTGGGGGGCGCTCGTCCTCACCACCGGCAACAAGAGCGAAGTCGCCGTCGGCTACTGCACGCTCTACGGGGACATGGCCGGCGGACTCGCCGTCATCAGCGATGTGCCGAAGACGATGGTGTACGAGCTGTGCCGCCGCGTCAACGCGCGCCGCCCGGGCACGATCCCCGAGAACGTCTTCGTCAAACCGCCGTCCGCGGAGCTGCGGCCGAACCAGAAGGACTCCGATTCCCTGCCCGAGTACGAAATCCTCGATCCGATCCTGAAGGCCTACATCGAAGAGCTGAAATCGCCCGCTGAGATCTCCGCCGAACTCGGCCAGCCGCTCGATCTGGTCCGCAGCATCATCAACCGCGTCGACCGGAGCGAGTACAAACGCCAGCAGGCCGCTCCCGGCCTCAAGGTCACGACAAAGGCGTTCGGCATGGGACGCCGCTATCCCATTGCGCAGAGGTTCTTTGAATGAGACCCGTTCTCCGATTTGCGGTTCCGGCTCTGCTGCTGTTGTCCGCCGGCTGGCTTGTCTCGCAACAGGCCTCTCCGGAGCGCGTCGGCCCGCTGCCGGGCGGCGGCTTCCTGCTGAACTCCGGCTGGCTCCTCCGCCCGGCGGGCGAGCAGATTCCGCTCAGCACCATGCCAATGGCGAGCGCGATGTCGCCCGGCGGGAAGTTCCTCGCCATCCTTCAGGGCGGCTACCTCCCCCCCACGGTCAGCATCCACGACGCCGCCACGCTGCGGAAGATCTCCGAAATCACGCTGCCTGACGCCTGGCTGGGGATGGCTTTCGCGCCCGAAGGCGGCCTGCTGTACGTCAGCGGCGGCTCGCGCGCCACGATTTATGAGCTGGCGCTGCTGCCTGAGGGCAAGCTCGAAAAGCGGCGCGAATTCTCCGTGGTGGAGGAAAAGGAGCGGAAGCACGCGGACTTTCTGGGCGATCTGACGCTGTCGCCCGACGGCCGCCTGATTTATGCGGCCGCCCTGCACCGCGACATGATCTACGTGATCAACCCGCAGTCGGGCATGGTCATCGAGCGCTGGAAAACCGCCCACCGCCCGTACCGCATCCTCTTCCACCCCGACGGGAAGAGCTTCTTCGTCACGGGCTGGGGCGATGGAACGCTGCGGCAGCACTATGCCGACTCGGGCGAAGAGGTGGCGCGCTACTCTACGGGTCCGCAGCCCATGGACATGCTGTGGCGGCTGAAGCCCGTCGCCGTCGAACAGGGCGAGGAACCCCTGCCCTACACGGCGCGGCTGTTCGTCGCCGTTTCCGGCTCGAATCTGGTGCAGGTGTTCGGCCTTGGGCCGGGCGGCCTGCTGCGCCGGGCCGAATCGATCAGCGTCGCGCTGTACCGCGACTTTCCGGAAGTGGCCGGCATGACGCCGAGCGCGCTGGCGCTCTCGCCGGATGAAGACCGCCTGTACGCTGTCTGTTCGGACGCCAACGCCGTGGCGCGCGTCAACATCAGCGAGCGCCGCAGCGTGGTGGAGGGGTTCATCCCTGTCGGCTGGTACCCTCTGGCGGCGCGCGTCCTGCCCTCCGGAAAGCTGATGGTGCTGAACGGGCGCGGGGCGCGCTCCTTCCCGAATCCGCAGGGGCCCAATCCGCTGGTGCGCCGCGCGGTGCTGCACGAGGGCAACGTCGCGGTGGAATATGTCGCCGCCATCCAGCGCGGCAGCGCTACTCTGCTTGATGAACCGCAGCCGGCGCAGATGGCCGCGCTCACGGAACAGGTGCTCGACAACGCCCCCTGGCGCCGGACGCGTCCCATGCAGTCGCCGCCGCAGGGTCATCCACTGGAGAAAGGCGGCGAAGAGTGTCCGCTCCGCCACGTGATTTATGTGGTGAAGGAGAATCGCACGTTCGATCAGGTGCTGGGCGATCTCGGCATCGGCAACGGCGACCCGTCCCTGACGCTGTTCGGCGAAGACGTGACGCCCAACCATCACAGGCTGGCGCGCGAATTCGTTCTTCTCGACAATTTCTACGTCAACGCCGACGTCAGCGCCGACGGCCACAACTGGTCGAGCGCGGCCATTGCGCCCGCGTACGTGCAGCGCATGTGGCCGAACTCCTACGCCGCCCGCCGGAGACACTATGATTACGAAGGCGGCGAGCGCGCCGCCCTGCCTCCGGCGGGCTACATCTGGAGCAACGCCCTCCTCGCCGGCCTCAGCTTCCGCAACTACGGCTGGTGGGTGACGAACATTACGCCCGCGCCCGCCTCGGGGCGCCAGATCGCCGCCGTGCGCGATCCGTCGCTGGCTCCGCACACGAACATGGACTACCGCGGCTTCGACATGGACTACCCGGACGTAGAGCGCGTGAAGGTGTTCCTCAGGGATCTCGAAGAATTCCAGCGCCGCGGCCAGATGCCCCGCTTCATGACCATCCGGCTGGGCAACGATCACACGTCGGGCGTCTCGCCGGGCAAGATCGCGCCGAAGTCCGCCATGGCCGACAACGACCTCGCGCTCGGCATGCTGGTCGAGGCGGTCTCGAAATCGCGGTTCTGGCCCGCCACGGCGATCTTCGTTCTGGAAGACGACGCCCAGAACGGCGCCGATCACGTCGACAGCCACCGCGCCCCCGCCTACATCCTGTCGCCCTACACGCGCGGGCGCGGCATCGATTCGACGATGTACAACACCGTGAGCATGCTCCGCACGATGGAGCACATTCTCGGCCTCCGGCCCATGACCATTCACGACGCCACGGCACGGCCCATGTGGGCCGCGTTCCATTCGAAACCCGACCCGCGGCCTTACTTCGCCGAAAAGCCCCGCGTTCCTCTCGATGAGCGCAACCCGCAGTCCTCGCCTCTGGCCGCGCGCTCGGCAAGACTCGACCTCAGCGAAGCCGACCGCATCGACGACGAAGAAATGAACGAGATTCTCTGGCGCGCGCTGCGGGGCACCGAGCCGCCGCCGCCCGTGCGCAGCTACTGGGGACGCTGATGGCCCACACCTATCTCGTCTTCGTCTGGCACATGCACCAGCCTTTCTACAAGGACCTGGCCACGGGAGAATACCAGCTCCCGTGGACGCGCATGCACGCCCTGAAGGACTACTACGGGATGGCGGCCATCCTGGACGAATTTCCGAAGATCCGGCAGACGTTCAACCTCGTGCCTTCGATGCTCGTGCAGATCGAGGAGTACGCCGAAGGCCGCGCCGCCGATCCGTTTCTCCGGCTCGCTCTCAAGCCGGCCGAGGAGCTGACGGGACCGGAAACCGAGTTCATCCTGAAGTATTTCTTCCAGGCCAACCCGGGCCGGGTGATCCAGCGTTATCCGCGCTATCACGAGCTGTACGAACAGTGGCGCGCACATCATGCGGATCCTGCCGGTCTGGCCCGCCGGCTGGGCGTGGCCGGACTGCGCGATCTGCAGGTGCTGTCGCAGCTGGCCTGGTTTGACGAAATCTTCCTGGAAACCGACCCGGAAGTCCGGGCGCTGGTCGCCAAGGGCCGCAACTATACGCGCGAGGACCAGCTGCTGATCGGGAGGAAAGAGCAGCAGATCTGCGGACTGGTGATCCCGACCTACAGGCGCCTGGCGCAGGCAGGGCGAATCGAGCTGTCCGTGACGCCCTTCTACCACCCCATCCTGCCGCTGCTGTGCGATTCCAACATCGCCAGCGTCAGCCAGCCGGGCGCGCCGCTGCCGCGGCGGTTCCGTTATCCGCAGGATGCGCGGGTGCAGATGCAGTCCGCGCTGGACTACGCGCGGGAGAAACTCGGCATCCGGCCCGCGGGCATGTGGCCGAGCGAGGGCAGCGTCTCCGACGAAGTGCTGGCGCTGGCGGCGGAGCTGGGCGTCGAGTGGATGGCCACCGACAACGGCGTGCTGGGGGCGACGCTGGGGCGGCTGGCCGGAGTGTCCGAGACCTGCCGCCCGTATGTCTGGCGCCAGGAGGGCCGCGAGATGAAGATGATCTTCCGCGACCATTTCCTGAGCGACCTGATCGGGTTCGTCTACTCGCGCATGGACGCCACGGCGGCCGCGCATCACTTTCTGGACCGCATCCGGGAAAACGCGCGCATCGTGCACCGCGAGGGCCGCGACGCCCTGATCCCCGTCATCCTCGACGGCGAGAACGCATGGGAGTATTACGAGCGCAGCGGCCGCCCCTTCCTCCGCACGCTGTACCAGCTCATCAGCCAGGATCCCGGCATCTCCGCCGTGACCGTCAGCGAAGCCCTGCGGAAGCTGCCCGCCGCCGACATCCCGCGCATCCATCCCGGCTCGTGGATCAACGCCAACTTCGAGGTCTGGATCGGCCATGAAGAAGACAACACGGCCTGGGAGTATCTGCTGGAAGCGCGCGAAACCTACGACCGCGTCACGCGGGGCCCCGAGGGAGCCTCGCTGACCGAAGCGGAGAAGCAGCTGGCCTATCAGGAGCTCCTGATCGCCGAAGGCAGCGACTGGTGCTGGTGGTACGGCCCGCACCATCATACGGAGAACCGCGCCGAGTTCGACCAGCTGTTCCGCTCGCACCTGGCCCAGTGCTACCGCGCTCTCGGCAAAACGCCGCCCGCCGCGCTGTCGCGCCCCATCGCGCATGTCGCCGCCGAGGCGTTCTCCCAGGCGCCCTGCGGCCTGATCGAACCAAGCGTGGACGGCGAAGTGTCGTCTTACTTCGAGTGGCTCGGCGCCGGAGTGTACCGTCCGGACCACCGCCAGGGGGCCATGCACGGCCGCGCCGCCCTGCTGCGCGAGCTGCGCTTCGGCAGCGACGGTGTGCGCCTGTTCGTGCGCGCCGATATGGAGCAGTCGAGCCCCGGCGCGATGGCCGGGCTCGAGCTGCGCCTCACGGTGCGGGCGTCGAACGCCGAGACGGAATTCCGCTTCACGCTCGCGCGCGATGGCGCGCATCTGTCTTCGATGTCGGGGCGCGGCACGCGCCATGCCCTGCCGCACCCCGCCTGCGCCTACAACCGCATCTTCGAGTGTGCTGTCGATCTGGCGGGCATCGACGCATCCGCTTCCGCGCCGCTGCAGATCCAGGTCTCGCTGTGGCGCGAGGGCTTGCCTCTGGAAGCCGCCCCGCCGCACGGCTGGATCGAGTTCACCCCCGGCGAGCCCGCCGAGTGGGAGTGAATTCTTACTTGTTGCGGTAGGCCGAATATTTATTGAGCAGGCTGATCAGCTCCTGCGCCGCCGGAGGAGTGTTCCGCTTGCCCCGCAGGACTTCCTTGCGGTCCACGCCCGCTCCGTAGAGCGCCTCGTCGACGCTCCGGTCTTCCCGCATCGTGGTGCCCTGAAGGGTCAGCCCTCCGAACACGCCGCGCGAGCGCGACCAGGAAAGAATCTCAGCCCTCATGGTGGCGTCGGTCTGCGCGCTCGTCGAACGGCCCACCGGCCCCGCGGCGCCGGTGGCGTCGGCGCCGAGCGTGAACTTGCTCGACAGCAGCCGCTCCATGCCGCTCTGGTTCATCACCAGCATCACGATGTCCACTTCCGCCCCGCCGATCTGCAACCCGAACGTGCCTCCCTCGATCCGCACGCCCACCGGCGCCGTCCATCCCTGCCCGTCCGGCATGCGGCAGGAAGCGAAGCCCCGCCCGTACTTGCCTCCGAAGACAAAACCGGCCTTTTTGGCCCCGGGGATGATGATCGCGCACTGGGCCTTCGAGAAAAGGTCCTGGGGAATCGCCTTGTCTTCGATCGCCATGATCTCCTGCAGCACCGTCGCCGCAGCTTTCAGCCGTTCATCCTCCGCCTTGCCCGCCCAGGCGGCGGCGCTCAGGCACACGAGAAGAAGAGTGAGTTTTCGCATGGGATCTCCAGTCCTTCAATGATAACGCCCTGCCGCGCGCGGAGGCGCGGCAGGGCGGGATGGTTCGCGATGGATGCGGCCTAGAACGTATAGCGGAGGCCCATCACGATCCGGCGGTTGCCGCCGTCCGTGTTGCCCTCCAGGCCGAAGGCGGTGCTGTTCACGCGCGACTCGGGGATGCCGTAGTTGCGCGTGTTCGACGTGTTGTAGAACTCGCAGCGGTACTGCAGCGTGTTCGACTCGCTGATGCGGATGTTTTTCACCACGGCAAGGTCGAGGTTGTTGATGCCGTCGGCGCGGAGAATGTTGCGGCCTGCGTTGCCGATGGGCGCCGCCGCCGTCACGTTCGAGAAGAGGTTGCGGCCGCCAGCCTGCAGGATCTCGCGCAGCGTCATCCGCGACAGGTCGAGATCCGTGGCCACGTTCGGCCGGATGGCGTTGCCCACCAGCGCATCGATGCCCGACAGCCGGAAGCCCGGGTCGATGCCGGCCAGCGGGCTGAACGGAGCGCCCGACTGGAACGTCAGGAAGCCCGACACCTGCCAGCCGCCCGCGATTTTGCCCAGCACGCCCTGCTGCTCGCGGAAGAAAGGCAGCTCATACACGCCATTCACCGCGAAACGGTGCGGCCGGTCGTAGGTCGAGCGGCCGCGGTCGGCGCGCCAGTTGTAGCTGTCCTGCGGCACCGCGACTTCGCCCGACACGGACGGGTTGAAGATCTCGCTGGCCAGGTCGATGAAAGAGCTCCACGTATAGTGGGCGGCCATCGTGAAGTTGTTCGAGAGCCGCTTCTCGAGGCTCGCCTGCAGCGAGTGGTAAATGGAGTTGGCCGCATTGGCGCGCAGCCGGCGGACGCCCTCGTTGGCGAACAGCCGCTGCCGCCCCTGCGAACCCGGAATCGTCGGATTGCCGTCGAGCGTCTGGAACAGAGCGGTGCCCTTGGTGGCGATGTAGCCCAAAGTCGCGATCCAGTCCCGGGCCACTTCGCGCTGCACCTGGAAAGAGAACTGCTCCGCCAGAGGCGCGCGGAAGTCGCTCGCCACGAGAGTCCGCGGCACCTGCAGCGGATCAGGCGGCGGCGGAATCACGCCCTGGAAGCCCAGCGAGTACACGTACTGGTAGCTGTTCGGAGAGCGCGCCGGCAGGTTGTTCACCTGCGTGAACGGGAACGCGCTGAAGATGTTCAGGTAGATGTTGTTGAAGATCAGGTCGTAGGTGCGCGAGTAGCCTCCGCGCAGCACCGTGCGGTCCGTCAGCCGGTAGTTGAAGCCGAACCGGGGCGCCCAGTTGTTTTTGTCCCGCGGCGGCACCGGCGTGAACAGGAACCGCGGATCGTTGTTGTTGGCCGCCACCACGCGCTTGTTGATGTCGGCCAGCCACTGCGCCGGATTGCCCGGCGTCTCGTAGCGCAGCCCGTAGGTCAGCGTCAGCCGCCGGTTCACGCGCCACTCGTCCTGCACGTAGAAGAAATAGTCGTAGTAGCGGTAGGCCTGCCAGCGCGGCACGCCGGGCAGGAACGTGTTGATCGACGCCGTCTGCGCCACGTCGTCCACCAGGTCCTGCAGCGTGTTGTACGCCAGACGCCCGCGGATCGTCGGGTTGAAGTCCTGGATCTGGTCCTGACGGCGGAAATCGAGGCCCATCTTGATGGTGTGCGAACCCTTCAGGATCGAGAAGTTGTCCGCGATCTGGTAATTGTTCAGGATCTGCGCTTGCGGCAGATTCACCGCCAGGCCGAACGCCGTGCGCGAAGCCGCCGCGTTGAAGCCCGTCATGCCCAGCTCCGCAATTTCAATGTTGGGAATCGATTCCGCCCGCGGATCCTGGGCGTTGGTGGCCGAAGCCAGCCGCTGATAGCTCAACCGCAGCTCGTTGTACATCTGCGGCGTGAGAGTCGAATTCACGCCGGCCGTGGCCGCCTGGCGCCGCGCCGGGGACGTCGACAGCAGGCCCGGCGGCACCGCCTGCCCGCCCACCGTGATCCGGTCGTCGAACATGAACCGGCCCAGCAGCGTGTGCTTGTCATTCAGCTTGTGATCCACGCGTCCCATCCACTGCCACACGTCGCTCATGTTGGCCGCTGCGCCGCTCAGCGTGCCCAGCGGAACGTTGTACGTCTGGCCGCCCAGCGTGAACGTCACCGTCCGGCCGGTCGGCGTCTGCGCCGCCGGCACGAAGTCGAGCAGCGCCTTCACCTGCGGGCGCGTGCCCGCGGCGTTGCGCAGAATCGTCTGCCCTTCGGCCGTCGGCGCCGCGCCGATCGCCGTGCCGCTGGCGAACCGCCGGTCCGTCCACCGCAGGATCGATCCGAAGAAAAACGTCTTGTCCTTCACGATCGGCCCGCCCAGCGTCCCCGCAAACTGGTTCTCGACGCGCCACGGCGCGCGCGTGAAGGTCCGCTTGTCCAGGTTGCTCCGCGCGTTCAGTTTGTTGCCGTTGTAGAACCAGTAGGCCGAGCCATGGAACTCGTTCGTGCCGCTCTTGGTGACGATGTTGACCACAGAGCCGGCCGCGCGGCCGTATTCAGCCGCAAACTGGTTCGTCACGATCCGCATCTCGGCCACCGTGTCCGGGTTGTTGATCTCCTGGACCAGGCCGCCGATGCTCGCGTTGTTCGAGTCCTGCCCGTCGATCTGGAAGTTGTTCGACCGGGTCCTCATGCCGTTGACCGAGAACGACACGCCGCCGCTCGTGAAGGCGCTGTTGCCCGAACTCAGCTGGCTCACGCCGGGAATCTGCAGCGCCAGGTTGAGGATGTTCCGGCTGGGCGCCATCGGCAGGTCGCCGATCCGCTTCACGTCGAAGTTGGTGCCCACTTCCGCGTTCGTCGTGTTGATCAGGCCGGCGTCGGCGGACACGGTGACGACTTCAGTCAGTCCGGCCACCTCCAGCCGGATGTTGAGGTCGACGTCCTGCCCCACGCGCAGCGTGATCGGACCCTGGATATAGCGGCTGAAACCGCTCCTCGACACCGAAACCTCGTACGGCCCGGGAGGCAGGTTCGGCACGCGGAAAACGCCCTCCGCGTTGGTCGTCGTCTCCCTCGAGACGTTGGTGGACAGGTTTCGCACGCGCACCTCCGCACCGCTCACTGCAGCGCCGGAGGGGTCGCGCACCGTTCCCAGAATGTCGGCCAGCGTGGCCTGGGCCCACGCCGCAGGCGCCAGACCCAGGACAACACTGGCCAGTGTCAGAATCGAAACCAGCTTGTACATCGGAAACCCCTTCGCGCGGATTGACCGCTGAGATCGAATGTCGGGTAGGTTAACACATTTTCAGCCATCCGGCGGAAGTTTCCGGCTCGGGAGACGCGGCCGGGCTCAACCGTCCCGTGCTGTGCTGTCCCGGCCGCCAGCCCGCGCCGTATAATCAAGGCAGGGCTTGCACTCCGATGAGGAAATTCCTCCCGACGGCACTGGCTCTCCGGGCTTTCATCGCGCTTCTGGCCCCCTGCTTCGCGCAGGAGGCGCGTCCGCCCATGCGCGCGCCGGAGGCCAAGCCCCCCCTTCGCTCTGAAGAGGCTTTCAGGACTTCGGTGTCCGAGGTCGTGGTCCCCGTCACGGTCACGGACGACAGGGGCCGCTTCGTCTCTAACCTTGAGGAAAAGGACTTCCTTCTGCTGGACGAGGGCGTTCCGCAGAAAATCACCTATTTCACGCGCGAGCGGAACCAGCCGGTCGTGATCGGCTACCTCATCGACCTGTCCAACCGCACCCGTCTCCATTGGGACAAGTTCCGCGAGGCCATCATCGAGCTCGTCGACGCCACCATGGAGCCCGACGGCAAGCCGGACAAGCGCTTCTCGGGCTACCTGATCGGTTACTCGACCGAAGCCGAGCTGCTCGTCAACACGACCGACGACCCGGAGAAGATCATCGACCGCGTCCGCAAGCTGAAACCAGGCGGCAGCTCCGCGCTGTTCGACGCCGTCTACATGGCTTGCACCAGCCGCACGCTCGTGCAGGGCGAGCCCATCGAGCCGCGCCGCGTCATCGTCATCGTCGGCGACGGCACCGACACGAGCAGCAAGAAAACCCTGGAAGAGGTGGTCGAGGTCGCCCAGCGCAACCTGGTCACGATCTACGGCGTGTCCACGGTGGCCTTCGGCTTCCACAGCGCGGGCGACGCCAACCTGAAGCGCTTGTGCGAATCCACCGGCGGCCGCGTCGTCTATCCGCTCGAAAACGTCTACTCCGACGTCAGCGGCTACCTCTCCACTCCTTCCGACGAAGGCAACTTCGCCCTCAAGGTCGGCACCGGCGGCTATGCCGCGGCCATCATGCGCGGCATCGTCAACGCCGTCGCCGCCACCGCCGGCGAGATCACCACCCAGTACATCCTCCGCTACGTGCCCTCCGACCTCGACACGCGCCGGTCCTTCCGCCGGATCGAAGTCCGCGTCAACCTCCCCAACGTGAAGGTCCGCGCCCGCGAGGGCTACTATCCATTCAACCCCTGACCCTTCCTTCCGATATGCCCATTGAGCCATGACTGCCGTCCGCACGCACAGGGTCGAGTACAGAATCCTTCAGGCCCTGGGCGAAAACTGCGGCGTCATCGTGGCCGATCCCGAAACCGGCGAGTGCGTCTTCCGGTTCCGAGAAGATTTCGACGAATTCGCCGGCGAGGAAGCCGCGGTCCTTTCCGCACTCGCCGCCCAGCTGCCGGAGCTGCAGCGGGAAATGGGCACGGAGGCGTTTCTGCGCTGGATCGACGAGACCCTCTCCAACACCCTGCGGGTTTCAGAACCCGCCCAGTCTCTCGCCATCGACCTGGAGCGCACGGCGCAGGCCCTGTACCGCAGGCACGTCGCCTCCCGGGTCCGGCCCTACGAAACCCATCTTCCGCTGATTCCCATCGAGCTCGCCGCCGGCGGCTTTGGCGCCGACAAGGCAAGGGGCGCAGAGGAGTGGATCGAGGCCCGCGTCCCCGGACGCCGCCGCCTCTCCGACGATCTGTTCCTGGTGCGCGTCTCCGGCCGCTCCATGGAGCCCGACATCCCCGACGGATCGATCTGCGTGTTCCGTTCCTACTACGGCGGCTCCCGGAAAAACGGCATCTTCATCGTCCAGCGCATCGCCACCCTCGACGAGGGCGGCGAGTTCACCCTCAAGCGCTACTCGTCTTCCAAGGAAATCCGTGGCGAGGAGTGGCGCCACACCCAGATCACCATGCACCCGGAAAACCCGGAATATCAGGACTGGGATCTCCGCGAGGACGAACAATACATCACGATCGCCGAATTCGTCTGCGTCCTGGAAGATCCGCTGCCCGACTGATCCCCTTCCCCCGGGCAGCCGCTTTCCGCCCGCTGCGATATCATCGCAAGCATGATGTCCGACGCCACCCGCAGAGCTTTTCTCCACACGATCCCCGCCGCAGCCGCCGCAGCAGCCGCTTCCCCGAACGCTTCCGCCGCCGCATCTTCTGCGCCCGCCATCCGTTTCGGCATCGCCAGCTACTCCTTCCGCGAGTTCAGCCGCCGCCTCTGCATCCAGTACACGAAACAGCTCGGCATCTCGCTGCTCACCATCAAGGAATTCCACGCCCTCTACCGCTCCACCCCGGAAGAGCTCGACCGCGCCCGCCGCGAGTTCGCCGCCGCCGGCCTCACCCTCACCGGCGGAGGCACGGTCTACATGCTGAAAGAAGATCCCGAGGACGTGAAGTTCTACTTCGAGTACGCCAGACGGCTCGGCCTGCCGATGATGAATGTCGGTCCGACGGCGAAGACCCTGCCCATCATCGAGAAATTCGCCCGCGAGTACGACATCAAGATCGCCGTCCACAATCACGGTCCCGAGGACAGGCACTTCCCCGCCCCCTCCGACGCGCTGAAGCTGATCAGGGACATGGATCCCCGCATGGGCGTCTGCGTCGATGTCGGCCACACGACGCGCACGGGCAAGGATCTGCTCGAAGAGATCGAAATGGCCGGCCCGCGCCTGCTCGACGTGCACATGAAGGACCTGCGCGACCTCAAGCAGGCCGCCAGCCAGTGCGACGTCGGCGACGGCCAGATGCCCGTCCCGCAGATCTTCCGCCTTCTGATGAAGATGAACTATTCAGGCGTTGTCCATCTCGAATACGAAATCAACGCCGACAATCCGCTGCCCGGCATGCACCGCAGCTTCGCCTATATGCGGGGCGTGCTTGCCGGCCTCCAGAGCTGAACCGCCGCAGGCGCAGACACCGTGTGCAGAGGCAAGGGCAGTGGAAACCACTGAGCAACACCGGCGCATCAGCCAGGCCCGGCGGGATTTCGCGGCCGGCAGGCTGTCGGCGAAAGAGTACGACCGCCTCATCCGCTCTCTCGGCGTCGAAGATGCTCTCGCTCTCCTTCTGGAGGGCTATGAGCTCCGCCGGCAGGGCCGTCTGGCCGAGGCGGAAGATGCTTTCTGGCGGTCGGCGGACCTGGCCCCATACCAGCCGCAGGCATTCATTGCGCTCAGCGAGCTGCGCCTCCTCCATCCTCCGCCCGAGGACATGGCCAGCCGGACCGCTCTGAAGGCTCTCTGTCTTCTGAAAACCGCCTACCAGCCGGAGATGTGGAAAGATCCGGGGCTCAGTCCCGTTCCCGAAGATCTCTTCCGCGATCTCCCTCTGCCGGAAGCTGCAAAGAAATCACCATCGCCGGCCGACCGTGCGGAAATGGCAGGCGAGCTGCTCCTGCAGCTTGTCCTGGAATCCGAAGACGTCCGGGACTCCCGCCTCTGGCGGCACGTCCTTCTGACGACGGTTTTCAATCGCCCGATGATGGATGAGAACGTCGAGTGGCTGCTCGATCACAGCGATGAAACCATGCCTCTGCTGGCAGCCATCGTCGACGGTTACCGCGAGGGAATGCTTGGCATTTGCGCCGAAATCGCGCTGGAAAATGCTCTGGCCCTTCTCGGCGAGGGAGGCGGGCCGCGCTATCTGGAAAACGTCCTCACTGTCTTTCCCCGCCTGGAGCAGGACCACACCCAGGCGGCCGAGTGGGCGCTGAGCCGCTGGATGGCCCACGAGCCGGGCGCCTTCGCCGCCGAGCTCTACCGGCTCCAGCCGCGCCTGGGGGCGGATGACCTCGGATGGCTTGTCATCGCTCTGGGCAGGGCCGCGCGCGGCGCCGGGATGGCCCCCGTCTGGGAGGCGCTCTTTGAGATTGGCTGCGGCGTCGGCGACAGCAGAGGAACCTGGTCAGCCGGCCTCGCCGTGGCGGCCCATCTGGTTTTCGGACCCAGGGATAAAGGCAACAGAGCCGCCAGGGCAGAGAAGCGCTTCGCGAAAAACTGGAATGCGGAAACCCGGATCCATGTGCATGAACTCCTGAAAGTGGACGGCGCCGAAATCGATTCGTACTGGGCTGCGAGCGAGGAACGGATGCCCTCTGTGCATGAGATCTGCACCGGATGCGCCGACTGGCATGAAGACGCGGAGGAAGACGGCAACGGGGAAGAGATCCCGGGCAGCGCCCTGGAGGCGGAGGTCCGGCTCCGCGCGACGGGACGCAACGATCCCTGCTGGTGCGGCAGCGGCAGGAAATACAGGAAATGCCATCTGGAAGAAGACGAGGCCCTTGCGCGCGGGGAGCAGGTCCGCAAAGAGGCCGCGCCCTCTCCGGATCCATACAGAGACGTCCGCAGGGACCTTCCCTCGTTCACGCTTGCCGGTCTCTCGCCGTCCCAGCTGCAGGAATGCATCCACGACTTCTTCGGCCCCGAAGGAGAAGTCAGTGAAGACCATATGCAGGGCTTCGTGGATTGGCTCGTCCATGACTGTCGCCCCGCCGGCGGCGGGCCAACGTTTCTGGAAAGGTTCCTCCGCGCGGAGGGGGCCCGCCTCGACCCCGCCGTCCGCGAGTCTCTTGGAGCCTGGGTCTCGGCCGCGATGGACCTGTACGAAGTCCGGAATATCGAAGAGGGCAAGGGCTTGCGCCTGCGCAGTTGCGAAACAGGCGAAGAGATTTTCGTCCACGATGTTTCTCTCTCCCGCCGGTTGACCCGCGGCGATTCTCTGTTCTGCAGGATCCTGCGGGAGGGAGAGCTGAACGTCGCCAGCGCCTACTGCCTCGCAGTGGCCCGCGACCTGGCGGCCGATCTGCAGGAATGGATGAGGGAGGACCGCCGCAGGACCGGCCTCGGCCGCGCAGCCCACCTGAAGGCCCGCTGGCCTGCCCTCCGGCGATTCGCACTCGAATTGGCGGAACGCGGCCGGCGGCACCTTCGCCTGAATGCCGACGGCGAACCGATCGAACTCCACAGGGTGGTGTTCGAGGTTCTGAACGGGCAGGCCGTGTCCGAGGCGCTGGCCTGCTGTCCGTCGCTGACCGATGACGGCGGGGGCTGCTTCACGTGGCTGCGCACCGTCCCGGGCAGCGCGAACAGCACGATTCTCGGCTCGCTGCGCCTGTCGGAAGAACGCCTCGTGCTGGAGTGCGACTCGCGCAACCGCGCGGCCGCAGGCAGGCAGCTCCTCGAAAAGATCGCCGGCGCCCACGTCCGTTACATCGCCGATGAAACGCGGCTGTCGATGGATTGAAGCGCCAGGCCTCCACGCGCGCGCCGGCCGGGCGGCGGGAACCCGTCTGTCTGGAGGAGCGCCGCGCAGGCCAACCCGCGTCTGGAGTGAGCCGCATCCCGCGCGACCCCGGCCTTACCTGAACGCCTCGGCCGCGATCACCTGCGCCCGGAACACCCACAGCCTGGCCTCCGGGTTGCGCCACGCGCCCGCCGGCAGCCCCGCCTTGTGCGCCAGCGCTTCCAGGAACCATTCCCGCGTCGCTCTCCTCTCCCGCCCCACCTGCGGCAGCAGCAGCCCGCGCCTGCCCCAGCACTCCAGATACCCGCCATGCTCGCCGGTGCGGAACCGCTCCGGATGAACCAGCCGCTTGAACGGCGTCAGAATCGAAATCTCGATCTCCAGATCCTCCGGCGCCGTCACGCGCGTCGGAAACCGCGGATCGTGGAGCGCCGAGAGCGCCAGCTCGGGCACGGCCGCGCGGTAGCTGTCTTCATCTCCGATCCGCCCGATGCAGCCGAACAGCTCGCCCTGCCGGTGCAGGCTTACAAACACGCCGCCCCGCCGGTCCAGTTCGTCGATCTCCGCCCCGCTCTCCACCGGCCGCTCTACGCCCCTTTCCCGCACCTGCTCGAGCGTCGCCTCCACGCTGCGCACGAGCTCCCGCTGCGCCGCTTCGCTCAGAGAAAACGAGCTCTCCCGGAAATACCCCAGCGCCGCGTAGCCCACTGACAGAGTGTAGTCCCCGTTCAGATCGCCCGTCGTCATGTAATCGAGCTGCGCCTGGAAGATCTCCTCTTCCCCCTGCAGCAGTCCCAGAATCTCCAGCAGCAGGCTCACGGGCGCCACGCCGCAGGTTGTCGAGCCATTCCTTTTCAGCTCGGCCAAGAAAAACGCCGGATCCAGGCTCGACGCCGCGTCGATCACCTCCCGGTCCAGAGCGTGCAGGTTCGATGCCGTCTCGCCATCCAGCGGGAACGGCGTGAACCCGAACCTCCGCCCGTAGTGCGTCAGATCCGTGCTCGCCAGCAACACATCCCCCGGCCGCAGCCCTGCCGCAATCCTCCGCGCCGCCTCCTGCCGCACGCGCTCCGCCGCCGAGCCGATGTAGATCGGCGCCACCGGCACGCCCGGCAGCAGCTTCTGCGCCAGCGGCAGCTGGATCTCCAGCGAGTGGTCGCACGCCATGTCCGGCGGAAGCGACGGGAAGTCGAACCCCGAGGCGTCCACGGGCACGCGGCCGAGCGGCGTCTCGTAGGCGCTGATCCGCGGCATCACGGGCCCGGCCGGCCCGCCCGCATGCAGGAACCCCAGCATCACCACCCGCGAAGGGCGCGCCGCCGCCGCGTGCCGCCACGCCGCCGCCGCCACCCGGCCCGAATACTCGAGCCCCGCATGCGGCGCCACCACGGCCAGCGCGCCGGGCAGCACGGGCGCGCCAATTCTCTGCTCCGATGTTTCAATCAATTCCTCCAGCAATTGTTCCAGCCTGGAGGCGCTGCCCGGATACCAGGTTCCTGCGTAAGGAGTGGCGAATGTCGCGCTCATGAAGCCTCCTTCTCCGCCTTCCGCGCCGGGGGTTCCCAGAATCCCGCGATCCGCGCCCCGCACTGCGGGCACACCCCGCCCGGCCGGAGCCGGTTGGCCAGAACCCGGAACCCGTGCCGCTCCACCACCGCCGCGCCGCACTGCCAGCAGCGCGTGCTCTCCAGGTCTCCCATCCGGCCGGGCAGGTTCCCCGCATACACATACCGCAGCCCGGCTCGCCGTCCCGCCTCGACCGCCCGCAGCAGGTCGCCGGCCGATGTTGGCCGCGGGCCCGTCATCCTGTAGTCCGGGTGGAAGGCGGTCGCATGCCACGGGATGTCCACGGAAACCGACGCCAGAAACTCCGCGATTTCCCTGAGCTCTTCATCCGAATCATTGAAGCCCGGCACCACCAGCGTCACCACTTCCAGCCAGAACCCCATGGCATGGATCCGCCGGATCGATTCCAGTATCGGCTCGAGCCGCCCGCCCAGCTTGCGGTAGTTCGCGTCCCGGAACGACTTCAGATCCACCTTGAACAGGTCGAGCCACGGCCTCAGATAGTCAAGCACCTCGGGCGTGGCGTTGCCGTTGGAGACGAAGCCCGTCACAAGCCCGTGCCGCCGCGCCTCGCGGAACACCTCCGCCGCCCACTCCGCCGTGATCAGCGGCTCGTTGTACGTGCTCACCACGCACTGCGAGCCCGTCAGCAGCGCCTGCTGCACGATCTCGCGCGCGCTCACCGGCTGGAAATACACATCGGCGCGCGGATCCCGCAGCGCCTGCGAGCTCAGCCAGTTCTGGCAGTAATCGCAGTGCAGGTCGCAGCCCAGCATGCCGAAGCTCAGCGCCCGCGCCCCGGGCAGGGCGTGGAAAAACGGCTTCTTTTCGATCGGATCCACGTGCAGCGCGTTCACATAGCCGTGCGGCGCCATCAGCCGCCCGCCCTCGTTGAAGCGCACCTTGCACACGCCCGGCAATCCGGGAAAAATCGGGCACCGGTGCCCGCAGGCCAGGCACCGGACTCGGCCGTCCCCCAAAGGCTCGGCCAGCGGCGACTCCCGGACATGCCGCGCAAGTTCCTCTGCCAGCGTCATCGCTGTCCGCCGCCTTCATTGTAGGGCTGCAGGAAACTCTTGGGAAGCCCTCCCGGCCAGGGCGGCCGGAATCGCGCCGCAACGGATGCAATCCCGCCGGCCGTTTCCGTTGTCATATATGGAGGACCGCATCCGGGGGGAACCGGCTGGAACTGCCAGGGATTCCACCCGAATCAGTACTATGCCGTCTTCGGGAGCAGGCGAGGGTCGACGCGCCGGCCAGGCCGTGGCTCAGGCAATCGGATCCGCGGCCGGCCTCCGGCTCCAAATACTCAACTAACTCGCAGAAAATATGACACTTGTCTCCGCCGATTCCGATTCTGCATGGGGGCTGCAGCAGGGGGCTTGGGAGCCGGTTTTACGCCTGAGAGCGGCCTGGATTTTGCCGCCAAAAAACCCTTGCATGGGCATAGGACTACTGTTATACTCGGTGGTACTTAGGACGATTCTCTGTGACATGGGTGTACAGTAAACTTTCTGGAGGAGATAGGACATGATGCGACGTTGGGCTGGAATCTCCATTCTGCTTGCTTTCATGGCTCTGGGGTTGCAGGCGACCCCGATTCCCGGACTTGTCAGCACGGGGACGGCCGCGCCAGGCAGCCCTGATCCTGCGTGGCAGGTTTTCTACTCGGCGGTGCCTGTGGGTTCTGGCTTTAGTTTCACCCCGGCCAACGTGACGAACGACTCGGGCTATCCTTTTCCCTACTGGGTGGCCAATAACTCAACGTCGCGATGGATCTCGCCTCAGGCCGGCTACGGCACCCCGTTCGGCGTTTACGACGACCCGATCGGGTATTATTATTTCCTTCTGCAGTTCAACCTCGGACCGGGATACGTTCCCTCGACGGGAACCTTCACGTTCCGGATGTCCGTGGACAACTGGCTCAACTCGGTGTGGCTGAACGGAACCTACATCGGCACCGGCTACGAAGGCGACTTCGTGATGAGCCACACCACGTGGACTGACCCGATCACGGTCGGACCGGGGCCGACGTCGGGGCTGGTGCCTGGCCTGAACAACCTCGTTGTCGTCGTATACAACAAGGACGTCCCCGGCGGCACGAATCCCTCGAACCCTGGCACCTGGAACCCGGCCGGGCTGCGTTTTGAAATCCTTGAGTCGGACATCCTCTACATTCCGCCCCCGCCTCCGAACGGAGAAATTCCGGAGCCTGGCACGCTGCTGATGCTCGGTTCCGGCCTGCTGGCTGTCGGCCTCATGAAGTTCCGCCGCAGCAGCTGATTCGCCCCGGTCAATTGGAAGTTTTCCAGCCCCCGGCGGTTCTCCGCCGGGGGTTTCTCGTTGGATTCGCGCCCCGCCGGTTTACTCCGCGCACGCGAGCGGATACTGTAGAGTCGGAGGCGCTGCCTGATGCGTGCTGCATGCTCCGTTGGCGTGCTGATGCTGTGCGCCACCCTGTCCGTGGTTGCTTCCAGTCCTCCTGCGGTTTCCGTCAATTTCCAGTCCGTCATCCATCCGGTTTCCGTTGAAATCCTGCGCAACGCGATAGAACAGGCCAAACGGCAGCAGGCGCCGTTTCTGCTCATCCGGCTGAACACGCCCGGCGGCCTGCTGGAGGCGACGCGCGAGATCATCGAGATCATCGAAGCCTCGCCCGTCCCGGTCGTCACATTCGTGACGCCCTCGGGCGGACGCGCTGCCTCCGCTGGATTCTTCATTCTGCTCAGCGGCGACGTGGCCGCCATGGCCTCGGGCACGCGCACCGGCGCCGCCTCTCCCGTCACGCTGGGCGAGCCGATGGATCCGGTCATGCGCAAGAAGGTGGAAAGCGATGCGGCGGCGGCGCTGCGCAGCATCGCCTCCCGGCACGGGCGCAATCTCCAGGCGGCCGAGGCCGCCGTGCTTCAGGCGAAATCGTTCACCAGCGAGGAGGCGCTCAAAGAAAAGCTCGTCGATCTCGTCGTGCGCGACGAGCAGGAGCTCTGGGCCCGGCTCGATGGATGGCAGGTGAAGCGCGCCGACGGTTCCACCGCCGTTCTCAAGACCGCCGGCGTAGCCCTGCAACCTTACGAACTGACGCTGCGGGAAAAAGTCGTCCAGGCGTTGGCCGATCCAAACCTCGCTTTTCTCATTCTCGTGGCCGGCGGACTGCTGCTGTATATCGAATTCACGCAGCCGGGGATGATCCTGCCCGGCGTCTCGGGCGCCATCCTGCTGGTGCTCGGACTGCTGGCTCTTTCCGTGCTGCCGATCAATTTCGCTGCCGTGGGCCTGCTGGTGCTGGCCGTGGTGCTGTTCGTTCTGGAGGCCAAGATCGTGTCCCATGGAATTCTCGCAGCCGGAGGCGTGGTGTCGATGGTCCTCGGCGCCGTGTTGCTGGTCGAGGGCCCGCCGGAACTCCGCATTCACTGGGCCACCGCGCTCGCGGTGAGCATTCCCTTCGGCATCATCACCGTCTTCCTGCTTTCGCTGGTGATCCGCGCCCGCCTGAGGCCCCCGGCCACGGGCGTGGAATCGCTGGCGGGCGAAGTGGGCGTGGCTCAGACCGCCCTCGATCCTACAGGAACCGTTTTTCTTCGCGGCGAATACTGGACCGCCACGGCCGACGAGCCCGTCGAGGCCGGCGCGCGGGTCCGCGTCGTCGCCGTGGAAGGCTTGCGTCTCAGGGTAAAACGCGCGCTATAAGCGCAGGAAAGGATAACTGCCATGCTGCCTGTCCCGATGATTGTTCTCTTCATCCTCATCCTCTATCTGCTGTCGGCGGTGAAGATCCTCAACGAGTACGAACGCGGCGTCATCTTCCGCCTCGGGCGCGTCCTGCCGAAACCGAAGGGCCCCGGTTTCATCCTGGTCTTCCAGCCCATCGACCGCATGGTCCGTGTCTCGCTCCGCATCGAGACGCTCGACGTGCCGCCGCAGGACGTCGTCACGCGCGACAACGTCACCGTGAAGGTGAACGCCGTCGTCTTCTTCCGCGTCGTCGACCCGCAGAAGGCCGTGCTCGAGGTGTCCAACTATCTCTACGCCACTTCGCAGCTCGCGCAGACGACGCTGCGGAGCATCCTGGGCGAAGTCGAGCTCGACGAGCTGCTCAGCCAGCGCGAAAAACTCAACATGCGCCTGCAGTCCGTGCTCGATCAGGATACGGATCCCTGGGGCGTCAAGGTCGTCAAGGTGGAAGTCAAACAGGTCGACCTGCCTGACATGATGGTCCGCGCCATCGCCCGCCAGGCCGAGGCCGAACGCGAGCGCCGCGCCAAGATCATCCACGCCGATGGCGAGTACGCCGCCGCCGAGAAGCTCGCCATGGCCGCCGCCACCATCCAGAAAGAGCCGGTGGCCATCCAGCTCCGCTACCTGCAGACGCTCATCGAGATCGGCTCGGAAAAGAACACCACGGTGGTCTTTCCCCTGCCCATCGACATCATTTCCGGCGTCAAGAAGGTCCTCGAATCGGGCAGGAACGAGGGCTGAGACGCCTCGCCCGGCCGCCGGTCTCCGTGCCTCCCGGCCGGTACAATAGAGAGCAGATCCCCTTCCTGCCATGCGGTTGCTTCCTGGATTCCTGTTCGTTCTCTGTGTCTCCGCCAGCCTGCTTTCCGCTTCCCCGCCCCACGACCCCGACGAAGGCACGCTGGCAAGCGGTGCGCCTCGCATCCCGGAACCCATGGTGTACGATCTCGTACGCCCTCTGGGAGCGGTAAAAGGCGAGCTGGAGATCAACTCGCTGTTCCTCCGCCCGCTGCGGCGCGGCCGCTCTCTGGAATGGGCGCCCGAAATCGAGTACACCTTCGCCCGCGGCTACGGCTTCGAGCTGGAAGTGCCGATGGAAGGCAGCCGGCAGGAGAGCTGGAAGGCCGCCCTCCAGGGCACTCTCGGCCTCACGCATCAGGGCAAGACCATTCACGGGTGGCAGGCTCTCAGTGAACGATGGCGCCTCGAAGACCGCGGCAAAATCGATCTGCTGTACCTCACCGGCACGCGCTGGCACAACCGCTGGTCGACTTTCACCATGCTGGGCCCCCGTCTGGAAACGGAGCACGGGCGCCACCGCGGCGGCCTCGTCTGGAACCAGAGCGTCTTCTATCACCAGTCGAAGAAGCTCAACCTCGGGCTGGAGTCGAACTGGGCTTCTCCCGCCGCCGGCAGCGGTTACTGGCTGGCGGTGCCGCAGTTGACCTGGCGCAAGTCCCGCTACAACATCCAGCTCGGCGCCGGCAGCCGCATCGCCGAGAAACGGGTCAAGCCTGTCGCCGCATGGCGTATCAGCCGCGAATTCTGAGCCCGGGACCCCTCCGGCTCGACACGGTTTTCATCGTCCTGTGACAGACGGCCCGGCAGCCGGACGCTAAACTGAAAGTTTGAACCCGCCGGGCGCTGGAAACGATCTGCCAGCGTCGCCGGTTCATTCCTTTCACTGGAGTCGATCCCCATGGCGCTGACCGAATCAACGATGAAAGAGCTGGGCTCCGCCCTGCCCCAGTTCACGCTCCCCGATGTGGTTTCCGGCCGGATGGTTTCGCCCGCGGACTACGCGGACCGCAAGGCGCTGCTGGTCATGTTCATCTGCCGCCACTGCCCGTACGTGAAGCACGTCGAGCAGGAACTGGCCCGCATCGGCCGCGATTACGCGGACAAGCCTCTCGGCATCATCGCCATCTCCTCCAACGACGCCGTCCAGTACCCCGATGACGCGCCGGAAAGCCTGAAGGAACAGGCCCTGCAGCTCGGCTTCGTCTTCCCGTACTGCTTCGATGAAACGCAGGAAGTGGCCCGCGCCTTCCAGGCCGCCTGCACGCCGGACTTCTTCCTGTACGATGCGGAGCGCAAGCTCGTCTACCGCGGCCAGCTCGATGACAGCCGCCCGGGCAACGGAAAGCCGGTCACGGGACGCGACCTGCGCACCGCCATCGACGCTGTTCTGGAAGGCAGGCCCGTCGCCACGGATCAGCGTCCCAGCGCCGGCTGCAACATCAAATGGAAAGCAGCGCGCTGACCGTGCGTGCGGTCTGGGGTTCTCCGGCTCGTTCGCGCTATGATGAAAGAACCGTCATCACCGTAACGGGGCAGACAAGTTGTGAGCTTGACAATTGGAACGCCGGTTGAGGCTTGCGGCGAGATTCTGAAGAACGCCGGCGCGTGGTTCCTGTGTTCCGGCATTCAGGAACCAGGCGGCGGAGTCGCCCGCTATCACTGCATCGCCGAGCGCCGCAACGCCCGCGTCTCGACGGAGATCACCGGGTATGCCGTCTCGGTCCTGCTGGAGCTGCATGATCGCACCGGAGAGGATCGCTACCTGGCTGCCGCCCGGCGGGCAGGGGACTTCCTCTGCTCTGCCTGGGACGAACGGGCCGGCGCGATGCCGTTCGAATGGAGTCCCGATGGCGACGCTCCGCCGTTGAGTTACTTCTTCGACAACGGCATCATCGCCCGGGGGCTGCTGCGGCTATGGCGCGCCTGCGGCGATGACCGCTACCGCCGGACCGCCGAGCTGTGCGCGGACTCCATGCTGCGCGACTTCCTCAACTCGCACGATATCCACCCCATCCTGATGCTGCCTTCGAAGCAGCCGATGGAACGCGACAGCCGGTGGTCCCGTTCCGGGGGCTGCTACCAGCTGAAATCCGCGCTCGCGTGGCTGGAGCTGACCGAACTCAGCGGCGACAGGCAGCTCGCCCGCGCTTTCGGCAAGGCGCTGGACTTCGCTCTCTCGACGCACGAATCCTTCCTCGATGCGGCCAGCGACGACCACGCCCGCATGGATCGTCTGCACGCGTATTGTTACTTCCTCGAGGCGCTGCTCGCCATGCCGGACACGCACCGCATGCGCGAAGCCCTGCGCAGCGGCATCGCCCGCACCGCGGCCGAACTGCGCCGCATCCGGCCCCTGTTCGAGCGCTCCGACGTGAACGCCCAGCTCCTGCGCGTGCGGCTCTGGGCTGATGCAGCCGGCGTCGCTCCCCTGGACGAGGCCGCGGCTGCAGAGGAGGCGCGCCAGGCCGCTTCGTATCAGATGGCCTCGGACAATCCCTGCGTCGACGGGGGATTCAATTTCGGTTCGCGCGAGGGCGTCCTGACCGACTACGCCAACCCTGTCTCGACGGCCTTCTGCCTCCAGGCCCTGGCAATGTGGGATGAATACGCCTCCGGCGGCCTGAAAACTCACTGGCACAGGCTTGTCTGACTTGCCCGCCGAGCGTCCCGTCCTTCTCGCCTTCGCCTCCACGTGGGAGGATCGCGCGGCGGCATTCCTCGATCGCCTGCAGACGGTTCTTCCCGGCGCCGACATCATCCTCGTCGCCGAGTTTCCGCCGCCCCGCGAGTTCGCCGGCGTCCGCTGGATTCCGTGGTTCCCGCGCCGCACTTTGCGGCAGAACATCGCCCGCATCCGCGATGAACTGCGCGGCTGCCGGCTGGCCTGGGCTGCGCTCGTCCTCGACCGGCTTCTTCCTTACTGGCCGATGCGCGCCGCCGCGCTCTGGATCTCCCGCGGCCGCCTGCTGCTGTTCAACGAGCAGATGAACCACTTCGCCCTGCGGCCCGGAGACGCGCCGCAGGCGCTACGCTTCCTCCGCTGGAGGCTGCGCGACTGGATCCACCGCCAGACCCATCCGGGCGGCTGGCTGTACACGCAGCTCTGGCGCGTACGGCATCCACGCGCTTACCTCCGGCCGCTGTTCGCCAGCATCGCGCTCGCTGCGGGCTTCCATGCCCGGTTCTGGAAGTCCCTCCGCCGCGCGCCTCCGCTGCGCCTGCCCGATGGCGGGCTGCCGGATGGCGTCAGCATCGTGATCCCCTCGCGCGACGGAAGGCCGCTTCTCGAAAAACTCCTCCCCGCGCTGGAACGCGAGCTCGGGCAGATCCCCGGGGAAATCCTCGTCGTCGACAACGGCAGCGCCGACGGCACCGCCCGGTGGCTCGCTCAGGAGCACCCGGCAGTCATTGCTGAAATCAGCTCCGAGCCTCTCAGCTTCTCCGCCGCTGTGAACCGCGGCATCGCCCGCGCCCGCTTCCGTCATGTGCTGCTGCTGAACAACGACATGGAGCCCGAGCCCGGCTTCCTCGCTCCGCTGCGCGCGGCATTCGAAGAGGTGCCGGAGCTGTTCTGCGCCACGGCGCAGATTTTCTTCCCGCCCGGCAGGCGCCGCGAGGAAACAGGCAAAGCGGTCTGGCGCAGGAAACGCGCCCGCCCCGACTTCTTCGTCCATTGCATCGAGCCTGTCGAAGGGGAGAACCTCTCGCCCGTGCTCTATGGCAGCGGCGGCTGCTCGCTGTTTGACACGGCGAGGCTGCGCGCTCTGGGCGGGCTGGACGAGGAGCTGCGGCCTGCCTATGTCGAAGACCTCGATCTCGGCTTCCGCTCCTGGCGCATGGGCTGGCCCACGGTCTTCGTCTCCGCATCCCGCGTCGTCCACCACCACCGCGCCACGACGTCGCGTTTCTTCAAACCCGAGGAGCTGCAGACCTGGGTCGAAATCAATTTCCTGCGCTTCCTGCTGCGCGGCGCCGGCGATGCTGGCCTGTTTGGAGAGCTCTGGCGGACGGCGGTCGACCGCCTCAACTGGCACGCCGCCCAGGAGCCGAAACGCCCTTGGGCGATGTTCGCCCTGCGCGCCGCCTGCCGGGCTTACCGCTACCTGCGCCCGCTGCCGCCCGCGCGCATGGACGAGCGGCTGATCCTCGCCGCCGGCTCCGGCGCCATCGCCGTGTTTCCCGGCCGGCGCCGCGATCCTTCAAAACCGCTCGTTTTTGTTTTAAGCGCCTACACCCCGTGGCCGCTCTCCCACGGAGGCGCCGTCCGCATGTACAACCTCATGCGCCGCGCCGCGGAAGACTTCGACCAGGTGCTCATCGCGTTCTGCGCCGGCCATGCCGCGCCTGCGCGCGAAATTCTGGACATCTGCACCGAAGTGATCCTTGTCGAGCGCGAGGGGTCGCACCTGCGCCCGATGACGGACAGGCCGGAAGTGGTCGAGGAGCACGACGAGCCCGCCTTCCACGCCGCTCTGCAACTGGCGCTCCGGCGCCATCAGCCGGATCTGGTGCAGATGGAGTTCACGCAGATGGGCCTGTATGCGGACGATTGCCGCGGCGTGCCCACGGTGCTGGTGGAGCACGACATCACGCTCGACCTCTACCGCCAGCTGCTGGCCGAGCGCAACGGCTGGGAGACCCGCCAGCAGTGGCAGCGGTGGGAGCGTTTCGAGCGCCAGCTCTGGCGCAAGGTCGATTGCGTCGTCGCCATGTCGCAGCGCGATGCCGCCATGATGGAGGGCGCGCGCCGCGTGGAAGTGATCGCCAACGGCGTCGACCTGGAGCGCTTCTCTCCTTCCGCGGAGGCGCCCGAACCGCGCCGCCTGCTTTTCATCGGCTCCTTCGCCCATCTGCCCAACCTGCTCGGTCTCGAAGCGTTCCTGCGCCGCGCCTGGCCGCGCCTGCGCGAGGCCGGGTCCGTTCTCCACATCATCTCCGGCGCCAACCCGGAACACTTCCTCGACCTCTACAAAGACCGCGTGCAGCTTTCCCTGCGTGAGCCGCAGATCGAGTGGGAGGCCTATGTCTCCGATGTCCGCCCCGCCTACCGCCGCGCGGAGATCGTCATCGCGCCGCTGCTCGCGTCGGCTGGCACGAACATCAAGATCCTGGAGGCCATGGCCATGGGCAAGGCCATTGTCGGCACGCCCGCCGCAGTCAATGGCCTGGAGATCGAGCCGGGCGCCGACGCACTCATCGTTCCCTCGGTGGAAGCGATGGCGGACGCCGTGCTCGGCCTTTTCGAAAACCGTGAAGCCCGCACGGCGCTGGAACGCTCCGCCCGCCGCAAAGCCGAGGCCTGCTATGGCTGGGACGCGATCGCCCGCCGCCAGGCGGCGCTTTACTGTTCGCTGATCAACCGTCCGCCGCGCGCCGCCGCCTCGTGAACCAGTCCGGCCCCCTACCGCCTGCGCGTCCGGCCGCGGACATAATCAGCCGTGATCGTTGAATACACGCCCCCGCGCGGCGTGAACTCTCCCGTCACCGTCATCTCCCGCGGACGGCACGCTTTCACGCAGTCGTCGAGAATGCGGTTCACGGCGTTCTCCTGGAAGATGCCCATGTTGCGGTAGGCGAGCAGGTACATCTTCAGCGATTTCAGCTCCAGGCACAGCCTGTCGGGAACATAGCGGATCGTGATCGTGCCGTGATCCGGCAGCCCCGTGCGCGGGCAGACGCTCGTGAATTCGGGAGAGCTGATCTCGATCCAGTAATCGCGCTGCGGAAACTGGTTCGGCCAGCACTCGATCTCCGGCAGCGGCGCGGCGACTCCCGAAGCAGCGTGTTCATCGGTATACAATTTCTGCGTTTTCTGTTTCGGCATCAGCGGTTCTCCTCGCGGCGGTTTTCCGGCAGGTGACGGTCGAGCTGCTCGAGAAACACGCCCGCGTCGGTCACCACGCCCACGGCCTGTCCCGTGCCCCGGTCGCCCAGCTTGGTCACGACGGCCGGATTGATGTCCACGCACACGGTCTTCACCCACCCGGGCAGCATGTTGCCCGTGGCGATCGAGTGCAGCATCGAGCCCAGGCACAACACCAGCCCCGCGCCGCGCAGCTGCTCCGCGTAAGCGTCCTGTGCGGCGTTCATGTCGGTGATCGTCTCCGGCAGCGGCCCGTCGTCCCGCAGGCTGCCGGCCAGCACGAACGGAACGCCCTGCGTCACGCACTCATACAGGACGCCCTTCTTCAGCACGCCCTGCTGCACGGCCTCTTTCACGGAGCCTGCGTGATAAATCCGGTTGATGGCGCGCATGTGATTGCGGTGGCCGTGCTCTTCCTGCCGCCCGTCGGCGAGCCGCACGCCAAGCGACGTCCCGAACAGCGCCGACTCGATGTCATGCACCCCCAGCGCATTGCCTGCGAGCAGCGCGCTCACGTACCCCTTGCGGATCAGGGACGCCAGCGGCTTTGCGCCCCCCGTGTGGATCACCACCGGCCCGGCCACCACCACGACCTTCTGGCCTGCATCAAGGACGCTGCGGATCAGCGCCGCCGTCTGGCGCACCGCCGTTTCCACCTGGCGCTCGCTCGAAATGCCGTTCGACATGAAGGCGAACGCCAGGCGGTCGCGTTCCTTGGATTCCGGAATCACGCGGATGCCGCGCATGCCCACCACGATCTCGTCGCCGGCGCGGATGTCGCGCAGCCGCCGCGCCCACGGCTTGCCGTCCTGCCACACGATCACCGCGTCCATCCGCTGGTTCTGCACTTCGTGCCAGGCGCCGCCGCGCCGCACCAGCGTGCGGTGATTCGTCGTCGAGTAGAAATCCTCGGGCGCGCAGCGGTCGCGCTCCACGCGCGCGAACGCGGCGTCCTGCTCCTCGACCGGCGCGCACCCGAGCGCATGGAGCTGGCTGAGCATTTTCTCGAACGACGCCCGGTCCGGCGCCTCCACCCGCAGCCGCAGCCGCGACGGGTCCGCGTTGGTCCGTCCGATATGAAAGTGCTCGACCTCGAACCTTCCGTGATATTCGATCACGGTGTCGAAGATCTGCTCCATGATGTGCGAGTCGATCAGGTGGCCTTCGGCCTCCACGACTTCCTCAAGGGGGCGTGATTCGGTCTTTCGTTTCGTCGTCATTTCACAGCGGTCCAGCAGAGGAACAGCCCGTCCGGGGCCACATCTTCCCAGTATGAGATGGGACGGCAGGCCGCGTCGCGGCAGTGCCGGCGGAGAAGCCCCAGCAGTTCCTCTTCCCGGAACCACTTCTCCCAGGGAGGCGTCTCCAGCCGCCCCCACTGCCGCGCGTTCTTGTCGATGATCACCAGCCTCCCGCCGGGCTTCAGGACGCGGCAGAGTTCGGCCACGGCGGCTTTGATATCGACGGCGTGCTCCAGCGACTCGGTCGCGTAAACAGCCTCGAATGCCGCCTCTCCGAATGGCAGTTCCAGCATCGAGCCCGCCACGCGCCGCAGCTCCGGCGGCGCGCTCCGCAGCATCGCCGTGGCCAGGTCCAGCGCCACCACCTGCGCCTCCGGGTAGGCGCTCTTCACATGAACGGCGAAACGCCCCTTCCCGCAGCCCGCGTCCAGCACGCGAGCGCCCTGCCCCAGCGGCGCGATCCCTTCGACCACGGCCCGGACATGCAGAATCCGCGGATCGATCGTCGACGGAAAATGCTCCTCGTCGGCAGCAGCTTCCTCAAACGAACGCCGGATCTCGGCGGCGAGATCCGGCGTCAGGGAGGCTCTCCGCCTCCGGAACAGGCGTGCAAACAGGCTCATCAAAGCTTGCTGAGGAACACCGGCAGGCCGCGCTTGCCGTTGTAGCTGGGCCGGTAGCGCTCCGTGTTGTACATCGTCGCCACGTCCACCTTGCGCGGCCCCAGCTTCGGATCCGGGATCTCCACCAGCTCGAAGCAGCCATTGACGATGCCCGTCATCAGACCGCTCTTGCCCTCCTCAAGCGCATCCATGGCCATGTTGCCGAACGTGCAGGCCACCAGCTTGTCGACGAAATCGGGGTCGCCCGAGCGCAGGTCGTAAGTCAGGTCGCTGACGATCGTCTCCTCGCCTGCGCGCGCCTTGATCTCCGCCGCAAGGTCGTCGCCCACATTGGCCTTCTTGCGGTGGCCGTAGGCGTCAGCTTCGCCGTAGTGCTTCACCTGATAGCCTTCCCACTCGGCGCCTTCCGACAGGATCACCAGCGAGTAGTTCGACGGATTGTTCCGCTTGTCCTCTACCAGCAGGCTGATCAGCTTGTCGAGGTTCACTTTGTACTCGGGAATCACGCAGCGGATGTTGGTGACGTAAGCCGTGTAGAGCGCCGTGAAGCCCGCATCACGGCCGAAAACCCGGAAGATGCCGATGCGCTCGTGCGAGCCGACCGTCGTCCGCTGCCGCTGGATGGCCGAGTCGGCGCGCGTGATCGCCGTCGAGAAGCCGATGCAGTACTCCGTGTTTCGCACGTCGTTGTCCATCGTCTTCGGGATGGCCATGATCTTCACGCCTTCATCGTGCAACCGCCGCGCGTAGCTCAGCGTGTCGTCGCCGCCGATGGCGATCACCGTGTCCGCTCCCAGCCGCTCGAGGTTCTTCAGCACGGCGCTGGTCACGTCGTAGGTGACCATCTTCTGCCCGTCCTTCTCCGTCTCCCGCGTCGGGAAGCTCATGCCCTTCAGATGCTCGGGCAGGCTCTTCATCCTGGCCGGATTCGTCCGTGAAGAGTGGAGGAATGTGCCGCCCGTGCGGTCGATCGTGCGCGTGTTCAGCGGCGTCAGCTGCAGCGTGTAGCGGGACACGCTGGCCGGATCGTCCATGTTCAGATGGGTAAGTCCTTCCCATCCGCGGCGGATGCCGAGCACTTCGTAACCGATCGAGCAGCCGCGATAGGTGACCTGCTTGATGACGGCGTTCAGTCCGGGAACGTCGCCGCCGCCGGTGAGGATCGCAATTCGCTTGGCCATTCTGTCTCCTGGTCCTGAAAAAAGATGAAGGGGGTCGGTCAAAATCAGTATAACTGGTCTGATATGCGCGGCGCGGCTTCAGCGCCGCAGGAGCTCCTCAAACGCCGCCGCCAGAAGCGGAGCCGCTTCCGGCCCCGTCGAGTTCACCTCCCCGTACCACGGCTTCGTGGCGCCGAAGGTGTACGGGGGCTTTTCGTCCCACTGGCACTTCGGCAGAATGTAGCCGATCTCGTCGTTGGCCAGCCCGAACAGCATCCGGTACGGCGCCGACAGCATCTTTTTGAGCGGCTTCTCCACGGGCGCATCGGGGAAATCCGCGTTCGGATCGCACACCGCCCCGCCCACGCTCAGCTCCGGATACAGCTCGCCGGGCACGAGCGCCGCTTCCACTACCGCGCGCGCGCCGCGCGCGAACCGAAGGTAACCAACCGGCGACTCCGTCCCTGCGTTCTTCATCGGCTTCCGGCCGCTGAACAGGCCGATCTTCGACGCCATCAGGAACAGCGGATTCGACACCGGGAAAGACACCAGCTTCTCGCGGTACTCGATCGTGTCGATCCGCTCGGCCCGGGCTTTCTTCTGCGACTCCATGACATGCCGCGCCGCATACCGCCCCACCAGCTCCGCCATGCGGAAGCTGTCTTCCGGCGCGGGCCGGCCTGTCTCGGGATCAGGGATCTTCGCCCCCAGCGGCGACTGCATCCCGCCCAGGGCGCCGTTCACAAAGACGACGGTCCCGAAGCCCGCCGCCTCCAGCGCCTCCCGCGTGTAGTGCACGTAATCGGACGTGATCAGCGTGTTCCTGCTCCCCAGCGCCTCCGGATGGTTGTTCCAGTTCACCAGCGTGGCGATGGCGCGCCCGCGCCGGTCGCGGAACACAAGCGAGAGGATCTCGGGATCGTGCACGACGGGCGGACGCGAGTCGTCATAGTAAGTGGCGACGTCCGGCGGGGTCGCCGCCGCAGGAAACATCCTCGCCGGCTGCAGCCTCGCGATCGCCTCCCGCGCCGCCGCCGCAGTTTCCTCGATCACGAACCGGTTGTAAGACTCGTCCAGCCCGCTCACCGTCTGCTTCGGCCCCCACTGCCCCATCGTGTCGGGGCCTTCATGCACATGGGTGGCGGCAACGATCACGCGCGCGCCGGGCACCGCGGCGCGAATCCGCTCGACGTCGTCGTGGAACAGCCCGATCAGGTCGACCGCGCAGATCGCCGCCGGCTCGCCGCCTGCGCGCACCGCCACGCACCGCGCCCACAGGTCATCGTGAACGCCCGTGGCCACGCGGTTGTTGCCGAAGCCCGCCATGTACACGGGCCGGTCGAGAGAGGGCGTGATCTTCCGCGCCGCCGCACCGGCTTCCAGGCGGCCGGCGGCGCTGACGGGGAAACACCCGGCGAGGGCGAGCAGAGCCAGCTTCCGCATACACCGATTGTGCCCTGCCCGGCCCTCCGTCTGCAGGCCGTGTCAAAGCACTGCCAGTGCAGGCTCTTACTCTTCTTCCTCCGCCACGCCCGCCGCCGCGGCTTTGTAGGCGGCGATGATTTTCTCCGCCTGCGCCTGCGGCACGAAGTCGTAGTGCGAGAACTCCATCGTGTAGGACGCGCGGCCCTGCGTGATCGACGTCAGGTCGTTCTGATACGTCAGCATCTCCGCCATCGGCACCTGCGCCCGGATGATCTGCGTCGAGCCCTTCGTGTCCATGCCGGTGATGCGCCCGCGCCGCCCGTTCAGGTCCGACATCAGGTCGCCGGCGAACTCCACCGGCGCCTGCACCTCCACCTTCATGATCGGCTCCAGCAGCGCCGGCTTGGCCTGCTCCATCGCCAGTTTGAACGCTTTGCGCCCGGCGATCTTGAAGGCCATTTCCGACGAGTCGACTTCATGGTAGGAACCGTCGTACAGCGTCACCTTGAAGTCGACCACCGGATAGCCCGCCAGATAGCCCTTCGCGGCAGCTTCCAGAATGCCCTTCTCCACCGCCGGGATGAACTGCTTCGGAATCGCGCCGCCGAAGATCGAGTTGACGAACTCGAACCCCTTGCCGCGCTCCAGCGGCTCCATCTTGATCTTGCAGTCGCCGAACTGCCCGTGGCCGCCCGTCTGCTTCTTGTGGCGCCCGTGCACGTCGGCGAACCCGCGGATCGTCTCCCGGTACGGAATCTTGGGCGCCCGCAGCTCCACTTCGACGTTGTAGCGCCGCTTCAGGCGGCTCACCGTGATCTCCACGTGCTGCCCGCCCATGCCTGCCAGCAGGAACTCGTTCGTCTGCGGGTCGCGATAAAACCGCAGCCCCGGATCCTCTTCCAGAATCCGTGCCACGGCGTTGCCCATGCGGTCTTCGTCATTGCGGCTCTTGGCGGCAATCGCATACGCAATGGAGGGCTCCGGGATCTGCACCCGCGGATACTCGATCGAGTCGCCCTTCTCGCACAGCGTGTCGCCGGTGAGCACGTCCTTCAGCTTCGCCACCACGCCGATGTCGCCCGCATGCAGCTCGTTCACCGGCAGCAGCTGCTTGCCGAACGGCACGCTCAGGTGCGACAGCCGCTCCTGGCTCTTCGACCGCATGCAGATCAGGTTCGCGTCGTTCTTCAGCACGCCGGTGCATACCTTGAAGTACGACAGCCGCCCGGCGAACGGATCGGCCACGGTCTTGAACACGTACGCCGTCACATGGTCCTTGTCCGTGATCGCCTTGAACTCTTCGTGGTCGCCCACCATCGCGCGGATCGCCGGATGCTCCGTCGGATTCGGGCAGAAGGCCAGCATGAAATTCATCGCCAGGTCCGCGCCGATGTTCAGCAGCGACGAGCCGCACAGGATCGGGAAGATCCGGTCTTCCTTCACGGCGTCATGCAGGCCGGACATGATGTCTTCCGGAGGCAGCGTGCCCTGCTCGAAGAACCGCTCCATCAGCTCGTCCTTGCCCTCGGCGATCATCTCGATCAGAGCCGCGTGCGCTTTCTCCGCCTGCTCCTTCAACGCGTCAGGAATCGGAATCTCTCTGCCCTTCCCGTCCCCCTCAGGCGTGTACTCGAACGCCTTCATCTCGATCAGATCGACGATGCCGCGGAAGTCCCGCTCCGCCCCGATCGGCAGCTGCACCGGAATCGCGTGCCGCCCGAACACCTCCACGATGTTGTCCACCACGCGCTGGAAGTCCGCCCGCTCCCGGTCCAGCTTGTTGACGAAAAACGCCCGCGGCAGCTGGAACCCTTCGGCGTACTCCCACACCTTCTCCGTCACCACCTCCACGCCCGCCACGCCGTCCACCAGGATCAGCGCCGAATCCGCCGCGCCCATCGAGATCTTCGCGTCGTATGTAAAAAGGCTGAAGCCGGGCGTGTCGAACAGATTCAGCTTCTTCTTGTTCCACTCCACCGCCGCCAGCGACGTCGAGATGGTGATCTTCCGCGCGATCTCCTCGTCGTCGTAATCGGTGACCGTGTTGCCCTCGTCCACCCGGGTCAGGCGGTTCGTCGCCCCAGCCGTGTACAGCATGGCCGCCACCAGCGACGTCTTCCCGCTGTTGCCGTGGCCGACGAGGGCCACGTTTCGGACATCGGTGCTTTCGTAGATCTTCACAGGGCACGCTCCAGGAATGTTCGTACTGTACGGCCCCTCAGGGGCCATCTAGGCCGCATCGTAGCATAATTGACATCCTGAATTCTGGACGGAAGTGTCTGGAAATCCGCGCGCTCTCCGCTCCGGCCGGAAACCGCCTCGCGAAGCCGGGAATACACTGAAGGCGGTGACGCCATGAAGACCATCATCGAGCCGTTCCGCATCAAGAGCGTCGAGCCGCTGCGCCACACGACCCGCGAAGAGCGCCAGGAGGTCCTCCGCCAGGCGGGCTACAACCTGTTCCTCGTGCCCGCCGCCGAGATCCTGATCGACCTCCTCACCGACTCCGGCACCTCTGCCATGTCCACCGAGCAGTGGGCTGCCATGATGCGCGGCGACGAGTCCTACGCCGGCAGCGAATCCTACTTCCGCCTCAAACGCGTCGTCGAGAACCTCACCGGCTTCCGCCACGTCATCCCCACGCATCAGGGGCGCGCCGCCGAGCGCATCCTCTTTACCTGCCTCTGCAAGCCCGGCCACGTCGTCCCGAACAACACCCACTTCGACACCACCCGCGCCAACATCGAATTCACTGGCGCCGAAGCCGTCGATCTCCCTCTCCCGGAAGCCGCAGACACCCAGGCGCCGCTCCCATTCAAAGGCGGCATGGACGTTGCCGCGCTCGAGCGGCTCATCGAAGAGCGCGGCCGCGGGCGAATCCCCCTCATCATGCTCACCGTCACCAACAACAGCGGCGGGGGCCAGCCTGTTTCCATGGCCAACATCGAGGCCGTCAGCCGCGTCGCCCGCGGCCACGGAATCCCGTTCTACATCGACGCCTGCCGCTTCGCCGAAAACGCCTGGTTCATCCGCGAGCGCGAGCCCGGCTACCACGACTGGTCCCCGTTCGACATCGCCCGCAAGATGTTTTCCCTCGCCGACGGCTGCACCTTCTCGGCCAAGAAAGACGCCTTCGCCAACATCGGCGGCCTGCTCTGCACCAACGATGACGCGCTCGCCCGTCAGGAAAAGGACCTGCTCATCCTCACCGAAGGCTTCCCGACCTACGGCGGCCTTGCCGGCCGCGATCTGGAAGCCATCGCCGTCGGTCTCCAGGAAGTGCTCGACCCCGATTACCTCCGCTACCGGATTGCCTCCACCACATACCTCGGCCGTCACCTCGCTTCAGGCGGCGTGCCCATCGTCGAGCCGCCCGGCGGCCATGCCATCTACATCGACGCCGGCCGCATGCTGCCCCACATCCCGCGCCACCAGTTCCCCGGCCAGTCTCTCGCTGTGGAGCTCTTCCTCCACGCCGGCATCCGCAGCGTCGAGATCGGCTCCGTGATGTTCGGCGAGCACGCCCGCAACGAACTCCTCCGCCTCGCCATCCCGCGCCGCGTCTATACCCAGAGCCACATTGATTACGTCGTCGAAGCCATCCTTGAGGTCAACGCCCGCAAACACGAACTGCGCGGCTACCGCATCGTCGAACAGCCGGAGTTCCTCCGCCACTTCTCCTGCCGCTTCGAGCCTCTCTGAGAAATGAGCCGGCGCCCCTGTTCGATGCACGGGGGCGGCCTGTCCGGTTGGTTCCTTACCCTTGCTTGTCCCCGCTCGGAACTGGCAATGAATGCTGCCATGGTCCTTCCGGCATCCACAGCAGCTGCGGCGCGCTCGCCTCTGCAAGGTGGTAGGAAAAGGATTTCGACACCGGTCTCATCCACGCGGGCGTCCCACATCTCCCCCGGCCCGCGTCAGGGCGCGATCAGGAACTCCGCCCACTGCTCCGCGTATCCGCGCCGGCGGCCCTGCCGGTTCTCGACTGCCACCTGGAGCGCGTAAGCGCCCGGCGCAATGTTCTCGCGCAGGCGGAGGGCGCCGGACACCACGATCCCGCTTTCCGCATTTCGAAACGGGACAGCGCCCTCATGAACCAGCTCGCGCTCGCGCCACAGCCGCACGGTTGCCTTCAGCCTTGCCGGGTCTCCCTTCACCAGCGAGGCGGCGAATTCCACCGTGTCACCCGGCCGGAAGCAGTGCGTGTCGAGGCCCAGCCAGCGATCCTGCTCCTCCCGGCCTCCGGCCAGAACTACGCTGGACAGCACCACGCGGTCCTTCTTCGGATCCGGGATCACGACGAATCGCGCGGCGCTGCCCACGCGTCCCGTGGCTGCGTCCCGCACCACGGCCCGCACCATGTGCGGCCCGCGCTTCTCGATGGGCATGTCCAGCACATAGCGCAGGCCGGCTTCTTGCACCTGTGCGCTCTGCTCGTCTCCCACACGGATTTCATAGCGCTTCGCGACAAAACCGGAAACCTCGTCGAGGCCGCGGATGGCGAAGACAAGCACTTCCAGCCGCAGCAGGCCGCTGCCGCTGGCATCCGAGTCCCAATGGAGCGCTTCGGCGCCGATGTGCAGCCAGCAGCGGATCACTGCTGCCTGCGGCTTCGCCTCTGAGTACAGCGCCCTCAGCGTCAGCGGGAATTGCCGCCAGGGAGCAGGACTCTGCGCCGCCGCGCGCAGCAGTTCGAGCGCCGGGCGCGGCGGCGCGGGCGTGTTCTCCAGCTCGGGTTCCAGGAATCCGGCCCGGGAGCGCACGCGCAGTCCGGGCCGCTTCACACGGACCTCGATCCTGCGGAACGCACCAGAAGCGTGGTCCCGGCGGCTCTCCAGAGGCGGGCGGCAGGTGATCAGGTAATAGCCATCCTGGTCTTCCAGAATCCGGTCCACGGCCCAGTTCAGGTCGTTTGTGTTCTCCATCGCACGGCCGCCGGTGGCTTCTGCCAGCAGGGCCAGCGTCTGCTGCTTCGCAAAGAATCGCTGCCGTGGGCCGCTCTTGATGCCGGAGAGCAGTTGTTCCAGTTGAAGATGGACCAGGTAGGGGGAAGGCGTTTCAACAAGACGCGCGTCGGCGCCGGCTTGCAATGGGAGGAGTCCCTCCGCGTGGACGGTGTTCAGAATGACGCCGGCGCGGTTGGCTCGGTCGATCACGCGGCGGAAAGCCCTCTGGAACTCCTCGTAAGTTGACTGCCCAGCGGCTGGAGGTTCAATCCCATCGGAGAAGATCACCACGGCTTTTCTGCCGGGCAGCGGTTCGAGGAGATCGATGACCGACGTCACAGTTGCAAACAAAGCGAAGTGGGCTCGGCTGGCGCCCTGCGGGCCGGCCCAGGCGGCCAGCCGCTCCAGCGGAAAACCAGCCGAGGCAGACGTGCCCGGCTGGGCCTCACGCGGCTGGAAGGCTCGGAGATTCCATGTCAGGCGGTCCGCCACAGACTCGAGCCACCGGCGGTCGTCAGTAAATAGGAAGAAACCGCCGCTGGAACGGCAGATCGCCACGGCATCGCCGTCCTGCATCTGCCTTTCGACGAATTGCCGCAACGCATGGCGCACGGCGTGGGCACTCTTGAAGGACAGGTTTAGGTCATCGGCCAGAAGAACGATCACCCTTTGCGGCAGACCGCGCAGGACCGGTTGCAGATTGGCGAGGGCTGGCTGTGGCGCGCGCGGCGGAGCGGCCTCCCGCGAAGTCCTGGATGGGCGGTGCTGCTCGATGTACGCGGCTTCGGTGACCGGCAGCGGCACACCGTCCAGAAAGACCTCGAAATCGGCGGCGGCGAGATCTTTCACTTTGCGGCCCTGCCGGTCGGTGACGACTGCGTCCACCTGCACCAGCGCCGTCTCGACACGGAACACAGGCGGGGAGGGCGGCGGTGTCACGGTCTGACCGTATCCAGCCAGCCCGGCAGCACACAACCACAGAACGAGCCGGGATGAACCAGATCCGCGAAATCCCGCGCGTGGATGATCCATGCCTTCCATCCGGCCGGTCTCTTGCCTGTTTCGGTCCTCTCGCGGCACGGGCACATTCAATGCCGAATCCTCATCCGGCCAAGGACAACAGGACTCCAGCCACGAAGACGCGCCGTCCTCGCAACCCGTTACGGCTGGCAGCCCGCATAACACCCCGAACGTGCCTGCTCGCACGCGGACAACCGGGCCTGCAGGGCACCATCGCAGGCGGCAACTTGATCATTGTATGCCCTCTGGCAACTGGAGAGCGCTTGTGAATATCCATAATCGCACTGTTGCAGGCACATTCCAGCGTTGTTTGGAGGGCAGTTGTTTCTGCAGTGCTCCCGTCCCGTCCAGGCCAGAAGATCACACTGAGTCTTTCGGACATTGGCGTTTTGAGGGCATTGCAGGTCGTCAGTATGCCCTGCAGTCAGACAGGCGGCATGCATCGATTCACACTCGCTGCACGGCGTTTCCAGAAGCAGCAGGCCGGCCTCAATGACGAGGGCGGCAGAGAGACGAGTCACGAAATCAGGTGTCCTCAGTCGGAGGGTCTCATGGGGTGATCATGGTGCCGCGTCTTGGCGCGTCCTCAGAATACCCCCAGAGAGAAATTGTCAATGGGTAAATCGGGTTCCACAACACAGACAAATCCGACAGGATTTCCAGCGCGGTGCTCGCAACCATGACACAGACGGCCCATCCAGGTGGGACAGGACTCTGAACAAGCATGGCTCCACGATGGCTGGATCCATGCCTGTGCTCAACCGCCCTGAAACGCGTGACCAGGGGGCAAGAGCCGGGAGACCCTTTTCACGCGATCCAAGCCTCAGGTCAAAGAGTGAGAAAGAGCCGGAATCACCGGCCAGGAGTCTGGCCTCCGGCGCATCGGCGCAGGATCGAGACCATTCTGCACAGTCCGCAGGAACGCCCGCGGATACGAACAAGCCAGGGTGAAGACGGAGGTCCCCTTCTCGCCCGCCACTGCCTGGACACAAAAAGAGGGCGGATGCCGGAGGAGAAAACACCCGCCCTTCCAAAGGCAGGCCGGCCTGCCCGGGGGACGGGAGGCGGGCCTGCAGTGCTTGTCTGCCTTGTTAGACGCTCGGCAATGGCTAGGTGTTTCGTTTCTTGAATATTGTGTGAAGCCATTAGCGCAACCGCATGAAGGCGGCTCTGCGCCCGCCCGGCTGCCACCCGGGAGCTTGAGGCGAAAAAACATCGCACAGCCGGCAAAAATCCGGTTCTCCCCCGTGCGAGTCTTCAGACCCGGGCGAAGTCTCCCGCCCCTGTCAGACGTTCATCTCCCCTTCGACATCCCGCGGCGCTTCTTCCACATAGAGGATCCGCCGGCACGTCTCGCAGAACACCACCACAGATCCCGACTTTACATCCTGAAACAGTTGCGGGCGGATCGTCATCATGCACCCCATGCACCGCCCGTCGCGCGCCTCCGCCATCACGTCGCCGCCGGGATAGTGGCGCGTCCGCAGCCGCTCGTAGGCGGACAGCACCTCGGGCGACAGTTTCGCCGCCAGCTCCTTCCGCTCCGCTTCGAGCCGCTTCAGCTCTTCTTTGTCCGCCAGCGTCCGCGCCTTCGCCTGGTCCTTCTCCGCGTCCACGCTCTTCTTCTCTTCCCGCAGGTCCGCCTCCGCTTTGCGCACGTTGGCTTCCAGCGTCTCCGCCTCCGCCATCAGGTCCAGAATGTGATCTTCGGCCTTCCGGATCGCGTCTTCGAAGTATTTGATTTCTTCCTGGAATGCCCGGTATTGCTCGTTCGTTTTCGCCTCCATCATCTGGTCCCGCAACCGGGAGATTTTCTGTTGATGGAGCTGAATATCGCCCTCGATTTTTTTCCGTTCCTTCTGGTTGGCGGAGAGAGCCGCGCGGTCCAGCTCCAGCCGCTTTGTGTGGGATTCGAGGGCTTTTTCGATTTCCAGGATCCGTTTTGGCAGCGCCGCGATCTCGCGTTTCAGCTCGTTGGCGCGCAGGTCCAGCGCCTGAAGCCGCAAAGCGTTGGCTACGTCGGGATGCATCAGTTAGGAGTGTAACACCTACTCCAGGCTCAGCCGCCGCGCAATCGGAGACGCCAGCGCCCGCCGCGCCATCTCCAGTTCTTCGATCCGCAGCGCCCGCGCCACCCAGTAGAGAACGACCAGCCCTAGCGGGATCGACACCGCCAGATCCGTCAGCCGCGCCAGAAACCCCGTGCCGGCCCAATGCCCGATGGCACGGCTCGACGAGAGCACAACCGCCGACATCACCAGCGAGGCCAGCAGCGTTTTCAGCACCACGCTCCTCAGCCGCCTGCCGTACACTCCGCCGATCCGCGCCCGCATCGCCAGAAACTGCGCCAGAAACGAAAACAGCGCCACGCACGATGTCGACAGCGCCAGCCCCGCGTGCCCCAGCCCCGCGTGCGTCACCAGCGCCCATGCCATGATGGCGTTGATCCCGATCGAGGCCAGGCTGATCGCCATCGGCGTGCGCGAGTCCTTCAACGCATAAAACGCCGGAGTCAGCACCTTCACGGCCGCGTAGCCCGCCAGCCCCAACGAATAATACGCCAGAGCGATGGCCGTCTGATGCGTGTCATAGGCCTCGAACCGCCGCCCCTCGTAGATCGCCCCCACGATCGACGGTCCCAGCACCACCAGCCCGAACGACGCCGGCACCGTCAGCAGAAACACCAGCCCCAGCGAGCGCGCCAGCGTCTCCCGGAATTCATCCAGATCCCCGCTCGCCGCGCTCCGGCCGATCGCCGGCAGCGTCGCCGTGGCAATCGCCACCCCGAACAGTCCCAGCGGAAGCTGCATGAACCGGAACGCGTACTGCAGCCACGCCGTCGCACCGTCCAGCCCCCGCACGGGATCGACAATCGATGCCGCGAAAAACGTGTTCACCAGCACGTTCACCTGCACGCTCGCATTGCCGATGATCGCCGGCCCCATCAGCTTCGCGATGTGCCGCAGCCCCGGGTGGCCGAAATCCAGCGCCGGCCGGAACCGGAAACCCAGCCGGTACAGCGATGGCAACTGCCACACGAGTTGCAGCCCGCCCCCGATCACCACGCCCCACGCCATGCCGTCGATCGGTTCGATTCCCAGCCGCGGCCCCAGCCAGTAGCCCAGAGCCACGCCCGACGCCACGCTGCCCACGTTGAACCAGGTGGACGAAAAGGCGGGCACGGCGAACTTGTTGAACGAGTTCAGCACGCCCATCGCCTGCGCCGCCAGCGCCACCAGCAGCAGGAACGGAAACATGATCTGCGTCAGCCGCACGGCTGCCGCCGTCTTTTCCGGCGCCTCGTGCGTCCAGTTCGGCGTCAGCAGCGGCACGAACCACGGCGCCAGCAGCATTCCCAGGACGCACAGCCCGCCCACGAACAGGATGATCGCCGTCGCCACCAGGTTCGCCAGATGGATCGCTTCCTTGCGGTCCTTCTTCTGCAGGTAGTCCACGAACGTCGGCACGAACGCCGCCGACAGCGCGCCTTCCGCAAAAAGGTCGCGCGTCAGGTTCGGAATCCGGAAGCCGATGACAAAGGCGTCATAGGCCGATCCCGCGCCGAACAGCCGGCTCATCACCCCTTCGCGCACCAGTCCGCTGATGCGGCTCAGCAGCACGGCGAACGAGGCGATGCCCGCGCTCTTGAATACCTGTTCCGAGGGCGTGGACAACCCTCACATTGTACCCGCCGTGGCATCCTGTCTTCGAGGAACCCGATGCGCGCGCCCTCGCCGCTGCCGCCCGTGCTCATCCCGGCGTACAGGCCTTCGGAAGCTCTGGTGCGCCTGGTCGGGGATCTGACGGAGCGGGGCTTCCACCGCATCGTCATCGTCGACGACGGCAGCGGCCCCTCTTTCGCGGAGATCTTCGAGTCCCTCCGCCATCATCCCCAGGTCACGCTGCTCCGCCATGACGCGAATCGTGGAAAGGGAGAAGCCCTCAAAACCGGCCTCTTCCATCTCATGCAGGCCGGTGATTGCGCGGGCGCCGTCACCGCCGACGCCGACGGCCAGCACCTGCCCGAGGATATCGAGCGCGTCGCCCGCCGGCTGGCGGAAACGGACGGCGCCACTCTTGTGCTCGGCTGTCGTCAGTTCGGCGCAGGCGTCCCCCTGCGCAGCCGCTTCGGCAATCTCGTCACAGCCGCCGCCATGCGCTGGATCGCCGGACTGGCGCTCAGCGACACGCAGACCGGACTCCGCGGCATCCCCCGCGCTCTCGCCCTCCGCCTGTTCGAAACAAAAACCGCCGGTTATGAATTCGAGCTCGACATGCTCGTGCTGGCCAGGCACGCGGGCTTCGGCATTGCGGAAGTCCCCATCGCCACCGTCTATCTGGACGGCAACCGCAGTTCCCATTTCAACCCGCTGCGGGACTCCATGCGCATCTACTTCGTCCTGCTGCGCTTTACCCTCGTCTCGCTGGCCACCGCGCTCATCGACAACTCGGTCTTCCGCCTCGTGCTGGCCATCACGCCCTCTCTTCCCGAGGCGCAGCTCGCCGCCCGCGCGGCAGCCCTCTCATTCCAGTACCCGGCGGCACGCCGCGCCGTCTTCCATTCGGGCGAGCCGCACCGGCGCGAGCTTCCGCGCTTCCTCTCCGTCGCCGCCGCCCACGCCCTTGTTTCGTACGCAGCCATCCACTGGCTGACGCAGATGCACGGCTTCGCCCTCTTCCCCGCCAAAATCGCCGTCGAGAGCGCGCTGTTCCCGCTGAATTTCCTGCTTCAGCGCGATTGGGTGTTCACGCCAAGCCGCAAGTCGCCGCGCTGATTCATGCCCCGTAGCGTTCAAAGAAGGCCGCCACGGTCATCGTTCCCTGATAGAAGTTCTCCAGCCGGAACTTCTCGTTCGGCGAGTGCAGCCCGTCATCCGGCAGCCCGAAGCCCATCATCACCGTGGGAATGCCCAGGTGCCGCGCAAAGTCCCCCACGATCGGCACGCTGCCGCCCGACCGGATGAACACCGTCGGCTTGCCCAGGATCTCCCGGAACGCCTCCGCCGCCGTGTGGATCGCCGGATGGTCCGGGTTCACCACCACCGCCGGGCTGGCCGATAACTTCCTGACGGAGATGCGGATGCCCTTGGGCGCGTTGGCCTGCGCCCAGCCCTCGAAAAGCTGGAACATTTTCTCCGGATCCTGATTCGGCACCATCCGCATGCTCACTTTCGCCACAGCAGCCGCCGGAATCACCGTCTTCGCGCCCGCGCCGCTGAAGCCGCCGCCGATGCCGTGCACTTCCAGCGTCGGCCGCGACCACACCCGCTCCAGCACCGTCCGGTCCGGCTCGCCGACGAGGCACGTGGAGCCGACTTCCTTCTCCAGAAATTCCTTCTCCGAAAACGGCAGCGTCTTCCATGACTCCAGCTCCGCCGGCGCCGGCTCGGCCACGTCGTCATAGAAGCCCGGAATGATGACGCGCCCCTCGCTGTCCTTCGCCTTCCCGAGCAGTTCGATCAGGCCGTACACCGCGTTCGGCGCCGCGCCCCCGTACAGCCCCGAGTGCAGGTCCCGCATCGGACCGCGCGCCTCTACCTCCATGTAAACGAGGCCCCGCAGCCCCGTGCACAGCGTCGGCATGTCCTCGGCGTAGAGCGACGTGTCGCTCACCAGAGCCGCGTCGGCTTTCAGCTTTTCCGGATTCTCGGCGACGTACTTGGCCACGTTCGCGCCGCCCACTTCCTCTTCGCCTTCCACCAGGAATTTCACGTTCACGGGCAGCTTGCCGTACACGGCGAACAGCGTCTCGATCGCCTTCACGTGCATGTACATCTGCCCTTTGTCGTCGGCAGAGCCGCGCGCATACAGGTTCCCGTCGCGGATCGCCGGCTCGAATGGCGGCGACACCCACTCCTCCAGCGGATCCGGCGGCTGAACGTCGTAGTGCCCGTAACACAGCACCGTCGGCTTGCCCGGCGCGTGCAGCCAGTCGGCGTAGACCAGCGGATGGCGCGATGTCGGAATGATCTCCACGTTTTCGAGCCCCGCGGCGCGCAGCTTGTCGGCCACCCATTGCGCCGCGCGCGCCACGTCGCCCGCGCGCTCAGGATCGGTGGAAATGGAAGGAATGCGCAGGAAGTCTTTCAGCTCTTCCAGAAAACGCTCGGAATTCGAGCGGATGTAATCGTTGGCTGCCTGGGACATGAGGGATCTCCTGAGGACTCCCCCATTATATGCAGCCCCCTGAAAAAGAAGCGGGCCGGACGCTCGCCGCCATCGTCCGGCCCGCCCGGCTGCCGAGCTCACTCCCGCGCGAGCCACCCCGGACAGCACGCCCACGCTGTCCCTGCCGGCGGCCCAAACGCCGGCATTCACCCGCGCGCCTCACCGGAGGAGCACACAAACAGCCGCCCAGATCAAACCCTGTCGGGAACCGGCCCCCTTCGCCGCTCCGCCCGGGGGAGGGGATCCTGAATCCGGAGCCGCTCGCGGCGGCCGGTTCTGCGCGAAGACTACCCTGCCCTGCCGCCGGCCGCGCCTGAATCACGGACCGAATTTCCTGAAAACACGGCGGATATTTTTTTCAAAGTCCTGTGACCGCCTCCCCTTGCCCCTGCGCCCCGCGCCGCGAAACAATGTCAGCCATGCGACTGCTGGCCGCGGCCTGTCTTCTCCTGCTTGGCGCCTGCTCCTCGTCTCCGCCTCCTGAAAAAGCCCGCAAGCAACCTTCTCTGCCTGCGGAAATGCCCGAGGTCTGGAAAGCTCGTTTTGAAACGACACAGGGGCCGTTCGTCATCGAAGTCCGCAAGGAGTGGGCCCCGAAAGGCGCCGAGCGCTTCTGGAAACTCGTCACCTCCCGCTTCTTCGACGACTCCCGCTTCTACCGCGTCCGCCCCGGCTTCATCGTGCAGTTCGGCGTCGCCGGCGATCCGTCGGTGCAGTCTTTGTGGAACGCAGCCCCTCTCGCCGACGACCCCCGCCGCGAGTCCAACCTGCGCGGCACGGTCAGCTTCGCCCAGTCCGGTCCCGGCAGCCGCCGCACGCAGGTCTTCGTCAACCTGAAAGACAATCGTGCGCTCGACCGGGACGGCTTCGTGCCTTTCGGGCGCGTCATCGAAGGCATGGAAGTCTTCGACAAGCTGTATGCGGGCTATGGCGAGTGGTCCCCGCCCGGCCGCGGCCCCGAGGCCGCCCGCATCCAGACTCAAGGCAACGCCTATCTCGACGCGCAGTTCCCGCGCCTCGACCGCATTCTGAAAGCCCGCCCCGTGCTCGATTGATGATCTACCGCGCTTGCCGCGGCGCCTGCGCCTTCTTCCATTCGTACGCGAATCTCAGATCGCCCGCGTTCAGCCGGCTCCGGATCGCCCGCTCCAGCACCTCGCGCGCGGCATCATCGAGCGGACGCGGCGACTCATACGAAAGCCGCAGCACCGCCCCCGTCTCCGTGTATCCGAACTCGTAGCCGGCAAGCTGCCCGAACTGCGAAGGCCAAAGCTCCCGCAGCGGCGGCTGCACCCGTTCCAGCACCAGCAGCCGCATCGTCGCAAGATCCGGCGGCGGCGCCGCAACGGGCGCCGCAGGCTGCCTCAGCCGCTCCCGCAGCGCGGCCAGCTCTTCTTCCCCGGCCACTTTTCGCACGCTCACGGTCGCCGGTTTGCGCGTCCGCTGGATCAGGATCCGCTCCGCCTCCCGCACCTTGTCCTCCGCCACAGCCTCCGCAGCCACGACGCGCAGCGTTACGCTCTCCTGCGTGATGTCCAGCTGCTGCGTCAGGATGTTCGCCGCCCCCAGCACGCGCACGGCTTCCCGCGCCGCGCCGCGCGCCACCGTCTCCGCCGTCAGCTGGTTCAGCGAATTCCGCAGCGGAATGAAGAGCAGCACGAACGTCGCCACCAGCATCAGCACCCGCCACCGGAGCTTGCCGATATCTCCGATCGCCGATTGCATATGGATCTTCTCGATCACCGCCCCGAACGGTCCCCGCCTCGCCTCCTCCCGTGTCGCCGGCGCCACCGCCTCCCGCACCTCCGGCTCGTCCATTCCCTCGAGATAAAACACCAGAAATGCGCTCGCCCCGATCGCCACCAGGTTTGTCAGAAACAGCAGCATCGCCCCGGAAATGATCGGCCAGTTCCACCCGCTTCCGACGCCGAATCCCACCGTGCACAACGGCGGCATCAGAGCCACTGCGATCGCCACTCCGGGCAGCGCCGTCACACCGCCGCCTCCTCCTCCGCGGCACACCACCAGCGAGCCGGCCAGCCCGGAAAACAGCGCCACGCCCAGGTCCAGCAGGTTCGGCTGAGTGCGCGCCAGAATCTCGCTCGTCGGCGATTGAAACGGCAGCATCCACACCAGAAACGCCGCGAAGAAAACCGCCGTAATCACGCTCCCCAGAATGCCGAGAAACGACTTTAACCCCAGATACAGATCAGACGCGGCAAACGCGAGTCCTGCGGCCAGAATCGGCCCCATCAGGGGCGAAATCAGCATCGCCCCGATCACCACCGCCGGGCTGTTCAGCACCAGTCCGAACGTCGCGATTCCCGCGGAAAGGAGCAGCTCCAGCACATAGTTCGCATTCAGCACGCGCGCCGACCGGACAAGCTGCTGATACACCGCCGGCTTCGTTGCCGGGTCGATCTCCAGCGCGCGGTGGAACCGCTCGTGAAGCGCCTTCTTCGCCGACAGCATGCCCTCATGCTATCAGCGGCCCCATGCGGCCTCAATACAGGGGCGGCTCTCCTTCGGGCCGCGTTTTCCATCGCCGGTGGATCCATAGCCACTGCTCCGGCGCCCGCCGGATGGCCGCTTCCAGCCGCGCGTGCACCGCCTGCGTGTCTGCCTGCGCATCTCCGCTCATCGGGATCTCCGGCTCGAAGTGCAGAACGTAGCGGCCTTCGCTTTCCGACCACAGCGCATACCCGGCAATCACCGCCGCCCCCGTCCGGTGCGCCAACCTTGCGAAGCCCGCATCCACGCACGCTTTCAGCCCGAAGAAATCCACAAACACGCCGCGGTCCGCCGTCACGTTCTGGTCCACGAGAATTCCCGCCGCCCCGTTGCTTCGCAGCGTCTCCACCAACGGCCGCAGAAAATCCTGCCCCCGCCCGATCACCCGGTTGCCGGACATCGTGCGGTAGCGCGTCACCAGTTCGTCCAGCCGCGGATTGTCCATCGGCCGCGCTACCACCGCCATCGGCTCCGTCATCAGCGCATGCGCGAAGGCGGAAAACTCCCAGTTGCCCAGGTGCGCCGTCGCCACCAGCACGCCGCGCCCGCGCTCCTTCGCCCGCAGGTAATTCTCCAGCCCCTCGTAGCGGATGAATTCGCCGATATTGTGCTTCCCGATCCGCGGAAACTGCGCCATCATCGCGACGACACGCGCCAGGTTCATCCAGCAGCCTTCCAGCAGCCGCGCGCGCGCCGCGCGGTCCAGTTCAGGCATCGCCAGCTCGAAGTTCCGCCACGCCGTCCGCCGCAGCCGGGGCGCGAACAGATCCAGCAGCGCCACGGCGCGCCTCGCCGTCCGCACCGGGTCCCGGCTCGCCCGCAAGGCCGCCAGCAGTGACTGCACAAGAGCGGCCTCGGCTGCATTGCGGAACTTGGAACGGCGCGCCAAAGCGGTATTCTAGCGCCCCGCTACTCGATCCACCCGCCTGCCAGCACCAGGTCCCCGTCGTACATCACCGCCGCCTGCCCGGGCGTCACCGCGCGCTGCGGTTCATCGAACACGACCTCCACGCGGCTGTCGTCCCCCGTGGGATACACGGTCGCAGCAGCAGCCTCGTGCTTGTTGCGGATCTTCACCTCCGCGCGCCGCGGTTCGCGCAACGGCTCGATCGACACCCAGTTCACTTCTTTCGCAAACAGCCGCGCCCTCCGCAGGTCCTCGTCGCGCCCGACGATCACCTGCTGCGTCGCCGGATTCGTCGCGATCACGTACAGCGGCTCGCCTGCAGCCACTCCGATGCCCTTCCGCTGGCCCACCGTGAAATGATGCACGCCCCGGTGCTTCGCCAGAACCCTGCCATCCAGCGTCACCACCTCGCCTTCCACCGCTTCCCGCCGGATGCCCCGGTCCTCGAAATACGCGTCGATGAACGCCGCGTAGTCGCCGTTCGGCACGAAACAGATCTCCTGCGAATCGTTTTTCTGCGCCACCGGAACGCCCAGCTCCGCCGCCAGCGCCCGCACTTCGGGCTTGGTCAGATGGCCCAGCGGAAACAGCGTCCGCGCCATCTGCTCCTGTTTCAGCCCCCACAGAAAGTAGGTCTGATCCTTGGCCGCGTCGCGCCCGCGCCGCAGCTCCCAGCGTCCCGTGGCTTCATTGAAATCGATCCGCGCGTAGTGGCCCGTCGCAATGTAGTCTGCGCCCGCCCCCGCCGCCAGCTCCAGGAACCGGTCGAACTTGATGTAATGGTTGCACAGCGTGCACGGAATCGGCGTGCGCCCGGCCAGATACTCTTCCACAAACGGCTGCACCACCTCCCGCTCGAACTGATCTTCAAGATTGAGCACGTAATACGGGATGCCGAGATGCGCCGCCACCGCGCGCGCGTCGTAGACATCGTCCAACGAGCAGCACCGTCCCGTTGCGCCTTCCGCCTGCAGCTGCGGCAGCCGGCGCTGGTTCCACAGCTGCATCGTGAGCCCGATGATGCGATGCCCCTCGCGCTTCAGCAGCGCCGCCGCTGTCGACGAATCGACGCCGCCCGACATCGCGACCGCGATCAGACCGTCCCGGGGAATCTCACGCATAGGCGGGACTCAGCTTCCTCAGCCGCGCCACGGCTTTCTCGAGCGCCTCTGCCAGCGCTTCCACGTCTTCCGCCGTGTTGCCGCGGCCCAGGGAAATCCGGATCGACGCCTTCGACACGGCGGGCGGCACGCCCATCGCCTCCAGCACATGCGACGGCCGCGTCGCTCCCGACGAGCAAGCCGCGCCCGTTGCAACCGCAAACCCGGCCAGATCCAGCGCAATCACCAGCGCTTCCGCCTCGACGCCCGGGAACGCCATGTTCGTCGTGTTCGGAACCCGCGGCGCTCCCCGCCCGTGAATCACGACGTCAGGAATCCTTTCCAGCACCATCTCTTCCAGCCGGTCGCGCAGCGCCGCAGTCGCCGCGCGCGGCAGTGCCGCTGCGGCGCCCATCGCGGCGATGCCCGGGACATTCTCCGTGCCTGCCCGCCGCTCCCGCTCATGGCGCCCGCCCACCTGCCTCGGCACGAGCTTCACGCCATCGCGCACGTACAGGGCGCCCACGCCCTTCGGTGCGTGAAACTTGTGGCCGCTGATCGCGTACAGATCCACGCCCAGCGCCTTCACGTCCACATCGATGCGTCCCGCCGCCTGCACGCCGTCGCTGTGCAGCAGCGCGCCCGCTTCGCGCGCCACGGCGGCGATCTCTTCCACCGGCTGCAGCACTCCGGTTTCGTTGTTGGCGTGCATGACGCTGATCAGCACTGTGTCCGGCCGCAGGGCCTTTCGGATCTCGTCCGGATCCACGCGCCCCTGCCCGTCCACGCGCACGAGCGTCGCTCCCCGCCGCTTCGCCGCCTCCAGCACCGCGGGGTGCTCGATCGCGGCCGTGATGACATGGCCCTCGGGCGCGCCCAGGATCGCCAGATTGTCGGCTTCAGTGCCGCCCGACGTGAACACGACCTCTTTCGGCTGGCAGCCCAGCATGCGCGCCACGCTCGCCCGCGCCGCTTCAACCTCTTTGCGCGCCTGCTGCCCCGGCGTATGGATCGATGAGGGATTGCCGAACACTTCCGCCTGCACGCGCGCCAGCACTTCCAGCACTTCGGGCGCAATCGGACTGGTCGCGTTGTGGTCGAAGTATCGCATGGAATGCCCCGCTATTCTGATTGTATGATGCGCGGCTCGAAGCTGATCGCGTTGCTCACGGATTTCGGATGGCGCGACACCTTCGTCGGCGTCATGAAGGGCGTCATCGCCGGCATCTCGCCCCGTGCGCGGGTCGTCGATCTCTGCCACGACGTCGAGCCTCAGGAAATCGATCAGGCGCGGTTCCTGCTGCGCGGCGCTGTTCCGTATTTCCCCCGGGGGACCATCTTCGTCTGCGTCGTCGATCCCGGCGTGGGCAGCGCCCGCCGCGCCCTCTGCGTCGAGTCCGGCGGCCGCATCTTCATCGGTCCCGACAACGGAATCTTCACGGAAGCCCTCTCGGAAAAGGGCGCCAAAGCGCGCGAGATCACGAACCCGAAGCTCCGCCTGCCTGCCGTGAGCCAGACATTTCACGGCCGGGATGTTTTCGCCCCCGCCGCCGCCCATCTGGCCGCGGGCGTCGCGCCGTCGAAGCTCGGCCGGCTTGTCCGCGACCCCGTCCGTCTCCCGCCGCTCGACCCCGTGCGCACCGGCCGCCGCTTCTGGAGCGGCCGCATCGCCCACATCGACCGCTTCGGCAACCTCATCACCAACCTGCCCGCCGCGGAATTCCTTCCGCCCGCCGTGCGCGGCATCGCCCTCACCGCCGGCTTCCGCACCATCACGCGCGTCTGCCGGTTTTATGCAGAAGCGCCTGACGGCGAGCCGTTCCTCATCGCCGGCAGCAGCGGGACCATTGAAATCTCGGTCAACAGAGACTCGGCGGCGAAAAAGCTCGGCATGGCCGTCGGCGCGCCCGTGGAAGTGGAGATCTGGTAAGTGCCCGAGCTGCCCGAAGTGCAGGCCGTCGCTGAACGCTTCCGCGCCGCCGCTCCATGGACGCGCATCACCAGCTTCGGCCAGTTCCGTCCCGGCACCATGTCCGGCGCGGTCCATGCCGTCGGCCGGCGGATCGAGGGTCTGGACCGCCGCGGCAAGAACCTCCTGCTCCGCCTGAGCGGCGGCTGGTTCGCCCGCGTTCACCTGAAGATGACCGGCGACCTGCGCGTGCTGCCCGACGCGCGCCTCCGCCCTCGGACGGTCCGGGCATGGTTTGCCCTGGAAGACGGCCGCGCCGTCGTCCTCGACGATCCCCGTGCGCTCGGCCGCGTCTCGCTGCATCCGGAACAGGAAGAAGCGAATCTGTTCCGGGATCTCGGCCCCGAGCCCTTCAGCCCCGACTTCACCCCCGCCCTGCTGTTCTCTTCTTCGCGCCGCACGGCGCGCCCCGCCAAGATCTGGCTGATGGATCAGGGCACAGTCGCCGGTCTCGGCAATATCTATGCCGCCGAGGCGCTCTTCGAAGCGGGCATCGATCCGCGCAGGCCGGCCAACACGATCTCCCGCCAGCGCCTCCAGCGCCTCCATGCCGCCATTCTCCAGGTGCTGGAAACGGCCCTCGCCTCCGTCCGGGCCGCCTATGAGAGGCCCGGCGCGTTCGCCGAGGGCGAGTTTTATCCCGTGGCTGTCTACGGCCGCGAAGGCGAGCCGTGCCGCCGCTGCGGCGCAGCCGTGCGCCGCATCCCGCAGGGCGGCCGTTCGACATACTACTGCCCGAAGTGCCAAAAATAGAAGAAAGGGCATGGGCAGTTCTCCCCGAGTTTCGCGTGCGGACGAGTTCCGCGATTTGTTGAGCAGGCGCGCTCTGGTCGCCGACGGCGCCATGGGCACGATGCTGTACACCCGCGGCATCTTCATCAACCGCTGCTTTGACGAGCTCAACCTCAGCGCGCCGCAGATGGTCCGCGACATCCACACGGAGTACGTCCGCGCGGGCGCGGAAATCCTCGAAACCAATACGTTCGGGGCCACCCGCGCCCGTCTGGCCACTTACGGCCTCGCCGACAAAGTCGCCGACATCAACCGCGCGGGCGTCCGTCTCGCCCGGGAAGCCGCATCGGAACGCTCTCACGTCTTCGTCGCCGGCGCCATCGGCCCGCTCGGCCTCCACATCGAACCCCTGGGTCCCACGTCCTTTGAAGAAGCCCGCGCCATGTTCCGCGAGCAGATCGACGCGCTGCTCGAAGCCGGCGTCGACCTGCTGATCTTCGAAACGTTCTCGAGCCTCGGCGAACTGCGCGAAGCCGTCGCCGCCGCCCGCGACGCCGCCGGCAATGACATCGCCGTCATCGCCCAGGTCACCGCCGACGAGGAAGGCCGCCTCCACGACGGCGCCGACACGGAGACCTTCGCCCGCTTCCTCGACGAGCTGCCCGCCGACGTGATCGGACTCAACTGCTCCGTCGGTCCCAAGCCCACTCTCGAAACCCTCGAGCGCATGCTCGCCTTCACGCGCAAGCCGCTGTCGGCCATGCCGAACGCCGGCCATCCCACCCGCGTCGAAGGCCGCAACATCTACCTCAGCTCGCCGGAATACATGGCTCAGTACGCCCGCCGCATGCTCTGGGCCGGGGTCAAGATCGTCGGCGGCTGCTGCGGCACCACGCCCGAGCACATCAAGAGCATCGCCAGCGAGGCCCGCAGCCTTCAGCCCGGCCTCCGCCACGCCGCCGCGCCCGCTGCCGCGCCCGAGGCGGAAAAGAAGGCCCTGTCGAAAATCCCTCTTGCCGAAAAATCGCCTCTTGGCGCGAAAATCGCCGCCGGGAAATTTGTTGTTTTCGTCGAAATCCTCCCGCCCCGCGGCATCGACGCCTCCCGCGAAATCGCCGGCGCGAAGCTCTGCCGCGAGGCCGGCATCGACGCCATCAATGTTCCCGACGGCCCCCGCGCCAGCGCCCGCATGAGCGCCCAGGTCACCTGCCAGCTCATTGAACGCGGCGCGGGCATCGAAACCGTCCTTCATTTCTGCTGCCGGGACAGGAATATCCTCGGAATTCAGAGCGAATTGCTCGGCGCATATGCAGCCGGAATCCGCAACCTGATCTGCATCACCGGCGATCCGCCCCGCATGGGCGCCTACCCCAACGCCACCGCCGTCTTCGACGTCGACTCCATCGGCCTCTGCAACATCGTCAACAACCTGAACCAGGGCCTCGACATCGGCGGCCACCCCTTCGGCAGCCAGACCGGTCTCGTTCTCGGCGTCGGCGCCAACCCGGGCGCCCTGAACCTCGAGGAAGAGATCCGGCGCACCGAGTGGAAGGTTCTCGCCGGCGCCGAGTTCATCGTCACGCAGCCCGTCTTCGACATCTCCCTCCTCGAGCAGTTTCTCGAGAAGATCCGCGGCTTCCGCATCCCGGTCATCGCCGGCATCTGGCCCCTCACTTCGTTGCGCAACGCCGAGTTCATGGTCAACGAGCTCCGCGTCCCCGTGCCCGAGGAGTTCATGGAACGCATGCGCGCAGCCAGGGATCCCGAGCAGGCGCGCCGGGAGGGCGTCGCCATCGCGCAGGAAATGGTCCGCCGCGTCCGCCCCATGGTCGAGGGCGTTCAGCTCAGCGCTCCCTTCGGACGCTACGAGCTGGCTGTCGAGGTTGCTCGCGCTGTGGGGCCGCGCTAGACTGGCACTTTTGCACCGGAGAAACGCGTGGCCACCGATCTGATCGAAATCGACGCCGAGCAGCCGTCCGTCGAGGCGATCGAACGCGCCGCCATCGCCATCCGGCGCGGCCAGATCGTGGCCATCCCCACGGACGCGCTCTACACGCTGGTCGCCGATCCCTTCAACCTCCACGCCGTCGGCCGCGTCTTCGCCGCAAAAGGCCGCGAAACGCAGCGCTCTCTGCCTCTCCTGGTCAGCGATTTTTTCATGGCTGAGGAGCTCGCTTCGGAATTGCCCGCGCGCTTCTTCCTTCTCGCGCGCCGTTTCTGGCCCGGCCCGCTCTCCATCATCGTGCCCGCAAGCGCCCGCGTGCCGCTGAAAGTCACGGGCAATACGGGTCGCCTCGCCCTGCGCCAACCGCGCTCGCCCGTCGCCCAGGCCCTCATCGACTGGCTCGGCCAGCCCCTGATCGGCACGTCGGCCAACGTCAGCGGCCAGCCCACCTGCCGCTCCGGCATCGAGACCTTCGCCATCCTCGACGGACGCATCGACCTCGTGCTCGACGGCGGCGCCTGCATTGGCAGCGGCGCCACGACTGTCGATGTCACCGAACCTTACTGGCGCATCATTCGTGAAGGCTGCATTCCCGAACGGGAGATCGCGGAATGTCTCCACGGCGTCTGACCCCGCTTCTTCTTCTCGCGCTGGCTGCGCCCGCTTTTCAGTCCCCGTCCCTGCCGCGCGGCGGCGAGCTGGGCCGCGAGTGGGCCGCGGAAGAATGGAACTCTTCTGCGCTGGTTCTCAAGGGCAAATGGGTCCGGGACGGCGACAGCGCGCGCTTCCGCGTCTTCTACAGCGACGCAAAAGGCCGCCCCGCGACGTGGACCACCGAGATTCTGTCCATCGAGGGCAACACCGTCCGCTTCCGGATCACCATGCCGCTCAGCAGCGGCTCGAAGGTGTATTCCGCCACGGGCACGATCCAGAGCGACGGACGCACCATCCGCGGCAAGGCCGAGTGGTGCGGCGGAGCCGTCTCCTGCGGCTTCCGCGTCGTCGCGGACTGGAAACCCATCGCACAGGGCGTGGCCGAAGTGGCCAAAGCGAAGCAGGCGCCCCAACCCACATCGGTGCTGCGCGAAGGCATCCGCGCCAATCCCGGCAGGCTGTGGCGCGTGACGGACCTCACCACTCCCGGCTTCCACTGGGAAGGAACCTGGACCTTCGACGGCGACTCCGTCCGCTTCTCCTACCGCGAAAAGAATTCCGGTGCGAGAACCGAAGGCACGCTGGAGCTTCAGCGCTTCGATGGCGCTTACGTCCGCCTGTACAACCGCGGTTCGGCCGATACCTACGAAGGCTGGGTCCAGCCTGACGGCAGGACTCTCAAGGGAACCGCGAAAAGCTGCGGGACCGACCCCAAGTGCCGCTGGGAAGCGGTCATCGAGAAGTGATTTGGCGCGGACCCCGCGATCACGCTATCCTGACCCTCAGAGGAGCGTTCCTGCAGAACGCGTCACTGGTCTCCATAATTGATCCGATGCAAATGAATCTGGAGCCCGGCTCGTTACTTGAGCGCCGGTGAGCATGCTCCGCAAGGAGAAGCCTGAAGGCGCGCGGCGGGCGCCCCCCGTGGTCGATCGGGGTCGATTCCGAGGCTGGAACGGTTATTGTGGTGCGCTCCTTCTGTTCTTCATGCGTATCCTCTTCATCGGCGACATCTTCGCCTCTCCCGGCCGCCGCATCACGGCTGCCTGTCTGCCCCGTCTCGTCGGCGACGAACAGATCGATCTCGTGATCGCCAACGTCGAAAACGCCGCAGGCGGCTTCGGCATCACTCCGCCCCTTGCGCAGGAGCTGTTCGCCCTCGGCGTCGACGTGATGACCTCCGGCAACCACATCTGGGACAAGCGGGAGATCTACGACTACCTCAACAACGAGCCCCGCCTGCTGCGGCCGGCCAACTACGGTTCTTCCGTCCCCGGCGCCGGCATCGTCACAGGGAAAGCCCGCAACGGCGTCCCTTACGCCGTCGTCAACCTCCAGGGCCGCGTCCACATGCCGGCCATCGAGTGCCCTTTCCGCACCGCTGACACGCTTCTGGCCGGGCTTCCGCCCGAGATCCGCATCCGCTTCGTCGACTTTCACGCGGAAGCCACCAGCGAGAAGATGGCCATGGGCTGGCACCTCGACGGCCGCGTCACCGCCGTCATCGGAACCCATACGCACATCCCCACGGCGGACGCGCGCGTCCTGCCCGGCGGCACCGCGTATCAGACCGATTGCGGCATGACCGGTCCCTACGACTCCGTCATCGGCGTCGAGAAGCGGACGATTCTTTACCGGTTCGTGACGCAGCTTCCCGCGCGCTTCGAAGCCGCCGCCGGCATGGTTGAGCTTCACGCCACCATCGTCGAGGCTGACGAAGAGACAGGCCTCGCCCGCTCCATCCGGCCCATCACCATCACCGCAGCCGAAGTCGGCGAGCCGCTGTAAGCCTCAGTCTTCGTCCTGCTGCGCCGCCAGCCGGGTCACCACGCCAAGATCTTCCAGCGTGGTCACGTCGCCCGTCACCGTATGCGTGGTCACGATCTCGCGCAGCAGCCGCCGCATGATCTTGCCCGAGCGCGTCTTGGGCAGCGCCTCCGTGAACCGGATCTCTTCCGGACGCGCAAACGCCCCGATCTCATGCGCCACCCACTGCCGCAGCTCTTTCGCCAGTTCGTCGCCCGGCTGGAATCCCTGCTTCAGCGTCACGAAGCAGCACACCGCCTGCCCCGTGATCTCATGCGGCTTGCCGACCACCGCCGCCTCCGCCACCGCCGGATGCCGCACCAGCGCGGACTCCACTTCCATCGTCGACAGCCGGTGGCCGCTGACGTTCATCACGTCATCCACGCGCCCCAGAATCCAGAAGTAGCCGTCCTCGTCGCGCCGCGCCGCGTCGCCCGTGAAATAAATCCCCGGAACGCGCGAAAAATACTGCTGCTCATATCGCTGCGGATCGCCCCAGATCGTCCGCAACATTGATGGCCACGGCCGTTTGATGACAAGAAATCCTTCCGTGTTGGCCGGCACCGGTTTTCCGTAGAAATCCACCACCTCCGCTTCAATGCCCGGCATCGGCAGCGTCCCCGATCCCGGCTTCAGCGGGACTGCGCCCGGCATCGGCGCAATCAGGATGCCTCCTGTTTCCGTCTGCCACCACGTGTCGACGATCGGGCAGCGCTCCTTTCCGATCACGCGGTAGTACCACTCCCACGCTGCCGGATTGATCGGCTCTCCCACGCTGCCCAGCAGGCGCAGCGACGAAAGATCGTGCTTCTCCGGCCACTGATCGCCCTGTTTCAGCAGCGCCCGGATCGCCGTCGGCGACGTGTAGAAAATGGTCACCTTGTGCCGCGCCACGATCTCCCACCAGCGGTCCCACGCCGGATAGTCCGGCGCCCCTTCGTACATCACGCAGGTCGCGCCAGCCGAAAGCGGTCCGTAAACCAGATAGGAGTGTCCGGTCACCCAGCCGATGTCCGCCGTGCACCAGTAAATATCGTCCTCTTTCAGGTCGAAAACCCACTTCATTGTGCACGTGACGTAGGTTAAATACCCGCCTGTCGTGTGCAGAATACCCTTCGGTTTTCCGGTCGTCCCAGACGTATACAGCACGAACAGCGGGTGTTCGGCGTCCAGCGCTTCCGCCGGACATCCGGCTGGCGCCGCCGCTTCCAGCTCGTGCCACCACAGGTCGCGTCCCTCTTTCATCTGAACCGCGCCGCCGGTGCGCTTCAGCACGATGACGTCGCGCACGCCCGGGCAGTCTGCCAGCGCCTCGTCGGCCGCATCTTTCAGCCGCACTTCCCTTCCCCGCCGCCATCCGCCGTCCGCCGTCAGGAGTAGCTGCGCATCCAGATCCTGGATCCTCGCCTTCAGCGCCTCCGCCGAAAACCCGCCGAACACGACCGAGTGCGTGATCCCCAGCCGCGCGCAGGCCAGCATCGCCACCACCGCCTCCGGGACCATCGGCATGTAGATGATGGCGCGGTCGCCCGCCTTGTATCCGCGGCTCTTCAGCACGTTGGCGAACCGGCACACGCGCTCGTGCAACTCCGCGTACGTCAGCACCCTCTGATCGCCCGGCTCGCCCTCGAAGATGATGGCAGGCTTCGTCCCGCGCGCCTCCAGATGCCGGTCCAGGCAGTTGAAGGACGCATTCGTCTTCGCCCCCACGAACCATTTCACAAACGGCGGATGCCATTCGAAGACGTGATGCCACTTTTCGAACCAGTGCACCTCGCGCTCCGCCATCTCGCCCCAGAATGCCTCGGGGTGCTCGCCAGCCTGCTGGCACAGGGCGCGGTAGGCGTCCATGTCCCGCACATGGGCGCGGGCGCTGAACTCAGCGGAAGGTGGATAGACATTCTGTTCCTGCATGGCTCCCTCGACAGTCGGGTCGAGAGTGAGTCTAGCAGAGTGCGGACGGCCGCCGGGCATCCGGTAAATTCGGATGCAGTTGTCCTCCTCGCAGCAGAACGCGGAGCCGCCGCCCTGCAGTTCAGGGCGCGGCAAAATTTTCCGGGAGCATGTCGTTTTTACAGTCCGCAGCGATTCGCGGGCACACGCGGATTCAACAGCTTGAGGATGGCCCCGGAATTGCTGTGATGCCGGGGCGTGATCCAGGCGCGTGTCTTCTGCATTGCGTTCTTCGCCGTCCTGACCACGGGTTTCGGGCTGGGTGCCGGGAACCTGGACCAGTGTTCTCTGTTCGCCGAAGGCACGGTTCTCCGTGCCCGGCTGGACCATTCCGTCTCCACTGCCACCCACCGTGCGGGGGACCGCTTCACGGCGACATTGGCGGAGCCGCTGCGGGACGGCAGCCGAATCGTAGTCCCGAAGGGAGCGCGGGTGATCGGCAGGCTGCGGCAATCAACTCCCTCGGGGCGCCTGGTCGGACGCGCCGTGCTGTCGCTCGTGCCAGAGCGGCTGGAATGGAACGGGCGCTCCGTGGAGCTGGAAACGCGCGCCTGGACCACGGCGAGTGCGCGGCATCGCCGCCGCAACCTGGCTTGGATCGGCGGCGGCAGCGGCGCGGGCGCCATGATCGGAGCGCTGGCGGCTGGCGGCGCGGGCGCAGCCATCGGCGCAGGAGCGGGCGCAGCCGCCGGACTGGCCGGTGCCGCCGTCACCGGCCGGAAGCATGCCGCGGCGCCCGCCGAGACTCTGGTGACTTTCCGCCTGCGCTCGCCGCTGCAAATCTGCCAACAGGATCAAAACATGAGGAGGTGAACCATGAGGAATTTGCTGACTGGCTGGCTTGCTGCCACCCTGCTGCTAGGGCTGGCGCTGCCTTCAACGGCGCCTGCCGATGATGACGACGACGGCTGGAAGAACGATCTTGGCCCTAAGCTGTGGGAGGCAGCGATTGTGCGCACCGCGCATCTGCCGGCGGATCCTGCTTCGATCATCCCGTTTCCCTGGGGCAACGACCCGCTGGACGAGGGCGAGATCGAGGTCTGCGGCAGAGGCTACGTCAAGCTGGAGATCGAAGGCGCGGTTCCCAATGCCGAATACTCCGTGCTTGCCTGCCGTTTGAGCTCCTCCGGGGATCGCTGTGCTGGGATCGGCAGTGTGAAGACCGACGAAGACGGCGACGCAAAAGTCGTGCTGGAATGGCCGGCCGGCACCTCAGGATCTCAAAGCGTCTTTTTCGCCCTCCGGCGGGCTGAAGCAACAATGTTCGTCTCCGGCTTCGTCATGCCTGTCTCCGCTCCTCCTGTGCCCGGCGCGCCGCCTTCAGCCGAGATTGAAGTGAAGGGCGAGGTCGCCACCGTGGGCGCCAGCTCCTTCACCATCTCCGGAGTAGCGCAGACGATTCTCGTGGGCGAGAACACGAAGTTCTTGGGCACGCTGAGAAGCATCGGCGACCTCCAGCCAGGAATTCGGGTCGAAGTCGAAGGCGCCACGACGGCTGGCGGGATTCTCGCTTCCCGCGTCCAGCGGAAGAAGAAGTAGGCGGAAGGCTCAGCGCTCGTCGAGAATGGCGCCGCGAGCGTCCAGCAGCCTCAGCCGGAAGGCGGGCCGGCCGAAGGCGTGCGTCGAACAGCTCAGACAGGGATCGTAGGCGCGCACGACCGCGTTCACGCGGTTGAGCGCGCCTTCCTTCAGTTGCGCTCCGTCGACGAACCGCTCCGCCACCTGCTGCACGCTCCGGTTGATCGCCAGGTTGTTGTGCCCGGTGGCGACGATCAGGTTCGCCCCCGTGATCGCTCCGCGTTCGTTCACCCGGTAATGATGGATCAGCACGCCGCGCGGCGCTTCGATGATGCCCACCCCTTCCAGCGCGTTCACGCCCGCTTCGGCGCGCACGTGCGTGTCGAGGATCTCCGGCAGATGCAGCAGCTCTTCCATCCGCTCGATCGCGTACAGCGCCTCGATCAGCCGCGCGTAGTGATAGAAGAACGAGCTGTGCACCACGCGCCCCAGCCGCTGCCGGTATTCGGTCAGCTCGCGGTCCGCTTCGCTCGTGCCGCAGCTGTCGGCCACGTTCAGCCGCGCCAGCGGTCCCACGCGGTAGATGCCTTCCGGATATCCCAGCGGCTTGAAGAACGGCGCCTTCAGATAGGAGTCCGGCATCGCCGCTTCCCCGATCCACTTCGAGTACTCGCGCGCCTTCGTGATGCGTCCCGCCGTGTTGCCGGACGCATCGATGAAGCGCACCATCCCGTCGTAGATCTGCAGCCGCCCGTCGGCGTCCACCAGCCCCGCGTGCATGGTCGGCATGTTGCCGAATGCTTCGCTCTCCGCTGGAAAATCATCCAGCATCGCCTTGAACGTCCGCAGCGTGCGCCGGATGATCGAGTGCGCCAGCGGCAGGTCGGACAGGATCAGATCGCGCGTGTCCACGCTCAGCGGCTTGTTGACTCCTCCCGGAACCACCCATGCCGGATGCACCCGCTCGCCCGCCAGCCTTTCGATCGTCTGCTGCCCGAACCGCCGCAGCGCGATCCCGTCCCGCGCCGCCTCCGGGTGCTTCTCGATCAGCCCCAGCACATTCCGCATGGCCGGATCCGAGTCGAACCCCAGCAGCAGGTCTGGCGCCGACAGGTGGAAGAAGCTCAGCGCATGGCTCTGCACGAACTGCGCGCAATGGAGCAGCTCCCGCAGCAGCCGCCCCGTCTCCGGGATCTGCACCGCCATGATCGCGTCGCACGCCTTGGCCGACGCCAGCAGATGGCTCACCGGGCAGATGCCGCAGATGCGCGCCGTGATGGCCGGCATCTCGTAATACGGCCGCCCCTCGGTGAACTTCTCGAACCCGCGCACCTGCGTCACATGAAACTGCGTCGAGCGGACCTTGCCCGCTTCATCGAGATGAATGTCGATCCGCGCGTGACCTTCGATGCGCGTCACATGGTGGATCTGGATCGTCTGGGCCATCGCCGCCTCCCTGCTCAGCCGAACTTCACCTTGCCCGTCAGCTCGGGCTTGCGTCCCGCCAGCAGCTCTGTCAGCACATAGCCGATGGCCGCCGCCGGAGGCGGGCACCCGGGCACGTGCAGGTCCACGCGGATCGCTTCGTGCAGCGGCACCGCCTGCTTCAGCAGCGCCGGCACGCCATCAGCCGGCACGCGGTGATTCACATTCACCCCGTCCACGTAGATCCGCTCCAGCAGCTGCTTCGGCGGAATCTGGTTGCGCATCGAAGGCACGTTGCCCGTCACCGCGCAATCGCCCAGCGCGATGACGAATTTCGACCGCGACCGCACCTTCTGCGCCAGCTGCAGATCGTCCTGGCTGCTCACCGCCCCTTCCACCAGCGTCACGTCCACGCCTTCCGGAAACTCCTGCGCGTCCACCAGCGGTCCGAACACCAGCTCGATCTTCGGCGCCAGATCGATCAGCGCCTCGTCCAGATCGAGCAGCGACATATGGCACCCGCTGCAGCCGTCCAGCCAGACCGTGGCCACTCTCGCCTTGCTCATGCCCGCGCTCCTTTCGCCTCCACCAGCCGGCTGATCGTCTCCGTCCGCTTCACCATCTCCTCAGCCGCATAACCCTTCGCCGCCAGCGCGCCCGTCGGGCAGCTCTGCACGCACTTGCCGCAGCTCGTGCAGTACCGGCTCTCCGCCCAGCTCCGGTTCAGCTCGCACGTCAGCCGCGAGCCGATCCCGCGCCCGCCCACGTCCCACACGTGCGCTCCCTCCACCTCGGCGCACACGCGCACGCACCGCGTGCACAGGATGCAGCGGTTCTGATCGAGCACGAACTGCCGGTGCGTCGCGTCCACGGGAGCTCTGGGAAAGCTGTACGGGAACCGCACGTGCGTCACGCCCAGCCGCTGCGCCATCGCCTGCAGCTCGCAGTGGTTGTTGGACACGCAAACGGCGCAGATGTGGTTCCTCTCCGAAAACAGCAGCTCCAGAATCATGCGGCGGTAGCGGTCCAGCTTCTCGTTGCGCGTCGTCACCGCCATGCCGTCCTGCACCGGCGTCGTGCACGCGGGCAGCAGCCGCCCCACGCCCGCCACCTCCACCAGGCACAGCCGGCACGCGCCCACCGGCGTCAGCCCCTTCAGGTGGCACAGCGACGGAATGAACTTCCCGTGCGCCAGGGCTGCCTCCAGGATCGTCTGTCCGAGCCGCGCGTGGATCAGCTCTCCGTCAATGCGAATCGAAACCCGGTCGGGCATCGTCTTGTGCTCCTTATTCAGTCGCCGTTGCGGATGTCGCAACGCAGGCAGCGGCACGCCTCTTCCATTGCCTCCACCGTTGTCAGCCCGCAGGTGGCCTCGCGGAAGTCCCGCACGCGCTCCAGCGGATCCGGCTCGCGGACCCTGTGCCGCCGGCTCGCGCTCGGATGCGCCGGCACGGTCATGTCGTACTCGAATTCGGGCCAGAGGCTCGCCCACCGCTCTTCGCCCGTCAGCATGCGGTCGATGTTGCGCGCCGCCTTCTTGCCGTAGCCCATCGCGTTGCTCACGTTCGAGGCGCCCGTGATCAGATCCCCGCCCGCGTAGAACTTCGGCCGGCTGGTGGCCAGCGTGTAGCGGTCCACCTCGATCAGCCCGTTCTCCTTGATCTTCAGCCCCGACGCCTTCGCAAAATCGATGTCCACGGCCTCGCCTACCGCCAGAATCACCGTGTCGCACGGGATGCGCACGATCTCGTCGGTCGGAATCGGGCGCCGCCGCCCCGAGGCGTCATATTCGCCGAGCCGCGTCTTCACCGCCTCCAGCGCCTTCACCCGTCCCGCCTCGTCGCCCACAATCCGGTGCGGCGAAGCGAGAAACACGATCTTCACCCCCTCGGCTTCCGCCGCCTCCACCTCTTCATGGATCGCCGGCATGTCCTTCCGCTCGCGCCGGTACACGATCGTCACGTCGCAGCCGAGCCGCATGGCTGTCCGCGCCGAGTCGATCGCCGCGTTGCCGCCGCCGATCACCACCACTTTCTTCCCCAGCGCCGTCGGCTCGCGTTTCGACACCGCCTCCAGGAACGGCAGCGCGGGCATCACGCCCTTCAGTTCGGTGCCCGGCAGGTACACCCAGTTCTCTTTCCATGTGCCGATGGCGAGGAACACTGCGTCGTACTGCTCGTCCAGGTCGTTCAGCGTGATCTCCTGCTGAATCCGCACGCCGAACGTGAACTGCACGCCAACGCGCCGGATCAGCTCGATCTCCCGGTCCAGCACGTCCTTCGGCAGCCTGTAGTCCGGCAGCGCGTAGCGCAGCATGCCTCCTGCATCGGGATTCGAGTCGTACACCATCACGTCGTGGCCGAGCAGCGCCAGATAGTACGCGCACGCCAGCCCCGTCGGACCGGCGCCCACCACCGCGCACCGCTTCCCGGTCGGCGGCTTGCGCATCGACGCCACCCGGGCGGCGAGCTCTTCGAACTTCGGCGTCGGATAGATCGAATCCGCGATGTAGCGGTGCACTTCGCGCATGTTCACCGCTTCATCCAGCCCGGCGCGCCGGCAGCGGTTGTCGCATGGATGCTGGCACACGCGCCCCGTCGAGGCTGGCAGCGGATTGTCCAGCACCACCGACAGGAATGCCTCCTCCAGCCGGTCTTCCTTCAGCAGCTGCAGGTAGCGCGGAATGTTCATGTGCAGCGGACAGGAGTTCTCGCAGGGACTCAGCGCCAGGTCCTCGCACACGCCCGCGCGGCACCGCCGGGCGCGGATGTGGTCTTCGAACTCGTGCAGGAAGTGCCGCATCGTCGTCAGCACCGGGTTCGGCGCTGTCTGCCCCAGCCCGCACAGCGACGCGTCGCGGATCATGCGGCTCAGCTCGTCCAGCGTCTGCAGGTCTTCTTCCGTGCCTTTTCCGTGCGTGATCCGGTTCAGGTAATGCAGGCTCTTGTCGAGCCCCACGCGGCACGGAATGCATTTGCCGCAGCTCTCCGAGTGCGTGAACTCGACGAAGTACCGCGCCACGTCCACCATGCAGTTGTCTTCGTCCATCACCACCATGCCGCCCGAACCCATGATCGAGCCGAGCTGCGCCAGGCTCTCGTAGTCCACCGGCGTGTCGAACATCTCGCTCGGAATGCATCCGCCGGACGGTCCGCCCGTCTGCACCGCCTTCACCGCGCGCCCCATGGGCGCGCCGCCGCCCACGTCGTACACAAACGTCTTCAGCGGCGTCCCGAGCGGCATCTCCACCAGCCCCGTGTTCTGCACCTTTCCGACCAGCGAGAACACCTTCGTCCCGGGGCTCTTCGGGCTGCCCGTCTCCAGAAACCACGCCGGTCCCTTCAGCACGATCGGCGCGATGTTGAACCACGTCTCAACGTTGTTGATGTTGGTCGGCTTGCCGTACAACCCGCTGTCCGCCGGATACGGCGGCCGCGGCGTCGGCCGTCCCGCCTTGCCCTCCAGCGAGCGGATCAGCGCCGTCTCCTCGCCGCACACAAACGCGCCAGCCCCCTCCACCAGATCCAGCCGGAAGCGGAAACCGCGCCCCAGAATGTCCTCGCCCAGCAGGCCCCACTCCTCCGCCTGCTGGATCGCCGTGCGCAGCCGGTGCACCGCCAGCGGGTACTCCGCACGGACGTAAATGATGCCCTCGCTGGCCCCCGTGACGAATGCGCCGATCAGCATCCCCTCGATCAGGGAGTGCGGATCGCCCTCGATCTCGTTGCGGTTCATGTAGGCGCCCGGGTCGCCCTCGTCCGCATTGCAGATCAGATATTTCGGCTCGGCTTTCGCTCTCCGCAGGAACTCCCACTTGGCGCCTGTCTGGAACCCCGCGCCGCCGCGGCCCCGCAGCCGCGCCGCCTGGATCGCTTCAATCACCGCGGCCGGATTGTTGTCGATCAGCACCTTGTACAGCGCCTGATATCCGCCCACCGCCAGGAATTCTTCGATGTCGTCCGGGTTGATCAGCCCGCAGTTCCTCAGCACGATTTTCTTCTGTCCGCGGAAAAACGGCACTTCATTCCACAGCGGAATCTCCTCGAAGCCCGCGCCGAATTTGACGTGCGCCGTGATGTGGTCCCACTCGTCGATCCGGCACAGCGCCAGCTCCGCGGGCACGCGCCCGGCGGCTATATCGTCGAGAATCGCCGGCGCGTCGTCGGGCCGCACCTTCTGCAGAATCACCAGAGGCCTGCCCGGAATCCACACGTTCACCAGCGGCTCCGCCGCGCAGAAGCCGAAGCAGCCGGTCCGCGCCAGACGCACGCTCATGCCGCGCTGCTCGATCGCATCGGCGAACGCACGGAACACGCTCTCGGCGCCGTTGCCCGCCCCGCAGGTCCCCATGCCTACGGCGATGCGCGGCACGGGCGGCAGCAGCTTCGCCAGTCCCGCCTCGCGCGCTTCGTTGAAACTGGCCAGGTCGCGGATCTTCCTCATGACCGCACCCCTTTCCGCACAGCCTCCACCTCGCGCTCGAGCGCGCGCTCATTCACGTGGCCGAGAATCTGATGGTCCACCTCCACCACCGGCGCCAGCGCGCATTGCCCGAAACAGGCCACCGTGCGGATCGTGAACTCTCCGTCCGGCGTCGTCGCCGTCAGCTTGTCCGCGCTTCCTCCGTCCTCGCCCTCGCCCACCCCGAGCAGCAGCCTGAGCCGCTCCAGCAGCGCCTTCGACCCGCGCGTGTGGCATGCCGTCCCGCGGCAGATGCACACCGTGTGCCTGCCCTGCGGCTTCAGATTGAACAGCGCATAGAACGTGGCCACGCTGTAAATCTGCGCGCCAGGAATTCCCGTCCGGCTCGAAAGATATTCCAGGTAATCCAGCGGAAGGTATTTCTTCGGCTGGTTCTCCTGGATCTCCTCCAGAATGTTCAGCAGCATTCCGGGGCGCCCCCGGTGCCGCGCAATCAGCCGGTCCAGATAGTCCTGCTCGTCCGCCGTCAGCGGGCCCGGCGCCGGTTTCTCGCCGGGCAGAAGGGCTGAAGTCATGCTCCGTTTCCTTTCGACATATACCAGATAAACGTATCTGAATGTCGGATGCAACCGGGTGTTCGCCCGGTGGAAACAGGTCATGCCATTCTTGTTTCAGGCCCCGCCCTGCTGCCCGTCCCGCACTGACCGGATCCACTCCTGCATCCGCTCGTAGTGGGATCCCGGCCAGTACAGCTGCCCACAGCCCGGGCACAGCGCGTATTCCCCGCACCACAGCCTCGTCTTCGGCGGGATGCGCTCCCACACCGCCTGCTTCTTCACCGGCTCGAGCAGAGCATTGCACCGCAGGCACCGGCGCAGCGGCTCGGCCTCATCCCACAGCCCCAGCCGGCGCGCCAGCCATGCCAGCTGCTCGCGCGGATCATCGCTCCTCACCAGGAATCCCCGCCTCACCTGCTTCCGCATCAGCAGGCTCCGGTCGCGCGTCAGCAGAAAACGGCCTCCGGCAGCCGCTTCCGCCAGCTCCGCGTCATGCAGGCGCGCGTCGTACTGCGTGTCGAATCCCAGAATCCGCAGGTACTTCGCCAGCCGCCCCAGATGACAGTCCAGCACGAACCGCCACCCTCCGTCCGGAGGCCCTGCATACACGCGCGGACGCACTTCCACTTCTTGCCCGTCCTTCAACAGCGGGCTCAGGTCTTCAGGCTCGCCCACTTCCGGATGCGGCACGCCAAATGTTTCGATGGCATGCTTCAGCGAAGGACGGTCCTGAAACTCGTACTCCAGCCACACGCCGCGCTTCGCTGCCGGCAGGAAATCATTCAGCTCCCCGTGAAACCGGAACCGCGCGCGCCGCACGCCTCCACGATAGCTCTGCGAATGAGACAGAAAAAGCCGCCGTCGATTGTTTACGATGGGAGCAGGGATTCTGGATCATGACCATGTTCCGCCACCTCTCAGCCGCCGTGCGCACGTGCACCGCTGCGGCTCTCATCCTTGCAGTCTCTTTCTCCGGCGCCTCCGCCCAGACTGCCGCGCCGAGGAAGATCACCTCCGTGGAAGGCATCACGGAATACCGCCTCGACAACGGACTCCGCGTGCTGCTCTTTCCCGACCCGTCGAAGTCCACCATCACGGTCAACGTCACCTACATGGTGGGCTCGCGTCATGAGGACTACGGCGAGACGGGCATGGCCCACCTGCTCGAGCACCTCCTGTTCATGGGCTCGAAGAACCATCCCGACATCAAGAAAGAACTCCAGGACCGCGGCGCACGCCCCAATGGCACCACCTGGTACGACCGCACGAACTATTTCGAGACCTTCGCCGCCTCCGAGGACAACCTCGCCTGGGCGCTCTCCATGGAAGCCGACCGCATGGTCAACAGCTTCGTCGCCAAAAAGGACCTCGACAGCGAGATGACGGTCGTCCGCAACGAAATGGAAGCGGGCGAGAACTCGCCGCCCCGCGTCCTGCTCGAGCGCGTTCTCAGCACGGCGTATCTCTGGCACAACTACGGCAAGTCCACCATCGGCGCCCGCAGCGACGTCGAGCGGGTCCCGATTGAGCGCCTGCAGGCCTTTTACCGGCATTTCTATCAGCCGGACAACGCCCTGCTCGTCGTCGCCGGCAAATTCGACGAAGCAAAGACGCTCGCGCTGATCCAGAAAACCTTCGGCGCCATCCCCAGACCGCAACGCCAGCTTCGCCGCACCTACACGGTCGAGCCCGTCCAGGACGGCGAACGCGCCGTGACGGTCCGCCGGGTCGGCGACCTGCAGTATGTCGGCGCCGCCTGGCACATCCCGCCCGGATCGCATGAAGAGTACGCGGCGGTCGAAATGGCGGTCGAGATCCTCGGGGATCAGCCCTCGGGACGCCTCTACAAGGCGCTCGTGGAAACAAAGAAAGCCGCCACCGTCAACATGAGCAGCTTCCAGCTTCGAGACCCCGGCTTCGCCTATGCCCAGGCTTCGGTCCGCATGGACAGCTCTCTGGAAGACGCCCGCAAAACTCTGCTCGACACCATCGCTGAGATTAAATCGCGGCCTTTCACGAAGGAGGAGCTCGAGCGCCAGCGCACCCGGTGGCTGAAAAATTTCGAACTCAAGATGAATGACCCGCAGGACGTCGCCCTCGAGCTTTCCGAGTGGCAGGCCATGGGCGATTGGAGGCTGATGTTCCTCCACCGCGACCGCATCGAGAAGGTCGCCCTCGAGCAGGTTCAGAAAGCCGCCGAAAAGTACTTCATCCCCTCCAACTGCACCGTCGGCCTCTTCATTCCCGAAAAAGAGCCGGTCCGCGCACAGGTGCCTGAACCGCCTGAAGTGGAAAAGATCGTCGAGGGCTACACCGGCCGCGCGGTGGTCTCTCAGGGCGAGTCCTTCGATGCCTCGCCCGCCAATATCGACAGGCGGACCATCCGCGGCGAAATCGCCGGCGGACTCAGGATCGCCCTGCTGCCCAAGAAGACCCGCGGCTCGCAGGTCACTGCCGTCCTCAGCCTCCACTTCGGCGACGAGAACAACCTCCGCGAGAAATCCTTCGTCGGCGGGCTCACCGGCCAGATGCTCATGCGCGGCACGGCGAAACGAACCCGGCAACAGATCCGCGACGAGCTCGACCGCATCAAGGCACAGGTCAATGTCGGCGGCAATGCCTCTGGCGCCTCCGCCCGCATCACCACCACCCGCGAGAACCTCCCTGCCGCCATCGACCTCGTGTTCGAAATGCTGAAGGAATCCGTCTTCCCCGAAAACGAGTTCGACCAGCTGAAGCGGCAGGTCCTCGCTTCGCTCGAAGGCGCCAAAAGCCAGCCCCAGACCATCGCCTCCACGGCGCTGCAGCGCCACCTCGTTCCCTACCCGAAGGGGGACGTCCGGTATGTGCCGACGGTCGAGGAGCAGATCGAGGGCATCCAGAGCGTGACGCTCGACCAGGTGAAGCAGTTCCACGCCCAGTATTACGGCCTTGCCGAAGGCGAGCTCGCCGTCATCGGCGACTTCGATCCCGAAAGCGTCCAGCAGCAGATCGCCCGGCTGGCCAGAGACTGGAAAAGCCGCCAGAATTACGCCCGCATTCTCCGCAAATACCTGCCGGTCAAACCGGCGGCGGCCTCTTTTGAAACTCCCGACAAAGCCAACGCCATGTGGATGGCTGGCGCCGCCTTCCGCCTCACCGACGCCGACCCGGATTACCCCGCCCTTGTCTTTGGCAACTACCTTCTCGGACAGGGCATGAACTCGCGCCTCTTCGCCCGGATCCGCAACAAAGAGGGGCTGAGCTACGGAGTCGGCTCCCAGCTCATCGCCGGCGCCGAGGACGACCACTCCCTGTTCATTGCGTTCGCCATCTGCGCGCCTGAAAACGCCCCGAAAGTCGAGGCGTCTTTCCGCGACGAGATGAAGAAGATCCTGACCGAAGGCTTCACCGCCGAAGAAATCGAAGCTGGCAAGAAGAGCTGGCTGCAGAGCCGGCAGGTCAGCCGCGAGAACGACGAGGAACTCGTCAGCCGCCTCGTCAGCCGCACCTACGAGCGCCGCACGATGGCGTTCGACGCCGAGCTCGAAGAGAAGGTCAAGGCTCTCACCCCGGACCAGGTCCGCGCCGCCATGGCGAAATACCTCGATCCCGCCGGTCTCACCTACATGCGCGCCGGCGACTTCAAAAAGGTGAACGTGTCCTGGTGATCACCGACCTCGTCCAGATCCGGCGCCTCGGCGAGCACAAACGCGGCGAAAACGCAAAATTCCGCCGCCACCTGAAGACCTACCGCTACGTCGAGCGCCGGCTCCGGCAGATCGCAGAGGACGTCGAGTCGCAGGTCGACTGCCTCGCCTGCGCCAACTGCTGCCGCGTGGCCACGGCGCGTTTGCTGGACCGGGACGTCGAAAAACTGGCCCGTCATTTCCGCATCACGGTCGAGCAATTCAAGCGTCAATTCACTGAAATGAGCGAGGAAGAAGGCCTGATTTTACGCCGCGATCCGGACCGCGGCTGCGTCTTCCTTTCGGGCAACGAATGCACCGTCTACGGCGCCCGCCCCGCCTCCTGCGTTGATTTCCCCCATATGGTGCGCGGGGCAGGCTCCATTCCCTCGCGCATGTGGCAGTTCATCGACCGCGCCTGCTACTGCCCGATCGTCTACAACACGCTCGAGGCGTGGAAGGAAGAAACCGGCTTCTCTCCCTCGCCGCGCTGAACGCACCCCGCGCCGGCTACAGCCGCCCTTCGCGCCGCAGGGCTTCGCACTCCGGGCAGGGGCAGATGCTCCTCAGGTACTCGTAGCTGTAAATGCCCGCGCTGTGCCCGTCGTTCCAGTCCACCCGGAATGCGTACGTGCCGACTTCTTCGATGTGGTTCATCTTCAGCTTCGGCCGGTACATCGGGAACGGATTGTTCTGCGGCTTCGAGTAGGAAGAGGGCTGCGGCTCCGTGCCGTGCGCGCCCGTGCACGTGGCGCAGGGGCAATGGTCGCGCAGGTACTCGCAACTGTAATGGCTCTGGTGTCCGTCGGCCCAGTCGATGGTGACGCCGCGCGATTTCGACACGGCGATGTGCTGCGGATCGGTGCTGATCGTCATGTCTTCAGGAAACTCTCTCCACGTCCCGCACGCCCGGCACCCGCCGCATCGCCTGCACCAGCCGCTCGAGCTGCTTCTTGTCGCGGACTTCGATCGTCATCTCCACCAGCGCCGAATCGAAGTTCTTCTCGTCGGCGTGCGCCTCCACGCTGCGGATGTTCACGTTGTCGTCGAACAGGATCTGCGTCAGCTGGTTCAGCATCCCGGCGCGGTCGTCGGTGCGCACGACCAGCCGCACGTAAAAGCTGGCGCTTGCCGACCGCGCCCACTCCACCTCGATGCGCCGCTCGGCCTCGTACATCAGGTTCTGCACGTTCGGGCAGTTCTTCGAGTGCACCGCAACGCCCTTGCCCCGCGTGATGTAACCCACGATCGGCTCGCCCTTGATCGGGTTGCAGCACTTGGCCCGGTAGGTGAGCAGGTCGTTCACACCTTTCACCTGGATGACGTAGTCGCCCGCCTCGCCCGCTTTTTCCTTCGGCACGGGCGTTTCGGGCGGCTGCGCGGCGGCCTCTTCCGGCTGCACCAGCTCCGGCGACAGCTTGCCCAGCACCTGCCGCGCCGAGAACTTGCCCCATCCCAGCGCCGCATGCAGGTCCTCGATCTTCGCGCAGCCGTACTCCGCCGCCACGGCTTCCATCTGCTGACGGCTGATGCGGCTCAGGGTTACTCCCAGCCGGCGCGCCTCGCGTTCGAGCACGCGCTGGCCAAGCTCGATCGCCTTCTCCCGCTCCGTGGCGTTGATGACGTGCCGGATCTTGTTCCGCGCCCGCGCCGTCTTGACGAACGCCAGCCAGTCCCGGCTGGGCCGGCTCCCGGCCTGCGTGAGAATCTCGACCACGTCGCCGTTCCGCAGCGGGTGCTTCAGGGGCACCATCCGCCCGTTCACCCGCGCCCCCACGCACGTGTGCCCCACGTCCGTGTGGATCGCGTAGGCAAAGTCCACTGGCGTCGCGTCGCGCGGAAGCACGACGATCTTGCCCTTGGGCGTGAAGCAGTAGACTTCCTCCGGGTACAGGTCGACCTTCAGGTTCGACAGGAAGTCGCTCGGGTCGCGCATCTCGCGCTGCCACTCCACCAGCTGGCGCAGCCAGGCGATGCGCTGATCGTCTTCCGCCGGCCCGTGCTTGCCTTCCTTGTACTTCCAGTGCGCCGCAATGCCTTCCTCGGCCAGCCGGTGCATCTGCTCGGTGCGGATCTGAACCTCGAACGGCACGCCGCCCGGCCCCATCACCGACGTGTGGAGGGACTGGTAGAGGTTGGGCCGGGGAATGGCGATGAAGTCCTTGATTCGCCCGGGAATCGGGTGCCACTCATGATGGATGATGCCGAGAGCCGCGTAACAGTTCTTCACCGAATCGGTGATGATGCGCACGCCCAGCAGGTCGTAGACCTGCTCGATGGTGATCTTCTGACGCCGCAGCTTCTGGTAGACCGACCAGGGCCGCTTGATGCGGGCTTCCACGCGAGCGGGGATGCCTTCCTCCTTCAGCCGATTCTCGATGTGCTCCCGGATGGCGTCCAGATCCAGGTGGCTGCCCTTGCGGCGGGCCTCGATCGCGGCGGTGATTTCTTCCCATGTATCGGGGTCGAGATACCGGAACCCCAGATCTTCCAGCTCCGCCCGCAGCTTGCCCATCCCAAGCCGGTGGGCGATGGGCGCATACAGCTCAAGCGTTTCAGCCGCGATGCGTTCCTGCCTCTCCCGGGAGAGCGAGTCCAGCGTCCGCAGGTTGTGCAGCCGGTCGGCCAGCTTGACGATGATGACGCGGATATCCTCCACCATGGCGAGGAGCATTTTGCGGACGCTTTCCGCCTGCCGCTCCTCCCGGTTGTGCATCTCGATCTTGCTGAGCTTCGTGACGCCGTTGACGCAGCGGGCGACCTCCTCGCCGAACAGCTTCCGGATTTCATCCAGGGTCGCCGAAGTGTCTTCCAGCGTGTCATGGAGCAGAGCGGTGACCAGGCACACCTGGTCCATCTGCATCTCGACGAGAATGTCGGCCACCGCCAGCGGGTGCGCCATGTACGGTTCGCCGGAATCGCGGGTCTGTCCCGCGTGCCTTTGCGCGCCGAATTCAAACGCGCGCCTAAGAAGCGTCAGATCCTCGCCGGGACGCCGCTGGCGGAGTTTCGATTCCAGTTGCTGGTAGGCGGCTTCGAGCGCCGGAGCAATGCCGCCATCGGCTGGCGCATCACACGCGGGCGGCTCGGCGGGAAGGGCGGAGGCGGGCTGTCTTCGGGTCACGTTCGGGCGCCGCTAACAGGAAAGGCGAGAGCAGAAGCTCTCGCCTTTATTGTACCGGAATGGCGGGCAGCCGCTTGCGGCCGCCACGCTATTCTTCCGTGACGATCCCGGTGGACTTCGGCTGGCGCTCGGCCTTGATCTTGCGCGTTTCCAGCGTCTTGTTGATCCACATGTCGGCTTCGTCGATGTCCTTCTTGTACATCGCCGCGTCGTCATGCAGATCCGCCCGCTCGCGGTGGAGCAGGTTCAGATAGGCCATCGCGTCGTCGTATTCGGGGTCGATCTCCAGCGCCTTCTTCAGATTCTGGATCCCGTCCTCGATCAGGGTCATGTATTTCTCCCGGAGCTCGGTCCGCACCTTCTTGTCCTTCAGCGGCCCCGGCTCGTCCGGCCTCATCCCGAGTTTGTTCCGCGCCGACATCCAGACCGGATAGAACTTGGCCCACGTGATGACGCCGAGGGAGTAATAGGCCTCTTTTTCTTTCGGATCCACTTCGATCAGCTTGCGGTACCACTCGGCCGCCTTGTCGAGACGCGCCAGCTTCTCTTCCGTCGTCGGAGCGCCGCTGGACTGCTGGTAGGCAAGCGAGGCGAGCGACTTGATGGCCGTCGTATTCTTCGGGTCTTCGTTCAGGACCTCGAGAAAATACTTGGCCGCGTTTTCGGCGTAAGCCAAATTCTCAGGAGACTCGGCGCCTGGGATGTATTGGCTCATGTAGGCGGTGGCCAGGTACAGCTTCGCCGTGGGGTAGGTCGGGTCAAGCTCGATGGCGCGCTTGAAGAACTCCACAGCATCGGAGTACTTGGCGTTCTTGAAAGCCTGGACGCCCTTGTTGAGGTTGTCTCGGGCTTCCAGCTTCCTGCACCCGGTGGAAGCGCCGGCCAGAATGAGTGCGGCCGCTGCTACGAAAGGAATGAGGGTTCTGCGGAACATCCGAAAGTACCTCCGGCTGGATCGCCCTACTCGCCCGCTTCCACCTTGGCCGTCATCAGCCCGACCTTGTCCATCTGCGCGCCCTTGGCGATGTCAATCGCCTTGGCGACGTCCTTGAACTCCAGATCCGGGTCGGCTTTGACAAACACCACACGCTCGGCGCGGGTCTTGAAGACCTCAAGCAGCCTTTCGCCCAGACGGTCCTCTGAAACAGGCTCCGTGTTCAGCATCATCGACCGGTCGCGGTTGATGATGATCACCACCGTGCGGTCCACCTCCGGGGGCGGCGCATTCGGCGGCGGCGGCTGCGGGATCAGCGCTTCCAGGCCTTTCGGCGTCAGCGGCGTGATCACCATGAAAATGATGAGGAGAACGAGCAAGACGTCGATCAGCGGCGTCATGTTGATGTCGGCTTTCGGTCCCTGACCGGAGCCGCCCACTGCCATTCCCATAGCAACTCTCCTTATGAAACTCTCACTGCCGCCCCATCCCAGGGTGCGGCTGACTGGGAGGCCCCAGGCCGCGCCGTTTACGGCGCAGGCGTGGCTGAACCGCCCATCGCTTCCATGCGGGCTTTTGCCTTCGCATCAAGTTCGGTCAACAGGCCGATGTTGTCCACGCCAGCCGCGCGGAGATTGTCGACGACCTCGACAACCCGTTCGTACCGCGCCCGCGCATCGGACTTCACATAGCAGGTCTTGTCGAGCCGGTTCGCCAGCAGGTCCTTCACTTTCGGAGCGAGATCGGCGGGATTGGTCGCCTTCGATCCGAGAAAGACCTTTCCGTCCCGCGTGATCGCGATGACCACCGCGTCTTCTTTGTCGGCATCGTTCATCGCGATCGGGTTCATCGTCTTCGCCAGATCCACACTGACGCCTTTCGAGAGCATGGGCGTCACCACCATGAAGATGATCAGCAGCACCAGCATCACATCCACCATCGGAGTGACGTTGATGTCGGAGATCGCCTGCGGAATTTTCGACTTCTTAGCCATGCACCAGGCCTCCTTCGTCTCAGAGCGTCCGGCGCTCCGCCGCGGGGAACCGCCGGATGGCGGCTCCCCGCTGAAGAGCCTTCAACTCGCCGGACAGCAATTACACCGGCCGCTGCCGAACTACTTCACGGCGCCGGCGCGGATCCGCTTCAGGAAGTAATCGATCAGCTCCGAGCTCGAGTTCGACATCTCGACGTCGAACGCCTTCAGCCGCTCGTTGAAGTAGTTGAACATCCACACCGCAGGGATGGCGACGAACAGACCGATGGCCGTGGCGACCAGCGCTTCCGAAATACCGCCGGCCACGGCGCCCAGACCCGTGCTCTTCTCCGTCGAAATCCCCTTGAACGCGTTGATGATGCCCACCACCGTTCCGAACAGTCCCACGAACGGAGCGCTCGATCCGATCGTCGCCAGGCCGCTCACGCCGCGGTCCAGCTCGGAACGCACAATCGCCTGGGCCCGTTCCAGAGCGCGGTTGGACGCCTCGACGATGTCGCCGGGGATCTCTGTGCTCAGTTCATGAGCCCGGAACTCCTGCAGCCCGGCCACGACCACCTTGGCCAGGTGCGACTTCTTGTAGCGGTCGGCGATCTTGATCGCCTCATCCAGCTTGCCTTCGCGCAGCGCGCCGGCCACAGCCGGAGCGAACAGCCGCGACTGCTTGCGGGCTGCGTTGTACACAATCAGGCGATCGATCATCACGCCGATGGACCAGGCCGACATGATGAACAGGATGATCACGACCGCCTTCGCCATCCAGCCCATCTGGTTCCACATCGACCGGAGGTCGAACCCGACGGCGCCGGCTTCCTGAAGCAACAGGAACGACCAGACTTGCAATTGAAGAAGCATCTTCTTTTCTCTCCTGCGAGTTGAGTTGAATGGAACGGACTGTATCCGAACTGACAGAACGCCGTCAACGCATCACATGCTCAGCGTGAAGTTGACGTCGATCTGGGTGACAACCTCGACCGGCTCGCCGTTCAGCAGGGTCGGCTTGTAGCGCCACTGCTTCACGGCCTCGGTCGCCGCCTGCACCAGCAGCGGATGGCCCGACACCAGCGTCAGGTTCTGGATCGTGCCGTCGCGGCCGATGATGGCGGTGAAACGAACTGTGCCCTGGATGCGCGCCTGCTTGGCCAGCGGCGGGTACACCGGCTTGGGCTGGTAGATCAGCATCGCCTGCTGGACGTTGCCGCCCACCGTGATCCGGCGCGGCGCCTGCGGCTTCACTTCCTGCTTCACCGGCGGAGGCGGAGGCGGAGGCGCGGCCGTCGGGACGCTGCTGATGATGCCGCCGATCACGCCGCCGGGCGAACCGCCAGGCACGCCGCCCGGCACGCCGCCCACCACGCCGACTCCAGCCGCGGGCGGCAGCTCATCCTCCTTGATGATGGCGATCTCTTTCGGCACCTGCTTCGGCGCCATCAGCCTCGACCCGTCAAACTGGCGGGGAATGACTTTCTGCACCCGCACCACCTGCGTGGCCGGCGGAGGAGGCGGAGGAGGCGGGGGAGGAGGCGGAGGAGCCACCAGCATCGACTGCAATGCCGTCTGGGGCAGCATCTCCGGGTTCAGCAGCGGAATGATGATCGCGATCACCACCAGCAGGATCTGCAGCGTGGTGGAAATGATCACCGTCCACCCTTTGTTGGTCTTCGCTCGACCTTCAACGAGAGACTGTTCAAACATGGGCCTTCTCCTTCGGTCCAGGCTGCCGGCTCACAGCGGGCCGGAACCGTTTCCATTCCTATGGACACCAATCCGGCCGGGAGGTTCCCGGAACCGCCCGGCCTGCGAAAATTCTTTCCGGCGATCGCCCCCGGAGCATCCGTTTCAGCCCCAGGCTCACTTGGCCGCCGCCGGCGCAGCCGCACGCCTGCTCTTCCCGAACCGCTCGTGCCAGAAGACCAGGATCGGGACGGCGATGAAGATGGATGAATATGTGCCGACGATCACACCCACAACCAGAGCGAATGCAAACCCGTTCAGCACGGGCCCGCCGAACAGCCACAGCGCCAGCGCCGAGATGAAGGTCAGCCCCGACGTCAGAACCGTCCGGCTCAGTGTCTGATTAATGCTATCGTTGACGATCGCCGGGGTCAACTCCCTCCGCGACAGCTTCAGCGTCTCCCGGATCCGGTCGAACACCACGATCGTGTCGTTCATCGAGTAGCCCACCAGCGTCAGCAGCGCGGCGACCACGTTCAGGCTGATCTCCTTGTCCGTCAGCGAGAAGAACCCGAGCGTGATGATCACGTCGTGGAAGACCGCGATCACCGCCGCCAGCCCGTACACGAACTCGAAGCGCAGCGCCAGATACACCAGCATCCCGCCCAGCGCGTACAGCACCGCCAGCACCGCCTTGTTCCGCATCTCCGCGCCGATCTTCGGACCGATCACCTCCGCCCCGCGGATCGTGAACGGCGCCAGATAGCACTGCTGCCGGATCACCTCGAGAATCTGCGGCGTCACCCCTTCGACTTCCCGCAGCTGTTCGAAGTTGGACAGCACGCCCGACCGCGGAGGCGAATTCCGGAACTCGAAAATCCGACGCGCCAGCTGCCCCAGCTGCTCGTCGTTCATGGGGATCGACGCCCGCTGCAGCGGGTCGCGCAGCCGCTCAGCCAGCTGCGCCGCGCTCGCGTTGTTCAGATCCAGGCGGTCGGTCTTCTCGCCGAACGTCTCCGTCAGCGTCTCCACCACCGTCTGCCGCTCTTTCTGCAGGGCCACGTCTTCTTTCAGCGGCAGCCCGATGATGACCTCGTTTTCTCCCGTCACTTCCTGTACGGAGATCTCGCCCGGGATCTTCGCGCTGATGGCGGCGCGGATCCGGTCGATCGGCGGGCTGGAAGCGAAACGCACGCTGATGTTGGCGCCTCCCGTGAAGTCAATGCCGTACTTCAGCCCGCCCTTCGCCGCCCAGCTCCCGATGCCGACCGCCAGCAGAACCAGCGAGATCCCGATGAAGATCTTCTGCTTGCCAAGGAAATCGATCTGGGTGTTCTTGAATAGCTCCATGTAGCTTCCCGTAACGAATGACGGGGCGCCCTGCGCCCCGCCGCTCTCAGATTCCGATGCTCAGTTTGGGATTGAACCCCTGCCGCGCCACCGCAAACTGGAACAGCGCGCGCGAGACGAAGACCGATGTGAACACGTTCGCCACCAGGCCGATCACCAGCGTCACCGCGAAGCCGCGGATCGCCGGCGTGCCGAACATGAACAGGAACGCGCAGCTGACCACCGTGGCCACGTGCGTGTCGATGATCGTCAGAAACGCCTTGCTGAAGCCCGTGTCGATCGCCGCCAGCGTCGCCTTGCCCGCCCGCAGCTCTTCGCGGATGCGCTCGAAGATCAGCACGTTCGAGTCCACCGCCATGCCGATCAGCAGGATGATGCCCGCAATGCCGGGCAGCGTCAGCACCGCCTCCAGATACGCCAGGCAGCCGATCAGGATCACGCCGTTCAGGATCAGCGCCACCACCGCGTTCACGCCCGCTCCCGCGTAGTAGATCAGCATGAACGCCACCACGAACACCAGTCCGATCACGCCCGCGATCAGCCCCTTGCGGATCGAGTCGGCGCCCAGCGACGGCCCGACCGTCTGCTCCTGCAGGTAGACGATTCCCGCCGGCAGCGAGCCTGCCCGCAGCACCAGCGCCAGGTCGCTTGCGTCCTGATGGGACGCCGCCCCGGTGATGCGGCCCTGATCCTCGATCCGGCTCTGGATCGTCGGCGCGCTCCGGATCTGGTTGTCCAGTGCAATCGCCAGCCGGTTGCCGATGTTGGCCTCCGTGAACCGCGCAAAGCGGCCCTTGGCCTCCTGCGACAGCACGAACGCCGTCTCCCACTTGCCGAACTCGTCCTGCGCCGGCCGCGCGTCCCGCAGGTCGCGGCCCGTGATCACCGGCGTCCGCGCCACCAGATACCAGCCCTCGCCCGCCGGATCGCCCGGCCGCGGCGCGCTCCGCATCAGCTTCGTGTTCAGAGGAAGCACGCCGCCGAACTTCGCCAGCGCGTCTTCCTGCCGCGCGAACGGCCCTTCCTTCACCTCGTACAGCTCCAGCAGCGCCGCCGTCTGCAAGATGTTCTTCACCCGCGCCGGATCGTCGAGCCCGGGCAGCGAGATCAGAATCTCGGCCTCCGAGCCTGCGCCGCCGCGCCGCTGCACCGCCGCCTCGGCCAGTCCGAGCCCGTTGATGCGGCTCTCGATCGTCGTGATCGCGCGCTGCACCGTGTCTTCCTTCAGCGCCAGCACTTCCGTCGGCTTCATCGTCAGCCGGTAGTCGGTCGAGCTCAGCGGCGTCAGCACCCAGCTCGGCAGCAGCTCGGCGACGATGTTGCGGAACAGCTGCGACTTGTCCGCCGGAATCCCGCGCACCGTGATGGCGATGTTCTCCGCCTCGGCGAGCGTCTGCGGATCGTTGTGATCGATCGACTGATACGCGATCGACTGCTTGCCCAGCTCTTCCTTCAGCCTTTCAATCTGCGTGTTCGCCTCCACCTTGAAGGCGTCCTGCAGCTGCACCTGCACCACCAGCAGCGATCCGCCCCGCAGGTCGAGCCCCAGACGGATGTTCTTGCGCCAGTTGGCCACCAGTTCGTCTTTCGACTTCGGCAGCCCGATCACGCCATACAGGCACACGAGCGTGATGGCCACAATCAGAGCCGCTTTCCATTTCAGGCTTTTCATGGGATGTCGGTTCTCGCTGGAATCAGACTTACGCTTTCTTTTCCCCGCTCAGCTTGCTGGCGACTGCGCCGCGCGCGAAGGTCAGCTTCACGTTGTCCGGCTTGATCCGCAGCACCAGCGTGTCATCGCTTCCGATCGAAATGATGGTGCCCACGATGCCGCCATTCGTCAGCACTTCGTCTCCCGGCTGCAGCTCCGCCAGCATCTTCTGCTGCTGCTTCTTCTGCCGCTGCATGGGCAGGAACAGCAGGAAATAAAAGATGGCGAAGATCAGGATGATCGGCAGGAACTGCAGCAGCGGGCTCGGCGCCGGCGCTTGTTGGAGGAGCAGGAATGCCATGGGCGGTCCGTTCACTGACGGGGATCCTTGCTGGACGCCGTCCGCGGCAAGCGTTCGCCGCCCTCGCCCGCAGGCATGCCTGCATCCGCAGCAGGCCCGGAGGCGCGGACGGCGTTCAAGAACGCGGGAAACGTCCCAAGCAAAATAGCCTCTCGCATCCGGCGGGCGATGTCAAGGTAATGGGTCAGGTTGTGCAGCGTCGCCAGCGTGCTGAACAGGATCTCCCCCGCCTGGAACAGATGCCTCAGATACGCCCGCGAGAACGTCCGGCACGTATAGCAGGAGCACTTCGGATCCAGCGGCCGCGGGTCGTCCCGGTACTGCGCCTGCTTGATGATCACCCGGCCTTCGCTCGTGAACAGGCAGCCGTTGCGCGCGTTCCGCGTCGGCATTACGCAGTCCATCATGTCCACGCCCCGCGCCACGTATTCGGGCAGCTCCTCCGGCAACCCCACCCCCATCACATACCTCGGCCGGTCCGCCGGCAGCAGAGGAACGGTCGCCTCCGTCATCTCCAGGCTCAGCGCCCGCGGCTCGCCCACGCTCAGCCCTCCGATCGCATAGCCCGGCGCGTCCAGCCGCACCAGCTCCTCCGCGCACTGCCGCCGCAGATCGGCGTACATCGACCCCTGCACGATCGGAAACAGCGCCTGCGCCCGCTCCCGCTCCGCCATCCGCCTCCTGTAGTGCGCCATGCCCCGCCGCGCCCACCGCAGCGTCAGCTCCATCGACGCCTTCGCCTCCGCATGCGTGGCAGGGTACGCCGTGCACTCGTCGAGCATCATCAGAATGTCGCTGCCCAGCGCCAGCTGCACGTCTACCACGGACTCCGGCGTGAACAGATGCGCGTCCCCGTTCAGGTGCGAGCGGAACAGCACGCCTTCCTCTTTCACCCGCCGCAGCTGGCTCAGCGACCACACCTGGAAGCCGCCCGAATCGGTCAGAATCGCCCGCGGCCACTGCATGAACCCGTGCAGCCCGCCGAACCGCTCGATGAGCTCATGCCCGGGACGCAGAAAAAGATGATACGTGTTGGCCAGGATGATCTTCGCGTCCAGCTCTTCCAGCAGGTGGCGCGGCGTCAGCCCTTTCACCGTGCCCTGCGTGCCGACGGGCATGAACACCGGCGTCTCCACCACGCCGTGCGCCGTGTGCAGCAGCCCCGCGCGCGCTCCTGTCGCCGGGCAGACGGCCTGAATTTCAAAGCGGATCGGCTGCAAGGGTTAAACTAGCTAGTTTAGCCCCCCATGGCACTGCGCTTCTACAACACGCTCACGCAACGGCAGGAAGAGTTCCGCCCGCTCGACGGCGAAACGGTGCGCATGTACACCTGCGGCCCCACCGTCTACCACTACGTCCACATCGGCAACTTCCGCACCTTCAGCTTTCAGGACGTGCTGCGGCGCGTGCTCCGGATGCGCGGCTGGAAGCTGTTCCATGTGATGAACATCACCGACGTGGACGACAAGATCATCCGCAACGCCGTGGCCGAGGGCAAGTCGCTGAAGGAGTACACGGAGCGCTACACGCAGGCGTTCCTCGAGGACGCCGCCCGGCTGCGGCTTGAAAAGCCCGAGAAGCTCGTCTTCGCCACCGATCACATCGACGACATGGTGGCTGCCATCCAGCGCCTGGCCGAAAAACAGCACACTTACACAAGCGAGGGCTCCACCTACTTCCGCATCGCCAGCTTCCCCGGCTACGGCAAGCTCTCCCACACCAACTTCAGCGGCAACGTCGCCGGCGCGCGGGTCGACGTCGACGAATACGAAAAAGCCGACGCGCGCGACTTTGTGCTCTGGAAAGCCCGCAAGCCCGGCGAGCCCTTCTGGGACACCCCGCTCGGCCCCGGCCGACCCGGCTGGCACATCGAGTGCTCCGTCATGGCGATGAAGTATCTGGGCGAGACCATCGACATTCATACCGGCGGCGTCGACCTGATCTTCCCGCATCATGAAAACGAAATCGCCCAGAGCGAGTGCATCAGCGGCAGGCCCTTCGCCCGCTTCTGGCTTCACGCCGAACACCTCATGGTCGAGGGCCAGAAGATGTCGAAGTCGCTCGGCAACTTCTATACCCTGCGCGACATTCTCGACAAAGGCTATGCGCCGGAGGCCATCCGCTACCTTCTGATCTCGGCGCCCTACCGCAAGCAGCTCAACTTCACTTTCGATGGCCTGAAGGCCGCCGCCGCCGCCATCGAACGGCTCCGCAACTTCGAAACGCGCCTCAAAACGGAGCGCTTCGACGAAGGGCTCGATGAAGAGCAGGAGCGGCGCGCGGAACAGGCGCTGCGGGACTATCACGAGGGGCTCGACGACGACCTGAACACCGCCGACGCCCTCGGCGCCGTATTCGAGTTCATCCGCGAAACCAATATCGCCATGGACCAGGGCCGCTTCCGCACGGGCAACGCCGCCAGCGCGCAGCGGCTTCTCGATGATTTCGACGCCGTCTTCGACGTGCTGAAGCCCACCGTGCACGAAGGCTCGCTCACCGACGAGGAAGTCGAGGCGCTCGTCCGCCAGCGCACGGAGGCCAAGAAGGCGCGCGACTTCGCCCGCGCCGACCAGATCCGCGCGCAACTGCTCGAAAAAGGCATTATTGTCGAAGACACGCGCGACGGCGTCCGCTGGAAGCGCAAGTAGCTTTTCCGTGCAGAGGGGCAGAGACCGCCGATGAAGATCCAGACGAAAGCCGTGCATGCGGGCGACCGCAAGCGCCCGCAACAGCAGATTCCCGTTTCCACGCCCGTGCACTTCGCCGCCTCCTGGATCTGCGCCGATCAGGCGGAACAGGACCGCATCTTCGCCCACGAGCAGCACGGCTACGCCTACTCGCGCTACTGCAACCCCACCAACGACGCGCTCGAGGAGCTCGTCGCGGCGCTCGAAAACGGCCACGGCGCGCTCGCCTGCTCCTCGGGCATGATGGCGCTGCAGCACGCGCTGATGTGCGCCCTGCTCGAGCGGCCGAAACGCATCCTCTGCGCCCGCGACATCTACGGCGCCACCCTGAAACTGCTGTTTGACGTGCTCGGGCCGTTCGGGTTCGAAACGCGGCTCGTCGACGCCAACGATCCCGCCGCCGTCGAAGCGGCCCTTGATGAATTCGGCGCGGGCGCGCTGCTCGTGGAAACCATCTCCAACCCCTTGCTCCGCGTGCCCGATCTCGAATCGCTCGCCCGCCTGTGCCGCGCCCGCAACACGGCGCTGATCGTCGACAACACCTTCGCCACGCCGCTGCTTGTTCGCCCGATGGATCTCGGCGCGCATCTCGTCGTCCACAGTTCCACGAAATATCTGGGCGGCCACGGCGACACCCTGGGCGGCCTCGTCATCAGCGACGAAGCCCACTTCGAAACCGTGCGCCGCTTCTCGCGCGTGGCCGGCCCTGTGATGGGCCCCATGGAGGCCTATCTCACCATGCGCGGCATCAAGACATTTCCGCTGCGCATGGAGCGGCAGTGCCAGAACGCCGCGGCCCTTGCGCGGTGGCTGCGCCAGCATCCGCGCGTTGAGCGTGTCTTCTATCCCGACGATCCGCAGCATCCGGACGCAGCGGTCATCGGGCGCCTGCTGCCGGAAGGCCTGCGCGGCGGCATGGTCAGCTTCGAAATCCGCGGCGCCCGCCGCGAGCAGGTCTTCGCCTTCCTCGACCGCCTGAAGCTGTGCGTCAAGGCCACCTCGCTCGGCGACGTGCACACCATGGTGCTCTATCCCTGGATCGCCTCCCACCGCGACGTGCCGCCAGAGCAGAAGGCGGCCATGGGTCTGCGCGAGAACCTCGTGCGCTTCAGCGTCGGCATCGAAGCCATCGACGACATTACCGCCGACATCGAACAGGCGCTCGCGGGCTGACAGCGCCGGCGCCCGGCCGCCTCAGCCCTTGCCTCCGCGCCAGCGCCCCGGGAGTCGACCGCCCGCTGCTACCTCTTCCACAGCGGCGCGGCACAGGAACACCCGGCATCGGGCGCTCCGGAAATCAGAGCGGCGTCGCCACGTTCAATCCAGGTTTTCCGCCATGCGGGGGCGGCGGGCAGGAATGCCTTTCGGGTGGCAGTCGGCGCACTTGACCGTGTGAATGTTGTGCCGCGAATTTTTATTGGCGAACGTCGTGTCCATCTTCTCCACGTCCAGGCCGCAATTGGACAGGCGCGGATGGCAGTTCGCGCAGGATGCCCGCGTGGTCTGGCGGTGCCTGTCGTGGCAGGCGAGGCAGGAGATGCCTTCGTGGACCCCGGCGGGCGTGCGGTCATCGCCGGAGAATACTTCGCGCGTGCTCAGCGGCGCGTGGCACTGATAACAGAGCGCCTGGCGCGGGTCCGGGCTCATTTTCACCGGACGCCCTCCCTCCCGCATGGCGGGCAGGGGCAGCAGCGCAACCTCGACTGGCGCCATGGAGCGGCGGTCGAAAAACGCGAGCGACGGCCGGAACTTCTCCTGCCGCGGGCCAATGACCTTGGCCTCCAGGCGCCGTTCTTCATGCCGGGCGCCGCGGCGGTGGATGGAATGGCAGGCCATGCAGGGAATGGCGGGCGCCTCCATCAGTTCGGCGCGGCGCAGCCGCCACGGGCCTTTCGTCGACAGCGGCTCCACCAGATCCCGGATGCCGCCGTCGAAGTGCATGCCATGGCAGCGGAGGCAATCGTCCATCAGATGTCTGGACGAATTGTGTTTCTCGTCGAGAAAAATGCTGCGATAAGCGATGGCGTGCGGCCCGCTCGACCAGGAGGCGAACTCCTGCTGGTGGCACTTCTGGCAGCGCGGCAGCATGGCGCGGATTTCGGACGGTCCGAGCTGCCCGCGCGCGCCGGCTTCCCCGCGCCAGTGCGCGACGACGCGGCGCGCGTTGGTCAGATGGAACCGCGGATCGGCCGTCAGGGCGTCGCCATGACAGGCGCTGCACGCCACGCCGCGGTGCGTGGAGTGGCGCCATTCGCCCACCGGCGCGCCCATCTCGTGGCACCGTGCGCAGGCCTCCGGGCCGCCGGCTTCATAGAAGAAGCTCGCCGCGGGAATCATCAGCAGCAGGGCGAGACCGGCGGCCAGAGCTGCTGCGGCCGCCTTCATGCGCGCCTCCCTTCCCGGGCCAGGCGCTCTCCCGCCCGGTAGGCGATGGCCATGATCGTGAGGACGGGATTGTAGGCCCCGTTGGTGACGTGGACGCTCGAGTCCACCACATACACGTTGTCCGTGTCATGCACGCGGCACCACGCATCCACGACGGACGTCTTCGGATCGTTTCCCATGCGGCAGGTGCCCGCCTGGTGCTGGCCGGCGCTGACGCCGCGTCCGGCGCGGCGCAGCCACACTTTCACCGCCCCTGAAGCGCGCAGCCACTCCGCGGCCCGCTCCGCCATGAACTCGCTGATCTCGATCGTGTGCGGATGCCGGTATCCGGAAATGCGCGCCACCGGGATGCCGAATTTGTCCCGCACGCGCGGGTCCAGAGTCACGCGCGAATCGAAGACCGGAATCTCCTGCGTGGGCCCCTGCACCGGGATGATGCGCCGGTAGGCGCGGCGCACAAAGTCCTTGTGCGCGCGCCCCCAGCGCGGCACGTCCGGATCCCGGATGCCGGAAACAAACTGATAGGGCAGGCGGATGAATTCATTGGCGAGCATCGCCCCGCCGGCCAGCCCCGGATTGCCGTGGACGTAATCGCAGATGGCGATGCTGGCCCCGGGTCCGAGATCGTCGTAGACAATCTCGTCGAACAGCCCGTTGGCGCCCGTGTAGGTGTGCCCCTGCAGATTCCGCCCCACCCAGTCGAAGCGGTTGCCCAGGCCCTGCGGATACAGCCTCGACCGCGAATTCAGCAGCAGCCGGGCGCTTTCGATGGCCCCGCAGGAGACCACCACGTACCGGGCGGGCTGCTCCCACAGCCGTCCGTCCCAGTCGAAGTAAGCGACCCCCGTGGCGTTGCCTTTCCCGTCGAGCAGGATCTCCCGCGCCGAGCATTCCGTGCGCAGCTCGAGATTGCCGGTGGCCATGGCCGCGGGAATCACCGTATTCTGCGTGCCGTTTTTCGCATCCACTTCGCAGGCGAAGCCCACGCACCAGCGGCAGCGCATGCAGGCGGGGCGGCCGTTGTAAGGCACGGAATTCCGCAGCATCGGGATGGAAAACGGATGCAGCCCGAGCCTGCGCGCGCCTTTTTCCAGAATCTCGTGCTCCCGCGTCGGCGGCAGCGGCGGCATGGGCAGCGGGCGCCGGCGCGGACCCTTGAAAGGATCGCCGGAAACATCTCCCGAAACGCCGATTTCCCATTCCGCTTTTTCGTAATACGGCTCCAGATCGTCGTAGGAAATCGGCCAGTCTTCGAGCGTCGAATTCTCGAATGCCCGCGGAATTTTCGCAGCATATGTGCTGCGCATCCGGAAATCGTTCGGGTGGAACCGCCACGCCATGGCGCCGTAGGACAGCGTGCCGCCCCCGACGCAGAAGGCGTTGTTGTTGTAGCCGGGCTCGGACGGCCGGACGACCCGCTCGCGCCCGTTGAGATCCACGATGACCCGCGGGTTGCCTTCTTCCTCCGGGCCGAACGGATAGCCGAGCGTGGCGTTCCGCTGATTCCGCAGGTCGTCCTTGCGGCAGTCGGCGGGCGTGTTCCAGCGCCCTTTTTCAAGCAGCACGACGCGCCAGCCGGCGAAGGCGAGCTCCTTCGCGACAATCGGACCTGCGGCGCCCGCTCCGATCACGACGGCATCCACTTTCGGCAGCGGCATCAGCCTTTCTCCGGAAACGTCTTCGCCGCTTCGTAGTGCTCGCGCCCGCGGACGGGCATGGGCGGCACGCCGATCATCTTCCAGGAAGCGTAGCCGCGGTTGCCGCCGTGGCGCGGATTCCCGTAAAAACCCTGCATCGCATGCGCCAGCACAAGCTCGAAGGCAGCCCTGCCGCCGTCGGGAAAGTGCCCGCGGTCCGCCTGCCCCTGCTCCATCAGCAGCAGCATCTCTTCGCGCGCCTCCGGCGGCATCTCCGCGAACCCCCGGCCGCTCCGCGCCATGGCCCAGCGTTCGATCTGCGCCAGAGCCTCGCGGTAGTCGCTCTGATAACGCCGGAACCAGCGCGTCAGCTGCAGATCGATATAGCGCGCCACGCCTGCCTCCCGCGCGCCGGGATCTTCATCGGGCGGAATCAGCGTGTCGATCCACGCTTCCAGAGTGCGCACTTCCGCCTGCGTCAGAAACCGGTAGCCCGCGGCGGGGGCGGGCCTGCGCCCGCACGCCGATGCGGCCGCCAGGGTTCCGGCGAGGAACGATCGTCGTTTCAGACACGCACCTCCTGTTTCGGCTTGACAGAATCATACAGGATGCACGCGCGCCCGGGCAACGCCGCGCGCGATATGAGAGTCTGGGAACACGGATGGCGCAACAGGAGCTGTTCGGACTCGAGCCGAAAATCTACACGGTGACCAGCCTGACGGCGGCGATCCACCGCGTGCTGTCAGCGCAGTTCGACGACGTGCGGGTGATGGGCGAGATCTCGGGCTACAAGGTGTGGACCTCGGGGCACGCCTACTTCACGCTGAAGGACAACGGCGCACAGATCCGCTGCGTCCTGTTCCGTCAGGTGCTGCGCTACCTGAAGTTCACGCCCGGGGACGGCATGGCTGTCGTGGCGCGGGGCGCGGTGGAGGTCAGGCAGGAGCGCGGCGAGTACCAGCTGATCGTCACCTCGCTCGAGCCGCAGGGCGCCGGTGCTCTGCAGGTGGCGTTCGAGCAGCTCAAGCAGAAGCTCGCCGCCGAGGGGCTGTTCGACCCCGCGCGCAAGCGTCCGCTCCCGCCCTATCCCCGGCGGATCGGCATCGTCACCTCGCCGCAGGGCGCCGTCATTCAGGACATGCTGAACATCCTCGGACGCCGCTTTCCGGGGCTGCATATCCGGCTGTATCCGACGGTGGTGCAGGGCGAGGGCGCGGTGGAAGGGATCGTCGAAGGGCTGCGCTACTTCTCCACGCATCCCTGGGCTGATGTCGTGATTGTCGGCCGTGGTGGCGGCTCGCTCGAGGATCTGTGGGCGTTCAACGAGGAAGCCGTGGCCCGCGCCATCGCCGGGTGCAGCGTCCCGGTCATCTCCGCCGTGGGCCACGAAACGGATTTCACGATCGCCGACTTCGTGGCCGACCTCCGCGCGCCCACCCCGTCAGCGGCGGCGGAACTCGTGGTGAAGAACCGCGCCGATCTCCTCGCCCAGCTCGCCGAAACGCTCCGCCGCATCTGGCGCGCCGTGCAGCTGCATACCAGCCGGGCGCGGAGCCGCCTCCAGGAACGGGGCGTGGATCGCGCCGCCACTCTGGCAAGGAGGCGCGTGGCGCTGCTGTGGCAGGAACTCGACGACCTCGACCAGAAGCTCCGGCAGGGCGATCCGCGCGCCCGCCTCGCCGCCTCCAGAAGACTGCTCGATCAGCTGGACCGCCGCGCCGCCGACCGCATGCGCGCCCTGCTGCACGATCACCGGCTCGAGCTGGAGCTCCTCGTCACCCGGCTCCCCGAATCCATCCAGCGCAGGCTCGAGCAGGCGCGTCAGAAGGAACGCCTGGCCCGCGCGCGGCTCGAGGCGCTCAGCCCGCTCAGCGTGCTCGAGCGCGGCTACGCCATCGTGAAGCGCGCCGACGGCCGCATCGTGCGCGAGGCCGCCGACGCGCCTTCGGGAACACGGCTCCGCATCCGCCTCCGCAGCGACGAATTCGGCGCCGTCAGCGAGTAGGCCCGCTGCCGCGCAGCCGCTCAGATGCCGTAATCCTTCAGGTATTTCCGCGCCCGCGCGATGCCTTCCAGCTCGGACAGTTTCCGGCCCTCGTATTCAATTCCGATATAGCCGGAGTATTTCGAGTCTTCCACCACTTTCATCATGCGCTGGAAGTCGTACTTGTCCTCGCCGCCGTCCGGCCCCTCGAAGTAGCACTTGAAGCTCATGCCCTTCGCATACGGAGCCAGCTTCGCCACAGCCTCGTACTTGTCGATTTCCGGCGGGAAATTCCCGAAATCGGGCAGCGTGCCGAAATTCGGAAGATTCACCTTTTTCATCAGGGCGGCCACGGCGTCCGGGTCGGAAGAAAGACCCCAGTGATTTTCAATCAGAACCGAGATGCCGGCCTGCTTCGCATATTCGCAGAGCGCGCGGAAACTGTCGGCGCAATAGCCCAGCACCGTCTCGTTTTCCGCCGGGGTTTTCGGCGTGACGTCGGAGTGCATGTTGGTGCGGATCGAGTGGCAGCCGAGTTCGGCGGCGATGTCGACCCACTTGTTGTGGTTCTTCACCGCCTTGCGGCGGACCGCCGGGTCGGAATGGCCGAGCTGGCCCTCGTCGTCCACCATGATCAGCACGGCTTTCGTGTTCGTCTCGGCCATGCGCTTTTTCAGCCGCGCGATGTAGCCCGCCGTCGGCGATGCCCACAGCGTGTTGACGAATTCCAGGCCCTCGCAGTCATTCTCGCGGGCGATGCGCGGAAAATCGAGATTCGTGGCCTTGCCCTGCTGGATCAGCCGGTGGATGGACCACTGGGCCAGGGAAACCTTGAAGCGTCCCGGCGCGGGCGCGGCGGCGGCGAACGGCGCGGCCGCGAACGAGGATAGAAGCGTTCTGCGTGTCATCTGCATGGCGGCGTATACCGCCCGCTATGATAGCAGTTCGGCCGGGGAGTCGATCCAGAAGTCGGGCTGATGGCTGCGCATGGCTTCCAGGTCGCCGTAGCCCCAGGTGACCGCGCAGGTGCGGACGCCGGCGCGGCGGCCGGCCTCCATGTCCGGGGCGGCGTCGCCCACCAGCAGGCAGTCCTCCGGGCGCACGCCCAGACGTTCGAGAGACTTCAGAACGACGTCGGGCGCGGGCTTGGAGGGAAAGCCGTCCGTGCCCTGAATGTGATCGAAGTGGCGCGCCAGTCCGAACAGTTCGAGCACCTGCCGCGCAGTCTCGCTGCTCTTCGTCGTGGCCGTCGACTTGAGCCCGCCGAGACCCGCCAGCATCTCCTCCACGCCCGGATACACGCGCGTCGCGGCATGGCGCCGGGCGAGATAGATGGATCGGTAGCGGGCCAGCAGCCGCTCGCGGTCCTCCTGCGTGCTGTCCGGCAGGACCTCGCGGAACAGGTCAAAAAGGTGGTGGCCGATGAAGCTGCGGAGGTAGGCGTCGGAAAGCTGGTCTACGCCCGCTTCGGCCAGCGCCTCGCGCACGGCGCCGCAGATGTCGTCGGCCGAGTCGACAAGCGTCCCGTCGACGTCGAACAGGTACAGCTGGAAACGCGGAATCACGCAGGCTGCGGATGCTCTCCGTCGATGAGGCCCGGCGCAATGCCGCGGGCTTCAGGCCGCAGCACTTCCTGCGTCTCTTCAGAGGCCGAAACAGCAGCCGGCTCGGTCTGTGCGGCGGGGGACTCGGCCTTGGCCCGGGCAGGACCCCGCTCGAGGATCGCCTTCACTTCCGCGCCATCGATCGACTCGCGTTCGAGCAGCGTGCGCACGATCTCTTCGAGCGCCCAGCTGTATTCCTCGATCAGCGCTTCCGCCCTCCGGTGCGCGTTGTCCACCAGCCGCCGGATCTCCTCGTCGATGCGGATCGCCGTGGCCTCGCTGTAATCGCGGTGCTGAGCGATCTCGCGTCCCAGGAAAATCTGTTCTTCCTTGCGTCCGAAGCTGAGCGGCCCGAGGTCGCTCATGCCGTAGTCGCACACCATGGCGCGGGCCAGTTCCGTGGCCTGCTCGATGTCGTTGCGCGCGCCCGTGGAAAGCTGGTTTGTGTAGCGCATCTCGCCGATCCGGCCGGCCATGGCGACGGTCAGCCGGGCTTCCAGCTGCGCCTTCGTGCGGTTCAGCACGTCCCCGGTCGGCAGCTGCATGGTGACGCCCAGCGCGCGTCCGCGCGGGATGATGGTCACCTTGTGGAGCGGATCGGCGTCCGGCAGCAGCGCCGCCACCAGCGCGTGGCCCGCTTCGTGATAGGCCGTCACCTTGCGGTCTTCCTCGGTCAGCATCATCGAGCGGCGCTCGGCGCCCATCAGCACCTTGTCCTTCGCCAGCTCGAAGTCCACCATGGTGACCACCTTGCGGTTCTGGCGGGCGGCCAGCAGCGCCGCCTCGTTCACCAGGTTGGCCAGGTCCGCGCCCGCGAAGCCGGGCGTGCCGCGGGCGATGATCGACAGATCCACGTCGTCGGCCAGCGGCGTCTTGCGCGTATGCACCTTCAGAATCTGCTCGCGCCCCTTCACGTCCGGCAGGCTGACGACGACGCGGCGGTCGAATCGGCCAGGCCGCAGAAGCGCCGGATCGAGCACGTCAGGCCGGTTCGTGGCGGCCACAAGGATGACGCCTTCGTTGGACTCGAAGCCGTCCATCTCCACCAGCAGCTGGTTCAGCGTCTGCTCGCGCTCGTCGTGCCCGCCGCCCAGACCTGCGCCGCGGTGCCGGCCCACGGCGTCGATCTCGTCGATAAAGATGATGCACGGGGCGTTCTTCTTGCCCTGCTCGAACAGGTCCCGCACGCGGCTGGCGCCGACGCCGACGAACATTTCGACGAAGTCGGAGCCCGAAATGGAGAAGAACGGCACGTTCGCCTCGCCGGCGATGGCTCGCGCCAGCAGCGTCTTGCCCGTGCCCGGCGGGCCGATCAGCAGCACGCCTTTCGGAATCCGGCCGCCAAGCTTCTGGAACTTCTGCGGTTCGCGGAGAAACTCGATGATCTCCTGCAGTTCCTCCTTCGCCTCCTCCACCCCGGCGACGTCCTTGAACGTCACCTTCTTCTGCTGCGAGCTGTGCATCCGCGCGCGGCTCTTGCCGAACGACAGCGCCTTGTTGCCGCCGCTCTGCATCTGCCTCATCATGAAAATCCAGAACGCCAGCAGCAGCACGAAAGGCACGGCGTTGACGAGGATCGTCACCCAGTTGCCCGTGCTCGGCTCCTTGATGCGGGTCACGACGTTTTTCTCGGTCAGCAGATCGTAAACCTTGTCGTAGCCCGGCGGAATCACGGTGCGGATTTCCGCGTTGCCCTGCAGCTTGCCCGAAACCTCGGTGCCCGCGATGGTCACCTCCACCACGCGCCCGGCTTCCACCTGCTTGATGAAATCGGTGAACGACAGCTCGCTGACCTGCCGGCCTGTGTTGGTCTTCACCACGGTCCACAGCAGCACGGCAATGCAGACCAGTACGACCCAGAAAATGGCGGTTTTGACGTTTGAGTTCATCCCTGCTCCAGCGCCGGACCTCCGAGAACAACCGACCCCGGCGCCTTTCTTAGCACTCTACACCAGTTCAGACGCCTCCGAAAGCGTTTCCGATTCATCGAGACCGCATCTAACCATTTCGGAGACCGGTGTTTACTTCGCAAAACCCTTTCGGGCTGCGGCGACCCAGATCCTCTGGCCCGAGTCCGGCCGCGGACGCGCCCACTGCGCCGCGCCGAAGCCGCGGCACCAGGCGATTCGCCCGCCCGATTCCACCATCGGCCATTCGGCCCGTTCCCATGAGGGGACGCCCGCTTTTTGCAGCAATTCCTTCACCTTGACCGGCGCTTCGCGGCCGGCAGGCTGAAACCGGTCGCCCGGACTGCGGAAACGCAGCGTCAACGGGAAGGAGACGGCCGCGCCGTCCAGCTCGCTGACTTCAGCATAACAGGCCGATGAATCCGGAGGCGTGCGTCCGGCCTCGATCACCCAGCTCCCGAGCTCCGCCCTGCCCTCCGCTTCCAGCACCACCCGCTCTGCCTCCGTTCCGGCGCCCTCCCCCGGTCTGCCGAACCGCACCCAGCCCAGCGACCGCCAGACTTCCACCCCCGGCGCCCGCACCCGGCCGCTGCCCTGCTCTCCAGTCGCCAGGCGCCAGACCGAATCGGCGTGCTCGAACGTCAGCCGCCGCCCGCTTCCCGCCGCTTCCGCCAGCAGCCGCCGCACCACGCGGCGTCCCAGCGCCGGCCCCAGCCCCCGGAGCCATCCCGTTTCAACCGTCAGCGGCCATTCCAGCCGGCCAAGCCCCTTGATCGCCTCCGCCGCCCGCCGCTGCCAGTCCTCTTCCTCCTCCCACGCCAGCGCCGCCGTCCGGGCGAGGGCTTCTTCCAGCCGCGGGTTGAGCAGTTCGGCCAGCAGCGGCAGAATCCCGCTCCGGATCCGGTTCCGCTCCAGCCGGTTGTCGGCGTTGGACGAGTCCTCGCGCCAGGCGAGCCCGCGTTGCCGCAGGTAGAGCCGGATCTCCGCGCGGCTGACTTCCAGAAGCGGGCGGATGATGCCCTGCCGCGTCACGGGATGGATGCCGCGCAGCCCCTGAGCCCCGGCGCCCCGCGCGAGGCGCAGCAGCACGGTTTCTGCCTGATCGGACCGCGTATGCCCCGTGGCCACCCGCTCGAGCCGCAGCTCCCGGCGCGCCTGCTCGAAGAACGAATACCGGATCCGCCGCAGCGCCTGCTCCAGATTCTCCGACCCGCCCGGCGGATCCGCCCGCAGCACCTCCACAGGAAAGCCAAGCTGTCCGCCGAGCTCCCGCACGAACTGCTCGTCCCCCTCCGACTCGGCGCCCCGCAACTGATGATTGACATGAAGAATATGCAGGCTGTAGCCCAGCCTCTGCAGCACGTCGAGCAGCGCCACCGAGTCCGCTCCGCCCGACACCGCCACCCCGAGCCGGGCGCCTTCTGGGGCCATGCTATAACGGAGAATAGTCCCTCGAACTCTCTCGACGAGCACCCGATCCCATTGTAGGCCCACGCCGTCGGGGAACCCGGGCCGCCGGAGAGATCGGCCCCGGCCGAAGCGGGACCCGGACCAACTCATGCCACCGCAAGTGAACCAGGACATCCGCCAGCGCGCTTCGCGCATCCGCCTGATCCTGATGGACGTCGACGGCGTTTTGACCGACGGCAAATACTTCCATGTCCCTCATCCGCAGGGCGGTCTGTTCGAGGTAAAGATGTTCGACTCCCAGGACGGCATCGCCCTGCAATGGCTCCACCGTGCGGGAATCAAAACCGGGCTGATCAGCGGGCGCGATGCCGAATCCACCCGCGAGCGGGCGCGGTCCAGCCACATGGCCTACTGCTACATGGGCAGCACGGAAAAGCTCCCCATCTTTCAGGAAATCCTCGCCGATTCCGGCCTCCAGCCCGAGCAGATCGCTTACATCGGCGACGACCTCACCGACGCCATCCTGATGAAGCGCGTCGGACTCGCTGTGGCTGTCGCCAACGCGGCGCCTGAGGTCAAGGCGGTGGCGCACTACGTGACCTCGGCGTCCGGCGGCTCGGGCGCCGTCCGGGAAGCCACGGAGCTGATCCTCGACGCCCAGGGTCTGTGGGAGCAGATCCTGCGCCACTACGAAGTGATCTGAACAGCGATGAAACCGGAGCGGATCGGAGTCGTCATCGAAGCAAAGGACGAGCCCGGCGTCCTGCACGAGCTGACCGGCGTGATCGCGCGCCACAGGGCCAACATCGCCAGCATCGAGATCCTTGGCAGCCCGCTGGCGGGACTCTCGCGGCTGTATTTCGAGCTCGACATGGTCCCGCAGCCGAAAGCGCTGCTCGACGAACTCGCCGCCGTCCCTGCCGTGCAGAGCGTGACGCAGGAGCCCAGCCTGCAGAAGATCTACGGCAAACGGATCATCATCATGGGCGGCGGCGCCCAGGTGGGCCAGGTGGCCATCGGCGCCATCAGCGAGGCGGACCGACACAACATCCGAGGAGAACACATCAGCGTCGACACCATTCCGCTCGTGGGCGAACAGGCGCTTGCTGCCGCCGTCCGCGCCGTCGCGCGGCTGCCGCGCGCCCGCGCGCTCGTTCTGGCCGGTTCGCTCATGGGGGGCGAGATTGAGAAGGCGGTGCGCGAGGTCCGCGCGCAGGGGCTGCTCGTCGTCAGCCTCAACATGGCCGGCAGCGTCCCCGATGCGGCGGATCTTGTGGTCAGCGATCCCGTCCAGGCCGGCGTCATGACCGTGATGGCCGTGGCCGACACCGCGAAGTTCAACATCGCCCGCCTGAAACGGCGCGTGTTCTGACACCCGCCCGGCCGCGCTCCGCTCAGCGCCCCGAACCGACCTGCAGCGCGAACTCCCTCAGCAGCAGCCCGGTGTCCGGATCCTGGATCCGCACCCAGTAACGGCCGGAAGACAACCCCTTTTGCAGAACGAAGCGAACCCCGTTCCCCTCGCGCCCGGCCACGCCTTCAGCCATGATTTTGCCCGTCGTATCGACAACCGCCCAGCGGAAAGACTCCAGCGGCGGCAGTCCCCGGACGTCCGCATCGATGGAAAGGCTCCGCCTCTCCGGCGGCAGATTCGCACCGGAGGGATCAGCCGCCCGGACCGCAACCAGTTTCACCTCAACGGCTTCGCTCCCCCGGAACTGCCTCACGGCGAGGCTGCCGCCCACGGCCAGCAGCGCCACCGACGCAGCGATCGCCCAGCGGGGCGGCGAAAACCGGCGGCCCGCGTCCTGCGGCCGTTCCTCAGGGGCTTCATCCGCTGCATGCGGTTCCATCTCGGCGCGGGTAGCGGCCCCACGCATGGCTTCGATGAAGCTCTCCTCTTCCTCCACCCGTTTCCGGCAGTCTTCACAGAAGAGCAGGTGCTCCTCGACAGCCTCGCGGCTGACGCCGGAAAGCCTCTGGAACAGAAAGTCTTCCACCTCCTGCTCCGAAAGGCAGTGCTCCGGGGATCTGCGGGTCAAGAGACCCTCCTGCTGATCATCCTCGTCCCAGTATAGACCCGTCATCGCGGCTCCTTCCTGCATCGCACGGCGGCATTCCAGGCGCCCGCCCCAGGCGAAGGGCTGGCAAAAATGGATTGTCACATGCAGGTGCGCAAGTATAGTGCCGGGCCGGTAAAATTTCTCTCACAAAAGGAAGCACAATTCCGTAACAGTTTGTTCTTCCTCCGGTTCCGCTGCTGAAACTCCCCTCCTGCAGATGCCCTCGCCGCCCTCCCCAACGGGTTTCCCCTCGCGCTTGCGCGAGGGCTGCATCCCAACCCTGCCCCCGGCGCCACCCCAACGGATTTCCCCTCGGCCTTGGCCGAGGCCTGCATCCCAACCCTGCCCCCGGCGCCACCCCACCGGATTTCCCCTCGGCCTTGGCCGAGGGCTGCATCCCAACCCTGCCCCCGGCGCCACCCCAACGGATTTCCCCTCGCGCTTGCGCGAGGGCTGCCTCCCAACCCTGCCCGCCTGTGCCGCCGGAACGCCCAGCCCCCCGCCCGGCTCAGCCAGGGCCGGCGATCCCGGACAAGCCGGATCGTCCGTCCCCCAGGAACACGGCTCCCACTGTCCGGTTCAGCAGGACGCCCGGGAAAGAGCGCCTCTACAGATACGACCCCGAAGCGATTTCGTCGAAGATCGACGGACGCCGCACGGTCCAGCCGAAAAACCGCGCCGGCTTCGTCGAGCCCGCCTTGCACGTCATGGCCAGGCAGTCGGCAATCGGGCCGAGTTCTTCGCGCGCCTGCTCGAGGGGAATATGCTCCACCCTGCCGGGCACGCCGCAGGCCTCGGCCACGGCCTCGGCGATGCGGTTCACCTGCTGCGGCATGCCTCCGCAGGTCACGAAAAGCTGGCCGCCGGCCGGCTTCAGCACGGCCCTCACATAGAGATCCGCCAGGTCGTCGGCGTGCACGCAGGACCAGTAGTTCTTACCGTTCCCAATCACCCGGACCACGCCCAGTGCGCGCGCGTCCTCGAAAAACCCTTTCAGAAAACCGCCCTTCCGGCCGAAAACCATGCCCGGCCGGAACACCATCGTGCGGACGCCCCGTTCGTTGGCCTCCAGCACCAGTTCCTCCACTGCAGGCCGCCAGGCCACCAGCGGCGGCGGATTCAGCGGCGCCACCTCGCCCAGCATCCGGTCCCCCGTGTCCCCGTACACCCAGACGCCGCTCGTATAGATGAACGGCTTGCCGGAACCCTCCAGAGCCCCCAGCATCGCTTCCACGGCGCTGCGGTCCACGGCCCCCGCGTCCGGCGTGAACGCCATGGCCGTGTGGATCACGGCATCAGCCTGCCGGCAGCCCTGCCGCAGGCTCTCCGGATCCTCGAGACTGCCCCGCAACGGTTGATCGCCGCGCGCGGAGAGCGCCGCAGCCTTATCATCCGACCGCGCCAGGCCAAGAGCCTCATGGCCCGCCGCGCGCAGGGCATCGCAGATGGCCGAACCGATGTAGCCGGTCGCTCCGGTGACAAAAACCCTCATGACACCGAGTCTAGCGCGCAGCCGCCGCCGGTTACTCCGCCCGCCGCAGCACCGTGCACACGCTCGCGCACACGGGACCGCCGATGTTGAACGTCGCCGCCAGCCGCGGCTCGCGCACCTGCAGCGGCGCAGGAGCCCTGCCTGTGAGCTGCCAGAAACACCAGCCGATCATGGCCACCCCGGTAGCGCCCACGGGGTGGCCTTTGGCGATCAGGCCGCCGGAAGAGTTGATGGCGCAACGGGCGTTGACACGCGCCTCTCCGTCCGCCCAGAACTGCGCCCCCCGCCCCGGCGGCGCCATTCCGATCACTTCCGTTCCCAGCGCCGCCATCACCGTGAAGCAGTCGTGAATCTCGGCGATGTTGACGTCTTCCGGACGCGCTCCCGCCATGGCGTAGGCGCTCTGCATGGCTTTCATCGCCCCCGCCGGCCGCAGCACGTCGCGCCCGGCGCGGCCCAGCGGATCGGTCGCCTGCCCGTAACCGGCAAGCTCGACAGCGTCCGCGCGCTTCACTCCCAGCCTCTCAAGCCCTTCCTCCGTGGCCAGGATCAGCGCCGCGTAGCCGTCCGTGATCTGCGAACAGTCGTACGTCTTCAGCGGCAGCCCCTCGATGACGTAGCGGTTGACGCCCTCGATCTTCATGGCCTGCTCGAACGTCAGCTCCACGCCGCGCATCTGCGCGTAAGGGTTATGCTGCGCGCACGCGTATTCCTCCACGGCGATCTGCGCCAGCTGCTGCTCGGAAACGCCGTATTCGGCCATGTATTGCTGCATGATTTCCGCAAAAATATGCGGAAAAACGAACACCTTCCCCGGCCGTTCATCCGGATGCGAATAATACCCGAGAACCTCTCCGATGCGCTTGCCGTCCACCTTTCCGTCCGGACCGCGCATTTTCTCGTATCCCACGGCGATGCCGGTCTCTCCCAGCCCGAGCTGCAGCTTCTGCGCCACGCTCAGGACGGCCTGCCCTCCCGAGGCGCAGGCGTTTTCCACGCCCTCGATCATCTTGCCGGCAAGCCCGGGCGTCTCCGCCAGCAGTCCGGCCAGCAGCCCCTGCTGGTTCAGCGTCTGGTTGCAGGCTGCGCCTACGGAAGCAACGTCAAGAGCCGCAGCAGAAACCCCGATTTCCGCACAGGCGCCGTCCACCGCAGCCCGGAGAATCTCCGGCACGGTCATGCCCATCAGCTTCCCGAATTTCGATTGGTGATAAGCGGCAATGTAAATCTTTTTCATCTCTGCACGACCCTTATGTACCCGTCACAATTCCGCCGTCCACGGACAGCACCGCGCCCGTGATGAACGCGGCGGCGCTCGAGGCCAGCCAGACGTAGGCCTCCGCGATCTCTTCCGGCTTGCCCAGCCTCCCCAGAGGCGTGCGCCGCTTCATCTCCTCGAGAACCTTTTCCGGCATGTTTTTCAGAATGTCCGTTTCCACCAGCCCTGGCGCGACGGCGTTGACGCGGATATTGTACCGGCCCAGCTCCCGCGCCCACACTTTCGTCATTCCGATCACCCCGGCTTTTGAGGCAATGTAATTCGTTTGCCCGAAATTTCCGTACAGCGCCACCACCGACGAGGCGTTCAGGATCACGCCCCCGCCCTGCCGGATCATGTGCGGAACCACGGCCCGCGTGCAGTGAAAGACGCCCTTCAGGTTGACGTCGATCACCCGGTTGAAATCCTCGTCCGTCATGCGGCCCGTCACTGCGCCGTCGCGGAATTTCACCAGCTGCCCGTCCCGCAGAATGCCCGCGTTGTTCACCAGCACGTCGATGCGCCCGAATTTCTCCACAACAGCCTGCGCCGCCTGATCGACGGCAGCCGGGTCGCTGACATCCACCTGCAGCCCGAACCAGTCAGGCGGGCAGTGCTCGCAGCGGGCGACGTCCCACGCCGCTACATGGCAGCCTTCCAGAGAAAACCGGATCGCGGTGGCATGACCGATTCCGGCGGCCGCACCGGTCACGACAACCACTTTTCCGTGAAGCCCCGTCTCAATCATTCCCGACCTCCTCGCTCTCCGCCCATTCTAGCCGCCAGAAAAGGGGACAGGAACACAATTCCCCTTTTTGGGGACCTGGTCCCGCGCTGAATTTCCCGCCGCGCCGCGCGCCGGACTCGGGGACGCAACACGGGCGGAGGCCGCAGAAATCCCCCTCGCGGGGCGCCCGCCTGCGGCCTCCGCCCCTTCTTTGCCCGCCGGATCCCGCCCCGGCAGTCTTATTCCAGTCCGTGCCGCGTGCCGCAGATCGAGACGTCGACGCCCATTTCGCGCAGCATGGCGGCTTTCACCGCCAGCGCGCGGTTCGCCGCCGCAGCGTCGGGCGCGTAGGCCACCTGAATGTGGTTCGCCTTGTGCCGCGCCATCATCTGGTCGCGCGTGATGCCGTACAGCACGGCGTGCATGATGGGCCATTGCGGCGTGGTGATCCGCCAGCGCCGTTCGGTCTCTTCGCGAGGCAGCTCGACGACCTTGGCCCGGCCCAGATCGGCGCGCAGCACGCCTGCGTCGACGAAAATGCGGCTCCAGACGATTTCGCCGGGCTTGGAAATTCCCTTCAGCGTGCCGCCGCCGAGGCGGAAATACATGGGCGGCTGCCGCTCGCTGGAAGCGCCCGCGTATCCGCCGATGAAATGCTGCGGCGGCGCCGCGCCCGAGATCAGGAACACCCACACATATTCGCCGTTGTATTCCTCGCCATAGCGGACATCGTGCAGCGTGGTCTCGGGATCGTAGCCGAGCGCCGTCCAGATGCGGTTCGTGATCAGCGCGTCGAGCCCGGCGCACTCGTCCACTTCGTTGAAATGCGGCAGAGCCTTGCCCTCGTACAGAATGCGCCCGTTGCCGCGCGCCTGCACCGGCGGACGGTCCACGTTGTTCAGCAGCCCTTCCACCAGATCCGACGCCGGCGCCAGATCTTTCAGCCCCTGCTGGTACTGGATGCCGATCGTGTCGCAGCCGAAATCATCCGCAATGCGCAGCGCGGCGATGTACATCTTGCACTGTTGCAGAATCTGATCGTCGGTGAGATCGGTCTCCGGATTCGGCCCGGTGACGAACTTCATGCCCTTCGCGTCCAGCCAGCGCCGCACGGCAAGCGCTTCCTCGTCGCTCACGGTCAGCATCTCGGCGTACAGCGCCGACTGCGACAGCCGCTCCTTGAATACGCCCGTGCGGTGCAGCAGCTCGTCGGGGATGATGGCGTTGTACATGCCCATGCAGCCCTCGTCGAACACGCCCATGATGGCCTTGTTCCGGTAGAGCTCGCGGGCCATCCGCGCCCCCATCTCCTCGCAGTCGGACGGCAGCCGGAACGAAGCCAGCGGCCGCACGTGCCGCGTGTCGTGCACCAGCTTCTCGCCCTCCAGCCACCTCTTCAGCCCGCTGAGGAAAAACTCGTCGTCGAAATTCTCGCTCCACAGCGTCGAATACGGGATGCCGGCCTTCGTCATCGAGCCGTTCAGGTTCAGCATGCCCACCAGCCCCGGCCACTGCCCGCTCCAGTTGGCCACCGTCAGGATCGGCCCCTGGTGCGTGTACAGCCCGTGCAGAATGTGATGCGAGTATTGCCAGACGGCCTCCACCACGATCAGCGGCGCCGTGGGAGGAATGTTGCGGAACACTTCCATCCCGTATTTCTGGCTGTCGATGAAACCGTGCTTCTTGTTTTCGTCATAAGGATGGCCGCGCTCGATGGAATATCCGAGGCTGCGCACCGCCTCCATCACTTTCTGCTCGGCCGCCTGTTGTGCGGGCCAGCACACCTGGTTCGCCGAAAGGCGGAGATCCCCGTTCGCGATCAGAATTGCCGTGTCTGCCATGCTCTTATTCAACCACAGGCGTCCGAAAAGCGGCCGCCGGTCAGAAGCGGGCGCGCGCGTGCAGAAACCGCGCGCAGTCGGGGCAGAACGCCGCCTGCCGCACGTCGATCCGCTCCACCGTGTGGGCGCTGCTCATCACGCAGCGCCAGTCCCCGCAGTGCCGCAGCCCCTGCGTGTGGCCCAGCTCGTGCAGCAGCTCTTTCATCAGCCTCTCCAGCAGGAGCGCCGGGTTCGGAGGCAGCCCGTAGTATTCATCCCGCAGCCGGTGCGTGCTGATGACGGCCGCATGGCCCGCCACTTGCGCCTCTCCGAACACGAACGTGAACACCGGAACGAACAGGTCCAGCCCCGTCACCCCCACCACGGCGGAGCCCGGCGGATGCGGGCGCCCGGCGAGCCGCGCCAGCACGGGCGTCGACCACGCCTGCCGCCGCAGTTCGTCGTAGCTGAACGTGATGTCGAGCGGCTCCGTCTCGATGTGGCAGGAAGCGCCCAGCAGCCGCGCCGCCTCGGCCGCCAGCCGGTCCAGCAGTTCCATTGGAGGAACGCCGTCCGAGTTCGCCAGCCCCATCCGGATGAAGGTCAGCGCCTCGACCACGGCGGGCCTCGCTGTCAACGGCTGGCGGGCTCGCGCAGGCCGTACTTGCGGATCTTGTTGTACAGCGTCGTGCGGTCGATGTCGAGAATCCGCGCCGTCTTCGACAGGTTCCACCGCGTTTCCGCCAGCACCCGCTCAATGTGCGCCTTCTCGACATCCTCCAGCCTCAGCCCCGTGGCGATCACCGGCGCGGAAGGATGCAGCTGGAACGGGAAATCCTCCGGCTTCAGATCCCCTTCCCGCCGCATCAGCAGCGCCCGCTCGATCGCGTTCTCCAACTCGCGCACGTTGCCCGGCCAGTCGTACCGCATCAGCAGCTCCATCGTCTCCGGCGCCAGCCGCTGCGGCGGACGGTTCATCTGCCGCGCGAACTTGTCCAGGAAATGCGCCACCAGCAGCGGAATGTCTTCCTTCCTCTCCCGCAGCGCCGGAATGTTGATCGAGAACACATTCAGCCGGTAATACAGGTCCGGGCGGAACACCCGCTCCTCCACCAGCCGCTCCAGGCTCTTGTTCGTCGCCGCAATGGCGCGGAAATCCACCTTCACCGGCATCGTGTCCCCCACGCGCACGATCTCTTTTTCCTGCAGAACGCGCAGCAGGTCGGTCTGCACGCGCAGGCTGATGTCGCTGATTTCGTCCAGGAACACCGTGCCGCCATCGGCCACTTCGAACTTGCCCTTCTTGCGCGCCTGCGCGCCCGTAAACGCGCCGCGTTCGTGGCCGAACAGCTCGCTCTCCAGCAGCGACTCCGTCAGCGCCCCGCAGTGGATCACCACCATCGGGTTGTACCGCCGCGGGCTCAGCGCATGAATCGCGCGCGCCACCACTTCCTTGCCCGTGCCGCTCTCGCCCGTGATCAGCACCGTCGCGTCGGTGGGCGCGACCGTCTCGACGAGTTCGATCACGCGCTTCATCGCCGGGCTCTGGCCGATCAGCTTCGTCTCGGGGAAGATCTCGTCGAGGTTCTCCTTGAGCTTCGACACCTCCCGCTCGGCGCGCTTGTGCGAGATCGCCTTGTTCACCAGGTGCACCAGCTCGTCAGGATCGAACGGCTTCGTGATGTAGTCGTAAGCCCCGTTCTTCAGCGCCCGCACGGCGGTCTCCACGCTGGCGAAGCCCGTCATGATGATCACCGGCATCGCCGGATCGATCTCCCGCAGCTTCGCCTGCAATTCAATGCCGTCGACCCCCGGCATCTTGATGTCGACCAGCGCCAGGTCGAACCTGCGGCTGGCCAGCATCTCCAGCGCCGCCGCTGCCCCCGGCGCGATCGACACCTGGAAGCCTTCGCTCTCGAACCACTTGCCGAGCGAATCCCGCACGACAATGTCGTCGTCGACAATGAGGATGCTTGGCTCGCCCATCACGCCTCTCCCTTCACCATCGTCTCCGGCTCGCTGTCCGGCTCCTTCGCTTCCAGCGGCAGCTCGACGATGAACTCCGCCCCCTTGCCCGGCGCCGAATTCAGCCGGATCCGCCCGCCGTGCCGCTCCACGATGCCCCGCGCCACAGCCAGCCCGAGCCCCGTACGGTGCGGATCGTCCTTGGTCGAGAAGAACGGCTCGAAGATCTGCAGCTGCAGCTCCGGAGCGATGCCGGGCCCGTTGTCGCGCACCACCAGCTCGATGCCGCTCTCGGCGCGGCGCGTCTCCACCGTCACCTCGCCTCCGCGCCCCAGCGCTTCCTGCGCGTTCACCAGCAGCACGATCAGCACCTGCTGGATCTGCCCGGGGTCGCAGTCGATCTCGGGCAGCGAATCGTCCAGCTGCGTGCGCAGCGCGATCTGCGACAGCTCGTACTGGTGCATCACCAGGCGCACCGCGCGCTCCACGATCTGGTTCACCTGCGTGTGCACGCGCTGGGGCGTCGATTGCCGGGCGAACGCCAGCAGGTTCTTCATCAGATCCCCGCAACGGCGGCTTTCGCGCTCGATGATCCGCAGGTTGTCGATCATCCGCTGCCGCGCCGCTTCATCCAGAACCGGCTTCTGCAGGTCCTTCAGCACCAGCCGCGCATACGTCAGCATCCCGAACAGCGGGTTGTTCACCTCGTGCGCCACCGTCGCCGCCAGCCGCCCCAGCGAGGCCATCTTTTCGGTGTGGATCAGGCTCCTCTGCGCGGCTTCCAGCTCCGCCGTCTTCTCGCGCACCCGCTCCTCCAGCGTGTCCGCCCACTCGGTCAGCTCGCGGTGCGTCTTCTCCAGATCCTCCGCCATCTCGTTGAACGACTCGGCGAGCACGCCCAGCTCGTCGCGCGACCGCACCTGAATGCGGTGGCTCAGGTCGCCCGACGCCAGCCGCATCGTGCCCGCCACCAGATCATGCACGGGGCGGTGGACGAAGTACCACACGAAGAGAATCGCCATCAGACAGCCCATCACCGCCGCGCCCGCCGTGAACAGGTACATCTGCGCGCGGTGCTCGGCCAGCTGCTCGTCCACCGCGTCCAGCGACAGGTGCGCGTCGATCACTCCGAGAATCCTCCGCGAAGGCGGATGGGCATGGCAGGCGGCCGTGCTGCAGTCCGGGTGGTTCTCGATCGGCAGGATCACCGCCAGCACGCGGTGGCCTTCGTCGGCGCGGAAGATCCGCGTCCGGTCTTTGCGCTGCAGCCGCGCCAGCGGCTCCGCCTGCGCATGGCAGGCGTAGCACGCCTCGGCCTGTTTGTCCACCATCGTGCCGATTTCCGCCGTGTCGGTCGAGTAGCGCACCAGCCCGACTTCATTGATGATCCGCAGCCGCCGGATCCCCGGCTCCCGGCCGATGTCCCGGATCATCGTGTACAGCATCTCCTGGTCGTTGCGCAGCATCGCCTGCCACGCCGAGAAGTGCACGACATCGGCCACCCGCTGCGCCGACAGCGACACCAGCGACTCCAGGTGCCGCTGCTCCAGCCTCTGGTGCGCGAAGCTGAACAGCACGAAGCACAGCAGCACGCCTCCCACCAGCCAGACGGCCAGCTTGGCCGCCAGGCCGAACCGCGGCAGGCGGACGGGCCGGTGCATCACGGCCCCCTAGTCCCCCTGCGCCGCGGCGCCCTGCAGGGTGGGAATCCTCGTTCCGGGAACGCTCTCCTGATCCTCGTGACGCTCTTCTTCGAAGACCGGCAGGTAGCGCGCCGCAAGCCGGAAGATGGCGAACCCGGCGGCGATGATCGCCAGCGTCACGGCCACTTCGCTCCACTTGGGAATGTACGTCACCCCTGAAGCCCGCTCCAGCCCCGTCACGCTGACATTCATCCGGTTGGCAACGAACCCGAGCAGGAACATCACCACGCCCAGATACACCGCCAGCGGATGCCGCCGCGTCTTCTCGCGGAAAAACATCAGCATCGGCACAGCCATGAGCACGATTTCGAGGCCGAACATCCACCGCTCGATGCCGGGCTCGTTCAGCGTGGCCAGCGCCCCGCGGTGGCTGAGATCCAGGAACCGCATGGTCAGGTACACCGCCGTGATCACCGCCAGCACCCGCGTCATGTTGCAGATCAGACCGTACTCCAGCTGCCGCCCGAACGCCTTCGAGCTGTGCCAGCTCTCAAAGATCGTCATCGCCAGCCCCGTGGCCACCGCCGAGATGAAGAACAGCACCGGCAGCAGCGGCGTCCACCACAGGGGGTGCAGCCGGTCCGGCATGATCAGGAACAGGCTGCCCAGCGAGCTCTGGTGCAGCGTCGACAGGATCACGCCCGCAATGATGATGGGCAGCGTGACCCCCTTCATGATCTTCAGCGCCGTGTGCATCCTGAATTTCTCGAGCACGACAGGCAGAAATTCCAGGAACAGCACCGTCGTGTACAGCGTCACGCACCAGCCCACCTCGAACATGACCGAGCGCGGATTCCACATGATCAGCGGGTGCCAGATCCGGTACGGGTGGCCCAGGTCGAACATCAGCGCCACCACCACCAGCAGGTAGCCGAGAAACGCCGTCAGAATCGCCGGCCTCACTACCGCGTGATAGGACTTGATGTTGAAAATGTGCACCGTGGCCGCCAGCGTGAAGCCGCCCGCCGCCAGTCCGACGCCGCACAGCACGTCAAACCCGATCCAGATGCCCCACGGGAACTGATCGCTCAGGTTCGTCGACGCCCCCAGCCCGCCCCAGAACCGCAGAAACGTCGCATACAGGCCCGCCGCCATGATGACCGCGAACAGGCCCCGCCAGAAATACTTCTGCGCCATCGCCATCATGACCGGCCCTCCTTCCGCGCCACCTCTTCCTTGCGGTGCGTCAGCCAGTGAATGCCGCCCAGCAGCACCGTGCCCATGACAACAACATCCGGGATGTGCTTCAGCGCAGCCCACGTGTACTGCGGCAGGGCCGTCTTCTCGATGTTCACCGGATAGCCGATCTGATCGAACGGCACGGCGGACAGGATCAGCACCGACGTGCCGCCCGCTTCCTCCAGGCCATAGATCCGAGGATAGTAGCCCTCCGGATTCTCGGCCAGCCGCTTCCGCGCTTCGGCGATCAGCTCGTCCCGGTCGCCCGAGATCGTGGCGCCGGTCGGGCACGCCTCTGCGCACCGCGTCGGCTCGCCCTTCGGCACGCGGTCAGCGCACAGGTCGCACTTGCGCACATACGGCAGGCGCGAGTTCCATTCGTACGTGGGCACGCCGAACACGCACGACACCATGCAGTACCGGCAGCCCATGCACCGCTCGGGCAGATAAACGACCGGCCCGGCGGCGGTCTTCTGCAGAGCCGCCACCGGGCAAACCGAAGCGCACGCCGGATCCAGGCAGTGCATGCACAGTTTTCGCGAGTACCGCTCGCCGTAAGTGCGGACCGCAGTCAGCTTGTGGGCGGAGGTCTTCTCCTCTGCGGCGATCTTGTCGTCGTAGGGGAGCTTCTTTCCTTCCGAACAGGCCTGCTCGCACTGACGGCATCCAATGCATTGGGTGCTGTCGAAGAGAATCGCTCGGGCCATGCGGCTCAGTCAGCCTCCAGCTTCATTCTATACCAGAATTTCAGGTCTTCTGTACTGAAATTCAACAATGAAACCGGATTAACTGAGCAGCAGCGTCCGGGCCGCTTCCTTCCACCGCTCCACAGGCAGCGCCGCCGTAGCATCCTTCGACGCCCGGCCGCCATCCGCCGCCGTCGCGCCCGCAAACTGCGGCTGGAACCTGTAGAAGACCTCGGCGGACTCCCGGATCCACGCGGGAACCAGAGAGCTCGGCAGCAGGTTCCGGCTGGGGGATTCCTCGTCAGGCGAGAACACCGTCATCAGCCACCCGCGGCCATACGGATCCTCCAGGAGCAGCCGCGGATTCTCCGCCAGCTCCCGGTTCACTTCCACAACCTCGCCTTCCACCGGCGAGATCATCTCGATCTTCTCTTCGCCGCGGTAGAACGCGAACACTTTCTGTCCCTGCCGCACCCACTGACCAGGCTTCGGCAGCTCGATCCGGTCCACCGGTCCCGCCAGTACCGCCGCCAGCTCGTCGGCGCCCACCCGGTGCACGTTCTTCCGCTCCTTCTGCATCCAGGTGTGACCCGGATGATACTTCAGGTTGGCGGGAATGTGGAATCCGCTCAGAATCTCCTGCCCGACGGCGGCCTTCTCCGCTTCCTCTGCCTCAATGGCAGCAACCGGAACCTTGCTCCGGCTCAGCAGCAGATCAATCGCGATGAAGATGGCGAAAGTGACAATCACGAGTAGGACGACCATGACATTTCTCCTTTTCAGAACTCTCTGCCGGCTCCATTCCGCGGCCGGCTCGCACCCTTGTAAGAGCATTCGCCATGCCAAAACCGGATTCTCGCTAACTCATTGATTTTTCAGTCGTAAGACCTTCACGCCCATAGACATGGTGTTGCGATTCTCAACAATGCAACCGGCCGCGTATCGCCGTAACGACGCCTAAATCGCCCTTCGTCAACGCATTACACCGCCTGTTGAACTGTTCAACGCACACTGTTGTCGAGTTCAACAAAGTCCCTTCGTCCGCGATGCTGTCCACGAGCCCACCCCAGCGGATCTCCCCTCGGCCCTACCCACGGGTTTCCCATCGCGCTTGCGCGATGGCTGCATCCCAACCGTGCCCCCTCCCACCCCGCAAACCCTTGCCCCGCAACCCCCACCCAAACCCCAAACTGCGATTTTGCGAAACGAACCGAAACCCGACCCGCGCAAACAGAGCCGCGAGGGAGCAGCCCGAAGGGCTGCGACCGAGCGGTTAAAACACAACGTCCCCAACCTTCCGACACCCTCCCTCGCGCCGCAGGCGCGACCGGTCCGCCGCCTTCCCCAGCGGGTTTCCCCTCGGCCTTGGCCGAGGGCTGCATCCCAACCGAGCCCCTCGCTCTCCCCAACGGGTTTCCCGCCGCCGTCGGGCGGGGCTGCCGGATCTCCAGGCCGATGCTTCCCGGGCGATGCCGCAATGCGCCCGAGGCGGCGCCGCGCCTCGACGGAGGACGGTCACGCGGCCGGGCTGCGCATCGGCGCCTTCCGGTTGACACGCGCGAGGCCCACGGCGCCGGACTCCTCGAATGAATCCGGCGCCGCGCCCGCCTGCATCAACCCCTTCGCCCCGCCTCGTCCTTCACCGGTTCCCGCACCCGCAGTGTATCTGCATAGAAGGAACAGCAATTCGATTTTCGTTTTCTTCCGCCCGGCCGTTTGCACGCCCTCATCGCCGGCAGCGTCTTCGATTGCACGATCGGCGCCCCCGCGAGACCGCTTTACCTGTTCATTGCACTCCGTCCTTCAGCAGCCCGGTCCGGGCGCTCCCGGGACGGTCGTCCTGATGCGGAAAGGCAAGATTGAATTCCCCGTAACAACCGCCGCCCGGACCGCATCCTTCCTGCAGAGCATGAAAGCCCTTGTGTCAGCCGTTGTGATGGCGCAGGCGCTGTCGGCCGGTCTCTTCGCCGCTCAGCCTCCGGCTGCGCTTCCGGACGATCAGGTCATCCGCGTCGACGTCAATCTGGTCAACATTTTCTTCAGCGTCCGCGACCGCAAAGGCGCCTACATCACGAATCTGGGCAAAGACGACTTCACCATCTACGAAGAAGGCAAGCCCCAGGAGATCCGCTTCTTTTCGCGCGAAACGGACCAGCCCCTCACGCTGGGCCTGCTCGTCGACGTCAGCCGAAGCCAGGAAGCTCTGATCGAGATCGAGCGCAGCGCATCCAGCCGGTTTTTCCAGCGCGTGCTCCGCGAGAAGGACATGGCCTTCCTGATCAGCTTTGGCGTCGACGCCGAGCTGCTGCAGGACTTCACGGGCTCGCCGGCTCTGCTGGCCAGGGCGCTCGACCGGCTCCGCCTGAACGCCGGAGTCAGCGGGATGTCGCCGACAGGCTCGCCGATCCCGCTGCCCGGCGGCGGCCGCGGCACGGTGCTGTATGACGCTGTCTGGCTGGCTTCGAAAGAAAAACTCCGCGGCGAGGTCGGCCGCAAGGCTTTGATCGTCATCACCGACGGTGTCGATGTCGGCAGCCGCGTGAAGCTGCAGGAGGCCATTGAAGAGGCGCAACGGTCGGATGCCATCGTCTACGTGATCCTGTTTGAAGACCCGCGCTACACCTCCTGGCAGTACGGCGGCGTCTCCGGCGAAGGCGCGATGCGGAGGATGGCGGAGGAAACCGGCGGCCGCGTTTTCCGCGTCAGCCGCCGCGAGTCGCTCGACGACATTTACGACACCATCCAGACCGAACTGCGCAGCCAGTACTCGGCCGCCTATGCCCCCTCCAACCAGGCGCGCGACGGCAGTTTCCGCCGCATCGAGGTGAAAACGAAAAACCGCGACTACCGCGTGCAGGTCCGCCGCGGCTACTACGCTCCGAAGGATTGAGATCCGGCAGCCGATGGCAAGCCCTCTCCCGCCACGCCATGCGCTCCCGCCCGCCAGAACCGGGGCATCCCGGATCCCGAACAATCGCGGGGTCAATCTCGGAGACAGCCTGAACTGAGCGCTGTGCCCCCTCACGTCCGGGCCGCGCTGGCAGAAGAGAGGGAATGCGGGCGCGCCTTCAGGCCGACACCATGCGGCTGCGCAGCTGCAGGTAGCTGCGCACGGCCGTTTCCAGCGGCGGCATGGGCGCGACGCCGAGCGATTCCATCCGCCCGTTGGAAAGAGCCGAGTACTTGGGCCGGCGCGCCGGCGTGCGGTATTCGCGGTCGTTCGTCGGGCGCAGGTCCGGCTGCAGCCCGGCTTCGGAGAAGATCATCCGGGCGAAATCAAACCAGGTGATCGGCGTTCCGCCCCCGACGTGGATGACGCCGCTGACGCCGCGTTCCACCAGATCCGCCGTGCGCGCCGCCAGCAGAGGCGCGTAGGTCGGACTGCCCGTGTGATCTTCCACCACGCGGATGGTCTTGCCTTCGCGCGCCAGCCGCAGCATCAGCTCGATGAAATTCCCCCGCGCCGTCTGCAGTCCGCCCAGTCCGAAGACGCCGGAAGTCCGCACGATCAGGGCGTCGTCGAGATAGGCCTTGGCGTAATATTCGCCGGCGAGCTTGGAGACGGCGTACGCGCCCAGCGGGTGAGGCGGGTCGGTCTCCACATACGGCCTGCCGGCAGCGCCGTCGAAAACATAGTCCGTCGAGTAGTGCACCAGCTTCGCGCCCGACTGCCTGCAGGCCAGCGCGATGTTGCGCACGGCCAGAGCGTTTACCTGAAACGCGGCTGCCGGCTCGCTCTCGGCGACATCCACCTGATTGTAAGCGGCAGCGTTCAGCACGACGTCGGGGTTGAATTGCGCCACAGCGCCTTCCACGGCTTCGGGGTTCGTGATGTCGACCTGCCTGCGGTCCCAACCCGCCACTGCGTAGCCCCTCTGCCGGAACTCCCTCTCCAGTTCGACTCCCAATTGGCCGGCGCAACCGAAGACCACCGCTTTCTTCATGTTTCGTACTATAGCGCGGACCCGAGCGGCGACGCTCCGCAAAACCGCCTAATGCCGGAGTCAAAAGCGCCGATAGGAAAAAAAGGTATGAGAATTCCGGCAACTTTGTTACACTTTAGCTACGTCTAGTTCAATGGGAGTGGCACGGACGTGAAACGGGTACTGCATCGCTCGTTCATCCGCAGCCGCCGGGCAGAGGCGCTAAGCTGGGTACTGCTGGCGACACTGGCGGCCGTGCTGGTCGTGTCGCTCTACGTGGGCCTCCGCGGCATCGCCGCCTGAGGGGCCGTACCCTTCCTCCAGCAACGCCTTCATCAACGCCCGCAAGCCGGCTGCCGCATGGAGCACGCAGTCCACCTCCACGCCAGCCAGATATCCGTCCCCGTCAGCGCGGCAGTGAACGATTTCTCCCAGGAACAGGTCGTCGCCCGCCTCCATCTGCACCAGCGTGCCCGGCCGCAGCAGCAGCGGCATGCGGACCCTGGCCCCTCGCCCGGAAATCTCTTCGACGACGATTCCGAGCGGCGGTCCTTTCCGGGTCTCGCCGTTCTCTTCATGAAGCGTATTCAGCACCGCCTGGATCGTGACCGGCTGCCGCCTTGTTGTTCGGCGTTCCATGCCCTCCTTATCGGCGGGGCATGCTGAAGCTGGAGCCGGTTTTGCGCCGCCTCAGGCGCGCCAGTGCAGCAGCCAGGCGGCCGCGGCCAGCGCCGCGACAGCCAGCCCGAGCCATCGTACGAGCCGCTGCTGGCTCTTCCACGCCGCAGCGGCAGAAGCAGGGGGCGTTTCAGGAGCACCGGGACAGCGAGCGGGCGCGCCGCCCTCTTCAGACGTTTCCGCCTGTCCCGCGATCACCACCGTCCCGCTTTCCCGGCTTTCCAGCGCCTTCAGGCATCGCGCCCGGAGCACCGGCGGCATCGCGTCCAGGCTGTCGAACCGCTCCAGCCCGCGCCGGGTCGAAGCCAGAATCACGGTGTAGCGGAACCGGCCCGCCTGCGTCCGGATCGTCATCGCGCGCCTCCGCCCGGCGCCGGCGAGGAATGGTTCCGTGCCGCCAGCTCCATCACGCTCTCGATGAACCCGAGCGCCGCCTTCGACAGCGCCTTGTCCTTCCGGTAGACGAGCCCCAGACGCCTCATCAGCGGTTCCGGCGCAAGGCTGACGGCGGCGAACTGGCCCGCCTCCACGCCCTCGCGGAAATGCGACGCCGCCATGAACGAGATCCCCATTCCGGCCAGCACGAACCGCTTGATCATTTCGGTCGAATCCAGCTCCATCGAGATCTGAAGATCGTCCTCCACCGGTTCGAGCCATTCATTCAGCCGCGTCCGCGTCGCGCCCCCCTTGGGCAGCAGCAGCGGATAGGGCGCGATGTCGCGCGCCGTCACCGACGCCGCGCCGGCCAGCGGATGCGAAGCCGGCACGAGCAGCTTGATCTCGTCGGTGTACACGTGCACGACCTGGAGCCGCTTCTCCTGCACGGGCAGCTGCGTGAAGCCGAAGTCGGCCAGGTTGTCCACCACCGACTCCACCACGTGGCGCCCGTAGCTGCGGTCCACCAGCAGCTGCACGTTGGGAAACCGCTTCTTGAAAGAACTGAACACCGTGGGCAGGACGTAAATGCAGGTGGCCTCGTTGGCGGCGATCACCAGCTCGCCTCGCGGCGTGCGCTCGAGTTCGTTGATGGCGTCCTGCGCCTGCCGGCGCAGGTCGAGAATCTTCTCGGCGTATTCGGCGAAGATGCGGCCCGCGGGCGTCAGCTGGATGCGCGTTCCCAGACGCTCGAACAGGCTCGTGTTGAGCTCCTGCTCGAGCTGCCGGATCTGCGCGCTGATGGCCGGCTGCGTGCGGTAGCACGTCTGGGCGGCTTTCGAGAAACTCTTCAGCCGCACGATCTCCAGAAACGTGTGGAGCTGGTCCAGATCCATGGGACTGCCGCCTGCCGGGCGTCGCGCCGCCCGCCGGATTACCCACAATGGTACCATCCGGAAACCGGCGCCTGACAGCTCCGGCGGGTAACACGAAGCCCGTCGGCTGCGCCTGAAAGACAGGCTACGCTTTCAACAGGAGGTCGCGCGATGGAATTCGACCGAAGGGCTTTTCTCGGCACGCTGGCCGCAGCCCAGGCCCGTCTGAGAGCGCAGGAGCGCAAGCTGGGCATCCCTGGCCCGTTCCCCGGACGAGTCGTGGCCGTCGAGCACCCGGCCAGCATCATCGAGGGTGTTTATCAGCGCGAGCCCGTCCGCGAAATGATGCGCCGCGGCATGATGGAGCTCACCGGCGCGCCCTCGTGGCAGGAGGCGTGGCGCGTCTTTTTCGAACCCGGCGATGTCGTGATCATCAAGGTCAACCCGGTGGGCCAGCCCTACATCATCTCTTCGGCCGAAGTGTTTCAGGAGATCGTCGCCGGGCTCGAAGCCGCCGGCGTCAAGCGCGGCGACATCTTCGCCTACGACCGTTACCAGAGCGAGTTCCTCAGCGGCGGCTTCCAGAAGTGGCTTCCCGAGGGCGTGCGCTGGAGCTGCGCCACGGTGAAGTACGACAAGCTGCAGCTCGACATGGACGGCTACGACCGCGATCAGTACATCGAGCTGCCTCTCGCCGGCGCGGGCCATGATCCGCGCGACCCGCACCACCGGCGTTCCTACGTGGCGAAGCTGCTGTCGCAGACGGCGAACAAGGCCGTCAATCTGGGCGTGCTCAAGCACCACCAGAGCGCGGGCATCACGATCGCGCTCAAGAACCTCAGCCACGGCTTTGTGAACAACGTCGCCCGCAGCCACGTCAGCCGCACCAACAACGCCTGCGGCATGTTCATCCCCGCTGTCGTCGATCACCGGATCTTCCGCGAGAAGGTCGTGCTCAACATCATCGACGGCATCAAGGGCGCCTACCACGGAGGTCCGGCGCGCCGCACGGCCAGGTATCTCTGGGAGCACAAGACGCTGTACTTCGGCACCGACCCGGTGGCGCTGGACCGCATCGGCTGGAACGTGCTCGACATGAAGCGCGGCCAGATGGGCATGGCGCCCATTGCGCTCGCGACGGACGATCAGGACAGCAACTTCATCCGCATGCAGCCCGAGCACGTCGAACTGGCGTCCATGCTCGGCCTTGGCGTGGCGGAGGAAGACAAGATCGATCTGCGCCGCATCCGGCTGGGTTGAGCCGCTGCCGGCTGCCCGGGAAAGGCCCGAGGGGCGCGGCTCTTCGAGAATCGCGCGCCGGGCGGGGGATCGCGAGAGGACCGCCCGCTCTCGCTGCCGAGGCTGGCACGGCCGGGATGCAGCCCTCGGCCAGGGCCGAGGGGAAACCCGCTGGGGAAGGCGAGGCGCCGTGTCGGAGCCGCTCGCTTGCGCGGCCTGCGGGCGATTCGCCCAGGGCACAGAACCGGCGATGAACCCGCGGGGATTTTCATTCGTGCTGACGGCGGGCAGCGTGATGGCGGCGGCCATGCGCTGATCCTTGACCAATTTGGTCCGTGATGCTAGAGTGGGAAGTGGACTGATTCGGTCCGGGATTCGCCTGCCATGCTCAAGCTGACCAAGAAAGCCGATTACGGGCTGATCAGCCTGAAGCATATCGCCGTGTACGGCAAGGACCGGCCTGCCAGCACGAAGGAGATGGCCGAGGCGTACGGGATTCCGGCGCCGATCCTGTCGAAGGTGCTGCAGCGGCTGGTGCGCGAGGGATTCCTGGTCAGCGAGCAGGGCGTCAACGGCGGCTACCGGCTGGCGCGCGATCCTTCGCTGATCACGGCGCTGGAAGTGATCCGCGCCATCGACGGACCCGTGCTGCTGACGAACTGTTTCGGACGGCAGGGCGAGTGCGAGATCTCGGACAGCTGCAACGTGCGCGAGCCGCTGCGCAAGGTGCACGAGCGAATCCAGCAGGTTCTGGAAAGCATCACCATAGCAGACCTGAGCGAGGAGCAGCCCCCGGCATCCTCGCGCGGCGCAAGGCGGGCGGGGGCGCTGACCGTCATATCCGGGTAGGGGCAGGAGAGGAAAAGGCCATGTTGAAATTCCCGATTTATCTTGATTACCACGCGACGACGCCGATGGACGAGCGGGTGCTGGAGGCGATGCTGCCGTATTTCCGCGAGCACTTCGGCAACGCCGCCAGCCGCAACCACGCGTTCGGCTGGGTGGCCGAGGAGGCGGTGGAGAAGGCGCGGAAGCAGATCGCGTCGCTGATCAACGCCAATCCGAAGGAAATTGTGTTCACCAGCGGCGCGACGGAGTCGAACAATCTCGCCATCAAGGGCGTGGCCGAGATGTACGCCGAGAAGGGCAACCACATCATCACGGCGGCGACCGAGCACAAGGCGGTGCTCGACACCTGCAAGCGGCTGGAGAAGCGCGGCTGCCGCGTCACCTACCTGCCCGTGCGGCCGGACGGCCTGATCGACCTCGACCAGCTGCGCGACTCGATCACGGACAAGACGATCCTCGTGTCGATCATGTACGGCAACAACGAGATCGGAACGATCCAGGACATCCGCACGATCGGGCAGATCTGCCACGAGAAGGGCGTGCTGTTCCACACCGACGCCACGCAGGCGGTGGGCAAGATCCCGGTGGACGTGATCGCCGACAACATCGACCTGCTTTCCTGCACGGCGCACAAGATGTACGGCCCGAAGGGCGTGGGCGCGCTCTACGTGCGGCGCAAGAACCCGCGCGTGCAGCTGACGGCGCAGATGGACGGCGGCGGCCATGAGCGCGGGATGCGCTCGGGCACGCTGAACGTGCCGGGCATCGTCGGCTTCGGCAAGGCGGCCGAGCTGTGCCAGCAGCTGATGCCGGAAGAGATGCCGCGGCTGCAGCGGCTGCGCGACAAGCTGAAGGACGGCATCCTGGCGGAGCTCGACGAGGTGTACATCAACGGCACGATGGAGCGCCGCCTGCCGCACAACCTGAACATGAGCTTCGCCTACGTCGAGGGCGAGAGCCTGCTGATGGGCATCAACGACATTGCGGTTTCCTCCGGTTCCGCCTGTACGTCGGCCACGCTCGAGCCGAGCTACGTGCTGAAGGCGCTGGGCGCGGGCGACGATCTGGCGCACTCCTCCATCCGCTTCGGCCTGGGCCGCTTCACCACGGAGGAGGAGATCGACTACACGATCGGCAAGGTCGTGGAAGTGGTGAAGAAGCTGCGCGAGCTTTCGCCGCTGTACGAGATGGTGAAAGAGGGCATCGACCTGTCGAAGGTCGAGTGGACCGCGCACTGAGGGGCACGACTGCGGTAACGATTCCAATGCAGAAGGGGATTTGAAGAGACCATGGCATACAGCGACAAGGTTCTGGACCACTACAACAATCCGCGCAACGTCGGCAGCCTGGACAAGAACGACCCGAACGTGGGCACCGGACTGGTGGGCGCGCCCGAGTGCGGCGACGTGATGAAGCTGCAGATCAAGGTGAACCCGGAGACGGGCATCATCGAGGACGCGAAGTTCAAGACGTTCGGCTGCGGCTCGGCGATCGCCAGCTCGTCGCTGGCCACGGAGCTGATCAAAGGCAAGACGCTCGACGAGGCGATGCAGCTGAAGAACACGGTGATCGTCAACGAGCTGAGCCTGCCGCCGGTGAAGATCCACTGCTCGGTGCTGGCCGAGGACGCGATCAAGGCGGCCATCGAGGATTACAAGAAGAAGGCGGGCGTGCCCGCCGGCGCCGCGCAGACGGCGTAAAGTGGAAGTGGGCGCGGGCGTCCGCCGGGCGGACGCCCGGCTGCCCTGCGCGAGGAAGCAGTCCGCATGCCTGAAGTTCACGTCACACCGAAAGCCGTCCAGAAGATCCGCGAGGCGTTCGCCAAGCAGGGGGTCGCGGGCGGGGGTCTGCGCCTGGGGGTGCAGGGCGGCGGGTGCTCGGGGCTGAGCTATCTGTTCCGCTACGAGCCGAAGCCGCGTCCCACGGACCACGTCTTCCGCTTCGAAGACGTCGAGGTGTACGTCGATCCGAAGAGCATGGTCTTCCTCGACGGCATGACTCTGGACTACAAGGAATCGTTGATGCACTCGGGCTTCGCGTTCGAGAATCCTCACGCGACGAAGAGCTGCGGGTGCGGGACGTCGTTTTCCGCCTGATGGCACACCTGCACGATTGCTGGCACTGCGGGGCGAAGGATGCGGCTTCGCTGTTCTGCCGCTATTGCAATACCATCCAGGCGCCGACGCCGGACTATTACGAGTTTTTCGACCTGCCGCGGCGGCTCGGGCTGGACTCGGAAGACCTGAAGAACCGCTTTTACACGCTCAGCCGCCTGCTCCACCCGGACCGCTACACGCGCCGTTCCGAGCAGGAGAAGCGGTTCTCGCTGGAAGCCTCGTCGATCCTGAACGACGCCTACCGCGTGCTGAAAGATCCGATTCAGCGCGCGGAGTACGTTCTGCGGCAGGAGGGCTTCCCTGTCGGCGACCAGCGGAACAAGGACGTTCCGCCGGAGCTGCTCGAAGAGGTCTTCGAGCTGAACATGGCGCTGGACGAGCTGCGCGGCGGGGACCTTGAAGTGCTGCCGCAGCTGGACGCCATGCGGCGCCGGTTTGTCGGCATGCTGGGCGAAATCGACCGCGAGCTGGAAGCGATGTTCGCCCGCCACGACGCCGCGCCGGAAGAAGCGCGGAGGCAGATCCTGGCCGAAATCCGCGCGGCGCTGAACCGCCGGCGGTACATCAGCAACCTGGTCCAGGAAGTCGACAAGCAACTGGCCGCGCGCAACGCCTGACGGCGCGATCCACCCACTCCCATGAGCACGTTTCAGATTGATTTCTCCTCGGTGCAGAAGCGCCGGATCATCGGCATCGATCTCGGCACGACGAACTCGCTGGCCGCCTTCATGGATCTCACGGGACCGGAGATCATCCCCGGTCCGGACGGGAGCCGCATGGTGCCGAGCATCGTGAGCCTGGCCGCGGACGGCTCGTTCGTCGTGGGCGAAGCCGCGCGGCGCCTGCTGATCGATGCGCCCGAGCGCACGGTGTATTCGGTGAAGCGGCTGATGGGCCGCGGCCGCGAAGACGTGGCCGAGGAGGTGAAGCTGTTCCCCTTCCGCATCGCGGAGGGCAGCGAGCAGGTGATCCGGCTGGCGCTGGGCGACCGCACGTTCACGCCGCCGGAGATCTCGGCTCAGATCCTCAAGGAACTGAAGCGGCGCGCAGAGCAATACCTGGGCGAGGAGATCACGCAGGCTGTCATCACCGTGCCCGCGTATTTCAACGACGCGCAGAGGCAGGCCACGCGCGACGCGGGCCGCATCGCCGGCCTCGAGGTGCTGCGGCTGGTGAACGAGCCGACGGCGGCTTCGCTGGCCTACGGCCTTGACAAGCGCAAGGAAGGCATCGTCGCCGTCTACGACCTGGGAGGCGGGACGTTCGACATCTCGATCCTGCGCCTGCACGAGGGCATCTTCGAAGTTCTGGCCACCAACGGCGACACGCACCTGGGCGGAGACGACATCGACAACCGCCTGCTGGCGATTGCGCTCGAAGACATCGCCAGCGAATGGGGCGAAGACCTTTCGCACAACGGCGAAGCGGTGCAGACGATCCGCCAGGCGGTGATCCGCGCCAAGGAAGAGCTCTCCTTCCAGCCCGCCACGGTGATCGACATCGAATACCACGGCCGCCGCTACCAGCGCGAGCTGAAGCGCGAGCTGTTCGAGAACCTGATCCGCGACATCGTGGACCGCACGCTGGGTCCGTGCCGGCAGGCGATGCGCGACGCCGGGCTGGAGCCGGAGCAGATCGACGAGGTCGTGCTGGTGGGCGGCTCGACGCGCATCCCGATGGTGCGCCGCGCCGTGGAGGCGCTGTTCAAGGCGAAGCCGCACACGGAGCTCAACCCTGACGAAGTGGTGGCGCTCGGCGCGGCGGTGCAGGCGGCGATTCTCTCGGGCGACGTGCAGGACAAGCTGCTGCTCGACGTGACGCCTCTTTCGCTCGGCATCGAGACGATGGGCGGCGTGGTGAGCAAGCTGATCCACCGCAACTCGACGATTCCGGCTTCAGCGACGGAAGTGTTCACGACGAGCGTGGACGGGCAGCGGAACGTGCTGATCCACGTCGTGCAGGGCGAGCGCGAGCTGGTGAAGGACTGCCGGTCGCTGGCGCGATTCGACCTGAAGGACATCGAGCCGATGCCCGCCGGCATGGCGCGCATCGAGGTGCGGTTCCTGATCGACGCCAACGGCATCCTGAACGTGACGGCGCGCGATCTGCGCAGCGGCAAGGAGCAGAGCATCGAGGTGAAGCCGAGCTACGGGCTGACTGAAGAGCAGGTCGAGGCGATGATCCGCGAGTCGTACGAGAAAGCGGAAGAGGACCTGCGCGAGCGGCAGGTGCGCGAGGCGCGCGTGGAAGCCGACAACATTCTGGCGGCGGTGGAGAAGGCGCGGATGAGCGACGCCTGGCTCGAGCTGACCGACGAGGAGCGCGCCGCCGTGGACGCCGCGATCAACGAGCTTCAGGTGGTCTATCACTCGAACGACCATCACCTGATCCGCGACCGCATCGAGAAGCTGGACGCGGCCACGCGCCGGCTGGCCGAGAATCTCATGAATACGGCCGTGCGGCAGGCGCTGAAGGGCACCAAGATCGAATAGGAGACGCCGCCATGACGTGGAACGACTTTGAAGACATCGGCATCGCGCTGTACGAGGCGCATCCGGACATCGACCCGCTCACGGTGCGCTTCACCGACCTGCACCGCATGGTGACCGAGCTGGAGGACTTCGAAGACGACCCGATGGCGTCGAACGAGGCCAAGCTCGAAGCGATCCAGATGGCCTGGTACGAAGAGTGGAAGGACAACCAGGAGTGAATCAGCGGCGCGCCGCCATGCGCGCCGGGACCGCCTGAGCAAGCTTTGAAGCGAGCCGCGCAGCATCGGCCGATGCGGCATCGAGGACTTCCGCATCGTGCCAGCCCCAGCGGCGGCGGACTTCTTCCACAAGCTTCGGCCGCACCACCCAAACCATCGGCGCCGGCAGGGCGCTGACCGCATCGAGCGCCGGACCCCAGCCTTCGCCGCGCAGTTCCATCGGACCGACTTCATCGACGAAAACAACATCCGCGGCAGAGAGGCGGCCATCGGAGAGAGCCCTGAGGCCGGCGGCGATTGTTTCATTCCGGAAGCGGTAGCAGCGGCCTGAATCGGGCGGCTCGCTGAAATCCCGCTCGGCCAGAGGAAGCCGCTCGCCGGCGCCGAGGATCAGCAGGTCGAAGCGCGTGCGGCGGCCGTCTTCGAAGTAGCCGGGCGAAAGGATGCCGGCGACGCGCAGGCCTTCCGCCTCGAGCAGGCGGGCCGCTGTTTCGAGCAGCGTGGTTTTGCCTGCGCCCTTCGCGCCTGTGAGCAGGATGCGAAGCGGGCGCGGGCGCTCGCGCTCGAACTGCTGCTGCCAGAGATCGGCGCGGTCGAGCAGTTCCGAGACGGCGCGGCGCGGGTGGCGCCAGAGGGCGGGCAGATCGCGCAGGGAGGCGATGAAGTCGGGCAGCGCCTGGAAGGCGGCTTCAAGCGCCTGCCGTGCAGGAGCGAGGCGGCCGCGGCTGAGCCGCTGGATCCACGGGGCCCGCTTCAGTTCCATGCCGACAGCGGAAAACATCACGACGACGAACACGGCGCGCACGATCATCCCGGCGCCGGCCTGCAGGCCATCGACCCAGCTGCTGCCGCTGCCAAGCGCGCCGAGCACGAGTCCCGAGAGGAGCAGGACGGCAGTGAGTTCAATCCACAACCGCGGCTTCGCAAGCCGGCGCATGCCGCGGCGGTAACGCCAGGCGACGAGAGCCACCGCGGCCAGCAGGGGTGCACCTCCGGCGAGGAGACCGGCGCGGCTGATCCACCAGAGGCCGAGCACCAGCGACGCAGCGAGAACAGGCAGGGCGGCGGGATGGCCCGGCTCGGCCTCAATCGGGAGAGCGGCGGCAGCCGCAGCGGACCGGCTGAGTTCAGCCGCGCCGTTTTCGCGCCGCTGGCGGCCGAGCCACCAGCCTGCCGCGCCCGCGGCTGCGCCCAGCGCGGCCTGCACGGCCAGCAGGCCGAGCACGACTTCTCTGGGGCCGAGCGACTGCCAGCCCGTGGCGCGGGCGGCGAAGCGAACGACTCCCTCGTAGAGCGCGACGACGTTCAGCCCGTAGGTGATCAGCAGCGAGAGGATCTTCTGCGCCAGAGTCCAGGAGACGGCCAGCGCGCCGCCGATGAGGCAGCCCGGGAGGCCGCGGCCCAAGGCGCGCACGGCGAAGAACAGGATGACGCCTTCGGTGAAGATGCCGACCATGGGCCCGAGGATGATGGCGCTGGGCGAGATGGACTTCATCAGCGCGGCGATCAGCGCGGCGCGCCAGACCAGGCCCGGCGCGGGCCATCGCTGAAGGGCCGTGGTCATCAGCAGCACGCCGGTGGCGGCCAGCATCGTGCCGGCGAAGGGGATGCGGAGATTGTGCAGCAGGCTGCCGGCGGTGATTTCCAGAGCGGCCCACAGGCTGCCAAGCGCGGCCGCGCGCGACCACAGGCGCGCCTGCTCAGAGGCGGAAGCGGAGTTTGACATACAGCATGCGCCCCGCTTCAGGATAGCCTTCGGAAACGAAGTAGAAGCGGTCTCCGGCGTTGTTGACGCCGGCCGTGAGATCGGCCTTCGGATGCAGGCGGATCAGCGCGCCGAAGCCGGGAACGGCAAAGCCGGGGACGCGGCCCGTGCGGCCGGCGTCGTTCTGGAAGACGCGCCCGGTCTCCGACTGCAGGCTGGCCTGGAGGCTGAGCCGCGGCCAGGGCGTGTAGCTCATGCGCGCCGTGCCGCTGTGGCGCGGCACGTCGACGAGAATCACGTTGCCGCCGGAGAGGAACTTGCGGTCGATGTAGGTGTAATTGGCGTCCCAGGCCAGCCCGCGGGCGGCCGTGCCGCGCAGGGAGACCTCGCCGCCGCGGTGGCGGGCGCCGCCGAGATTGCGCAACTGCCAGAGGTTCGGCTGGAGGAAGAAGCGCTGCGCGAGGCCGCCGATTTCGCTCCAGAACAGGGAGACGTCGGCGAGCACGGAGCGACCGAACAGGCGCGACGCGCCGGTCTCCCAGTGCGCCACGGATTCGGCGCCGAGATCGGGATTCGGGACCGCAAGGCCGAGCCGGTAAGAGTAGCGGTCCTTCATGGTGGGCAGGCGCGTCTTGCGCGCCAAAGTGAAGCGGACTCTGGTGGAGGCGCCGAGGGTATGGAACAGGCCGGCCTGGCCATTGATTGCAGTCAGCGAATTGAGCGGGAAGGGCGAGATCTGGTTGTTCTGGAAGTCCATCGCATTGAGGGCGCTCAGGCGGTCCGCGCTGAAGCCAAGCACGGCCGAGGTGCGCTCGGCCAGCAGCACGGTGTCCTGCAATCCGACGGACATGGAGCGGTCGCGGAAGCTGCGCCACGGCTGGCCGAGGTTGCGCTCGCGGTGCGTGTCGTCCTTGTAGAAGAGCGAGCCGTGGAGCGTGTGGCGGCGCCCGGCGCGCGTAGAATACTGCGCGATGCCGCCCCACGAATCATCGTCGAAGTAGCTGTCGAAGGAGCTGGAACGGGTCTGCGTCAAGTAGCGCGCGTCGTCGAAGGAGCGCAGCAGGTTGTCGAATTTGTCGAAGAAGAGGCGCGCCGTCCAGGTATCGGACGAGCGGGCGCGGCCACGCGCGGAGAAGTAAAAGCTCTCCTTGTCCCACATGGGCCAGCGCCAGTAGCGGACGCGGACGGCCGGGTCCGTGCCCGCATACGGAGGCTGTTCCTTGTCGCCCCAGTGGCGGTAGTAGGAGAAAACGTATTGCGAACTGGAATCAGGCGTCCAGGCGGCGCGCAGGCGCAGATCGATGTCTTCGAAACGGGCGTTGAGACGGTCGCCGGGGGGCTGGGCGGGCGCGGGGCGGAACGAGCCGGGCAGGGGGAACGTCTCGGCGGAGAGGCGGGAGAAGCCGCCGTGGAGCCAGCCTTTTTCCCAGCGGCTGCCGAGGTTGAGCCAGGAATCGAGCTGACCGCCGGAGGCGAAGCCGTGGCCGCCATCGGCGCCGAAGCGCGATTCGGGCTCTTTGGAGACGATGTTGATTGCGCCGCCGAAGGCGTTGGGACCGTACAGGGGCGACGTGAAGCCCTTGGCCACCTGGATCTCCTGCACGCCGCTGGTGACGAAGCGGTCCAGATCCACATAGCCGTCGTAAGGGATGTAGACCGGGATGCCGTCGATGTAGAGCGGCGTCTGGCGGACGTCGAAGCCACGGACGAAGACAGCGCGCTCGTTGCGGGCGCCGATGCGCTGGATGGTGACGCCGGGCAGGCTTTCGAGCGCAGAGGAGAGCGTGGGCTGGTTCCAGTCCCGCCAGGAGGGTTCGTCCTGCACCATGGCGACGGGGACCTGAAGACCGGGGGCTGTGACATCGATGCCCATCCGGCCGAGGCGGAATGCGCCGTCCGGGCGCTGCCGCTCCTGCTGTTCGATTTCCTGGCGCAGGCGCGCTGCGTATTGACGGAGGCTGGCGGCGTCGGCGGGGTCGGGCACGGAGCCGGTTTCCAGCGCGCGGGAGAGAGAGATTTCGCGATGGAGGAAGCGCAACTCGGCGGCCACGGCCTCGAGTTCGCGGCCGCTGACAGGACCTTCCGGACCAAGCCGCTGCTGGATCGACTGGAGGGCAGTGAGCCACTGCACGGGGGAAGGAGCGGTCTGGGCAGAGGCAGGAGAGGCGAGACTGGCGAGGCAGAAGAAGAGCGGAGCGAGCTTGTCTCGTTTCCTAGACATTGACTTGTTTAGCATATCATCGGAGAGGAGCAGTCCTGGTTCGGTTCGCCGGGCGGCGCCGGCGAGGCGAGGCGAGGGAAAGGAGGGCCATGGAAGAGATCCGCGTCCGGCTGGCGGAGGTTCGCGCTGCGCGCGGCATCAGCGCGGCGGAACTGGCGCGGCGGGCCGGGGTGAGCCGGCAGACGGTGTACGCGATCGAGAGCGGCTCGTTCATCCCGAACACAGCGGTGGCGCTGCGGATGGCCAGCGCGCTGGACGTCCCGGTGGAGCGGTTGTTTTCCCTCGGCGGAGAGGATGAAGCGCCAGCGCCGCGGCTGCGCCGGGCGGTGATGATCGCGGGCCAGCCCCGGCTGGGAGCGCCAGTGCGGATGGCGCGGTGCGCTTCCGGGTGGGTGTGCGCGCCGTGCCGGGTGCAGGGCTATTTTCTGGCGCAGAGCGACGGGCGGATTGCGAGGCTGCTGGGCGGGGCGCGGGTGGAAGTGGAGATGGCGTGCCCGGAGAGCGGCGAGAAGACCGTGGCGGTGGCGGGCTGCGATCCGGCGCTGGGACTGCTGGCTTCAGCAGCACAGACGGCGGGCGGGACGCAGGTGCTGCTGGCGCCGGTGTCGAGCCGCAAGGCGATGGAGCTGCTGAAGCGGGGAAAGGTGCGGGTGGCGGGCGTGCATCTGAAAGACCCGGCCACGGGGGAGTGGAACCTGCCGCAATTGCGGCGCGCGCTGCCGGGCGAGGATCTGGCGGTGGCGACTTTCGCCCGGTGGGAAGAGGGGCTGGTGGTGGCGCGGGGCAATCCGCTGCGGCTGCGGCGGGTGGAAGATCTGGCGCGGCCCGGGGTGCGGTTCATCAACCGCGAGGAGGGAACCGGGAGCCGGGCATTGCTGGAACGGGAACTGCGCCGCGCAGGGCTGCGGGGCGATCAGATCCATGGATATGAACGGATCGCCGAAGGGCATCTGCCGGCGGCGGCGGCGGTGGCTCGCGGGGAGGCCGATTGCTGCGTGGCGGTATCGTCGGCGGCGCGGGCGTTCGGGCTGGATCTTGTTCCGCTGGACGAGGAGCGGTTCGACCTGGCGGCGCGGCGCGAGGATCTGCATCTGCCCGCGGTGCGCGCGCTGTTCGACGTGCTGACGACGGCCGTGTTCCGGCAATGGCTGGAAGCGGCGGCGGGATATGACGTCTCGGCGACGGGGAAGACGCAAACCCCGTGAGAAATCAGGCGTTCTGACCGCTTGTTCCGGGCCGTTTCTTCGTTTACCCTGATGAGGGCATCCGCAGGGCTGCCGGCCGGATGCCCGCACTGGAGGATTGACCTGCGATGAGCAAGAGGTGGATTGGGGCGCTGGTGGTGGCCGCATGCATGGCGGCGTGGGGCCAGGCGCCGCAGAAGCGGCGCGTGGCGGTGCTCAACTTCGACTACGGCACGGTGCGCAGCGGGGTGGCTGCGATTTTCGGCACGGACGTGGACGTCGGCACAGGCATCAGCGACATGCTGGTGGAAGAGCTGATCAAGGGCGGCGCGTATTCGGTGATCGAGCGCAAGGCTCTGGACAGGCTGCTGGCCGAGCAGAATTTCTCGAACAGCGACCGGGCGGATCCGGCGTCGGCTGCGCGGATCGGACGGCTGCTGGGCGTGGACGCGATCATCGTCGGCTCGATCACGCAGTTCGGCCGGGACGACCGGCAGGTGGGACTGGGCGGCTTCGGGCGCAGCATGAGCAAGTACGGCCTGGGCGGGACGAGCGTGCGGAGCGCGAAGGCGGTGGTGGCGGTGACGGCGCGGCTGGTGGATGTGGAAACGGGCGAGATTCTCGCCGTGGCGACGGGCGACGGCGAATCGAAGCGCAGCGGCACGTCGCTGCTGGGGGCGGGCGGCAGCGGCGGCTCGGCCGGGGGCGGCGTGATGGACATGCGGAGCACGAATTTCGCCAACACGATTCTGGGCGAGGCGACGCGGCACGCCGTGGACGAGCTGGCGAAGTCGCTGACGGCGAATGCAACGCGCATCCAGCCCAAGGTGCGGCCTGTGGAAGGACTGGTGGCCGATGTCAGCGGCAACACGCTGGTGATCAACGTGGGGACGCGGGCGGGCGTGCGGCCGGGGATGACGCTGACGGTGAAGAGAGCGGGGCGGGAGATCAAGGATCCGGCGACGGGGCGCGTGATCCGCAGAGTGGAGGACACGCTGGGCACGCTGACGATCACGGAAGCGGACGAGGAATCGGCGGTGGGTACATTCACCGGCGCGACGCCGCCGAAGGTCGGCGACACGGTGAAGAACTGAGCGCCCCCTGGGCGGCTCGGGCGAAGGAGGAGGAGCGATGGCATATCAGCCTGGGGACAGGATCGGCGATTACGAAGTGCTGGCCGTGCTGGGCGCGGGCGGCATGGGGAAGGTGTACAAGGTCCGCAACGTGATCTCGGACCGGGTGGAGGCGATGAAGGTGCTGCTGCCGAACCTGGCGGAGCAGCCGGAGCTGGGCGAACGGTTCGTGCGCGAGATCAAGCTGCAGGCGACGCTGAACCATCCGAACATCGCCGCGCTGCACACGGCGCTGCACTTTGAAAACCAGCTGCTGATGCTGATGGAGTTCGTCGACGGCATCACGCTGGACGAGCTGGTGCGCGGGGGACCGCTGCGGCTGGACGAAGCGATCCACTACATTGCGCAGGTGTGCGACGCGCTGGCTTACGCGCACGGGAAGGGCATCATCCACCGCGACCTGAAACCGTCGAACATGATGCTGACGCCGGACGGGGTGGTGAAGCTGCTGGACTTCGGAATTGCGAAGTTCGCGCAGGACCGGTCGATGACGAAGACGGGGTTCCTGGTGGGGTCGCTGCCGTACATCTCGCCGGAGCAGATCGAGGGTCTGCCGGACATTGATGCGCGGACGGACATTTATTCGCTGGGCATCACGCTGTATCAACTGGTGACGGGGCGGGTGCCGTTCGAGGCGGACAGCGAGTACTCGCTGATGCGGAAGCACCTGCAGGAGGCGCCGGTGCCTCCGGTGCAGGTGATGCCGGACGTGCCGCAGGAGCTGAACGAAATCATCCTGACGGCGATCGAGAAGGACCGCAACCGGCGGTTCCAGAGCGCGGCGGCGATGGGCGCGGCGCTGCGGAGCCTGGGAGCGAGCCTCGGATTGGCGACAGCGGGGCCGGGGATGGCGGCTGCCGCCGCGCCCGCGTCCGCCGGAGGCTGGAGCGCCGCGCCGCCGACGCCGGAGCAGGCGTGGGGCGCGCCGCCGGTGCCGGAGCCGCGCAAGCACTCGAACCGGGCTCTGTATGTCCTGATCGGCTCGCTGGCGACGATCGCGGTTTTGGTGGTGGCAGCGATGCAGCTGCCGCGCTTCTTCGGAACGCGGGCAGGCGCACCGTCGGCGGTGGAAACCGCAGCGCCCGCGCCGGAAGCGCAACCCGCGCAGCAGCCGGAGCCTGTTGCTGAACCGCAGAGCCAGCCGCCGGCGATGGCGGTTGAGCCGGCTCCATCCGCGCCGGCGGCAGCGCCGGAGCGGCTGGAGGCAACGCCGGCGAGCACGGCGCCTGCGCGTTCCACGCCTGCCGCAACCGCGAGTCCGGCGCGGCGTATGGAAAGCGCGCCTGCGGCGCCGCAGCGTTCTGCAGCGGCAGCGCCCGCCGTGCAGGAAACGCCGCCTGTTCCGGCACAGCCCTCGTCCCAGCCTCCGCCGCAGGCGCAGCCCGCGGCTGCGGCGCCCGCGTCCGACGAGCGCGAGCTGAGCGAGCTGCGGGAGCGGCTGATGCTGCTGGGCGCGCGCGTGAACGCGGCGCAGGCGAGCCTGAACCGGCTGAAGCAGGAGCAGGCGCGGATGGGGTTGGGGCTGCGGGGCGACATCGCCGCGGCGGCGCAGCGCATGGAGTTTTACATGGACGAGGCGGAGGGGGCGATCAAGCGCGGCGACGCGGCGGCGGCGAAACGGCACCTGGAGAACGCGGACCGCGAGACCGCGCGGCTGGAGAAGTTCCTGGGCCGCTGATCTGTTTCAAACAAGAATGGCGAAGGTTGTTTCAGCGCGCTCGACGCGTCGGTACTCGGTGTCGCGCTCGACCGGCTCGCGTCCGGCCATGCGGATGAGGTGCAGCAGCTCGCTGCGGCGCATGCCCTGGCTGGTGGTGGCGCCGGCGTCGTGGTAGATGCGCTCTTCAACGACCGTGCCGTCGATGTCGTCGGCGCCGAAGCGCTGGGCGATCTGGGCGATCTTCGGCGTCATCATGATCCAGTAGGCCTTGATGTGGGGGATGTTGTCGAGCAGGAGCCGCGCGACGGCGATGTTCTTGAGGTCGGCGAATCCGGTGGTCTTCGGCAGGTGCTCGAGCGGCGTGTTGTCGGGGTGGAAGGCCAGGGGGATGTAGGTGACGAAGCCGCCGGTTTCATCCTGCAGGGCGCGCAGGCGGAGGAGGTGGTCGACGCGGTCCTCTTCGGTTTCGATGTGGCCGTAGAGCATGGTGCAGTTCGAGCGGATGCCCATGCGGTGGGCGAGGCGGGCGACTTCGAGCCATTCATTGCCGTCGATCTTGTGATCGCAGATGATGCGGCGGACGCGCTCGGAGAAGATCTCGGCGCCGCCGCCGGGCATGGAGTCGAGGCCGGCATCGCGGAGGCGGCGGAGAACTTCCTCGAGCGGGATGCGGAAGCGGCGGGACAGGTAGGCGACCTCGACCATCGTGAAAGCCTTGAGATGGATCTGCGGGAAGCGCTGCTTGATGCCGCGCAGCATCTCGCAATACCAGTCGAGGGTGAGCTCGGGGTGGAGGCCGCCGACGATGTGGAGCTCGGTGATGCCTTCGGCGGCGCCCTGCGCGGCGCGGGCCCAGACGTCTTCGAGCGACATGGTGTAGGCCTTCGGGTCTTTGGCCTTCTTGCCGAAGGCGCAGAGCTTGCAGGAAGCCACGCAGACGTCGGTGGGATTGATGTGGCGGTTGACGTTGAAATAGGTGACGTTGCCGTGCATGCGCTCGCGGACGAGGTTGGCCATGTAGCCGATGGCGAGCAGATCGTGCGAGCGATAGAGCAGCAGGCCGTCTTCGAAATCGAGCCGCTGCTGGTTGCGCACTTTCTCAAGCACGGGCAGCAGGCGCGTGTCGTCGAAGACAGGAGTGGCAGGCAGAGTCGTCATCGTCGGTTCAAGCTCCCAGAGGCCGGAGAAGGATGTCGGCAGCCCAGAAACCCAAGAATAGCACCCCGATCCAGCCGTTGACGGTAAAGAAGGCGGCGTCGACGCGGGACAGGTCGTCCGCGCGGACGAGGCGGTGTTCCCAGAGAAGAAGCAGCGCCGTGACGGCGAGGCCGGTCCAGGCGGCGAAGCCCACGGCGAATGAGCGGGCCAGAAGGACGAGGGCGGCGAGCATGAGGACATGGAAAAGCCGCGCCGCGTGCAGGGCTCGGGCGATGCCCAGGCGCGCGGGGAGGCTGAAGAGCCCCTCGCGGCGGTCGAATTCGAAATCCTGGCAGGAGTAGATGACGTCGAAGCCGGCGGTCCAGAGCGTGACGGCGAGCGTGAGCCAGAGGATGCGCGGATCCAGAGAGCCGGTCATGGCGATCCATGCGGCGGCAGGAGCGATGCCGAGCGAGAAGCCGAGGACGAGATGCGAGAGCGACGTGAAGCGCTTGGTCCAGGAGTAGAAGAAGACGACGCCCAGCGCCAGCGGCGAGAGCAGGAGGCAGAGGCGGTTGAGCTGCGCGGCGGAAAGGACGAACAGCAGCGAACAGACGATGGTGAAGCTCCAGGCGAAGCTGCGCGAGAGAAGTCCGGCGGGCAGGTGGCGGTTGCGGGTGCGGGGATTGCGGGCGTCGATTTCGGCGTCGAGGATGCGGTTGAAGGCCATGGCGGCGGAGCGGGCGGTGACCATGCAGGCGAGGATCCAGCCGAGTTTCGGCCAGAGCAGGGGGGCGGGCATGGCGGTTTCGCGCCAGGCGAGCAACGCGGAGGCGAGAGCGAAGGGCAGCGCGAAGACGGAGTGCTCGAAGCGGATCATCTCCAGCGTGAGCGTGAAGCGGCGCCAGAGACGGCTCAGGGGATGCGAGACAGGGGCTGCCGTGTGCATGGGCGGCGGCGATTCATCTACCATTTTAGGAGATGCGCGCTCTGTCTCCCCTGGTGCCGATTCTGCTGGCAGGGCTGTGCGCCTGCGGAAGCGGCGAGAGGGCCATGCGGGTGGAGGAATACAACACGGTGCCGGTGCGGCTTCCAAGCGGAAAGATCCTCCGCGCCGAGCAACTGGTGCAGCCGGAGGAGATTGCGCGCGGGATGATGTTCCGCGAGGATTTGGCGGAAGACCGGGGGATGCTGTTTTATCACGCCAAGCCGGGCTTCTACTCGTATTGGATGTACCAGGTGAGAGTGCCGCTCGACATCATCTGGATGGACGCGGGGAAGAAGGTGGTGCAGGTGGTGCATCAGGCGCCGCCGTGCCCGGGTCCGGAGGAGAAGTGTCCGGCGTACGGGGGGAACTTCGAGGCGAAATACGTGCTGGAAGTGCGGGCGGGCGTGGCGAAGGCCAACGGGGTGCGGCCGGGCGCGCAGATCGAGTTCTGATCTTCACGACATCGAGGCAGGCATGGACAAAGACCAATTGAGGAGTCTTCTGGAACAGGTGCGCGAGGGCGCAGTGGACGTGGATCAGGCGCTGGAAAGGCTGAGGCACATGCCTTTCGAGAGGCTTGGCTACGCGACGATCGACCACCACCGGGCGATCCGCGTCGGGATGCCGGAGGTGATCTTCGGCAAGGGCAAGACGGTGGAGCAGACGGTGGGCATCGCCACGAAGCTGCTGGAGCGGGCGTCGAACGTGCTGGTGACGCGGACGACGAAGGAGGCGTACGAAGCGCTGCGGACGAGCTTCCCCGAGGCGGAGTACTTCCCGCTGTCCGGTGCGCTGCGGGTGTGGAGGGACCGCACGCCGAGGGGCAAGGGCAAGCTGCTGGTGGTGAGCGCCGGAACGACGGACCTGCCGGTGGCGGAAGAGGCGGTGGTGACAGCCGAGATCATGGGCAACGAAGTGCTGCAGGTGCACGACGTGGGCGTGGCGGGCATCCACCGGCTGCTGGGCAACTATGACAAGCTGACCGAGGCGCGGGTGATCGTGGTGTGCGCGGGCATGGAAGGGGCGCTGCCGAGCGCAGTCGGCGGGATGGTGAGCTGCCCGGTGATCGCCGTGCCGACGAGCGTGGGCTACGGGGCGAGCTTCCACGGGCTGGCAGCGCTGCTGGGGATGCTGAACAGCTGCGCGAGCAACGTGAGCGTGGTCAATATCGACAACGGGTTTGGCGGCGGCTATGTCGCCAGCCTGATCAACCGCCTCTAGGGCGCCGTCTCAGACGGCGGCAGCCTTGAGGACGCCCGCCTTGAGGGGCTCGGCGAACACATAGATGCCGAAGAGGGGCTTCTGTTCGCCGCGCCCCCACCGGTTCACCTTCCACTCTGCGCGGAGATATTTGACGTTCGGATGATTGCGAAGGTCGAGAACGCGCGAGTAGACGCCGCAATAGAACTTCTGGGGGAAGGCCAGGAGCGGCTTCTGCATCCACTGCACGCCATCCTCGGACCCGTTGATGCAGAGGTCGAGGCTTTCCTGTTCGACAATGCGGTGAATGCCCAGGGTCACGGTGAGCAGGCCGCCTGCAGCGGCGCCCAGTTCCAGGGCGGGGCCATTGCCATTCTCGCGGATTTCCAATTCAGGTACGAGAAATGCTGGCAGCATCGGAATTTCCTCGAAACCGGTTTCGAATGGCCTCGGTTGGCGCCCCGGTTTGAGGCCGGGACGTCACAGGTTGCGGAGCCCGTCACACAATAGTCGGCCCGCTTCTTCCAGCGTCTCATATTTCTTGCAAAAACAGAAGCGGATCCACGGGGCGCCGCCGGCTTTTTCGTGGAAGAAGCTGCTGCCGGGAACGGCGGCGACGCGCAGGTGTTCCACCATGCGGCGGCAGAGGGCGTCTCCGTCCTGAAATCCGGCTGGCCGGATGTCGGCCATGACGTAATAGGCGCCTTCCGGCGCCCGGCAGGCGAGGCCGGCCTTTTCGAGCGCCTGCAGAAGGATGCGCCGGCGTTCGGAGTAGGACGATTTCAATCCGGCGAAATACGCGTCCGGCAGCGCGAGCGCCTCCGCGACGGCGTACTGCAGCGGGGCGGGAGCGCCGACGGTGAGGAAGTCATGCACCTTGCGGATGGAGGCCGTGATCTCCGGCGGCGCCACGACCCAGCCGACGCGCCAGCCGGTGACGGAGTAGGTCTTGGAGGCGGAGCTGACGGTGATGGTGCGGTCCCGCATCCACGGAAGGGCGGCCATGGGGACGTGCACCGCGCCGCCGTAAGTGATGTGCTCGTAAATCTCGTCGGTGATGCAGAGGGAATTGAATTCCAGACAGAGCCCGGAGATCTGCATCAATTCATCGGCCGTGAAGACTCTTCCCGTCGGATTATGCGGGTTGTTGAGGATGATTGCCTTTGTTGTGGGAGAAAAAGCGGCTCTGAGTTCCTCGAGGTCGAAATTCCAGTCCGGGGGATGCAGGCGGACGTAGCGGCGGCGGGCGGAGCAGAGGTCGGCGTCGGGACCGTAATTTTCGTAAAACGGCTCGAACAGGATCACTTCGTCATCGGGATCCGCGGTGGCGAGCAGCGAAGCGATCATGCCCTCGGTGGAGCCGCAGACGACGGTGATTTCCGCGTCCGGATCCACTTCCATGCCGTAGAACCGGCGGTACGATTCAGCAATGGCGCGGCGGAGCGGGGCGGCGCCCCAGGTGACGGCGTACTGGTTGCGGTCGTCGGCGATGGCGCGGGCGGCGGCGAGCTTGAGCTCTTCCGGAGCGGGAAAGTCCGGGAAGCCCTGGGCGAGGTTGACGGCGCCGTGCTGCAGGGCGAGGCGGGTCATCTCGCGGATGACGCTTTCGGTGAATCCGGCGGCGCGGGCGGCGCGGAAGCGGTCAGCGTTTTCGGGCACCGGGCGCGGCTCCTTTCCTGGCAGGTTTCTTGGGGGCGCCGGTTCTGGAGGGCGCGGGCTTTTTCGCCGCAGATTTGGCAGCCGCCGCAGCCCGCGCGGGAGGGGCGGCGGCATCCGAGCCGGAAGGCGCGGAGGCGGAGCGCGGCTGGGGCGCGCGGACTTCAGAACCGTACAGCCAGCGGTAGAACTCGAGATTGCGCAGGATGATCTGCACATAATCGCGCGTCTGCAGGAGCGGAATGGTTTCGACAAATTCCGAGGGCTCGCGGAAATCGCCCCACTCTTTCCAGATGGGGATGCGCGTAGGGCCGGCGTTGTAGGCGGCCAGCGCCTGCTCGACGCTGCCGCCGCGAAGCTCGATCTGGCGGGCAAGGTAGTAGGCGCCCAGAGCCAGGTTCGTGGAGGGATTGTGGAGGGATTTCCGGGTCACCGGCCCCATCTTCAGGCGCCGGGCGAGCTCCCTGCCGGTGGCGGGCATGACCTGCATGAGCCCGATGGCGCCGGCGGAGGAGACGGCGTCTTTGTCAAATTCGGATTCCTGGCGGATGAGCGCAGCCATGAGCAGCGGATCGAGTCCGTGCTTCTGCGCTTCCCTGCGGATCGCGTCGCGGTAGGGAAAAGGAAAGGCGAGCTGCCAGAATCTTTTCGGCGCAGCTTCGCGCGGGAGCCACAGGTAGTCCGGCGCCGCGCCGCGGATGTAGCGGACGGAAACGCCCCACGCGCCGCGGCGGGCTGCGATTTCGGCGGCTTCCATGGCGAGGGCGTAGCGGCCGGCGGCGCCGTTGCGCGCGCCGAAGCGCAGCTCGATTTCCGCCCAGTTTTCCTGAGCGGCGGCGGCGAGAACGCGCGCCCGCTGAATGCGCCACCGGGCCTCTTCGTCCGGCTCGAAATCGGCTTTCCGCGGGCGCTGGGGCCACTGGATGGAGGAGAGGAACTGGCGGACCGCAGAGGCAGAGCCGGCGCCGTCCGCAGCCGGCTGCGGGCGCGAAGCGGCCAGAACGGCGTAATAAAAATTCGGGAATCGGGACTGGATTTCAGAAAAATACGCCTGCGCTTCGGCGGAATTTCCTCTTTCCTCAGAAAGCCGGCCCAGATAATAGAGCGCTGCGCCGGCGCGGTCCGAGGCGGGAAACCTGCGGACGTGCTCTTTCAGGAGGGGCTCCGCCTCGTCCCTGTGATCCAGCCAGGCGCGCCAGGCGACTCTCCAGTGGCAGCCGGCCGCGGCGGGAGCCTGGGGAAACTGGTCCGCGCAGGCGCGGAACAGAGGCAGATAGGAGGCGGATTCATTGCGGACGAGGAAGTGGTTGCCCGCCTGGATCAACGCCTGCAGGGTCCATTCGGATGACGGAGCGCGCCGGCGAGCCTGCTCGACCGCAGAAAGCATCGCCGCGGGGTCGTCGAGGCGGCGGTGGCAAAGGACGATGAAGTACAGGCGGCGGGCGTCGGTTTCCGGATCCGAGGGGCGGAGGGCGAGCAGGGCGGCGAGGGCTTCGCGGGTCTTGCGTTCCTCGAACAGAGTCTCGGCGGCGCCGACCTGCGCCAGTTCGCGGACGGCAGGGCTGGCGGCGGAGGCGGCCAAGGCGAGCCACTCCGCGCGCGCCTGTGCGTGACGGCCAGCCCGGGCAAGCCGGCGGGCGCGCTCGACGCGCAGTTCTTCGGGCGGGGGCGGCAGAGACGCGCGGGCGGCAAGGGCGGCAAGCGCCTTCGACGCCTCTTCGGCTGCGGCGGAGGCGGGATGCAGGCACCAGACCTGCTGGTAGAGGGCGGCGGCCTGAGGGAGGCTGTTGAGCTGCTCGCGGGCGCGGGCGAGGAGGAGCAGCGGCCGGGGCTCGGCTCCGGGAGAGGGGGAATTGCGCTCAAGGAGAGCGAGTGCATCGCCCGGGCGTCCAGCCTGGAGGAGCGACTCGGCGCCGAGAAGGGCGGCGCGGGCGGCGATGGAGGAGGGGAAGCGGGTGCGCCAGACGGGGTCGAGCGCGGCGGCGGCTTCCTCGTGGCGCCGCTGCGCGGCGAGCGCCTGGGCGCGCCAGAAGGCGATGAAATCGGCGATCAGCGGATAGCGCGGGGCGAGCGCGGCGAGCCGCTCCGCGGCCCCCGGCTCCCCCCGGGCGGCAGCGGCCGCGGCCGAGGCGAGTTCGCCGCCTGCCGCGGCGGCGCTTTCCGGGGCAGGCTGGGCGGGCAGCAGGCAGCAGAGAACCGCCGCCTCAAGCCAGAGGACCCGGATAATCCGGCCCGAGAAGGGTCGCATCGTCATTGGCCAGCGTCCGGAGAATTTCCAGATGGAGATAGTCGATCATCGACGGAACACGGAAAAATTCATGCCGGAACTGGGCGCGGCTCCGGTCGATTTCATCTTTCAGGATGGCATAAATATTGCGGACTTCCCTGCCCTCCCTGACCTTTTTCGCGTGATAGAGCCGGATTTCGGCGACGCGGACGCGGGCGAAGCGCTGGGCCTTGGCGTGGAGCTCCTGCTCCTCGCGGGGCAGGGCCGACCACTCCGGGGCCTCGGGCGCCGCGGCGGCGGCGGCTGGAGCGGGCACGGGAGCGGAGGGCAGGATGGGGATGACCGGCGCGCGGTCTGGCGACGCGGCGCCGGAGGACTGCAAGGCTTCGAGCGCCGGACCGGCGAGAGCCGTGATTACCTCGAGGAGGTTCAGGTCAACGGGATCGTCGCCGCTTTCGACATACAGAACGGCGGAGACCCGCCGGGCGCCATCGCGTCCCACCGAGATGACGGGGAGGAGGCAGACCCGTTTTTCCTCGTCGCCGTCGAGGGCTTCGCTGAACTCGAGGCCGAGTTCGCCGGGGGAGGCAAGGCTGATGACGGCATCGAGAGTCTGCACCACGTTCTGGAAGGCCGGGGCATGGTCGAGCGAGGCAGGCAGCTGCGGGATCTTGTGCAATTCGAAGCCCGGAGCGGCGCGGTGATCCTCGTATCGGACCTTGCCGCCGCTGATGCTGAACAGCACGGCGCGCGGGGCAAACTCGAGAGCGCCGTCGAGCAGCGCAGCGGCCCAATCGGCGGCCTTTTCGGCGTGGGCGAGGCGGCGGGCGATCTGATTCAGTTTTTCGCCGAGCGCGCGGGCCGAGTCGGAGGCGGCCCTGGCGAGCTCCTGCTCGAGGCGGCGCTCGACGCGCGATTCCAGCTCGCGGGCGAAGGCCTCGCGGAAAGCCTCGAAGCGCTCCTCGAGGGCGCGGCTGAGGTGCTCCTGCCAGCCGCGCTCGAGCAGTTCCTGGACGGACTCGACGTGCAGCTGCCAGGCCGCGGCGATCTGCTCCTCGGCCGTGCGCTTTTCACGCTCAAACAAATCGAGGCCTTCCTGTTGCGGCATTGCGGGTTCCATAGAGTCGCTCGAAACAGCCTGCTGAAGTGCAGTGTATCGCGGCCTCAGCGTCCGGCGCGCGCGGCGGAGGGCGGCCAGAGGGCGCCTTCCCACTGAAGGCCGGCGGCGGGGAATTCGGCGCGGAGGGCGCCGTCGGGCGCCGCGGCGCCGCGGCCGGTGAAGAACTGGCCGTCCATCCAGAAGCTGATTTCAGGCAGACGCCAGGGCTGCTGCGGGCGCGCGCCGTCGTACTGGAGGGAGACATGCAGCTGGCGCAGAGTTCCCGTTTGAGGGAGGCGGAGAAGAGGCGTGGTGATCTCCGCCCAACCGCGGGTTTTCCCGGCGAGCTCCGCGCCCAGCGTGGAGGAGGAGGCTTCGAGTTCGGCATCGAGGACAGCCTGGCCAACCGGGAACCCGGAAACGGCTGCGCGCACGCGGTACAGGGGCTCTTCACGCCAGAGATCGGCTGCTGCCGCGCCGGAGATGGCCGCGCCTTTCCAGCGCGCGCCGAGACGGGAGACGACGACGCGCGACGCGCGCCAGTGGAACTGCGCCTCGAAATCTTCGAATTCCTGCTGCCCGAGCGTGAAGCGCCCGGCCTGGAGGGCGCCGGCGATGTCCAGCTGACGGAGCCAAGGGGGCATGGCGGCGCGGCGGCGGAGGGTTCTGTCAAGCAGGCTGCGGCGCGGCGGCAGCGCGCGGCGCAGGACGGATTCCAGATCCGCGCCCGAGAGCGCGTCCGCAACGAGGGAGAGTGACAGAGGCGGCTTTGCCGAGGGTTCGAAGCGGACGCTGGCCTGGACGAGCGCGGAGCCCAGAGAAATCCGGGCCTGGCGGAGGCGCCACGCGGGACCGGCGGGCTCGAACACGGCTTCTCGGAGGAGGACCGGGGCGGGAAGCCACGGAATCGCGCAGCGGGCGCTGGTAAGGGATGCCTGGCCGTTCCAGGCAGAGGCGGCGGAGCCTCCCTCCGGCGGAGACTCTCGCACCATTGCGAGGCGGCCGCGCCATTGGCCGGCGGCGCAGTGTTCGAGAAAAGGAACGCCGTTGAGGGGAGCGAGCGCGGCGAGCGCGCCGTTGAGTTCGGCGATTTCCATCCCCTGGGTTCTGACGTCAAAGGCCAGGCGCCCGGCGGCCCAATCCCAGGAGCCGGAGACCTGCGCCTGGGACCGGGCGGGAGTGGTGATGCGGGCCGATTCCAGCACCAGCAGGCCGCCGTCGAGCCGGAGCGACGCATCCGCCGCTGCAACAGCCGGGCCGCCATCGAATTTCAGCTGCACGGCCGGGGCCTGGAGCTGGCCTCTGGGAGGCTGGCCGGTTGCGAACGAGGCGGAGCCGGAGACGGGGCCTTCGATGAGAAGAGCGGGGGGCGGCGCCATGCCGAGACGTCGGGACAGGTCGAGGAGCCCCTCCGCAGGGATCTGTTCGAAGACCAGTTCCGCTTCCCAGCCGGGCGCGGTGAGCAGCCGCCTGCCTTCGAGGCGGATGCCGAGCGGGAGCGCCTGGCGGCCGCGCGGAGGCGGGGCGGAGGCGAGGGAGAGAGTCTGCCTGTCGAGATCGAGTTTGCCCTGAAAAGGGAGCTGAATGCTGGCCGAACGGAAATCGAAAAATGTCTGTCTGTCGAGATCCTGCATCTCCAAAGTGCCGCGCAATTCGAGTCCGTCGAAGGGGCCGTCAAGAAACGCACGGGCTACGAAACGACCCTGGAGGCCCAGATCCCGGCCGGTGAGAAGAACCAGAAGTTCGGAGACGGCGCTGCGCTCGAGGTCGACATCGACGGCGAACCGGCCGCCGGCAGGGCCGGGGATCCAGCGGCCTGAGCCCCTGAAGCGTCCGAAGCCCTGCTCGGCCCGGTCCGTGCGGGCTGGCGAGGCCTCGTAGCGCCACTGGAGCTCTTCGCCCGGCCGGGAAGGCGGACGGAGGTCGAGATCGACGGCGTTCAGATAATAAACGGATTTCGTGGCGCCAGTCCTGAAATTGATTCGGCTTTGCCGGAGAATGATTTCAGGAACGGGGCTGGCGGAAGCGGAAAAAGAGAAGGCTTTCTGGAGAAAAACGGCGACGTTGAAGCCAGCCTGTTCATCGCGGGCGACGTTCAGGCTGGCGCCCGTCAGCTGGACGGCGCTCACTTCGACAGCGCCGCGCAGGAGCGGACCGAGGCGGAGCGGCGCGCGCAATTCGTCGGCGTAGGCGAACGGCTCGAGGCCGAAGGCGGGATCCTCGGCGATGACGAGGTTCTCCGCGAGCAGCGCGGGGACGGGCAGAAGCGCGCAGCGGACGTTGGCGAGCTCGACGGGGCGGCCGAGGGAGCGGGAGAGGGCCGCGCGCAGGGGCGCGGCGAGCGCCGGCATGTCGAAGAACGGCAACAGGAGGGCTGCGGCCAGCAGGAGGAGCCCTGCCAGAACGGCGAGACGGAAACGGCGGGCGGAGATCATCCGAGCCGGCCCTCCGCAAGCGCCTGGTAGGTTTCGGGGGTGTCGACATCCAGCAGCACGAACGGGTCGTCGACGGAGATGAACCGGCGGCGGCAATTTCGGATCAGGTCTCTGGCGGACTGGTCCGGGGAAAGGGAGAGAAAGCGCGCGGCCATGGCGGCTGCGGCGAGCACCGGATGGCCGTGGAGGCCGTTGCGCTCAGGCTGGACGAAGTCGGCGGTTCGGGGGTCAAAGCCGGCGAGGAGAGCGGCGAGGGTTTCCGGACGCACCCCGGGAGAATCGGCGGGCGTGAAGAAGAACGCATCGTCCGCGGAGCCGAGGGCGCGGAGCCCGCACTGCAGCGAGCCGAGCTGGCCGGATTCCGGCGCGGGGTTGAGGACGAGGAGGGCTTGGCCGGCCCTGCGGAGACGGGAAGCGATGAACGAGGCGTCGTGGCCGAGGACGCAGATCACGCGGGCGCCGAGGGAAGAGTAGAGGGCGATCTGGCGGTCGAGAAAGGTCTCGCCCTCGTATTCAAGCAGGGCCTTGGGCCTGCCCATGCGGGACGACGCGCCCGCGGCGAGAAGGATGGCGCTCAGGCGGAGAGTCACTGCGAGGCCGCCGCGGGAGAGCCCGCGCCGAGGACGCTGAGGGAGAGCGCGCGCCAGCCGGAGGCCGCCTTGCGCCGCACGGCGATCATTTCTGCCGCCACGCTGACGGCGATTTCTTCCGGCGTGACGGCGCCAATGTCGAGGCCCATAGGGGCGTGCACGCGCTCGAAGAGTTCCGGCGCCAGACCTTCTTTCTGGAGCTCCTTGACGACGTTGATCACCTTGCGGCGGCTGCCGATCATGGCGATGTAGCCAGCCTGGGTGGCGACGGCCCAGCGGAGAACGCGCATGTCGTCGCGGTGGCCGCGGGTGACGATGATCAGATAACAGGAGGGATGGATGTCGAGTTTGGGAAAAATGTCTTCGTAATTTCCCGCGAAGATTTCGTCGGCTTCGGGGAAGCGCTCGCGGTTGGCGTAGGATTCGCGGTCGTCGATGACAGCGACGGAGAAGCCGAGCAGGGAGCAGAGCTTCGAGAGGCTTCTGGAGATATGGCCGGCGCCGAAGATGAAGGCGCGCGGCTGCGGCTCGACGGGTTCGATGTAGATATCCAACTGGCCTCCGCAGATGAGCCCGTTGTCGTAGGCGGCGTCTTCGGCGAGCGAGAAGGAGAGGATGCGTGGCCTGCCCGACTCCATCACTTCCCGGGCAGCCTGCCAGACTTCGGCTTCGACGCAACCGCCGCCGATGGTGCCGGCGATGGAGCCGTCGTCGCGGATCACCATTTTGGCGCCGGGGAAGCTGGGGATGGAGCCGTTGACTTTGATGATGGTGGCCAGAGCGGACTTCCTGCCAGCGCGCCGGAGGCGGACGATCTCCTCGAACAGGTCCATCGCCTTCCTATTGTATCCGCGCCCGCGGAACGGACCTGCCGCAAGGACAGCAGAACGCAGCGGCGGAGCGGCCGCAGAAGGGCGGGATGGTATCATGGCGGCGAATGCAGAACACGCTGGCGGTAGCGCCGGGACTGGCGCTGCTGTTCGACATGGACGGGGTGCTGATCGAATCGACGGCCATTCACACGAAAGCGTGGGAGGAATATCTGGCGCGGCACGGGATTCCCTCGGCGGGGGTGATGGAGAAGATGCTGGGCAAGCGCAACGATCAGATCGTGCGCGTGCTGTGGGGACCGGAGATTACGGAAGACGAAGTTTACCGGCATGGAGCCGACAAGGAACGGCTGTACCGGGAGATGATGGCGCCGGTGTTCGAGGAGCATGTCGTGCCGGGCGTGGTCGAGTTTGTGCGCGAGGCGCGGCGGCAGGGGGTTCCGTGCGCGCTGGCGACGAATGCGGAGCCCGCCAACGTGGATTTCGTGCTGGACAGGACCGGGCTGCGGGAGTGCTTCCAGACGATCGTGGACGGGCATCAGGTGCACCGCCCGAAGCCGGATCCGGAGGTGTATCTGACGGCGGCGGAGCGGCTGGGAGTCGAGCCGCACAACTGCGTGATCTTCGAGGATTCGCCCGGGGGGCTGCAGGCGGCGCGCGCCGCCGGAGGGCGGGTGGTGGCGGTGCTGACGACGCTGAAAGAAGCCCCTGAGGCGGAGCTGGCGATCCGCGATTTCCACGACCCGTTGTTGATGCCATGGATCTCCCGGCAGACACCCCGCTGACGGCGACGGCGCTGGCGACGGCGGCCGTTTCTGTGGCTTTGGCCTCGCTGGTCTGGTGGCGGCGGCTGGCGCGGCTGGATCAGCTGCGGCGGCAGGTGGCGGCAATCCGTCATCTGAGCCGGGAGGTCGTGCATGCGCCCGATGCGGCGGGCGCGGGGGCGCGAATCGAAGAAGGGCTGCGGCGGATCCTGGGCAATCCCACGATCCGGGCGGCAATGTCTCTGCCGGGCGACGGGATGCAGAACGGAGAGCTGCCGCGGAATCCGATGAAATTTCCGCTGATGCCGGACCATCCGGAAAAAGGCGCGCTGCTGATCTGGGCGGAGACGGGGCTGGAACTGCACCTGGAACTGCGGGAGGCGCTGGCGGATCTGGCGCTGCACGCGGCCATCGCGCTGGAGATGCGGGAGCAGCGGCACCTGAAGGAGCAGGTAGCGCGGGGCGAGCAGCTGGCCGCGGCCAGCCTGCTGATGTCCGGCATCGCGCGCGAGCTGAGGCCGCTGCTGGAAAGGCTGCTGGAAGAAGGGCGCCGCGCAGGACTGGGCGGACTGGCCGGGGATGCGGAATCCGCGCTGGAGCTGGTGGACCGGCTGGCCGCGCTGGGCCAGCGGGACATGGCGCGGCCGGCGGTGTTCGACCTGATCGCCGCGGCGCGCGAGCTGTGCAGCTTCAGGCGGCACGCGTGGCGTCTGATGCAGCTGGAAGTGAAAACGGCTTTTCCCGAAGAGGCGATGCCCGTCCGCGCGCCGCGCGGCTTGGTGGAAGAGGCGCTGCTGGGTCTGCTGGTGACGGCGGAGCAGGCGCAACAGGGTCTGGCCGAGCCGCGCATGGAAATCAACGCAGCCGCGCGGGCGGGCCATGCGGTGCTGGCGCTGGCCTTTCCGGCGCCCGCAGACGCCGCGGCGTGGACGGCGGACAGCGTGGCGGCGTCCCGCAGCCTGCTGGAGGGCTGCGGCGGGCAATTTCACGAGCAGCGCACAGGCGGGGAGATCCGGTACGAAATCCGATTTCCGCTGCACCAGGCGGCGCCGCCGCAGGACGCGCAGCGGCGGCGTCCGGCGCCCGAGAAGCCGATGACGGTGCTTCTGGTGCATCCCGAGCCGGAGACGCTGCGCCCGCTGATCGCCGCCCTGGCCGAGCGGGGCCACCGCGTGGTGCCGGCATCGGACGCGGTGCAGGCGCTGGAGATGGCAGCGCGGCTGCGCTTCGACGCGGCGTTCGTTTCGCCGCTGGTGAGGGACCTGGAATGGACGGAGATCGCCGCACGGCTCAGGGCGCATGTACCCGTCACCGGGTGGCTGGCGACGGCGTCGCGGCCCGGGCCTCCCGGGGTTCCTTCGCTCCCGCTGCAGCCGAGTTCGCATTCCCTGGAGGACCTGCCGGCGCTGCTGGAAGGAACCGGCGGGGCTCCGCCGCCATCCATCTGAGAGTGAGGACGAATGCAATGACAGGCTTCCTTGTCCGGTGCGCCGCCCTGCTGGCCGTTCTGGGGATGGTTCCCGCCGCGGCTCAGGCGCCAAAGAAATACACGGGGCCGCGCCCGCCCAAGGCGGACGTGCCCTACCTGCTGCACGCAACGAAGCTGATCGAGACCGAGAAGAGCGAGGCGACGGAGACGAAGACGAAAGAGGGGACGCTGTATAGCGTGCCCGGCGCCGAGAGTCCGGTGAAGACTCCGGTGCCTGAGCCCATCTTCCTGTTCCGCTCGGAGAAGATCAACCCGGACTCGCTGGCGCTGTACCGGATGACGCCCCGCGGAGGAAGCCGGACGCTGCTTTTCCCCGAACAGGGACGGCGGCGGAGAGACGGGCCCAAGCCGGTTTTCATGCTGGTGACGCCGCTGGAGCCGGGGCTGTTCCGGATCGAGGTGAACGAGCCGCTGGAGGATGGCGAATACTGCCTGTCGCCGGACGGCTCGAACGACGTCTTCTGCTTCAGCGAGTACTGAAGACGGGCCGGGGCGGCCTTACAATGGAGCCTTGCATCCACTGATCGGCATTGTTGGCGGCGCCGTGCTGACGCTGGCGGCAGCGTTGGGGCTGGGCCGCGCGGCCTGGCGCGGCGCCCCGCACTGGACGCTGCAGCTGGCGTCCGGATCGGCGCTGCTGGGCACGGCGCTGTTCTTCCTGCTGTGGCTGCACTGGGGTCATGCGGCGGTGATCCTGCCGCTGTGCGTGGCGGCGGCGCTCCTGTTCCGCGGCCTGAAGCGGCCTGAGGGCTCCGGGTTGCCGTTCTGGCTGGCCGCGCCGGCAGCGGCGTTCGGGATCTACTACCTGATTCACGCGCTGGCGCCGGAGATCCAGCCGGACGCCGCGGGCTACCATCTGGGCCAGGTGGCGGACTGGGCGCGGCAGCACGGAATGAGCCGGCGGATCGGGTTTTACGAAATGCTGCCGCTGGGGCTGGAAACGCTGTTTTATCCGGCGTTTCTTCTGGGGGGACACAGCGCGGCGAAGCTGGTGCATTTCGGGTTTTTTCTGGCGACCATTCCGCTCATTTCCTGGGTTGGACGGCGGCTGGGCCTGCATCCATACGCCGCTTTTTCCGCCGCCGGGCTGTATTTTCTGACGCCCGTGGCAGGAATTTCCGGATCCTGCGCCTACAATGACGCGGCGGCAGTCTTCTTTCCGCTGGCGGCTTTCGGAGCGCTTCTGGCGGCGGGCGAGGCGGGCGCGGCCGTCTTCCACGCGGGGCTGGCGGCAGGTTTCGCCTACGCTGTCAAACCGACGGGCGCCGTGGCGGCGGCGGGCGCGCTGGCGTGGGCGGCGTGGCGGAGCGGGCGGCGCGGAGCGGTGCTGTGCGCTGCGGGCATTCTTCTGTGCGCCGGACCCTGGCTGGGGCGCAACGCCCTGCTCACGGGGAATCCGCTGGCGCCGCTGGGCAACAGGATTTTTCCGAACGACTTTTTCCATGCATCGAGCGAAGAGGCGCTGTCCCGGAATCTTTCGAGCTATGGCGGGGTGACGGCACGGCAGGCGATTCATGCGCTGGCGATCGGGGGCGAGCGGCTTCAGGGGCTGATCGGTCCGGCGCTGTTCGTGCTGCCGTTCAGTCTGCCGGCCATGCGGACTGCAAGGGGGCGGGCGCTTCTGGCGGCTGCGCTGCTGATGCTGCTGCCGTGGACGCGGAACATCGGGGCGCGGTTCCTGATGCCGGCTCTGCCTTTCCTGTTTCTGGCGCTGGCTTCGGCCATTCCATGGCGGGCGATGGCGGGGCTGCTGTTTCTTCAGGCGGTCCTGTGCTCGCCCTGGGTTGTCGAACGCTATGCGGGAGAGCATGCGTGGCGGCTGCGCGGGTGGCCCTGGCGGGCGGCTCTGAGGCTGGAGCCGGAGGCCGAATACCTGCGCCGGAATCTGTACGAATACCCGTTTACCGAAAAGGTCCGCGAGCTGACAGGAGGCAGCCGGATCATCGACTTCTACGGGCTGCCGTATGCGTACCTGAACAGCGTTCCGCTGGGACCGCACGCGCCGGCCGCGTTCGACAACGCGGCGATGGCGCTGCAGAACGGGTTCACGGAGACGCCGGACCGGATGGCAGTTCTGCGGGCGGAGCCCGGCGGGCGGTTCATCCGGGGCGTGCGGCTGCGGCTGGAGAAGGACTGGCCGGGGATGTGGTCCGTGGAAGAGGTGAAACTGGAGTGGCGGGGGCGGCCGATTGCGGTGTCTCCGCGCTGGCTGCTGGATGCGCATCCGAATCCCGGCGACGCGTGGCTGGCGCTGGACCGCAATCCGGCCACGCGCTGGTACACGTGGGACGATTCGCGGGCGGGGGCGTTCTGGGAAGTGGCCTTCACGAGACCGCGCCCGGTGGATGCGGTGGTCTTCTCCGTTCCTGATGCGCAGCCGCAGCCGCCGGTGTCCGTGCTGGTTCTCAATGCGGCCGGGCGGTGGGAGAACGTCAAGCCGGCGCCCGAGCGGGTGCTGATCCGGCAGCGGCAGTGGCGCAGGGAACCGGTGCTGCATCTGTACGCTCTGGGAATCCGGTGGATTGCGGCGCCGGTGGACGATCTGAGCTACGCCGTGCTGGGACGCTCGCTGCGGGACCGGCCGGCGAGCTGGGGAGTGAAGCCAGTCCTGATCGAACGGGGGATCGGGCTGTTCCGGATCGAACCGCCGAGGCGTTCACCGTGAGAGGCGCCGGGTGATGGCTTCCGCGATCTGCGCGCCGTGGAAGCGGCCGTTCTCGATGAAGATTTCGTTGGTGTGCATGCCGGCCACGAGGACGCCCGCAAGGTAGACGCCTGGCCGCTCGCTCTCGAGGGTCTCGGGATCGACCCTGGGGCGCTGGCTGGCGGGATCGAACACGATGCCGTGACGGGAGAGGAACTCCGTGTCGGGATGATATCCGGTGAGGGCGAAGACGAAGTCATTCGGGATGGTCACCGGCCCGTCCGGCGTCCGGAGATCGACGCTTTCCTCGCGGATTTCCGTGACGACTGTGGAAAAATAGGCCGTGATTTCTCCGTTTTTGATGCGGTTTTCGATATCGGGCCGGATCCAGTATTTGATGCTGTCCGAGAGCTTTTCGCGGCGATGGACGAGGGTCACCCGGGCGCCGGCCCGGTAGAGCTCGAGGGCGGCGATCGCGGCGGAATTTTTCCCGCCGATGACGAGCACGTCCTGATCGAAATAGGGATGCGGCTCTTTGTAATAGTGGGAGACTTTCGGCAGATCCTCGCCGGGGACATTCAAGAGATTCGGCCGGTCGTAGTATCCGGTGGCGAGAATCACGAAGCGGCACCGGTAGAGGTTCTCGCGCCCGAAGCGGTCCCGGGTTCTTACCGTGAAGCCGCCCGGCGCGCCTTCGAAGGAGAGCACGGGCTCGTACTGGCGGACGTCAAGCCCGTAGTGCTGAGCGACGCGGCGGTAATATTTGAGCGCCTCCACGCGGACGGGTTTTTCGCCGAGGCTCGTCATCGGAATGCCGCCGATCTCGAGCAGCTCCGGCGTGGTGAAGAAGGTCATCTGCGTGGGGTAGTGGTAGAGCGAGTTGGTCAGGCAGCCTTTGTCGAACAGGCGCGCCGAGAGACCGCGCTTCTTCAGCTCGATGCCGCAGGCGAGACCCGTAGGACCGGCGCCGACGATGATGGCATCGAACAGCTCTGCGTCCGGGAGCGTCATGCCAGCATCTGCTCGACCGATGGATAGACCGCCGCGAGGGCGCCGGGCAGCGCACTGGCATCCTTGCCGCCCGCTTCGGCGAGGTCGGGACGACCGCCGCCGCGTCCGCCGAGCGCCTGCGCCACCTGGCCGACGAGCTTGCCGGCGTGAACTTTCGCTGTCAGGTCTTTGGTGACGGCGCAGACGAGCGCGACCTGGCCATTGTCAGGAGAGGCGAGGAGGATGACGGCGCTCTTCCATTTGTTGCGGAGAGCGTCGGCGAGGTTGCGCATCTGGGCGCGGTCGAGGGAGTCGACGCGGGCGGAGAGGACCTTGACGCCGCGGATCTCGCGCGCCTGCGATTCGAGCTCGGAGGCGGCGGCGCGGGCGGCCTTTTCCTTGAGAGCCTCGATCTGCCGTTCGAGCGCCTTCTGCTGGGCGAGGAGCTTCTCGATCTGGTCGAGAAGCTCGTGCTCCGAGGTGCGGAGCAGTGTGGCAGCCTGCTGCACGGCAGCAGTGGTGCGCTGGAATTTCTCGAGGGCTCCTGCGCCGGTCAACGCCTCGACGCGGCGGACGCCGGAGGCGATGGATCCTTCCGAGACGACTTTGAGCAGCCCGATTTCGCCGGCGTGGCGGACGTGGGTGCCGCCGCACAGCTCGCGGCTGAAATCGCCAACGCTGACAACGCGGACGCGATCGCCGTATTTTTCGCCGAACAGCGCCATGGCGCCGGTTTCGAGCGCCTTCTCGAGCTCCATCTGCTGGACGCTGACGGGCATGTCCCGGAGGATGGCTTCGTTGGCGAGGCGTTCGATTTCGGCCAGCTCTTCCGGCGAAACCGGGGCGTAGTGCGTGAAATCGAAGCGCAGACGCGCCGGCTCCACGACGCTGCCAGCCTGCTTGACATGAGCGCCGAGGACGTTGCGGAGGGCGGCATGGAGCAGATGGGTGCCCGTGTGATTGCGCATGGTGGCGCGGCGAGCGTTTTCATCGACGGCAGCCTCGACGGCATCGCCGACGCGGAGCTTCCGGAGGGCGCGCGCCTTGTGGACATGCAGACCGGGAACGGGGCGGTAGCAGGAGGCGATTTCGGCGATCACGTCGCCGGTTTCGGAATCTCTGAGCCAACCTGTGTCGCCGATCTGGCCGCCCGACTCGGCGTAGAAGGGAGTGCGGTCGAGCACGATTTCGCACTCCATGCCGGCGTCGATTTCGCGGACGGAGTTCTGATCGACGATGAGGGCGAGGACTTCGCAGGGCTTGACGGACAGGTGGTCGTAGCCGAGGAACTGCGTTGCGCCGGCATCAGCTGCCTGCTGGTAGACGGGAGCGATCTGGGCTTTTTCGGCGCCCTTCCAGCTGGCGCGGGCGCGCTCGCGCTGGCGCTGCATGGCCTCTTCGAAACCGGCCATGTCGATCGTCAAGCCGAGCTCGCGGGCCATGTCGAGCTGTTCATCGAGCGCCATGCCGTAGGTGTCGTAGAGCTTGAACGCGGCAGCGCCGGGCAGGACGCCTCCGGCGGCGGAGCGGGCTTCATCGTGAAAGACGCGCTCGGCGATCTGGAAGGTGGAGGCGTAGCGCTTCTCCTCGTCGAGCACGATGCGGGCGACGCGGGGGACGCTCTCGAGCAGTTCGGGATAGGCGGGCTTCATCCACTCGGCCACGAAGCCGGTGAGCTGATAGAGGAAGGGCTCGGCGGCGCCGATGCGGCGGGCGTTGCGCATGGCGCGGCGCATGATCTTGCGCAGGACGTAGCCGCGGCCTTCGTTGGAGGGGACGACGCCGTCGTGGATGAGGAAGGCGGCGGCGCGGGCGTGATCGGCGCAGATGCGGAGGACGACGTTGGTCTTTTCGTCTTCTCCGTAGGAGACCTTCAGGAGGCGGCCGGCTTCTTCGACGATGGGGAACAGCAGGTCGCACTCGAAGTTGGAGAGCTTGCCCTGCAGGATGGCCGCAACGCGCTCGAGGCCGAGGCCCGTGTCGATGGAGGGCCTGGGCAGAGGCGTGAGGCGGCCCTCGGCGTCGCGGTCGAACTGCATGAAGACGAGGTTCCAGATTTCGACGAAGCGGCCGCCGGCGTCATCGGGGAACTGCTCGTGTTCGCGGCCGGGCGCGGCGGCTTCCGGGCCGAGGTCGTAGTGAATTTCCGAGCATGGGCCGCACGGGCCGGTTTCGCCCATCTGCCAGAAGTTGTCTTTTTCGCCGAGGCGGAAAATGCGGTCTTTGGGGACGCCGGCGACTTTCTGCCAGAGTTCTTCAGCTTCGTCGTCCTCGCGGAAGACGGTGATGTAGAGGCGGTCCTTGGGCAATCCGAAGCCTTTGGTCACCAGCTCCCAGGCGTAGCCGATGGCTTCGGCCTTGAAATAGTCGCCGAAGCTGAAATTGCCCATCATTTCGAAAAATGTATGATGGCGGCGGGTGTAGCCGACATTTTCGAGATCGTTGTGTTTTCCGCCCGCGCGGACGCATTTCTGGGCCGTTGTGGCGCGCGTGTAGTCGCGTTTTTCGAGCCCCAGGAAGACGTCCTTGAACTGGTTCATGCCGGCGTTGGTGAACAGGAGAGTGGGGTCGTTGGCGGGAACCAGAGAGGAGGAGCGGACGACGCGGTGGCCGCGCTCGGCGAAGAAATCGAGGAACTTCTGTCGGATCTCGTGACCGGTCACATTCTTATTGTGGCACAGGGGTTCCGCGCGCCCTCAGGCCGCGGGCTCCAGAAAGCGGAACGGGCGGAGCCGGTCCGGCTCCGCCCGTCAGCAGATCAGGATGCAGGCCTGATCAGAACTCGTACCGCAGCGCGAACTGCATGACGCGCGGCAGAGTGAGGGTGTCGGTGTACCGGCCGAACGAGCCGATGTCGCCGAGGCTGATGTTGGCCGACAGCGGGTCGAACCGGGTGGAGTTGGTGACGTTGAAGACCTCCCAGCGGAACTGGAGGCTGTGCTGCTCGGTGATATGGAAGCGCTTCATCAGGCCGGCGTCGATGTTGAAGTTGCCATCGCCGCGGATGATGTTGCGGCTCCCCGCCTGGCCGGGCAACGTGTAGTCGAACGCGTTGACCGCCCTTGACGGATCCTGGAAGATGTTGGCGCCGGAGCGGCCGCCCGGAGGCGCCGGAGCGTTCTTGTTTGTGCCGTCTTCAAACCGGCCGACGGGCGTGGCGTAGCCGGTGATGTTCCAGTTGGTGGGCCAGAAGCGGCCATTGCCTGCGGACGTCGGCAGACCGGAGGAGACGCGGAAGAGGCCGCTCAGCTGCCAGCCGCCGAAGACGAGATCCATGGCGCGGTTCTGGTTCATCCACTTCATGCCGCGCCCGAAGGGGAGGTTGTAGACCCAGTTGGCGTTGGCCTGGTGGCGGCTGTCGTAATCGGAGACAGCGCGGAACTGGCGCCGGTTGAAGGCGTTGATGATGACGCCCTGGGTGGCGGTGGAGATTTCCGGCGTCGAGGCCATGTCGATGGACTTCGACAGGGTGTAGTTCAGTTCGATCTGGTCGCCGTTGCGCCACCGCTTGCGGGTGGTCAGCTGGAAGGCGTGGTAGTTGCCGAAGCCGATGGAACGGAGCGTACGCAGGTAGCTGTACTGGCGGTTGAAGAGGGTGTAGGGGCCCGTCTTCGCGCAGCCGGGGTAGCAGAAGACGTCGGCCAGATAAAGCGCATAGGTGTAGTCAGGGGCGTTCTCGGCGTAGCTTTCGTACATGGCCTGCGTGGCGGTCAGACCGCCGCCGGCAGCGCCCGGGAACATGTTTTCCCAGAAGGGAATGCGGGGCACCTGGGAGGTGGGCGTGTTGGCTTTGGCCAGCAGGGCGAGCTGCGTCGCCGCCTCGAAGTACCGCATGCCCGAGGAAGGATCGCGCAGGTTGGTGGGCATGGCGATGTCCTCGCTGGTGAGCGAGCGGCGGGAGAGGCGGCCCACATAAGCGGTCTGCACGAACCAGCCGCCCCGGAACTCGCGCGAAACGGCGAAGTTCATGTTCATGGTGTATGGGAACTTCAGCTGGTCGTCCTGGCTGTTGATGATGGCGAAGGCGTTGGGCGCCGTGGCGGGGAAGCCGCCCGGAGGCGCGGGCAACAGAAGGCCCTCGGGAATCGTGGTGAAGTTGACGAAGCGCGGAGCCGTGGCCAGCGAAAGGCGAGCCGACGGGTTCGTCAACTGGGTGGTCAGGCCCAGCGCAGAGTTGTCATAGTTGACCAGAAGGCCGGAACCCATGGCGTCGTAGTACATGCCGAAGCCGGCGCGAACCGAGGTCTGCTGATCCGGCGACCAGGCGATGGCGACGCGCGGGGCGAAGTTCTTCTTGTGGAAGGGATAGATGTCGCGGCCGCCGGGCTGCTCCTTGAGGATGTAACGGACCGGCTTGACCTGATCCTGCGACAGGCCCTGGTCGGCGAGGCGGACGCGGTCGTTGAACCACTCGTTGAGCGGCTGTTCGGAAACGGTCTGGAAGCCGTCGCGCTCGTAGACCGGCGGCATCAGAGACCAGCGGATACCGTAGGTGATGGTGAGCTGAGGCAGGACGCGCCAGGTGTCCATGGCGTACATTTCGTACTCTTCGCCGTGGAAGTTGCGGATCACCGGAGTGCCGACCGGGAAGACGGAGCCGTCCTTGTTGTACACGTAACGGGCGTTGCCCTGGCTGACGATGCCCAGAACCGCCATGGCGGCGTCGCGCCAGGAGATGCGGAACGTGGAGAGCATGTCCGGGAAAGGCGTATTCAGAGCCGAACCGCTGCCGGTGAGCCAGCTGGAGTTGGCGCTGGCGTCGGGGAAGGAGTTGGAGTAGTTGATGCGGTTATTGCGGATGAGGCGGGTCTGGAAGCCGAACTTCATCTCGTGCCTCCGCTTCGTCCAGCTGAAGTCGTTGCTGAACGTGTGGACAGGCGTGCGGCGGATAAACGGCCGGTTGGTGCCGCGAATCGTGCTGAGGGTGCGGAAGGAGACGTAGGGCTCGAGCAGGATGCCGGTGTTCTCAAAGCTCACGCGGGTGATGCCGTAACGGAAGACGTTGACCATTGTCGGCGAGAGAACGCTGTTGAGGCCGAAGGCGAGGCCCTTGCTGTTCTCCAGACGCGTGTTGTTGGGCGGCAGACCGGGGAACTGGGGCGCGTCGCGGAGGACATCGTCCTGAAGGTTGCCGCGGACGAACATCTGGTGCTTGTTGGAGCGGTCGATGTACCAGTCGAGGCGGCTGATCCAGGTGTGCCAGTCCAGAGTGACCGGAGCGTTGAAGCGGAAGCCGGAGGTGTTCAGACCGTCGCCGGCGGTGCCTTCGTTCGGGAGCGGATACTGCCGCAAGACAGCGAGGGCGTTCTGGCTGGGGCCGATGCCAAGCGGGTCGACGCGGGTGGCGAGCTCCTGAGGCGTGACCGTAGCGATGGTGCGGTCCGTGCGGACGTACTTCAGGATGCCGTTGCGCATGTCAGCGGTGGGAACCGTGCGGAGAATGCTGTCTTCGCGGCGGTCCTTGCGGCCTTCATAGTTGCCGAAGATGAAGAGGCGGTTTTTGATGATGGGACCGCCGATAGCGGCGCCGTAGATGTTGCGGTTCAGCTTCTGCAGCGGGACACCGCGGGGGAACTGCTCGCTGACGGCGGAGTTGTTGAAGAAGCTGTTGGCGTTGGTGGCCTTGTTGCGGAGGAAGTGATAGACCGCGCCATGGACCTCGTTGGTGCCGCTCTTGGTGACGAGGGCGATCTGGGCGCCGGAGCTGCGGCCCATGTCGGCGTTGGCGTTGGTCGTCACCACGCGGAACTCCTGGACGGAGTCGAGCGTGACGCGCAGGACGCTGGTGAAGGGATCGCGGTTCTGCTGGTCGTTGACGTCGACGCCGTCGAGGGTGACGTTGGCCTGATCGCTCTTGCCGCCGTTGACGTTGCCGCCGCGGTAGCTGTTGGGCAGGTTGTCGCCGGCGTAGGTGACGCCGGGCTGGAGGGCGAGAAGACCGACGACGTTGCGCGCCTCGAAGGGCAGCTGAAGAATCGGCTTGGTGCCGAAGGCGTTGCCCACGGTGGCGTCGACCGTATTGATTTGAGTGGCTTCGGCGGAAACCGAAACCGTCTCGGACACGGCGCCGAGTTCCAGCCTGACGGGAACCGTAGCGGGCGTGTTCACGAGCAGTCTCAGGTTGTCCACAGCCGCCGTGGCAAAGCCCGATGCGGAGACGGTGAGACGGTAGTTGCCCGGGACGATCTGCGGAAACAGGTAGACGCCGTTGGCATCGGTGGTCGTTTCACGCTTCGTGCCAGTGTCCAGGTTGAGTGCTTCCACCTTGGCGCCAGCCACCACCGCGCCTGACGGATCTGTGACCGTGCCCGACAGCTGCGTCAGGCTCTGGGCGAGACCGAGGATGGAAAGGGTGCTCAAGAAAAGAATGGTCAGAGTTTGTTTCACGCTTGCACCTCGTCAGTTGGGTTGGACAATCGAGGTCACACTTGCCGATGCTGCCACGTCTGACACAGACGCCCAGCCGACGTTACCCCTGCCGCTGGTTGAGGGTTGAACGAACCGAAACACAGCGGAGTGGTGACGAGTGTAACAAGTTTCTTATTCGGAGGTCAAGGCCGATTAATACTTCCAGAAGGCACTGGGATTTCACGGCCGCGCACGGGAGCGCGGGGGGAAGCGCGGGCGCGGCGGGCGGCATCAATAGTTGCGGACCGCTGAGATCTCTGCCAGGATGCGCTCGACGGCGGCCGAGGGATCCTCCGCCCGGGTGACCTCGCGTCCGATGACGAGGTAGTCGGCGCCGGCAGCGAGGGCTTCCGATGGCGTGGCGACGCGCTTCTGATCGTGGGCGGCCGAGCCGGCGCTGCGCACGCCCGGGGTGACGAGGAGCCGTTCCGGCCCGGCGAGCTCGCGCAGCGGGCGGGCCTCCCGGGGCGAGCAGACGAATCCGTGAGCGCCGGCTTCGATGCCGCGGGCAGTCAGCCAGAGGACGTGTTCCGCGGGAGTGCGTCCGGTGACGCCGGTGTCTTCGAGGTCGCGCTGATCGAAACTGGTGAGCACCGTCACAGCGAGGATCTTCGTTTCCGAGCCCTTCACGGCCTCGGCGGCGGCGCGGATGACCTGCGGGACGCAATGCACGGTGAGCAGGCTGACGCCGAGCCCGGCAGCGCGCGCGGCCGCCCGTCTGACGGTCTCGCCGATGTCATACATTTTGAGGTCCAGGAAGACACGCTTGCCGGCGGCGATGAGTTCGCGGACGACGGCGGGGCCTTCGGCGGTGAAGAGCTCGAGTCCGACTTTGTAGAAGCCGACGAGGCCGCCGCACTGTTCGACGAGGCGCATGGCTTCGGCGCGCGTATCGACGTCGAGAGCGATGATGAGCGGGTTGGGGCTCATAAGATGACGATGGGCTTTTCGGCCCGCTCGATCACCCGGCCGATGATGCGGCCCTGGGCCCGGGCGGGATCAACGGAGAGGAGCAGTCCGCCGGAGGTCTGAGGATCGTAGAGCAGAGCTTCGATTTCAGGAGGCAGTTCGCGGCGGAATTCGACGGCGCAGGAGGCGAATTCACGGTTATTTTTGAGTCCGCCAGGGATGGCGCCCTGGGCGGCGTATTCGAGTGCGCCGGGGAGGAACTCGAGCTGCGCGGCGTCGATTTCGAGCGTGACGCCGGAGGCCAGCGCCATCTCGCGGGCGTGGCCGATGAGGCCAAATCCGGTGATGTCGGTGCAGCCGCGAGCTTCGCCCTCGAACCGGTTGAGGCGGCACATGGATTGAACAGCGGCCTCGACATGCGCGGGATCGGCGATGCCCCGCTTGAGCGCCGTGCCGATGACGCCCGTGCCAAGAGGCTTGGTGAGCACGAGCGCATCGCCAGGACGCGCGCCGGCATTGGTCCAGATCTTTTCGGGATGGACGAGGCCGGTAACGGCGTAGCCGAATTTCATCTCGTCGTCGTTCACCGAGTGACCGCCGACAACCACGCAGCCCGCCTCGATCATCGTCTCGGCGCCGCCCCGGAGGATCTCTTCGAGGTCCTGCAAATCGCCTTTGGCCGGGTAGCAGAGAATCGACAATGCGGTCAGCGGGCGCCCGCCCATGGCATAGACGTCGGAGAGGGAATTCGCGGCCGCGATGCGGCCGAAGATGAAAGGATCGTCGACAATCGGCGTGAAGAAATCCACGGTCTGCACGAGGGCGCACTCCGGGCTTAGCCGGTAGACGCCTGCGTCATCGCAGGTATCGAAGCCGACGAGGACGTTTTCATCGCGGAGGCGCGGGATGCGCGGCAGAACCGTGTCCAAAACCTTTGGACTCAGCTTGGACGCTCAACCCGCAGCCTTGACATGAGCGGTGAGCTTCTTGTCTGACACCGCTTACATCGCTCCTTCCTCTGTAGTATGCTGCCCGCATGAACCGCCGCACGTTTGTTTCCGCAACCGCTGCAGCCCTGCTGGCGCCTCGTTCCAGCCGCGCGGCCGAAGGCTCGGCCACGGTGCTTCTGAAAGAACAGATTGGCACAATCAGCCCGCTCGTGCACGGCCATTTCGTCGAGCACCTGGGCGGCGTCGTGTACGACGGCATCTGGGTGGGGGAAAAATCGAAGATTCCCAACATTGCGGGCATCCGCAAGGCGCTGATCGATGATCTGAAGCGGATCCACGCGCCGCTGTTCCGCTGGCCGGGAGGCTGTTTTGCGGACAGCTACGACTGGCGCGACGGCGTCGGTCCGCGGGAGAAGCGTCCGAAGAGGCTGAATTTCTGGGCCGGCTCAGGGATGCTGCAGAAGCTGGACAGCCATCCGGCGAAGTACGAGCCGAACGAGTTCGGGACGAACGAATTCATGCGTTTCGTGCAGGAAGTGGGGGCGAAGCCTTACCTGGCGGCGAATCTGCGCGGCATGACAGCGCGGGAATTCAACGACTGGGTGGATTACTGCAACGCGCCGCTGGGCTCGACGACGTGGAGCCAGGTGCGGGGGACGCCGCCGTTCAACGTCGAGTTCTGGGGCATCGGCAACGAGAGCTGGGGCTGCGGCGGGGACTTCCGTCCGGAAGAGTACTCGGTGGAGTTCCGGCGGTTCACGTCGTGGGTGCCCGGTTTCGGGGTGCCGCTGAAGTTCATTCCGGCAGGACCGAACGGAGGCGACCTGAACTGGACGCGCGGCTTTTTCGAGTCGCTGGTGCGGAAGAGCCCCGGGCTGCTGCGGAGAGTGTGGGGCTGGGCGCTGCACTACTATTGCGGCACGACGGGCGGACCGGTGGAGTTCACGACAGAGGAGTATTACGAGCTGCTGGCGCGCGCGGTGCGCATGGAGCAGCTGATCCGCGACCACTGGGCGATCATGGGCGAATACGACCGCGAACACCGGGTGAAGTTCGCGATCGACGAATGGGGCGCGTGGCACAAGGCGGGCAGCGAGGTGGCGCCGCATCACCTGTTCGGGCAGATCGGAACGATGCGCGACGCGGTGATCGCCGGACTGACGCTGGACATCTTCCACCGGCACGCGGACAAGGTGGCGATGACGTGCGTGGCGCAGCTGGTCAACTGCATCCACAGCCTGTTCATTGCGCACGAGGACAAGATGCTGCGGACGCCGAACTACCACGTGTTCGACCTGTACAAGGCGCATCAGAACGGGATGGCGGTGCGGACGGTGTTCGGCGCGCCGATGTCGGGCAAGGCGCCGCGGCTGGACGGTTCGGCTTCGGTCCACGAAAAAGACAACCGCCTGGTGGTGACATGCACGCACGCCGATGCCGCCGAGCCGCTGGCGGTGGAACTGCGCCTGGAGGGCGGAGCGGCGAAGTCGGCGCGGGGACAGGTGCTGGCGGGCGCGCCGCGCGACCACAACACGTTCGAGCAGCCCGAGCGGGTGAAGCCGCGCGAACTGGCGGTGGCGGTGCGGCAGGGGCGGCTCGTCTTCGAATTGCCTCCGTGTTCGGCGGCGGCGCTTGAAGTGACGCTCGGCTGACAGACCGCCCGGGGAGGAATTCAGCGCGAAACGGGCTACTCTGCGGAGTTCCGGGCGCGGCGGGAAGGGTCTCCGGCCCGAGATTTCGGACCCTTGACTCCGGCACCGCGTTTGAACATATTTCGCAGAGGAGGTTATTGCATGCGGCGATTGTGGCGCTGTGTGATTCCCGTTGCGGCGGCGGTGGCGGTGATGACCGGCGGCGGATGCGGCACCTCGAAAGGCCCTGCTCCTCCGAAGCCGGGCACACCGCCATTTTTCTGGGCGGCGGCAAGAACGGCCTATCAGAAGGGCGATTTTCAGGCGGCGATCAAGAATCTGAACAGCATCATCGCCACCGAGAACGAATTCACGCGCCGGGCCCAGATCTGGCAGCTCGTGCTGGACTCCGGCATGGCCCGCGGGGAAATGGAGTGGGCCGACATCCTGGACGAGGGCCGGCCCGCGGCGAAAGCACGGGAGATTGATTTCCGGCGGCTGGCCAACGAGGCGCGCACTTTGGCCGGGCAGAGCGCGATGCGTTTCGCCGACACGGGGCACAAACTGATGCCCAATCTGACAGAGGACGAGATTGTTCTGCCTTTCACGTTCCCCGATGTCAACCGCAACAGGCCGGTTGAAGTGGAGCGGATCCTGAAGGGCATTCTTCCGCTGCCGGCCGAAGTCGAGAGGCTCCACAGCCTGATGATGCGCCGGGGCGTGGCGCTGAGCGTCATCACTCTGGCCGACCCCGGAGGAGACTTCGAGAAGGCGAAGGCTCTGTTCGAGCAGCCGGAACCGAAGGTGAAGCGCGAGCAGTTTCTCCTGTTCACGGCCACGCAGTTTACGGAGCTGTCGCAGCTGTTTGCGCCGAAAAAACTGGATCGCGCCGCGCGGATGAAACTTTTCCTCGATGAAGCCAAAGAGGCGCTGGCGCCTGTGCCAAAGTCGCCGGAGCGGGAAAAACTGCAGAAGAAAATCGCGGAATACGAAAAGAAAATACCGAAGATTCCCGGCTGATCAGACGGGAAAACGGCGGGCCGCAGCAGGCTGGTTCGGCGTATTTCGCAACGGTGCTGCAACGCCGCATCCGCCGATTCCGCTCCTGAGGCTGTTTTTCGGGAAATCGTGTGTTTGAGGCATGCGCGTGGGGCCGCCTCCCCCGTATTTGCGTTTCAGACAGGGGCCGCAAGGAGACCGCTGGCGCACGCTCTCCATGCGAACACAGTTGGGATGCAGCCCTCGCGCAAGCGCGAGGGGAAATCCGAAGGAGAGGGCGCGGTGGGGCACGGTTGGGATGCAGCCCTCGCGCAAGCGCGAGGGGAAGCCCGGGAGGGGGCGCGGGCGGCACGGTTGGGATGCAGCCCTCGCGCAAGCGCGAGGGCAAGCCCGGGAGAGGGCGCGGGCGGCACGGTTGGGATGCAGCCCTCGCGCAAGCGCGAGGGGAAATCCGGAGGAAAGGGCGCGGGCGGCACGGTTGGGATGCAGCCCTCGCGCAAGCGCGAGGGGAAATCCGGAGGAGAGGGCGCGGGCGGCACGGTTGGGATGCAGCCCTCGCACAAGCGCGAGGGGAAGCCCGGGAGGGGGCGCGGGCGGCACGGTTGGGATGCAGCCCTCGCGCAAGCGCGAGGGGAAGCCCGGGAGGGGGCGCGGGCGGCACGGTTGGGATGCAGCCCTCGCGCAAGCGCGAGGGGAAGCCCGGGAGGGGGCGCGGGCGGCACGGTTGGGATGCAGCCCTCGCGCAAGCGCGAGGGGAAGCCCGGGAGGGGGCGCGGGCGCCACGGTTGGGATGCAGCCCTCGCGCAAGCGCGAGGGGAAGCCCGGGAGAGGGCGCGGGCGCCACGGTTGGGATGCAGCCCTCGCGCAAGCGCGAGGGGAAGCCCGGGAGAGGGCGCGGGCGGCACGGTTGGGATGCAGCCCTCGCGCAAGCGCGAGGGGAAGCCCGGGAGGGGGCGCGGGCGGCACGGTTGGGATGCAGCCCTCGCGCAAGCGCGAGGGGAAATCCGGAGGAGAGGGCGCGGGCGGCACGGTTGGGATGCAGCCCTCGCGCAGACGCGAGGGGAAATCCGTTTGGAAGGGGCGTTCGGGTTCCTTCGGCGGACTGCTTCCCTGCCCTGTGCTGCTAGCCGTTCGAGCCGCCGCGCCTTCAAGCGCGGCGGCCCTTCACATTTTCGGGGCGTAGTAGCCGCGCCGTGCGCGGACGAACAGGTCCTTGCGGCCGCGCACTCGTAGTTCGACGGGGTGGAAGCGGCCGTCCGTGACGAGCGGATCCGGGCGGTACAGGATGCTGTACTGCGAGCGCAGCTCGTTGGCGATGTTCTCGAAGTCCTGCGTGAGATCTTCGGCCTTGAAGGGGAAGAAGGCGCGGCCTCCGGTTTCGCGGGCGTAATACTTCAGCACCTTGTCGCCGTCGGTCTCCACCCGGCTGATGTTGGTCGAGATCGCATAGATCACCGTCTCGGCGCGGTAGGCCATTTCCAGCGCCTGGTCGCGGGTGAAGCGCGAGGAGTTGTCCTCGCCGTCGCCGATGATGATGACTGCGCGGCGGTATTTGTAGCGGGGCTGGTCGAGCATCAGGTGATCCCGGCAGGCCAGGTAGATGGCCTCGTACATCGCGGTGCCGCCGCCGGGGCGCAGGTCGCGCAGCTTCTTCACAAGCAGCTCCGTGTCATCGGTCAGAGGCTGCACGAGCTCGGGCTCGGTATGGAACGAGTAAATGAGCGCCTTGTCCACGCCGCGCCGGATGACGCGCTGGAGAAACTCGCCCGCGGCCTCCAGCTCGAATCGGAAGCGGTCGCGGATCGAATTGCTCACATCGATGAGCAGAGCGATGCGCAGCGGCAGGTCGGACTCGGACGAAAACTCGATGATGTTCTGGCGGCGCTTGTTCTCGATCAGGTCGAAATCGTCGCGTGTCAGGTTGTTGACAAAGCGGCCGCGGCGGTCGGTAACAGTGAACAGCAGGTTGACGCGCGTCACTTCGAGCTTGATGGTCTCGTCGGTTTCCTGCGGCGGCTGTGCGAAAGCGGCGGACCGCATGGCAGGCGCGCCGAGAGCCAGGCACGGAAGGAAGGAGCGTCGCTTCATCACCCACTTTCATTATCCGCACAGGCGAGTTGCGCTTTCCACCTGAGCAGTTCCTGAGGCAGAGGCGCCTCGATGAGGACGCGCTCGCCGGTGGCAGGAGAGGTGAAGCCGATGCGCCACGCGTGCAGCCAGGGGCGGCCGAGGGGCTCGATGCCCGCGGGACGCGCCGCCGCCCCGTAGAGCGTGTCACCCGCGACGGGATGGCCGATGGAAGCCAAGTGGACGCGGATCTGGTGGGTGCGTCCGGTGCGGATGCGGACTTCGAGAAGCGTGAAGCGGCCCAGCCTTTCAAGAACACGGTATTCCGTCAGGGCTGCGCGGCCGCGGCCGGTGCGGGCTGTCATGCGCGTGCGGCGCACGGGGTCGCGTTCAATGGGCCGGTCGATCACGCCCTGCGGGGGCTCGACGCGTCCTTCGGCGAGTGCAAGGTAGATTTTCTCGACCGTGCGCGAGGCGAACTGCTGCGCGAGGCTGCGGTGGGCGGCCTCCGTGCGCGCGACGAGGATCGCGCCGCTGGTGCCTTTGTCGAGGCGGTGAACGATGCCGGGGCGCAGTGCGTCTCCGCTTTCCGAGAGCCGTCCATAGCGGTGGAGCAGCGCGTTGACCAGCGTGCCGGAAGAGCGTCCCGCGCCGGCGTGCACGACCAGCCCGGCGGGCTTGTTCACCGCCACGACGGCTTCGTCCTCGTAGAGGATCTCCAGCGGAATCTCTTCGGAAAACGCTCGCAGGGGCGGAGGCTCGGCCGGCTCGACCTCGATCCGCTCACCCGCGCGCACCTTCCACGAGGGCTTGCGCGGCGAGCCGGCGGCGCGGACGCGGCCTTCGGCGATCCACGCCTGGATGCGTGCGCGGCTGTGTCCGGGCATCCGCGCGCCGAGGAAGTGGTCGAGCCGCTGACCCGCGTCTTCCGGCGCAACCGTGAACTCGATCACACCTCCAGCCTACAAAGATTGGCGCGCGCGGCCGCAGCCGGGGCACAATCAGGGCATGGCACAGCGCGCCGCCTGGCTGGGGATCGCAGTTCTGGCCGTGGTGTCGAGGCTCTGCTACCTGGACGTGGTCTGGGTGGAGGAGGGCTATCCGCTCGCGGCCGCCGCGGAGATGCTGCGGGGCAAAGCGCTGTTCCGCGACATCTGGTTCGACAAGCCGCCGCTGTTCCCGCTGCTGTATCTGATGACAGGCGCGCAGGCGGGCTGGCCGCTGCGGCTGTTCGGAGCGGCGTTTGTCGTGCTGGCGGCGTGGACGGCGGCGCGGGCGGCGCGCGCGTTTGGCGGCGGGGACACGGAACAGCTGTGGGCGGCGGGGCTGACGGCGTTCGGATTCACCTTCTACGTGCACTCGGCCGTGCTGGCGCTGACGCCGGACCTTCTGGCCGTGCCGCTGCAATTCGCCGCTGTGGGCGCGGCGGCTGCAGGGAGCCCGTTTGCGGCGGGACTGCTGTGCGGCGCGGCTCTGTGCCTGAACGTGAAAGCGGTGTTTTTCCTCGCCGCGTGCCTGCTGTGGCAATGGAGGGCGCCGCTGCGGCTGATGGGCGGTTTCGCTCTGCCTCTTCTCGCATGCGCCGCGTGGCTGGCGGGGAGCGGTGCGCTGACTGCGTGCTGGGAGCAGGTCTGGCTGTGGGGCGCCGCGTATGCGCGGGAGCCGCTGACGGATCAGCCGTGGCTGGAGTTCGCGCGCCGCACGCTGAACTGGGCGGGATTCCACGCGGCGCTGGCTGCGGCGGCGGCGCTCGCCCTGTGGCGCGGAAGGGACTGGCGCATGGGCGGCTGGCTGCTGGTGGCGCTGGCCGCGGTGGCGCTGGGGATGCGCTTCTTTCCCCGCTATTATTTCCACCTGCTTCCTCCGCTGGCGCTGCTGGCGGCGCGGGGTTTTGCGCTTCTGCCCCGGCGCCGGGCTCTGGCGCTGGCGTTGCTGCTGCTGGTTCCGGCGGCGCGGTTCGGCCCGCGGTATCTGGCGGTGGCGCGGGGCGAGCCGTGGACGGACCTGGCGATGTTCGAGAGCTCGAAGCAGGCGGCGCAGGCGCTGCGGACGATGAACCGCGCGGGGGAGACGCTGCTCGTGTGGGGGTACCGCCCGGAGTTGTACGTGCTGAGCGGAATGCCGGCGGGGACGCGGTTCCTGGACTCGCAGCCGCTGACCGGGGTGCTGGCGGACCGGCATCTGACTTCGAGCCGGGCGTCGCTGCCGGAGTGGGCGGAGCGGAACCGGCGCGAGCTGCTCAGCGGTGCGCAGCCGGAGTGGATTGCCGACGGACTGGGACCGTACAACGTCAGCCTGGGCGTGGAGAGGTTGCTGCCCGGCTGGATGACCGGGTATTCGCTGGCTGCCGAACTGCCCGGCTACAGGATTTACCGCAAGAGCGGCGGCGCCCGCTAGTTGTGGTGCGGGTTGGGTTCGTCGCGGTGGATCTTGCCGTCGCGGATGGTGACGATGCGGTGGGCGTACTCAGCGATGTCGCGCTCGTGGGTGACAAGGACGATCGTGTTGCCCTGCTTGTGCAGGCGGTCGAACAGGGCCATGATTTCGGCGCTGGTGGCCGAGTCGAGGTTTCCGGTCGGCTCGTCGGCGAGCAGGATGGAGGGGTTGTTGACGAGCGCGCGGGCGATGGCGACGCGCTGGCGCTGGCCGCCCGACAGCTCGCTCGGCTTGTGGTACATGCGCTGTTCGAGGTCGGTGAGGCGGAGGGCGTGCTTGGCACGCTCGATGCGCTCCTCCGCGGGGACGCCGGCGTAGATCAGGGGCAGCTCGACGTTGTGCAGCGCCGTGGCGCGGGGCAGCAGGTTGAAGGTTTGGAAGACGAAGCCGATCTCTTTATTGCGGATGCGGGCGAGCTCGTCATCGCTGAGGTCGCTGACCAGATGGCCGTTGATGTAATAGTCGCCCTTGGTGGGGGTGTCCAGGCATCCGATCAGGTTCATCAGCGTGGACTTGCCGGAGCCGGAGGGACCCATGATGGCGACGTATTCGCCGCGCTTGATTTCCAGGTCGACGCCGGAGACAGCATGGATCTCCTGGTCTCCCATGATGTAGGTCTTCCACAGGTCGTAGGTGCGGATGACGATGTTATTCCGCCTCAGCTCCTCGCCCAGCGCGATCTTGTCGGTCAGTGCCGCGGTTGCCATACCTTTATTGTCTCACTCCGCTCTCCGGCGCCCGGTCAGCTTTCCAGCTTCCCCGGCGCTTTGTTGTCGATTTTCACCCTGGCGCGGTTTTTCAGGGTCCGGATCGCCTTGTAGCTGCCCGTGACGATTTCGTCGCCCTCTTTGAGTCCGTCGAGCACTTCGATGTCGGTGGCGCCGGTGATGCCGGTTTTCACTTCCCGGAACTCGGCCACGCCGTTGCGGACGACAAAGACGCCCTGCAGCTCCTCTTTCAGCTTCTTCTGTCTCTCTGGATCGGCGTTGCCGGCGGCCTGGACGTTACCGGATTTCGTGTCGTCCTCGAGGTCGCCGCGCTGACGGACGGTGAGCGCCTGGATGGGGATGGACAGCGCTTTCTCGCGGGTGGCGGTGACGATCTTGGCCGTGCAGCTGAGACCCGGACGAGCCTCATCGGGGGGGTTGTCGAGCGCGATGACCACCTTGAAATCCTTGGCTTCCTGGCTGGAGATGGCGCTCTGGCTGGCGGCGAGGCCGCTGGAACGGAGGATGGCGGTGTTGCCGATTTCGATGACCCGCCCCTTGAAGACGCGGTTCGGCATGGCGTCGATGGTGACATCGGCCACCTGGCCGAGCTTCACGTTGACGATGTCGGTTTCATCGACCTTGACTTCCGCCGTGATGACGCTCATGTCAGCGATGGTCATGATGAGCGAGGCGGCGGAGTTCTGCACGCCGGGCACGACGGTTTCGCCAACGCGCACGGGAAGATTGGTGACAATGCCGTCGATGGGAGAGATGGCGCTGTGCTTGTGAAGGACGTCGGCGACGCGGTCAACGGCCGCCCGCGCCTGGGCGACGCGGCGCTGGGCGGCGGCAAGCTGGGCCGCGGTCTGTTCGCGCTGAGCCTTCATCTGCGACAGCCGGGCCTCGGCCTCGCGGAGGGCGGCGGCCAGGGCTTCGTACTGCGACTTTTTGGCATCGAATTCCTGCTTGGCCACCAGCTTGTCCTGGAAGAGCTGGGCGGCGCGGTCGTAGTCGAGCTTGGCGCGCTCGAGTTCGGCGCGGGCGCGGTCGACGCCTGCGGCGGCAGTGCGCAGATTCTCGTCCATGGCGCGCAGTCCCGCTTCGGCGGCAGCCGACTCGGCCAGAGCCGAGTTCAGGGCGGCCTGCTGAGCCTGCAGATCGGCCTGCGCCTGGACGGATTCAAGCTTGGCCAGCACCTGATTTTTCCGGACGCGGTCGCCTTCCTTGACGTAGATCTCGGTGATGCGGCCCATGACGTTGGCCCCGATATTGACGTAATTGCGGGGCTTGATCTCGCCGGAGGCCGTCACCAGGCTGACGAGATCCTGCCGGACGGCGCGCCCGGTCTGGACTGTGACGACGCCGTTCTGGCTGATCTTGACCTTGGCGAAGATCCCGCCTCCGATGAGGAGGACAAGGCCGGCGCCGATCATCCATTTCCACTTCCGTTTCACAGCGATACTCCTGTCTGATAAAGACGCGGGCCGGCAGGGGTTTGTTCTCTAAAGTTGCACGAATTCTTTGAGCCGGCTGATGGTGCGCCGCCGAAGGGCGGCGGTCAGGTCGTTCATTTTTATTTTAGCGGGCAGATGGCAGGGCCACGTCGAGGCGTCCGGAGGCGCGGCGCACCCGGGGATGGCCCGAGCTGGCAACTCAGGCTAAAGCCCGAGGCCTGTTGCGCCGATGGGATGGGCGTGGACACCGCGCCCCAGAATGGAGCGCTGGCGGAGACCGCCGCAGGGCTGAGCCAGCAGATGCAGGCGCACCTGGTCTGGATGGCCAGGGCGCTGGAAGCACGCTGGAGATCCATCGAGCGGGGCTTCCGCCAAAGGTTGAAGGCGCTGGGGTACACGGCGCAACAGATCGCCTCCCTGGTGGAGATCACGCCCGGGGCGGCGGGGATTCTGCTGGCGGGCGGGCGGCCACTGGAGGACTTTCTCGAGCAGGTCCGTTACCGGGCGCGGCGGCTGGCCAAGCTGGACCTGACGCCGGCGCGCGTCGTGGCTGCGCTGCAGGAGTACGACCGGCTTGTGGAGGAGGCGGGACGGAGCGCCTTTGGCGAGCGCGGGAGGGACGTGCGCTGGGCGCGCAACCAGCTGCATTTCCTGGCGATTCTCGCGCTGAACGACGCCTATTATCAGGTGCGGGAGGCGGAAAGCAGGACGTTTTACGAGCTGTTTCGGGCGCAGACGGAGTCTCACAGTCTCGAACAGCTGTGGGAGCGTTGCCTGGGGATTCTGACCCGGTTCAGCGGAGCGGCGGAGGCCGGCATTTTCCTGCTTGAAGAGGACGGGGCGTGGGTAGCCGCAGCCGGGCTGAAGGAATGGAAGGGGCTGAAGCTGCCTCCGGCGGCGGGCAGCGTGAAGATCCTGTCCAGGCCGCGGGTTCTGACAGCCGGGAGCAAAGACGCGGGGGCGATGCTGGGACCGGGATGGTCCGGCAAGTATGTGTCGGTCTGGTCGGTGCCGATGAGCTCGGCAGGATCTTTGCGGGGCGTGCTGCAGTTCGCCTTCACCCGGTCCTACGAGTGGCTGCCGCGAGAGCTGAGCCTGCTGGAAGATGCGGCCGCGCGGTGCTGGGAGGCGGCCGAAAAAGCGCGGATGACCGAGGAACTGGCCCGCCGCGAACAGCAGATCCGTGCGCTGGCCGAGCACATGGTCGAGATCGAGGAGGCCGAGCGGCGCCGCATCAGCCGGGAGCTGCACGACGAGGCCGGCCAGTCTCTGCTGTATGTCCGGCTTCAGCTGGAAATGCTGGAGCAGCAGGTCTCCGGCAAGGAAGGTCCCGTGGCAGCGAAGCTGCGGGAGCTGCGCCAGATGGTGGAGCACAGCATCCTCGAGATCCGGCGGCTGATCGCCGCCCTGAGCCCGGCGATTCTGGAGCAGATGGGACTTGCGGCGGCTCTGCGCCAGCTGGTGGGACGGTTCCGGCAGATGCACTCCGCCGAGGTGGCGGTTCATATTCCGCGCCGGCTGGAGCTTCCCAAGAAGGTGGAAATCATTGTTTACCGGTTGGTTCAGGAGGCGCTGAACAACATTGCCAAGTATTCTTTGGCGTCCCATGTAAACCTTTCGCTGGAAACCGCCGATGGTGTTTTGAATCTGCTTGTCGAAGACGACGGCGTTGGGTTTGATGTCGAGGAAGCCTTTTCCCGGCCCGACCGCTACGGCCTGTCCGGCCTGAAGGAGCGGGTCGCGCTGCTGGGGGGCGTCCTGGAGGTCGAAAGCGTGAAACAGACGGCTCCGGAAGAGAGACGGAAAGCCGGAAAGAAAGAGGCCGAAGCTTTCCACGGAACCCGCATCCGGGTCTCGTTGCCGCTAGCGACCGCCCCGAGGACTTCGGAAAAGACTTCAGGCCGGCGCGGAACCGTGCAAAAACCGGCTTCCCACAGGCGGAAGCATCCCGGCCAGGCATAGCCCCTGGCTACTGGACTTGGAGTGAACTATGGCGAAGATTCGGATCCTACTGGCGGATGATCACACGCTGTTCAGGCAGGGCGTCCGCCAACTGATCTCGTCCGAACCGGACATGGAGGTGGTCGGCGAAGCCTCCAATGGGGGCGATGCGGTCGAAAAGGCGGCCGAGTTGCGCCCTGATGTGGTTCTGATGGACATCGGCATGCCGGGCCTGAGCAGCTTCGAAGCCACGCGCCAGATCAAGAAAAATCGCCCTGACACAAAGGTCCTCATCCTGACCATGTACGACGACGAGGACTATCTGGTCGAGGGCATGGAGGTCGGCGCCAACGGCTATGTTCTGAAAGACAGCCCGTCCAATCAGCTCACCGGGGCGATCCGCGACGTCTGCCGCGGCGGCAGCTATCTGAGCCCGCGCATGCTGTCCCAGCTCGTCGACGATTTCCGGACCCGGATCAAATCCGCCAACCGCCTGCCCCGCTTCGCCACCCTTACGACCCGCGAGCGGGAAGTGCTGAAACTGCTGGCCGAAGGGAATTCCGTCAAAGAGATCGCCTGCGACCTGAACCTGAGCGTCAAGACCGTGGAAGCTCACAAGTTCAATCTGATGCGCAAACTGGACATTCACAACAAGGCTCAGCTAGTCCAGTACGCCATCCAGAAAAAGATCATAAAAATTCCCAATCTGGCCTGAACGCTCCTGACCATATTCGAGGGTTGCTCTCTCTCCTGCGGGCGTCCTCTGTCATCGGCATTCGATGCCCCACACGCACCTTCCTGCGGGCCCGTCCCTGCGACGGGCCCGATTTTTTTTGGCCTCCATCGCCGGTTCAGCCGCTCGCCGCGCTCGGGTGGTTCTCGCGCGTGCCGGGATTCGCTGATGGTCCGCCGGAACCAGAACAGATCCGACGGGGGTCCGCCCGTCGACCGCCGGCCCATACGACGCTTCTGGCGGAATCGCATCACGGTCTGGCAGAAACTCCGGCACGCGCTGAACCTGCAAAGCCTCCACCACCTGCGTCCCTGTGACGTGCCCATTCTTCGCCCCACGTCCGGCTCGGATGCCGCGGGCCGCCCCCGCGCGGCTGATCGAACATTCCAGGAGCCCTCATGACCCTCCGGGACATCAGCATCATTGAAAATCGCGGCGCCCTACGGCGGGTTCTGTGCCGCGAACGAAGGCGGCGTCAGCCGCCGAAAGTGAGCGGTTCCCTCGCGGCCCCACAACCCAACGGAGATTTTCGAGGGAGACTCCATGACCCTCCGGGACATCAGCATCATTGAAAATCGCGGCGCCCTACGGCGGGTTCTGTGCCGCGAACGAAGGCGGCGTCAGCCGCCGAAAGTGAGCGGTTCCCTCGCGGCCCCACAACCCAACGGAGATTATCGAGGGAGACTCCATGACCCTCCGGGACATCAGCATCATTGAAAATCGCGGCGCTCTACGGCGGGTTCTGTGCCGCGAACGAAGGCGGCGTCAGCCGCCGAAAGTGAGCGGTTCCCTCGCGGCCCCACAACCCAACGGAGATTTTGGAGGGAGACTCCATGACCCTCCGGGACATCAGCATCATTGAAAATCGCGGCGGAGTACGGCTGGAAGGCGGTCGCTTTCGGGCGCTTCGCGCCTTTGTCTGCGGCACGGATCCCGCCGCAGGGCGCAGCAATTCTCATCCATGCTGGTGTCCCGGAAGTCGATCGCGGCGCCCCGGCAGGGGCGTGCCGGCCACGGACGCTCACGGAATGGCTTTGCGGTCTCGCAGAATCTCAAGCACGCGCTGTACCGGCAGCGCCTCCACACGGCGGCCGTTGCCCTCCATCGTGCGTGCGCGGAACAGGGAGTTGTAGACCGCCTCCTCGGTGGCTTCGATGACCGCTTCGAATAGCGGCGACATGGCGTCGTTTGGCAGCAGCCGTTCCTGCCGCCGGGCTGTGCTGAACGCGATGGCGTAGTCCCCGCTGCCGTTGGAGCCGGCCGCGCCGGTGCGTCCGAGGCCAAGCGCGCTGCGCGCGGCCATGCGTTTCAGGTTGCGCGCATCCACGGGGGCATCGGTGGCGATGACGACGATCACGCTCCCGTCTTTGGATTCTGTCCCGCTGGCGCGCAACAGTCTGCCGACAGGCACGCCGAGAATGTGCAGATCGCCGCCATAGTTGGTCTGTACGAGCACGCCGACCGTCCATTCACCGGCCCTGCGGCTCGACGTGCCGATGCCGCCCTTCCATCCGAACGCCACCGTGCCCGTTCCCGCGCCGACGGCCCCTTCCTCGACAGGGCCTTCACGGGCTTCCCGAATCGCCGCAAACACTTCGCGCCTGCCGACGTGCCGACCGCGGATGTCGTTCAGCCACCCGTCGTTGGTTTCGGCAACAAGCGGGTTGATGCTGCGGACCTGCTCATTGCCGGGGAGTGACAGCATGTAGTCGAGCAGGGCATCCGCAACGCGCGGAACGTTGAGCGTGGAGGTCAACAGAATCGGGGTTTCGATTTCACCGAGCTCGTCCACCTGCGTCGAGCCCATCAGCTTGCCAAAGCCGTTGAAGACGAATACCGCGCAGGGGACTTTGTCGCGGAACAGGCTGCCTCCGTGCGGAAGCACCGCCGTGACGCCGGTGCGCACAGACTCCCCCTGGATGAGGGTCGCATGGCCGACCCGCACGCCCGGAACGTCCGTGATGGCGTTCCAACGTCCGCGCGCAAGCCGCCCCGGCGCGAGTCCCAGATCCCGGGCCCGGGGCGCTGATGGCTGAGCGGAGATCGCGAGACAGCAGCAAAAGAAGAGGACAAGCCACGACCGCATGGCTTCACATTACCGCGGCCGCGGCGCGCCCTCGGCGGCGGGCTGTCACTGGACGCGGACGACGTTTTCCGCCTGAAGACCCTTAGGCCCTGTCTTCACTTCGAACTCGACTTCCATCCCCTCGTCCAGGGTGCGATAGCCCTGCATCTGGATGGCCGAGAAATGCACAAAGACGTCTTCGCCCGTGCTCCTCTGAATAAAGCCGTAACCCTTGGCGGCGTTGAACCACTTCACAACACCTTTTTCTCTCACAACCGCAGCTCCTGACGAAATTCTCGATGCCCGGGCGTACACACCACACTCCCAGCCTGCCAGCAAAGAAGGGGGATTGAATTTCAGCAAGACCGGAACAGGTGCGGCCTAGCAGGTCGCTGAAAAAACGCCCGCGCGGAGCCGAAAATTGTTCTGTTTTTCGATTTCCGCCCAAGAGGAAGCCCTGGGAACGGATCGCCCCCCTGCCCACTCGCCTTCCAGCGGCCATTGGAAGGCCGCCGGAAGGCTGTTTCCGCGCTCCTCAGGCAGTCGCCGCCGCCATCAGGTTCCTCATCCTCACCAGATTGTATGCGGCTGCCGCCAGCGTGAACAGCCATCCCACCTTCTCCCGCCCCCTCAGCTTCACCTTCCTCAGCCCCGCCACCACCTTCGCCCATCCGAAGAACTCCTCCACCAGCTTCCGCCTCCTCTGGCTCATCCAGTAGCCTTCATGCCGCGTCGTCCTCCCATCCACCGCGCTGCGCCGTCCGCTCACGTTCTGCGCCACATGCGGCGTCACGTTCAGATCCTTCATCTGCTCCACAAACTCCCGCGTGTCGTACCCCTTGTCTCCGGCCAGCGTCACCCGCTTCGTCCCTCCCGGAATCTCCCGCGCCATCTCCACCGCCGCTTCCCGCTCCGCCCGCCCGTAGGCTTTCGTCACCCGCACGTTCACGATCAGCCCGTGCCGGTTCTCTCCCAGCACGTGTCCCAGATAGCTCAGCTTCGCCTCCGCCGTCTGACTCTTCCGCCACAGCCGCGCCTCCGGATCCGTCACCGACTCGTGCGTCTCATTCGACCGCTGCTGCCCCCGGAAGTCCACTTCCCGATTCCGCCCACCCTGTTTCGGTTCGTCCTCATCCGACTTCTCCTGTTTCGGCCGGAAGCTCTTCTGGCTCGCCCACGCCTCCACCATCGTCCCGTCCACCGAAAAATGCTCGCTCGACATCAGCCCCTGCTGCTTCGCCTGCCGCACGATCTCGCCAAAGAACTGCCGCGCTACGTCCCCTTCCAGCAGCCGGTCCCGGTTCTTCGTGAACACCGTCGCGTGCCAGACCTCCTCGCTCATCCCCAGACCCACGAACCACCGGAACAGCAGGTTGTAGCGCAGCTGCTCGACCAGCATCCTCTCGCTCCGGATTGTGTACAGCAGCATCAGCAACTGCGCCCGCAGCAGCCGCTCCGGCGCGATCGACGGCCGCCCCACTTCTCCGTAAATCTCATCGAAGGTGTCGTCCAGCCTCTGCAGCGCCTCGTCCACCATCGCCCGGATCGGCCGCAGCGGGTGATCGGCCGGCACCAGATCCTCCAGGCTCGCGTACAGGAACATCTCTTGCTGCTGACGGTCTTCTCCTCTCATGGCGTCCCTATGCCAGTAAAGACGCATCAAACAATTCCGAGGTGTCTTGTTCCGGAGTTTTTCAGCGACCTGCTAGGGCACGCAACCTGTTCTAATGGACTCTGGAATGGCGGTGAAGGGTGCAAGATTCTTTGCCCGACGGGCCATCTGACGGGGGGTGTTGCGCGGGAGACAGATGCCAGAATGGCAGCAAACTCTTTCTGGAAGGCAAAACGATGCCTGTTGATGAAAATCTCAGCAGTCCTGTTGCTGTGTTGCGTGAAAATCGTGTTACACGCATTGTGCTGAATGACCCTGGGAAACGGAACCGGCTCACACCCGGGATGGCCTCCGCACTGGCAGAGGTACTGTTCGAGGCTGCTGACGACCCGGGCGTCGGATCAGTGCTGCTCGAACAACGCGGGGAGGTGTTCTGTTCGGGTTTCGACTTCGAAGCGCTTGCGCTGGCCGGGGATCCCGAACCATTCCGGCGGCTGTTCAGCCTGCGGCAGAAGCTTCGGAAACCGGCTGTGGCAGCAGTGCACGGCGCCTGCGCAGGCGCTGGAATCGGACTCCTTTTACAGTGCCACTATGTGCTGGCGGCTCAGGGAACGAAATTCGCGGTGACGGACATCCACTCTGCATGCTGGCCCGTTCTTTACTACGGCGCCCTCTGCGCCGCCATGGGTCCGCGGCGAGCCTGCGAACTCTCACTGACAGGAAGGGTCTTCTCCGCCGCGGATGCCCTGTCTTACGGGCTGGTTCAGGAGCTTGTGCCGGAGTTTGAACTGGAGGACCGGGCGCTGCAGATGGCAGCCGGGCTTGCCTCCCTCAGCCCGGCGGCGGTCGCCGCGGGGCTGGAATTTGCGGCGGGTTTTTTTCCAGGAAGCGCGGAAAATCATGCGGCGGAGCGGTTCCGTGAAGCAACCTGCTCGCCTGATTTCCGCGAGGCTTTGGCCGCAGCGAGCGGACGCCGCAGGCCGGAATGGCCCTCCCTGCGGGGAAATGCATGAAAAAAGGCGCGGGCCGGGGCCCGCGCCTGAGGGAAGAATGGAATGAACGTTAGTTGCGGTCGGGCAGCAGAATGAGGTCGAAGGGAGCGCCGCCGCCCTTGTTGTCCACCGCGATGATCGTGCGGATCATGCCGCCCCACGTCACAAGACGATGGCTGTCAATCGCGATCGTCTTCGTGCCGGCAACCGCAACGCGGGCCTGATACATGCCGATGGGCACGGAAAGATATCCGGACGCCGCGTTGAACGGGACGTTGGTCAGCACGGGCTGCTTGCCGGTCAGCGTCTCGAAGGGGGTGGTCACATAGACGTCCACCGCCGGAGCGCCAGGAGCGGTGTGGGCCACGCGGAACTTGACCCGGCCCTCTTCAGGAGCGCTGTTGTCGTCTTCGAGCAGCTTCACATCGAAGCCCGGCGTCTTGCCCGCGCCCGCATAGCCGACGGCGATCGCCGTGTAGTCCCTGCCAGCCTGAACAGGCACGCTGAGCTGCTTCACCACGGTGTTCGTGCCCGTCACCTTGATCTCGACGTTGTAAGTACCGGCCGGGAGGCTCAGATACTCGGAATACTCACGGAAGGGCAAGTTCTCGAGCACCATGGCCCCGTTCACATAAATGTCCACAGCAGGAGCGTCAGGCGAGGCGTGCACAATGCGCACACGCGCGCCGGAGCCCTGCGCCATCGCCATACCAGCAACCGCCAGCACGGTTGCGCACACCAACAGCAGTCGTTTCATCGCTACTCCTCTGACTTTCGTGGGAATTCGCTAACCGGAATCTGTGAAAGATCCGCTAACACTGCACTAGGTGCATGGAGAAGGCCGATAGATGCAAAAAATCCGCACGGGATTTTCCTCTTTAATTCAACCGCCAGCGCAAGCCCAGGCGCCACAGGCGGGGGCTGGCCAGAAGGGGCGCGGGGCTGAAGCCCGCGACGACGCGACGGTTGGCGGCGTTTTCGACCGCCGCGTGCGCCTCCACGGAGTCTGCCAGACGATAGCGGGCTGTCGCCTGCCAGACTCCAAAGCCGGGAAGCAGGAACAGATTGCGGTCGTCTTCGAATTGCGCCGTGGAAGCACGGAAACCCGCCGTTAGCGAAGTCCGCGCATTTTGCCAGCCGGTCAGGAATGAGCCCTGATGGCGCGGCGTCTGCGGGATCCGCTCTCCCGCATCGAAGCGCGCGTCGGCCAACAGCCACGCGGCTTCGGCGAACACGGCGCCGCGCCTCCATCGCGCCGTGGCTTCCGCGCCCCGCACGCGCGCCCCGCCGGCGTTGTCACGCTGGCGCGTGATCAGTTGCGGCGTGACGCTGCGCGTCACGTTCGTGATCAGCCCGCCGAGGCGGTTGTGAAACGCCGTCACGCTGATCCTCCACGGACCGGAAGTGAAATCGCCGCCCGCTTCCACGCCCCGCAGCGACTCCGGCCGCAAGGCAGGGTTTGCCAGCGTCACGGAGTTGCCGACGCGGAATTCGCGATAGAGCTCGTTCAGAGTGGGGGCGCGGAGCGCACGGTAGGCGGAGATGCGGGCGCGCCACTTTTCCCCGCCCGCTGCCGCGCCGCCGTTCGGCATCCAGAAAGCGGCGCCGCTGCCTGGATCATGACGCCGCAGACCGCCGAAGAAGCGCAGGGGCCCCGCGGCGGACGAACCCTGAATGAACAGGCCGTGCTGTGTCTGCGCGCCGCCTCCCGTGCGCGAGCCGGCCGGATACAGCGTTTCGCGGGATTCGCCCCATGTTCGCACCGCGTCGCCTCCCGCTGTCAGGCTCCACCGTGCGCCAGCCCGCTGCCACAGCGCTGCGGCGCCCGTCGCGTCCGAAGGCACGCTCTGGCGCGACGTGAGCCGTTCGCTCTGCCGTCCGGCGCCGATGGAGCTGAACGCGGCCCGGTACTCCTCGCGCGAGTGATAGGCGAGGACGTTCACCGCGCCTGCGCCCGCCTGCTGCCACCAGTTGGCTGCCAGCGTGCCGGCGCCGGTCGAATTGCGCGTGAGCGTGGTTCCATTGGCGCGCTCCTCGGCCAGCGCATCGGCGCGCAGGAACAGGCGCCTTGTTCCGTCGTTGTACGAAGCGCGCAGCGCGCCGGAAGAGAAACGCACGCCCGCCCGCTCGTCCACCGGCCCGCGCGCCTCCTCCGGGACGATGAAAAACCCGTCCGTGTGCAGGGCGCGCAGGCTGGCACCGGCGCCCCAGTGTTTCGGGACTCCCGATTCGGCGCCGGCGGAAAGCTGATGCGTTCCTGCGTTGCCGCCTTCGTAGCCGAGCCACGCAGCGCGCGCACGCGGCTCGCGGCTGAACAGGGCGATCGTTCCGCCCATGGCTTTGTCGCCGAAGACGCTCAGCGGCGCGCCGCGCGTCACCTCGATGCGCTCGATCAGTTCCGGATCGAGCCGCGTCCAGTAAATCCATCCGCCGAACGGGCTGTTGGCGGGCGCGCCGTCCCACAACAGCAGCGTGCGGCTGGCGCCTGTCGAGCCCAGCCCGCGCAGGCTGATGCCCTGGGTTGTAGGATTGGCCGCCAGCGATGACGTACGGCGGAAGAGAGTGAAGCCCGGCACCATGCGCAGCCGGTCGTCCAGATTGACGCCGGGCAGCTGCGAGATGCGCGGCGCGTCCATTAGCGTGACGTGGGCGGGCGCTTCCGCCGAGACCGCGGCGGTGACGGTGATCGACGTCTCAACCGGCGCCGCGGCGGGCGGACTCGCCGGTTGCCCAGTGGCCAGGAGACACAATGCGGGCATCCACCCAGCCGCTTTCTTCCAGGCGCGCGGGCGATGCGCTGAACACCACGGTGACCGTCGGCTCATCCAGGGGACGCAGGGAGGCGGCGCGGCGGCGGGGCTCGACCAGCGCCAAATATTTTAGGATAGCGTAGACGTCGTTTTCCACCGGCACGAGCGTCTCCCAGTTCTGCGAACGGAACCGGATGCGCGCCCCGCGCTGCGCCATCCGCCAGGCGAGATAGGCGCAACACTCGACCGCGCGCTCGAACCACTCGCGGTGCTCTTCGCCGGCTTCCAGATCGAGCACCAGCGTGATGAGATGCTCCTGTTCGCGCGCGAACTCGCGGACCAGCAGCTCTCCCGTGTGCGCCGTGGCGCGCCAGTCGACGTGGCGCGCGCTTTCGAATGGAATGTAGGGGCGGATGCGGTAAAAATCCTGGCCGAGTCCGCGGAACAGGGTCTCGGCGTCGCCATGCACCTCCGCCAGCAGCAGCTCGAAGCCGGGCTGCGGCTCGATGGAAGGATACACGAGCACGTCCTGCTTCATCGTCACGCGGGCGCGCCGCTCGGCGAAGCCAAAGGGAAACGCCGTGGAGAACAGGAAGCTGTCCTCGGCATGCACGCCGCGCCGCGGGAAGCGCGCCTCCACGGTGGTTTCCACGGCGGCGCCGCCGGGGATGACAGGAAAATACAGGTCCGCGGCAAAGACTTCCGTTCCCGCGCCGGCAAGGCGGATCGAGAACGACGGCATCCGCTTTTTCATGTTGCAGAGAACGAGCCGCGCCGGCACGCGCTGCCGCGCGCAGACATGCTCGGGCAGGTGGATCTCGAGCTCGAGGCCGGCGATTCCGATGCGGCTGATGAAGCTGCTCACCAGCAGAACGGAGAGCATGGCGGCCAGCAGCAGAAAGAGGAGGTTGTTGCCGGACGCGAAACCCGCGCCGCCCACCAGCAATGCCGCGGAGAGGAACAGCAGGCCGCGCGTGGTGATGCGCTCGCGCACGCGGTGCTCGAGCCACCGCCGCAAGCCAGCGCCCGAATCCCGCCACCAGTCCATCATGCGGCTGCCCTCATTCTGTCATAATGGCCGTTTCTTTATGCCTGCAGAACCCGCCCAGCCCGTGCGCCTGCTGCGCTCGCTCGGCCTGTTCCAGCTCATCGTGATGGGCGTCATCATGGTGCAGCCTACGGCGCCGATGCCGCCCTTCGGCGCCATCAGCGCCGGGGCCAACGGCCACGTGGTTACGGCCGTGCTCATCGCCATGTTCGCGATGATGCTGACCGCGCTGAGCTACGGGCGCATGGCGCGGGCGTACCCGGCGGCGGGCAGCGCCTACACCTACGTCGCCCGCGAGCTGCACCCCGCGCTCGGCTATTTCACCGGCTGGAGCATGCTGCTCGACTACATGGTGAACCCGCTGATCTGCGTCATCTGGTGTTCGAAGGCGCTGATGGGACTGTTCCCGGGCACGCCGTTCTGGATGTGGGCAAGCGCGTTCGCCCTGCTGTTCACGGGCCTCAATCTGCGGCGCATCACCGCAACGGCGCGCACAAACGAATTTCTGACAGCCGTGATGGGCGTAGTCATCCTCTGGACCCTCGGCGCCTGCGTCCGCTATCTGATGCAGCTGCCTGATCTCGACGCACAGCGTTTCATCACCCCCTTTTACGATCCGGAGCGGTTTTCGTGGAGGTCGCTTTCGAACGGCGCATCGATCGCCGTGCTCACCTATATCGGCTATGACGGCATCGCCACGCTGTCAGAGGAAGCCAAAGATCCGCGACGCAACATCCTGCGGGCGATGGTGGCGACGTGCTTCATCATCGGCGTTTTGTCCGCCGTGGAAGTCTACGCTGCACAGCTGGTCTGGCCCGCCGCCGAACCGTACCCCGACCCGGATACTGCGTATCTGGCCATCGCCCGCCGCGCGGGAGGCGAGATTCTGTTTCAAACACTTTCGTGGACTCTTGTTGTGGCCACCATCGGCTCCGCCTCGGGGGCGCTGCTGGCGGGAGCGCGGCTGCTGTATGGCATGGGGCGCGACAACGCCATTCCGAAGTCCTTCTTCGGCTACCTGCACCCGAAGACGCGCGTGCCGAGCCGCAACGTGATGTTCATGGGCGCGCTGGCTCTTCTCGGCGCGTTCGCGATCTCTTATCAGACGGGCGCCGAGCTGCTGAACTTCGGCGCGCTGATCGGCTTCATGGGCGTCAACGTGTCGAGCCTGGTGCACTACTACATCCGCGAACGCGACCGGCACTGGACGCATCTGGTGGCGCCGGCGGCGGGCTTCCTCGTCTGTCTCTACCTGTGGCTCAGCCTGAGCTGGATCGCCAAGATCGCCGGCTTCGCGTGGCTGGCTTTCGGCGTGGCCTACGGCGCCTGGAAGACCGGCGGCTTCAAGCGCGACATCATCCGCTTCGAGATTCCTTCCGACGAATGACCGGCGCGGCAGGGCCTCCGGGCCGGCCTTGCTAGACTGGGAGATTCACGGAAATGCTGGATTCCACGCTATCGGACATCGAAGCGCGCGCGCTGTCCGCGATCGAGAACGCAGCGGACGCCGCGGCGCTGGAACAGGCCCGCGTCGAGTTCCTGGGACGCAAGGGGGCTCTCGCGCAGATCGGCAAGGATCTCGGCAAGCTTTCTCCTGAAGAGCGCGCACGGATCGGCAAGCTGCTGAACTCTGTCAAGCAGACGATCGAGCAGCGGTTCGAGACGAAGAAGACGTGGTTCGAAGAGCAGGCCCTGCGCGCGCGGCTGGACGCCGAGTGGCTCGACGTCACGCTGCCCGCGCCCGGAACGCGGCCTGGTTCGCTGCATCCGCTGACTCAGATCCAGAAGGAGCTGGAAGACCTGTTCACGAGCCTCGGATTCGCCGTCGTGGACGGGCCGGAAGTGGAAACCGAGTGGCACAACTTCGACGCGTTGAACATCCCGCCGGCGCATCCGGCGCGTGATGCCCAGGACACATTCTGGCTGGAAAACGGGCACCTCCTGCGCACGCATACCTCGCCCGTTCAGGTGCGCGCCATGGAGCGGTTCGGCGCGCCGCTGCGCATCATCGCGCCCGGGCGCGTGTTCCGCAACGAGGAAGTGGACGCGAGCCACGAGCATACGTTCTACCAGCTGGAAGGCATGATGGTCGACCGCGACGTCAGCATCGGCCACATGCTGTACTTCATGAAGACGCTGCTCGAGGCGATCTTCCGCCGCGAAGTGACCGTGCGTCTGCGTCCTGGCTTCTTCCCGTTCGTCGAGCCGGGCTTCGAGCTGGACATTCAATGCCTGCTGTGCGGCGGCGCGGGCTGCCCGGTATGCAAGCAGAGCGGCTGGGTGGAACTTCTGCCCTGCGGGCTGGTGCATCCGAACGTGCTGCGCGCGGGCGGCATTGATCCGCTCGAGTGGAACGGCTTCGCTTTCGGGCTCGGACTGACGCGGCTTGTCATGATGCGCTACGCCATTGATGACATCCGGCTGCTCCAGTCGGGCGACCTGCGATTTCTCCAGCAATTCTAGAGGTGACCGGCAGTGAAGTTCTCCTGCAACTGGCTGCGCGAGCTGGTGCCCGGGCTGGATCTCCATCCCCGGGATCTGGCGCGGCTCATCACGATGAAGACCGCCGAATGCGAAGGCGTCGAGCCGTACGCGCCCTGGCTGGAAGCCGTGGTGGCTGCGCGCGTTCTCTCCATCGAGCCGATGGAAGGCTCGCAGAACGTCAAGGCTCTGGTCGATGCCGGACCTGAATATGGCCGGCGGACCGTCGTATGCGGCGCGCCGAATTGCCGCGCGGGACTGCTCACGGCGTTCGTGCCTCCCGGAGTGACCGTCGCAGGCGGAAAACACGTCCGGTCGGTTGTGATTCAGGGCGTCGAGAGCCAGGGCATGCTCGCCTCCGGCGCCGAGCTCGGACTGAACCGCGACAACGCGGGCATCCTGGAGCTGGAAGGCGCCGAGCCGGGCGCGCCCCTGCCAGGCTGCCCGGTGGACCACGTCATCGAAGTGGACAACAAGAGCCTCACGCACCGTCCCGATCTGTGGGGCCATCTGGGCATGGCGCGCGAGGTGGCGGCCATCACTTCGCTCAGGCTTGCCGATCCCGTTCGCGAGGGCCTCATTCCTGATGGCGAGCCGGCGTGGCGCGTGGACATCCGGGACTTCGACCTGTGTCCGCGGTACTCGGCGCTGGTCTTCGAGAACGTGACGGTAGGGCCATCGCCGCTGTGGCTGCAGGCAAGGCTGGAAGCGCTCGGCCTGAACCCGATCTCCAATATCGTCGACGTGACGAACTACGTCATGGCCGAGCTCGCCGAGCCCATGCACGCCTTCGACGCGGATCTGCTGCATGGCAACACGATCATCGTGCGCCGGGCTGAAGACGGCGAAGAGTTCGCCGCGCTGAACGGCGAGAGCTACCGCCTCTCGCCCGCAAATCTTGTCATCGCCGACGGGAAGGGCGCTGTCGCACTGGCTGGCGTCATCGGCGGGGCTGGCTCGGCAATCCGCGAATCGACCACCCGGATCGTGCTCGAGAGCGCCAACTTCGAGCCCTCCAGCATCCGCCGCACCTCCGCGGCGCTGAAGCTGCGCACTGATGCTTCCATGCGCTTTGAAAAAGCGCAGGACCCGGTGAACACCGTGCGCGCGCTCGCGCGCGCCGTCGAGCTGTTCCGCATCGTTTCCCCCGGCATCCGGCTTGTCGGCGGGCTGGTGGATTCGTGGCGCAAGGCGCCGCCGCCGCCCCCCATCGAGCTCGACATGGAATGGCTCGAGCGCCGTCTTGGGCGTTCCATTGGGAAAGAAGAGGTCCGGCGCATTCTCGAATCGCTCTCCTTCGGTGTCGAGGAGCGGCGGGCGGGAGTATTTCAGGTGGCCGTCCCCTCCTGGCGCGCCACCAAGGACGTGTCGATCCGGGAGGATCTGCTCGAAGAAGTCGGGCGCATGGTCGGCTACGACACCGTTCCTCCCGCAGCGCCGCTGATGCCTGTGCGCCGCCCGTGGGTGAACGAGGAGCGGCTGTTCCACCACGCCGTGCGGCAGATGGCCGCCGCGCAGGGCTTCACCGAGGTCTCCAACTATTCGTTCATCAGCGAAGAAATGGCCGCACGGTTCGGCTTTGCGCCCGGGGATCACCTGCGCGTGTCGAACCCGATCTCCAGCGAGCAGACGCTGATGCGCCTGAGCCTGCTGCCGGGCGTGCACAAGAACATTTGCGACAATGCCCGCTTTTACGACGAGTTCCGCCTGTTCGAGATCGGCAACGAGATCCACAAGCGGGAAGGCAGGGAACTGCCGCGCGAGGTTCCGCATCTGATGGCGGCCGTCTTTACGCGCGGCGGCGGGCGGGAAGCCCTGTTCGAACTGAAGCGCCTGGCGGAATGCCTGATGCCGGGCTGCGAGACCCGGCCAGCCGAGGCGCGCGCCTATGAACATCCGGCGCGGACGGGGGAAATCGTCTGGCGCGGCGCGGTGTTGGGACGGCTGTTCGAACTGCATCCGCGTTTTGTCGAAAACGGCCGCGCCGCGGTTCTGGATCTCGACCTGGCGGAGATGTTCGCCCTCGGGCCGCTGCCGAAGAAATACACGCCGCTGCGGCGGTTCCCTGAAAGCGAGTTCGACCTGTCCGTGGTGGCGGGCCTGCGCGTCCACTGCGCCGAGCTGGCCGCGCGCATCCGCGATGCCGCCGGCGCGCTGTGCGAACGGGTGCAGTATCTGTACTCGTACCAGGGCAAGCCGCTGCCGGAGGACCGGCAAAGCCTGACGTTCCGGGTGACGCTGGCAGCGCCGGATCATACCCTGACGAGCGAGGAAGTCGCGGGAGTGCGCGGCCGCATCATCGGCGCTCTGGAAGCGGCTGGTTTCGCGATCCGGCAATAACAGGCCCCGGAGCTTCCGGCAAACTGACAGGCGCGGGCAGGGCGCTCTTCCGCACGCGCTTCCGGAAGACATCCGGACCCGCCCGGGCAATGAAACGGGGGAGCGGAACGTCAGCGGAGATTCCGCTCCCCCGGCGACGGTCAGGCTACTGGCAGAACTCAGAAGCTCCGCACGACGACATTGGTCTTCCGTCTGATTTTCGCCCCGGTGTAGAGATTGTGCAGCGTCAGCAGGCCGTACACCTCATCGGTGCCCCAGTCTTCGTCCAGCAGGCTCACTCCGACAGTGACGTCGAAGGTCACCTTTTCCCGCGCCGCGGGCGTGGCGTCGGGGAATACCTTGGTCGAGTAGCTGAACAGGAAGTCGTCCGGGTTGAGCCACATTCCGAGATCCTCGCCCCACAGGGAGCAATGCAGAATGAATTTCAACCCTTCCTTCATCTCATTCATTTCGTATGCGGTGAAAACCACCTCGCACGTCACCACGCATCGCGCCAGCTTTTTTGCTGAATCGACAGTGATGTTCAATCGCGGGCTGACTACACTGGCCATGTTGGATTTCTCCTTGAGACCGCGCATGCCCGCCGCCTGGCCCGGGCGCGCCTCGATGCGGCGCCAGCCGGGACGCCAGCCAGCAGCGGAAATGACGCTCCTCCGTTGCGGGAGCCCGCCTTGCCCCTCGCGGGCCTCCCGGTTGTCACGCGGTACGCGCTTTGATCCCAGCGCTCCGAAAATCCGTCTGGGGTATTTGTAGTCGATTTGCGCTTCCGATTGCAAAGAAAATAGTCCCTGATTTTTTGCTGGAACTTTAGTTTTCCCGCATAGGAAGAACATCCCTGATTCGGATTCCCCGTCTGTTCTCCGGTCTTCCTGTCCGGAGCGCCGGGTGCGGGCGGAAGGGCGGCCGAATGAGCGGGACGCGGAAAAGGAGTATTGTGTTCCTGTCCCCTCGATCAGCCATGACGAGAAGAGCTTTATTGTCTGGCGCCGCCGCCGGAGCGCTGGCGCGGTTGCAAGCATCGCAGGCGGAGGGCCGCGCCGGAGAATTCTCGCGCCGCTACACGCTGACGCTGGAGCGGGTGTTGCGCGGCGGGCCGCCCCGCTACTCGAAAGACATGGTGCTGGCGGATGCTATCCCGCGGCATGTCCGCCGCTTCACCGAGTTCAGCGGCGATGTCAGCGGCCGCTGGCTGGAGGCGCTGGCGGCGGTTTCGGCGGACCGCAGGGAGAACTATGAGCGGTTGCATGAATGGCTGCCGGAACTGCTGACGGCCCAGCGCAGGGAAGGCTACTTCGGGGACAGTTTCGGTGCGCAGGGACTGCGGCGCGAGGACATGGCCCTGCTGTGGGGAAACGGGCGGCTGCTGCTGGGATTGGTGGAGCATTTCCGGCTGACGCGCGATGGACGGACTCTCGCTGCGGCTCGGCGGCTCGGGGATTTCCTCCTTCGCATCGCACCGCAGATGAATTCCGCGGAAGTGCGGAGACAGTTCTCTGAGGGCGCGTTTGCCATGGGTTACATCTGCTGGACGCAGATGATCGAGGGGCTGACGGCGCTGCACGGAGCAACCCGGCACGGGCCCTATCTGCGCCTGGCGCGCGAGATCGCCTCGCAGATCGAACGCAGACCCGGCGAGCACGCACACGGCTACCTCGCCTCCGTTCGCGGAGTGGCAGACCTCTTCGAGGCCAGCCGCGAGCCGGCGCTGCTGGCTCAGGCCGAGGCCGCATGGCAGGAGGTGGTAGACAGCGGCAATGTGTTCGTGGCCGGGACCATTCCTGAAGCCTGGAAGCCAAAGGCCGTACGCACGGAAGGATGCGCCGGGGCCGACTGGCTCCGGCTGAGCCTGCAGTTGTGGCGGCTGACCGGGAAGCTGAAGTACCTCGAGTCGGCCGAGCGGACGCTGTTCAACGAGTTCGCGATGAACCAGTTTTCGACCGGCGACTTCGGCCATCGCGCGCTGGCCGCCACCGGCGTGCGCGCCGGAGCCACGGAGGCGCAGGGCGGCGCGTCGGCGCGCGCCTGGTGGTGCTGCACGCTCCACGGGCTCCGCGCTTTTCCCGATGTTTTGCGCCACGTGTGGCGCGACAACGGAGAATCGCTCTGCTACGACCTGCCGCTGGAGGGAGAAGCGCAGGTGCGCGGGTTGAGACTGCGCGCCTCTTCAGCTCTTCAGGAGGACGGCTCAATCCAGATCGATGTGGCGGCGGCGGATGGCCGGAGGATGGCGCTTGCCGTCAGGCTGCCGGGGTGGGCTTCTCGGGTGGACATTCACGCCGGGGCTGGAGAGGCGGAGATCACGCTTCGCGACGGCTGGTATCGCATTGCAAGATCCTGGCAGGCGGGAGACCGCATCCAGCTGCGTTACGCAATGAACACGCGCACCGAGCGGGATTCCGCCGGCAGGATCGTGATCTTCCACGGCCCGTGGCTGCTCGGTGTGGCGGAGGCCGCCGATCCGTTTTTCTTCGACGAACCGCACACGATGAACCGCCTCCGCATCCAGCCGGATGCGAAAGGCGCCGTGCGTCTGAACCCGGCCCGTTCCGGCGAACGCCATGCATTCTCAGTGCCTGCGGCCCGTTTCGAAGCCCCCTATCTTCCGGGCGGGTATCCGCTGGAGCCATGCGAGGCCGTGCTGCGGCCGGTGAGCGAGCAGACTGGCATGCGCACCTGCGACTGGGAGTACTGGTTTCTGGCGGAGTGAGCCTTCATCCCGGCCGGCTGGCATGGGCGTTCCGGGACGAAAAAGGGGAATTGTGTTCCTGTCCCCTTTTCAGAGGAAGTAGAACGCCATGGCGAGGATCAGATAGACGGCCAGCAGCATGGCGCCTTCCATCCAGTTCGATTCGCCGTCGGAAGCGATCTGCGCGGCGATCACGGCAGTGACCACCACGGCCAGCACTTCAGCGGGCGTGAAGACGAGGTTCATGGGCGCAGGCCCGATGCCGTAACTCAGCAGCACGAGCAGCGGCGCGACAAACAGCGCCACCTGAATGCTGGAACCCACGGCGATGGCAAGGCTCAGGTCCATGCGGTTTTTCCAGGCCATGACGATGGCGGAGCTGTGTTCGGCTGCGTTGCCGATGACAGCCACCACAATGACGCCGACGAACACCTGCGACATGCCCCAGGCATGAGCGGCCTGCTCGACGCTGCCGACAAGGACTTCGCTCATCCAGGCGATCAGGCCCGTAGCGCCTGCCAGCACCAGGAGGCTGCGGCCGCGGCTCCAGGGCTGGTGCGTCTCCGGAGCTTCCGCTTCCGTGCTGGACGGGAGCCCGCGGAAAAAACTCCGGTGCGTGATGAGCGAAAACACGAGATGGGCCGCGTACACGGCAAGCAGAACGAGCGAGATTTCGAGGCTGAGGTCGTTTTCCACCTCGCGCGAAGCGCTCGCCACGTGGTGAAAGACGGCGGGCACGACGAGGGCGATCGCGGAGAGGATCAGCAGCGTTGCCTGCGCGCGCGCCGCCAGCGCCTGGAAGGACTGCGTTGGATGGCGAAGCCCGCCAGCAAGCATGGCAAGACCTGCCACGAGCAGAATGTTGCCGATGATCGATCCGGTGAGCGAAGCCTTCACCACGTCGTGCAGACCGCGCTGCAGCGCGGCGATGGCGATGATGAGCTCTGCCGCGTTTCCGAATGTGGCATTCAGCAGGCCGCCGACGCCTTCGCCTGTATGCGCCGCCAGATGCTCGGTGGCATGCCCCAGCCAGCCCGCCAGCGGCAGGATGGCCAGGCAGGCGGAGGCGAAGATCCAGCCATGCGCTTCCGGCAGGAACCATTCGAGCGCCGCCGTGATCGGCACAAAAACGAGAAGCCAGTCAAGAGAGGGTTTGAGCTTCATGCACTCCTCCAGTCGCGCAGGCGTCTGCGGGCTTCCGACATTGTCGCACTCCCGGCGCGATGTCCGGGCTATGCTGCAGGAATGAACGGGTCGTCTGGCCGGGAGCGGGCGCCGCGGAATGCGGCCCTGCGCTTTGTCATTCTGCTGGGCATCGTCAGCCTGTTCGCTGACATGACCTATGAGGGGGCGCGCAGCATCTCGGGGCCATTTCTCGCAGTGCTCGGCGCCAGCGGCGCTGTCGTTGGGCTGGTGTCCGGTTTCGGCGAATTCGCCGGGTACGCACTGCGGCTCGTTGCGGGCTGGGTCACCGACCGGACACGCCGCTACTGGACGCTGACGATCACCGGTTACGCCATCAACCTGCTGGCCGTGCCGGCGCTGGCGCTGGCAGGCCGCTGGGAGGCAGCGGCGGCGCTCCTGATGATGGAGCGGATGGGCAAGGCTCTGCGCAACCCGCCGCGCGACGCGATGCTGTCTTTCGCAACGCGCAATGTGGGCGCGGGCTGGGCATTCGGGCTGCACGAAGCGCTGGATCAGACGGGAGCGATTCTTGGGCCGCTGATCGTCGCGGCGATTCTGCACTGGAAAGGCGGCTACAGGGAGAGTTTCGCCGTTCTGCTGATCCCGGCGGTGATGGGTCTCGCCGTTCTGCTGGCAGCGAAGCGAATCTACCCGAGGCCCCAGGATCTGGAACCGCGCTTCACGCCGTTGCAGACGGCGGGACAGGCGCGGGCATATTGGGCCTTGCTGGCAGGGGCGGCTCTGTGCGCGGCGGGGTTCGCCGATTTTCCGCTGATCGCTTTCCATGTGGAGAAGTCACGGCTGCTGGGCGAGGTCTGGATCCCGGTCCTGTATTCCGTGGCGATGGGAGTGGATGCCATCGCGGCGCTGGCTCTGGGACGGGCGTTCGACCGGTTCGGTGTGCGTGTGATCGCGGTGACGCCGCTGTTCGCGGGCGCGGCCGCGCCGCTGGCGTTTCTGGGAGACACGGGCGGGTTGTGGGCCGGGACCGTCTTGTGGGGCGTGGCGATGGGAGCCCAGGAGTCCGTGCTGCGGGCGGCGGTGTCCAGGCTCTCTGCAACAGAGAAACGGGGCACGGCGTACGGCGTGTTCCATGCCGTCTTCGGGACGGCGTGGTTTCTGGGCAGCGCATTGCTGGGATGGCTGTATGATTCCTCCCTCATCGCCGTCGCCGCATTGGCTGCGATTCTGGAGGCCGTTTCGTTCCTCGTTCTGGTCAGAACGAAAGAAGCTGCATAGGCACGCGATCATCGGACTTGCGCGAGGACTCAGAGGCGATTGGCGGAGCCGAGACAAGGAGCCGCGTCGGCGTCCAGGCAGACTGCAGGCAGACCCATCAGTGCAAGACCCTGCCTCGAACGTCCTGTGCCGGAACCGCGCGAGGAGCGGCCTTGGAGCTGGAGGCTGCGGCGGCGACGTTGGCGATGCAACCGCGGCCGGCGGGGCAGCTTTGAAGCAACGCCTGATTCTTCCTTACCTGCTTTGGGAAGAGTCCGCGCTGGCCGGCTGGACGAAGAACCGTTCGACATCCTCGATTCTCGTGGTCAGGCGGTAGGGAGGAAGAGACTGGAGGAAAATGCGCCCGTATGCAGCGCGGAGGATCCGGTTGTCGAGCAGCACCAGCACGCCGCGGTCGGAGGAGGAGCGGATGAGCCGGCCGAATCCCTGCTTGAGGGCGATGGCGGCCTGAGGCACCTGGTAATCGTAAAACGCATTGCCGCCAGCCGCCTGAATCGCTTTCACGCGCGCGTCGACGACAGGGTCGCTGGGCACGGCGAATGGCAGGCGGTCGATGATCACGCAGGAGAGCTGTTCGCCCTGAACGTCGACACCCTGCCAGAAGGATGATGTGGCGAACAGGACGGAGTGAGGCGTGGATCGGAACTGCTCCAGCAGCACCCGCTGGGGCGCCGTGCCCTGCAGGAAGACGGGATAGTCGAGGCGCGGGGCGACGCGGTCGTGGATCTGGCGCATCTGCTGGTAGCTGGTGAAGAGGACGAAGGCGCGGCCGCGGCTGTGCGCAAGGACCTCGCGGACCTCCTCCGCAGCGGCGGACAGGAACGCTTCGCTGCGGACGTCCGGCAGATGAGCGGGCACATAGAGGAGGGCTTGGCTGGCGTAGTCGTAGTGGCTGGGCACGATCAGCTCGCGGGCGCCATCGAGACCGAGGCGGGCCCTGACATAGTCGAAGGTCCCGCCGACAGCAAGAGTGGCGCTGGTCAGCACGACCGTAGGGATTTCATTAAACACTTTCTCCCGGAGCAGATCGGCAACGTTGACCGGCGTGGTCTGCAGAGTGAGGTTCCGCCCCCGGCGCTCGACCCAGTAGACAAAATCGGGATCGCCGCCTTCGATGAAGGCCTGCAGCGCCTCCCGCTGCTGCCTGAAGCGCCGCACGAGCGGCGCGACTTCCTCGGGGGCGTCTTTCATCAGCGACAGATGGGTTTCGAGCAATTCAAGGGCGGACAGCAGCCGCCGGTAAGGTTCGGCGTGGCGTTTGAGGAACTCTTTCCGGTTCGCGAACCCGGAGCGGCCCTCCTGTTGGGGAAAGAGCGAAAAGAACCGCTCGGCCTGATCGGCGAGGGCGCGGAGCATCTGGTCGAGATCGCGGGACAGCAGGCTTTTGCGCCGGGCCAATGACAGAACATCCCGACGGAGATCCTCCACCTGATTGGAGGAAATGCTGAAACCGAAGTACTGGCCTGCCACCTCTTCAAGTTCATGGGCCTCGTCGAAAATGACGGCGGAATAGTCCGGCAAAATAGCGCCGTATTCGCCTCCCTTCACCGCGAGATCTGCGAAGAACAGGTGGTGATTGACGATGATGATGTCGGACTCCTGGGCCCGCTGGTGCATCAGCGTGATGAAGCAGCGCTCGAACGAGGGGCATTTCTGTCCGGTGCAGAGGTCGGCGCGCGCGTCGAGCTTCGCCCACGCCGTGGAGCCGTCGGCGAGGTTTGGAATGGAAGACCGGTCGCCGGTCTCCGTGGTCTTTTCCCATTCGCGGATGATGGCGAAGTCGCTGACCTCTTCGAGTCCGCTGAGGACGGGCTCGCGCTCGGCGTCGTAAATTTTCTGGCGGCAGGCGTAGTTGGCCCGCCCTTTCATGTAGCACGCCCGGATGGTTCCCCCGAAGATCTGATTCAGGAAGGGGATGTCCTTGAAGAAGAGCTGCTCCTGAAGATTCTTGGTGCCAGTGGAAACGACGACCCGCCTGCCGGAAAGGATGGCAGGCACGAGGTAGGCAAGCGTCTTTCCGGTGCCAGTGCCAGCCTCGACAATCTGATGGCGCTTTTCGGCGAGGGCGGCTTCGACAGCGAGGGCCATTTCCAGCTGTCCGGGCCGAAACTCGTAGTTCGGATGCGCCTGCGCGAGAGGCCCGCGGCGTGAAAAGAACTGCCTGACTGTGAGCGGAGCAGCCACCGCCAACTTCCAGTGTATGCTGCCGCCGGGCGCGGGTTCTCTCATCCCGCGCGGCTCGGTGCCGATAAGCGAGGCAGACGCAGATCTCCGATGGCCATCCGAGCCCATTCACCTGCTGTTCGCCTGGATGCTCTGCCGCCCTTCCGGCCGGTGGTGAGCAGGCTGCTGTCAGAGCTGTCTGGCGAGCCGTCAGGTTTCCGGAGGATCCGGCTGCTGGTCAGCGAAGATCCGGCCCTGGCGGCGCATGTGCTGAAACTGGCGAACTCGGCGTTGTTCGGCTGCCGGCGTAAAGTGAGCGATCTCCTTACGGCCCTGACTTTGATCGGACTGGACCGGTTGCGGGCACTGGTGTTGACGTACGGGGTGAGGCATCTGTTCCGGCCGCTGGCGCGTCATGCCGAGTGCGGAACCATCTGGCGGCACAGCCTGGCCACGGCGTTGCTTGCAGCGGATCTGTCGCTGGAAGGCGGCGGTGACATGATGGAGAGCTACACCGCCGGTCTGCTTCATGATCTCGGCCGGCTGGTTCTGCTGGCTTCCGCGCCAGAGCAGTATCCAGCCCTGATGAACCAGGCGGCGACTCCCGAGCAGAGCTGCGTTCTGGAGCAGGAGCTGTTCGGCATGACCCATGCAGAGGCGGGCGCCCGGGCGATGCGGCGCTACGAACTTCCCGACAGGCTGGCGGAAGCGGCTCTCCAGCACCATCACGGGGATCCGCTGGCGCTTTCCCGCACAGACCCGGAAACGGCTCTGATCGCATCCAGCTGCCGGCTGGCTTCCTTGAGCGGCTTCCCGGTGATTTCCCGCAAGGATCGTCCGGCGGCGGACGCGTCGGCGGAGGGTGACAGCGCCGAATGCGATGACGACCTGTGCCTCTACGTGCGCGAGCGCGTGGCGGAAATAGAACTGGAACTGGGCATGCGGTTCTGACTCCCGCGCCGGTGTTACACTCGACCTATGCCCGCTGGGAATCCGTTCCCCATTCTGGGAACGGCCTATCCGACTGCATCGATCTCTGGCCAGGCGCCGCGCATCTCTTCGATCCTGGTGAAACCGGCCTCCGCCGTATGCAACCTTGATTGCGAGTACTGCTTCTACCTGGACCGCGAAGCCGACCCTTACAAAGACCTGCCGGCCCGCGTCATGCCGGAAGACGTGCTGGAGCGGCTGGTCGACGGGTTTCTTTTCTACTCCTATCCGGCATCCGTCTTCGCTTTCCAGGGCGGAGAGCCGACGCTCGCCGGGTTGTCCTTCTTTGAGAAGCTGGTTGCGCTGCAGCAGAAATATGGCCGAAATGGCCACGTCATTTCGAACTCGATTCAGACGAACGCGATTCTTCTGGATGACGCCTGGTGTGCGTTCCTCCGCCAGTACCAGTTTCTGACGGGCATTTCCCTGGACGGGCCGGAAGAGGTTCACGACCGCTACCGGTACAACCGCGCAGGCCACGCCACGTGGCGCAAGGTCGTCGAGGCGGTGGAGCGGATGCAGAAGCATGGGGCTGAATTCAATATCCTGTGCGTGCTGTCGCAGGCGAATGTCGAACGGGCGCGCGAGCTGTACCGCTTCTTCCGGTCGCTGGGCGCGGAACACCTGCAGTTCATCCCGCTGGCCGAATTTCACGCGGACGGCTCGCCGATGCCGTTCACGATCACGCCGGAACAGTACGGGCGGTTCCTGTGCGAAATATTCGACGCCTGGTGGCCGGACCGGCGGAAGGTGCGCATCCGCTTTTTCGACAACCTCGCCGAAGCACTTGCGGGCATCAAGCCAGGCTCGTGCACGATGCACGAGACGTGCGACAGCTACGTCGTCATCGAATACAATGGCGACGTCTATCCGTGCGACTTTTTCGTGGAATCATCGTGGAAGCTGGGCAACATCACGGCGGATTCTTTTCCGGAAATTGCGCGCCGCCAGCGCCGGTATCATTTCGCTCTGAAGAAGACCCTGCCGCATGAAGAGTGCCAGGCATGCGAATATCAGCCGATCTGCCACGGCGGCTGCCCGAAGTTCCGGCACGGAAGGAACCGCCGGTTCGAGGATCTGGATTATTTCTGCAGCGCCTACAAGATGATTTTTGCGAAAGCGACGGGTCCGTTGCGCCGCGAAGTGGAAAAGATCCTTGGCCAGCGCATGGCGCCCGCGGGCAGCCCCTACTGAGCGCCGCCGCCCGCTCCATCTTCGGAATGGGCCTTTTCCACCCTGACCCTGACGATGCGGTTGAATTCCATTTCGAGGACCGTGAACCGCCGTTCAGAAGCCTCCACGGAATCGCCCTCCCGAGGGATGCGGCCGAGCCTGTCCATGAGAAAGCCCGCCAGCGTTTCGTACTCGCCTTCCGCGGGCAATTCAATGCCGTATTGAGTCTCGAGGTCGCGCAGGAGGATGGTTCCTTCCACCTCGAAGGCCGCCGCCTCCTCGGGCGCACTCTCCCTCCTCAGGTCGAATTCGTCTTCAATTTCGCCGAAGACCTGCTCGAAGACATCTTCGAGGGAGACGAGCCCGGAGACAGTGCCGAACTCGTCGACAAGGAAGGCCAGGTGCGCGTGTTGCTCGCGGAGATCTTCGAGCAGCAGGTGCAGCGGCCGGGACTCAGGGACGATGGGCGCCTTGCGGAGGATGCGTTTGAGCGAGAACGGTTCGACGGGACGCCGGCGCAGATTCGACTGGCGCCGCTGCGCCCACACATCCAGCACGTCTTTGACATGAACGAACCCGACGGGGTTCTCATTCCCTTTCTCGACGACCGCGAGGCGGGAGAATCTGGTTTCGCTGACGCGCTGGAGGACTTCATCGATATCGGCATCGGCCTCGATGACGGCCATCTGGTTGCGGGGAACCATCACCTCTCGGGCGCTGTATTCACGCAACTCGATCAGCCGGCGCATGGCTGCTTCCTCGAACTCGCCGATCTGACCGGCAGCGCGGCTCGACTGCAGGACGAATTTCAGTTCTTCGGCCGAGTGGGCGCCGGGGTGCTGGCCGCTGACGCCGATCAGCCGGGAGACGGCGGCGGACGAGCGTTCCAGCACCCAGGCGAAGGGCTCGACGAGGCGATAGAAGACAAGGAGAGGCGGGGCGACGATGACGGCGACGCGCTCGGCGCGCTCCATGCCGAGGTTTTTCGGCGCCACTTCGCCGAAGACAACGTGCATGTATGTCATCAGCGCGAACGCCAGACCGACGCTGGCGACGCTGAGGGCGGCGGAGGTCATCGGCGTCATGGCCGGAGCGAACAGGGCAAGGAAGAGGCGGTGAAGCGTTGCCTCGCCCAACCAGCCAAGGGCCAGACTGGTGAGCGTCACACCCACCTGAATGACGGAAAGGAGCCGTTCCGGATTGGCCAGCAGAGCGGCAGCAGCCTTGGCTCCGACATGGCCTTCATCGCAGAGCTGCTGCAGGCGGGAGCGGCGGACGGAAACGAGGGCAATTTCGGCTGCCGCCAGAAACGCATTGGCGCCCACCACCAGCAGCATGAAGAACAAGCGGTACCCGTAATGTGGCTCGCCTTCCATGGGATTGATCACGGCGACACGCCGTTCGGCGGCGCCCCTTCCTCAGTGACCGGCTGCGTCCAGGGCTGGATGACCTCGTAGCGGTCGCTGCGAAACTCGACCGTCCGCACCTGCCCGCGAGGCCCGAAAGGCGGCAGCGGCTGGCCGTTCCACTCCACCGTGACGCCGCCTGCATTGCCGATCTTCACGCGCAGGACATCGTCTCCGCCAAACCCCCTGACCTCGCCCGCCCGCATCAGGTCGCCGAACAGGAACTTGCGGCCCTGCCACACGCCTACCCAACTGAGATCCGAGGCGCGGACGATCACGCGCACGGTTCCGCTGGAGACGACGGGAGGCGTGGGCTGCGGGGAAGATGTCTGAGCTGTCTGGGGCGCGATGGATCCCGGAGGCGGAGTGGCAGGTGCAGAAGGCTCGGCAGTCTTCCGTGCGGCAGTCTCCGCAACGGCAGGCGCGGATTGCGAAGCTTTCCACTTTTCCCAGCCGATATAGGCGGCCGTACACAATGCGAGCGCGCCAATCAGTCCGCCCGCCCGCGCAGCCCACCACAGGGCTTCTTCCTTCCTGCTTCTGACGGCCGTGGGCATCGGCGGCACGTCGATGTGACGGTCCGGCAGGGAGAGTGGCTGCTGCGACTCTTCAGCCAGACTGCGCTCGATTTCACTGCGGTAGACGTCCTCCGGCAGATCGAGCAGCTGGGCATACTGACGGATGAAACTCCGGTAAAAAAAACCGCCTGGCAAGGACGCAGTGTCGCCACGCTCGATCGCCTCGAAGAAGCGCGCGCTGATCCGGGTCCGCTGCGCGAGCTCTTCAATTGTCAGCCCCCGCTTTTCCCGCTCTGCACGCAACCGCTCTCCCAGCGTAGCCATGGCCTGCCAGCAACAAGCGTTATGATAGCGCAACGTTCCCGCGGAAGATCCGGACAAGAGCGGCAGCCTGCGGACGGCCCTCCGGCTCTGTTCCAATGGCAGGGAGAGCCCTTATGCTGTCTTTCGACCTTGACGCCGTTGAAGCGCGCGTTCTGGGATCCCTGTCTGAGAAGGATCTCGCGACGCCGGAGTACTACCCGCTCTCTCTGCACGCCCTGACCGCCGCCTGCAACCAGAAGACGAACCGCCACCCGGTGGTTCAGTACGAGGAAGCGGACGTTTTGGCTGCGCTGGGCCTTCTGGAACAGAAAGGCTGGGTTTTGTCTGTCCATGAGCAAGGCAGCCGGGTCACGAAGTACCGCCACCGGCTGGTCGAACAGCTGGCCCTGCGGAGGAACGAACAGGCGGTGCTGACCCTTCTCCTGCTGCGCGGGCCGCAGACCGCCGGCGAGCTTCGCACGCGCGCCGAGCGGCTCTACGATTTTCCAGACCTCGACTCGGTGCTGAACGTGCTGCGGCGGCTGGCCGAGCGCGAGCCGCAGCCTCTGGTCCTGCAACTGGAACGCCTGCCGGGGATGAAGGAGAACCGCTGGGCGCATCTTCTCTCGGGGGAGCCTGTTCAGAGCGGTGCGGAGGAAAGGCAGCACTCCGGAGCTGGACGTCTGGAAGAGCTCACCGCCCGAGTCGCGGAGCTCGAGCAACAGGTGAACAGGCAGGCGGAACGGCTGGCGCGGCTGGAAGAGGAACTGCGGCGGCTGGCAGCCGGTTGCTGAAAGATCTCAGCGGCGGGCGTGATAGCGGACACGCACGGTGACTGCCACCTTGTCTGCGGGCTGAATCTCGGGCAGCGGCTGCCAGCCGGGCAGCTGGTCGAGGAGCGCCATTGCCAGCCGGTCGAGCGCGGGGTTGCCGGACGGCGACGAGACGGCACGGCGGACGATCCTTCCGATGCGATCGATTTCCACGCGGAGAACTGCCATCCCCGGCGATCCGGCGTCCCGTCTGTCGGGAATCGCCAGGAAGCTGGCGCGCCGGAGACGGGTAACGAAGACCCGCAGCCAATCCTCCATCTCGGGCCCGGCCGCGGCGTCGGTTTCCATCTCCGCCTCAAGCCCCACTCTGGATGGAGATTCGGCCAGTCTCAATCCCTCGTTGGCCCCACCGCCTGGAACCGCGGCATCGCCGACGCGGATCCGCACGGCGGCCTGTTTGCCGCTCCGCGTGCGGGTGTTGCTGGGGGGCACCAGATCGAAGGGAGTCGCTACGCCGGCCCCCGCTCTCTGAGGAAGACTGCCTGAAGGGAGCGCCCCCCCGCTGCCGCCCATCGGGACGGAGAGGACGGATGCGCTGGTCTCGCTCGAGACGCGGCGTTCCTCCTCGGTGTTGCGCGCGCCGAGCCTTCCTTCCGGGACGGCTTGCGCCGCACGCATGCGCCGCAGGTCTGGCGCGTAGAGCTTCTCTTGCGGAACCAGAGCGGAGAGCGGGATCAGGCGTTCGCGGCCGCGGAGTGCGCCGCGTTCTCCGATTTCGAACAGCGGAGAAGCCAGCATGACGGCCTGCCCGAATTGATAGCCGTAGCCGAAGCGCTGATGATGCTCGATTACAATGACTCCGGTTTGCACGACCCAGGCCAAGAACGCGGTGTGCGCCGCCAGGGAAAACAGGTGCGAACCCCACCACAGCCCCTGCTGGCGCTGCTGCAACTGCTCAACAGAAGCCAGAAGAGGCGCCCCCCGCACCGCCGCGGGCGTTTCCGCTGCCGTGGCCTGGGCAGAGCGCCTCATGAGAATCCTCAACTTGCCTGCGCGAGCAATTCGCGGACTTTCTTCTCGATATCGGCCGGGGGCTTGTTCTCCAGAGCCGCCTGCAGTTCCGCTCGGGCCCGCGTCCTGTCTCCTTTCCTTAATAACGCCGCACCGTAGTGGTAACGGAACGCGGGCTCATCAGGGTATTTCTTGACCAGCCCCTGGAAAATCTGCATGGCGGAATCGAGATCGTTTTTCTTGAGGAAAATCCACCCAACAGTATCGGCGATGTATTGCTGCTGCGGCAGCCTCTGCAGGGCCATCTGCGCCAACCTCAAGGCTTCGTCGAGATCGCCGCCGTGCTCGCTGAGCAGGTAGGCGAGGTTGTTCATGGCGATGGGCGTGTTCGGATTCAGTTCCAGAGCCTTGCGGTAGGCGGCGATGGCCTCCTGGTACCGGCCTGACACCTCGTACGCGTACGCGAGCCGGAGGGTAGCCTCCAGGCTGGATGGCGTGATCTGCAGCGCACGCTGGAACGCGAGGATCGCTCTGGGAAGGTCGCCGTTGAACTGATGGGCCTGGCCGAGCAGCAGATAGAGGTAGTCCCAATTCTGATCCCGCTCTGCGAGACGGATCAGCTCCCGCACGGCAAGAGGATAGTCCGCCACGCGCAGAGCGGTGCGGGCCACAAGCAGCCGCACGCGCGCGTCTTCCGGGTTCTTCGCCAGCTCTGCCTGAGCCAGCGCCAGCGCTTCCTTCTCCCGCTTCTGCGCCAGCTCCACCTCGACGCGGCCCGTCAGCGCCCGCACGTCTTTCGTCTTCTCGTAGAGTTCCCGCAGGCGGGCATCGGCCTGCGCGTAGCGGCGCTCAGCGAGATCGAGAAACGCCATTTGCAGCTGGGCTTCCCGGTAATTGGGGAATTCCTTGAGCAATTCGGCCAGAATTTTCTTTGACTCGCTGTAATTGCCCAGTCCCGTGTACGCGGCGGCCCGGAAATACCGTCCTTCGGGGTGCCGTGGATTGATGGTCAGCACGTCGGCGGCGGTCTGCTGGAGTTCGCGCCACTGTTCACGGTCCATGGCGATCTGCGCCAGCGCGAGGCGGGGCTCCAGAAAATTGCGTTGCATGCGCGCTGCCTCGAGAAAAGCGGTCCGGGCCTCGTCGATCTTCCGGTTGGCCAGCAGGGCGAGGCCAAGGTTAAAACGGATGACGGGATTGGCGGGAACGTCTTTCGCGAGCTGCTGGAACTCTTTCAGAGCTGCCGCGGCATCCTTGTCGAGGATCAGGAGAGCGCGCCGGGCGCGGCTTTCCGGATCTTTGGGCGCGTCCTCGAGCACGTCAGCATACGCCTTCTCCGCCTCGTCGCGCTTGCCTTCCAGAAGCAGCAGGCTGGCGAGCCGTTTTCTGTATTCAGTGCGCCGCGCTGCGTCTTTTTCTGATTCTTTCAGGCCCTCTTCATAATGAGCCCGAGCCTCGGCGATGCGGCCGATGCTACGGTAGAAATCGCCAGCAATCATGCGGCCGTTTTCGATACCCGCACCAGGCTGCGTGAGCGGCGCGAGGGCGTTCTGCATCTCCTGAACCTTCTGCATCCGGAAGAAATGGTTGGCCAGCATCAGGCGCCCCAGGGGATCTTTCGGGTTCCGCGCGATTCGATCCCGGCATATCGCCTCTGCATCGGCAATGCGGCGCTGGCGCATACACAGGTTGTAGAGGGCATCCCATGCCGGGCCAAGCGCCGGATCCTTTTCCAGCGACTGCCGCAGCAGCGGCTCCGACTCCTGCGCCTGGCCGAGCCCGAGCAAAGTGATTCCGGCACTCGCGAGGGCCAGCGCAGAATCGGGTTTGTTTTTCCTGGCTTTTTCAAACCACTCCAGAGCTTCCTTCGGCTTTCGTTCGAGCAGAGCGATCTGACCGGCCAGCATCTGCCCTTCAAACGAATCAGGTTTCCTTTTTAGGAGGCTGGCGGCAATATCGTGCGCCTGACGCAGAGGGAAGTCCTCGATCGCTCCGTGCTGCAGATAAGCCATAATGTGGAGTCCTGCCAGCCGCACCTTCACATCTTCGTGCTCCGGCATCAATGCCATAGCCTGCCGCAACGCCTGGAGCGCGCGGGTCAGATCGCCGCCTATTTCCAGATCGCACAGTGCGAGGCGGTAGTAGGGTTCGCCCCAGTCCGGACTCTTTTGAATCGCCTTGCGGAAGGCAATGGCGGCTTCACTGTACTTTTTCTGCCCGAACAATTCCATGCCCTGGCGGTGGTAGCGTTCTGCAACCATCCGCTTGGCCGGAGAGCAACCTGAAGAAAAGACGACAGCCGCCAGAATCCAGGCCAAAGCCAGCGGGAAACCGCCACGGAGCCGGATGCCCCTTCCGCTCGGCTCCTGGGAGGCTGAAAAAAGCACCATACAGGAAACCCCCAGCAATTCAACATCCGCCTTGCCGCCTGCGCTTCCGGAAGCCGGCGGACAAGCCGCAATGATCTTCAGAGCGCCGCGATGTGCGGCCCGTGCGGCGGGAACCGCTGCACTCCTGCCGCGGGGGCGCAAAAGACGGCTTACTCAAATCGTAAGACAGAATCCGGCGATTCGGCACCCACCAGAAGGGGTTCCTGGTACCAGTCCCCGGCCCGGCGATTGCAGGCTCCGGTTCTGTCAGCCGCCGGATTGGGACCGGTTCAGGGCCGCGTGCGGGCGGCGGAGCGGATCTGCGCGAGCTGCTGCGCCATGGAACGCACCCGCGCGGGATGATGCGAGGCCAGATTGATGCGTTCGCCGGGGTCTCGGGCGAGGTCATAGAGCTGCGGCCCGGGATCATTGCCGAGTTCGGTGTTGGTGTTTGTATTGATCTTCGGCCCTTTGCCTGGAGCCACGTATTTCCAGCGTCCGGCGATGAGGGCGAGAGAACCGGCATGTTCCACCAGGTATTCACGGCCCCGTTTCGCCTCGCCGAGCAGCGCGGGCAGGATGTCGATGCTGTCGGGTGCGGCCTCGGCTTCGAGTCTGGCTCCGGCCAGCGAAGCCAGAGAGGCGAACAGGTCGATCTGGCTGACCAGAGCCGCGGATTCCGAGCCAGGCCGGACCCGTTCCGGCCAGCGCACGAAGAACGGCACGCGGGTGCCGCCCTCGAAGTTGCTGTACTTGCCGCCGCGCCAGGGCCCGGCCGGGCGATGATCCCCGAGCCTCTCCGCGGCCTCATCCTGGTATCCGTCGTCGACCACCGGCCCGTTGTCACTGGTAAAGATGACGATCGTGTTGCGCGCCAGCCCGTGCCGGTCGAGCGCGTTCAGAATTTCGCCCACGCACCAGTCGAGCTGCAGGATGACGTCCCCGCGCGGCCCCATGCCGGAGCGGCCTGCAAAGCGGGGATGCGGGGCGCGCGGGACGTGGATGTCGTGGGTTGAGAAATAGAGGAAAAACGGCTCGCTCCGGTGTTTCTCCATGAACGCGAGGGCCCTGGCGGTGATCGTGTCCGCCATGTCCTCGTCCCTCCAAAGGGCCGCACGGCCGCCGGTCATGTAGCCAATGCGGCTGATCCCGTTTACGATGGCCATATCGTGGCCGTGGCTGGGGTGCAGCTTCAGCAGATGCGGGTGCGTGCGGCCGAGCGGCTCGCCGGGGAAAGGCTCTTTAAAGCTGACGCGGATTGGGTCGGACGGATCGAGACCGGCGACACGATGATTTTCGACATACACGCAGGGAACACGGTCGCCGGTGGCGGGGATGATGAATGCAGAATCGAAGCCGATTTCGAGCGGACCGGGACGGATCTCGCCGTTCCAGTCGAGCTCGCCGCTGCCGAGACCGAGATGCCACTTGCCCACGACACCGGTACGGTAGCCGCGCTGGCGGAGCATGGCCGGCAGGGTGGGCCGGCCGGGCTCGATGATGAGACGCGCATCGCCCGGCAGCACGCCCGTGCCCGGCCTGCGCCAGGCGTATTCGCCCGTGAGCAGCGCGTAGCGCGAGGGCGTGCAGGTGGCAGAGGGCGAGTGAGCATGCGTGAAGCGCACGCCTTCGCGGGCGATGCGGTCGATGTTGGGCGTGCGGATGCGGCGGGCGCCGTTGGCGCTGACGTCGCCATAGCCGAGATCGTCTGCGTAAATGAGCACGATGTTCGGAAGGCGCTGTTGCGCCGTCTGGACGGCGAGAGGAGCGCCGGCCAACGCGCCCAGAAAGCGGCGGCGATCCGGCGGCAGGAAGAGCGAAGAACGCATTTCCACAGCAGCATACCCCGGGCGAGGACTGCACGGGAAGCCTTGTTTACCGCATTTTCACGCAGGAACCGCATTGCTCTGGCTACAATCGGTAGTGTCATGCCGCATCTGGGACTGCCTGCACTCACCCGGCGCTCGTTTTCGCTGTCCCTGCTCGGCGCCGGAGCGGTGCTCCGTGCCGAGGAGCCGGAAATGCACTGGGCGTTGCTGTCGGACACGCATATTCCGGAAGACCCCGAGGATGCTTATCGCGGCTTCAAGCCCGTAGAGAACCTGAAGAAAGCCGTACCGATGGTGCTGGATGCGAAGCCTCAGGGAGTGCTGATCTGCGGCGACGCAGCGCGTCTGAAGGGGACGCCGGGCGATTATCAGGCGCTCAGGAATCTTCTCGAACCGGCCGCGAAGCAGATGCCCGTGGCGATTGCACTGGGCAACCATGACGACCGCAAGAACTTCCTGCAGGTATTCGGCGCTTCCCAGAGGGGCGCGCAGCCAGTGAAGAACCGGCACGTGCTGGTGATTGAGAGCCCGGCAGTCCGCTTCATCGTGCTCGATTCGCTGATCATGCCGAACTTCACGCCGGGTCTGCTGGGCAAGGACCAGCGGACGTGGCTGGCGCAATATCTGGACTCGGCGTCACCCCTGCCCACGGTTCTCTTCATGCACCACACGCCGGACGACAGCGACAGCGCGCTGCTGGACATGCCGCGGCTGATGGAGATCATCAAGGAACGGCGGAGCGTGAAAGCGGTCGTGTTCGGGCACAGCCACCGCTATCTGCACCTGGCGTGGGAAGGCATCCAGATGATCAACCTGCCCGCGCTGGGATACAACTTCAACGACGATCAGCCGGTCGGCTGGGTGGATGCGGTGTTTACTGACAAAGGCGCGACGCTGACTCTGCACGCCCTCGGCGGCAACACGGAACGCAACGGAAAGTCCGTCGTTTTGCCCTGGCGCGCGTAAGCGGCGCCGCACGATATGATGGCATCCCGGAACTCCGGGGGCCGTCATGGAACGCTTTTCCGCCTTCGCTCTACTCGACTGGCTGATTCTGGCCGGTTATCTCATCGGCATTGCTCTGTTGGGCCTCTGGATCGGGCGGCGGGTGGGGCGCACAGATCAGTATTTTCTCGGGGCGCGGCGCTTCAACCGGTGGGTGATGATTGCGCAGAGCTTCGCTTCGGGCACGCACGCCGACATGCCGGTGTCGCTGGCCGGGGCTGTGTACGCGCGCGGGTTCAGCGCCATCTGGTTTCAGTGGAAGAACATGTTCGCTACGCCTTTCTACTGGCTGATGGCGCCGCTGTACCGGCGGATGCGGCGGACGACGATCGCTGAGTATTTCGAGGACCGCTACGGCCACTGGATGGGCGCGGCTTACATGGTGTTCGCCCTCGCGTTTCTGACAATCAATCTGGCCAGCATGCTGAAAGGCGCGGCCAAGGTCATCAGCCAGGCGGCGGGCGGCGACATCCCCGTCAATGCCATCGTGATGGCGATGACCGCGGCGTTCCTGCTCTACAGCTTCATCGGCGGGCAGGTGTCGACGGCATGGACGGAACTGGTGCAGGGATTTCTGATCATCGTTCTGTCGTTCCTGCTCATTCCGCTGGGCTGGGGTCTGGCGCGCGGCATCAGCGGCATCCGCGAGGCGCTGGGACCGGAGCGGCTGACGCTGACAGCGCCGGAGGGCATCGGTCCGTGGTTCATCCTGATGTTGACGATCAACGGTCTGATCGGCATCACCAGCCAGCCGCACATCATGGGCATGGTGGCGACGGGAAAGAACGAGGCGGCGTGCCGCGAAGGGTTCCTGTATGGAACGTTCGTGAAGCGCTTCTGCACGCTGGGCTGGGCGCTGACCGGGCTGGTGGCGGCTGCGCTGCTGGCGAAAGGCGTGTTCGGCACAACAGCGCTGCATGATGCCGAGGAGGCGTTCGGCTTTGCGTGCCGCCATCTGCTGTTTCCCGGCGGCAAAGGACTGCTGGTCGCCTGTCTGCTGGCGGCAAACATGGCGGCGTGTTCGGCGTACATGGTGAGCGCGGGCGCGCTGTTCACGCGCAATCTGTACGGGCGGTATTTCGTGCGGGATCGCGGCGACCGCCATTATCTGTGGGTGGGACGGCTGAGCGGGCTGGCGATCACCCTGCTGGGCGTTCTTTATGCACTGTTTCTGATCGACAGGGTGCTGAACACATTTCTTCTGACAGAGACGCTGGCGACCTATGTGGGCATCGCGGTGCTGGGCGGAATCTTCTGGAGGCGCGCGAACCGATGGGGCGCAGTGGCGGGCATCACCGCCGCGATGACGGCGAACTTCGCCATCTATTCCTGGCTCGGTCAGAGATTCGACCACTGGGACCCGAACGTCTTTCTGGCAGCACTGCTGTGCGGCGTCGCCGTGTTCGTTGTCGTGAGCCTGGCGACGCGATCCGAGCCTGCGGAAGTGCTGGACGAATTCTTCCACCGTCTGCGCACGCCAAGCCACATGGATCCCGCCGTGGCAAAACCGGAGGAAGTGGAGCGCGAGGCGGCTCGGCGGGGCGAGCAACTGCTGCTGAACCACCTGATGCACCCGCTGCGCGGCGCCGCGGGCCAGCCCTTCTGGCGGGCCTACCGGATTGATTTGCAGGGCTTCCTGCTCGGGTGGGCGATCGCGCTGGGCATGGTTGCGCTGGCGTGGCTCATTGTGCGGTGAGCCCGCGGCCTTCCGATCCCCAGAGCGCCGGCTCAGCTCATGCGCGCAATGCTCTCGATCAGTTCTTCCGGCTTCACGGTCGCCGTGCCGAGCTTGCCGACGGCGACGCCGCTGGCATGATTGGCCAACTCGGCGGCCTCTCGCGGCGCTGCCCCGGCGGCGAGGGCGAGAGTGAAGACGGCGATGGCAGTATCTCCTGCTCCCGAGACGTCGAATACTTCCCGGGCGCGCGTGGGAGTGTGGTAGGGCTCGCCGCCCCGCTCGACGAGCAGCATGCCATGCTCGCCCATGGTGATGAGCACCATCTGCGTGTCCCAGCGTTCGAGAAGCCGTTGGGCAGCCTCTTCCGGGGAGGCATCGGGCAGGACGCCGGCAGCCGCGCGGGCTTCCTTGAGGTTCGGCTTCACGACGGTGACGCCGTGCCATTCGACCGGGTTCAGCGGGCTGGGATCGACAGCAATGATGCGCCCGCGGGCCAGACGGCAGATGCCATCCGCCATCCCCGCAGTGAGGAAGCCTTTGGCGTAATCGGAGAAGATCACGGCGCTCCAGCCGTCGCTCTGCGCGGCCAGAATTTCGAGAACTTCCCGCTCGACGGATGATGGAACGCGGCGGCGCTGCTCGCGGTCGATGCGGACCACCTGCTGATGGCGGGCGATGACGCGGGTCTTGACGATGGTAGGGGCATCAGCCGAGACCGCCACGCCAGCGTCATCGATTTCGGATGCCCGCAACAGGGCGGCCAGCTTTTCTCCCGCGGCGTCATCCCCGCGGACGCCAGCCATGCTGACGCGCGCGCCGAGCTCGCGCAGGTTGCGGGCCACGTTGGCCGCGCCCCCGGCGAAGAACGATTCGCCCGTCACCTCGACAACGGGCACGGGCGCCTCGGGAGAAATGCGGCTCACGTCGCCCCAGAGAAACTCGTCCAGCATGACGTCGCCGGCGACGAGAATGCACTGGCGCGGGAATTGTGCAATCAGTTGTTCGGCGCGCTCCAATTGCATCGCTCAGCCTACCGGAGTGTAGCAAAGCCGGGCGCGACGCATCACAATTCGGGCCAGGCATGTTTCGGGTAGCGGCGCATCAGTTCCCGCCGCACCTGCGGATAGAGCCGTTGCCAGAAGCCTTTGAGATCCTGGGTTACCTGCACGGGGCGCTGGCTGGGCGCCAGCAGGTGCACGACGAGAGGCGTGTTCCCGGGACCGATGCGCGGCGTCTCGTTCATCCCGAAAAAGTCCTGCAGGCGCGAAGCGACGTAGGGCGGAGCGCCATCGGGGTAGTGAATGCGCGCCCGCCGCCCCGACGGAAGGACAAGGAACTCGGGAGCGAGCCGGTCCAGGCTGGATGCGCGCTCGCCAAGTTCAGCCCGCACTGCCGTTTCAAAGCCTCCAGCAGCCGCCGCGCGCCGTAATTCATCGAACGACCTCAGCCCTTCGCACAGGCGCCGCAGCAGAAGCTCGGGGTCCGGCTCCGGCAGCCCGGCGAACCGGATCCGGTTTCGCAACCTGGTCCATTCCTCTTCTCCAACGAACCGCCCGATGCCGGCTTCCATCGCTTTGCGCGCCAGCAGGGCGGCGGCTTCCTCCGGGTCAGGCTGATGGCGGCGGGACTCTTCGACGACGAGTTCGTCATAGAGGAAGCGCGAGACTTCTTCCACACGCTCGGCCTCCCGGTTCCACTCGAGGCGCGTTTCCTCGCGCAGGCGCCCGGGGAAGACATCCAGCAGCAGCTCAGGCTCGATGGCAACAGCGGTCCGGACAACGGGCTGTCCGCGCTCCGGGCGCTCTTCTGTTTCGAGAGCGACGAGAAATTCCGCCTTTTCGATGCCGGCGTCCCGCGCCAGCACGGCCGAGGTTCCATTCGACAGCAGCAGTTCCTGCCCTTTTCTCCGGCGCGCGACACGGTCAGGAAACGCGCGCAGGACGCACTCTTCCAGCGGCGCCGAGGCGCGCTTCGGCGCGAGCGCGCGCAACTGTCTCTCGATCTGCGCTGCTTGTGCGGGATGCGAAGCGGACAATTCGGCTGCCAACCGGCAGGCGGCCTCACCGCCACGCTCGACCAGCGCAGCGAGCCTCGGGTGCAACGGCAGCTCCGCGAGGCGCCGTCCGAACTGCGTCAGACAACCGCTGCTGTCGAGCGCCCCAAGCCGCTGAAGCAGTTCCTCGGCCGCTGCCATGGCCTCTTCCGGGGGCGGAGAGAGCCACTCGAGTTCGCGCGGATCGGCAACGCCCGCGGCATGAAGATGCAGGCAAAGCTGCGAAAGTTCCCGCCGGAGGATCTCGGGCGTCTCGTGTTCCGGGCGGCGGAGGAAATCCTCCTGCGAGTAGAGCCGAACGGCCAGGCCGGGTGCGGTGCGGGCGGCGCGGCCGGCGCGCTGTACGGCGGAAGCGCGGCTGACGCGCCGGACTTCCAGCCGGGGCAGGCCGCTCCAGGGCGAATCGGAGGGGATGCGGGCAAGGCCCGAGTCCACGACGATGCGAACGCCGGGGATCGTGACGCTGGACTCGGCGATGTTGGTGGAGAGCACAATGCGCCGGCGCGCGCCCGGCGTGACGGCGCGGTCCTGCTCTTCCGGAGGCAGGTCGCCGTGCAGTGGCAGGATGTCCGCCTCCTGAGCGATGCGGCGGCGCGAGAGCGCTTCCGCACAGCGCCGGATTTCAGCCGCACCGGGGAGGAAGACGAGAACGCCGCCGCCGACTTGCGCAAAGTTGCGCTCGACGGCTTCCACGACAAGCTCTTCGAGCGGTTGGGCGGAGTGCGGCGTGTACTGCAGCTCCAGCGGAAACAGGCGGCCTTCGCTGCGCAGAACGGGGCAGCCATCCAGAAAGGCGGCCACGGAAGCGCCGTCGAGAGTGGCTGACATGACGATGAGACGAAGGTCCGGGCGGCGCAAGCGCTGGAGCCGCCGCAGCAGAGCGAGGGCAAGATCGCCCTCGAGGTGGCGCTCGTGGAACTCGTCGAGGACGACCGCGCTGACGCCCTCGAGGAGCGGGTCGGAGAGCAGCCGGCGGACCAGCAATCCTTCCGTCAGGTAGACAAGCCGCGTGCGCGGGCCAGCGGCTTTCTGGAAGCGCACCTGCCAGCCGATGGTTTCTCCGGCTGCCTCGCCCCGCTCGGACGCGGCGCGCTGGGCTGCGAGCCGCGCGGCGAGCCGCCGCGGTTCGAGCACGAGAATATGGCCGGGCAGGAGATCGAGCAGAGCTGGTGGAACACGCGTGGTCTTGCCCGCCCCGGGAGGAGCTTCCAGGACGAGATTCGGCCCTGCGGCCAAAGCGGCGCGGATGTCATCCAGGATCGCGTCGACCGGAAGGCGCTCCACATATACACTGTAGCTATGGCAGTTACAGTCCAACCGCCGGCCCGCCTGCTTTTCGGCCCCGGCCCCTCGCCGGTCCATCCGCGCATTTATGAGGCGATGAGCCGGCCCATTGTGGGCCACCTGGATCCGTATTTCTTTCAGATCAATGAGGACATCCGGAGAGGATTAAACGCCTGTTTCGGCACGAACAATGAATTTACGATGGTGATTTCCGGCACGGGCAGCGCCGGCATGGAATGCGCCATTGCGAATTTCGTGGAACCTGGCTCGACGGTGGCCGTGTTTGCCAACGGCTATTTCAGCGACCGGATCACGGAGATGGCCCGGCGCCACGGCGCGAAAGTGCAGCGGCTGGAGAAACCTTGGGGGCAGGTCTATACAGATGCTGAGGCGCGCGAGTTCCTCCACTCCGTGCGCCCGCAGGTGGCGGCGTTTGTGCATGCGGAGACCAGCACCGGCGCGCATCAGCCCGGAGACGGCATCTGCAGGGCCGCGCACGAGGTTGGAGCGCTGGTGATCGCCGACTGCGTCACCAGTCTGGGCGGCATGCCGGTGCACGTGGACGAGACGGGGATCGACATCGCCTACAGCGGCACGCAGAAAGCGTTGGGTGCGCCTCCGGGCCTGGCCCCGATCACATGCTCGCCGCGGGCGGTCGAATTTCTGCGCCAGAGAAAATCGACTCCTTCTTCGTGGTATCTGGACCTGAAATTACTGCTCGAATACTACGAAAGCGCCCACCGCTATCACCACACGGCGCCGATTTCGATGTTCTATGCGCTGCGGGAAGCCCTGGCGATCATCGAGGAAGAGGGGCTTGAAAACCGCTGGGCGCGCCACCGGCGCAACCATGAACGGCTGGTGGCGGGGCTGGCGCAGATGGGCGTCCGCATGCACGTGGCGGAGGGAGAGAGGCTGTGGACGCTGAACACGCCCGTGGTGCCCGAGGGGATCAGCGACGCGGCGATCCGCCGCCACCTGATGGAGACGCGCGGCATCGAGGTTGCAGGCGGGTTCGGGCCGCTGGCGGGCAAGGTGCTGCGCATCGGCACGATGGGCTACGGCTCCACGGAGGAAAACGTCGATCTGCTGCTTGAGGCGCTGCAGGAAGCATTGGCGGCGGGTGCGCGCGCCTGACCGGCTGCCTCATCCGTTCAGGCATAGGCGGCGAGCGTCTTTTCCAGCCCCTGTTCGAGGGTAGTGGCGGGGCGCCAGCCGAGTTCACGCCCCGCTTTCTCGATGGAGGCGTGCATGTCGAGCACTTCGTCCGGGCGGGGCCGGCCGAGATCGGCCAGCGGCTTGGACACGCGTGCAAGGCGGCACAGCAGATGGACAAGTTCGGCGATGCCTGTAGAGACTCCGCTGCCTGCATTGAAGACGCCTGTGGCTGGGGAAGCCGCGAGGCGGGCCAGCAGATCGACGAAATCCCCGATGTACAGGAAGTCGCGGCGCGGCCGGGCATCGAGAACTTCAATCCTCTCGCGGGACGGATCCAGAACCTGGCGGATCAGAGTCGGAATGAGAAAGGAATCCCGCTGGCCGGGGCCGTAGAGGTTGAACGGCCGGACGATGGACACCGGCACGCCAAAAGTCCGGGCGTAGTAGCGGGCGATTTCTTCGGCCAGGATTTTGGAGTGGCCGTAAGGGTTGAACGCTTCCAGCGGGTGGTCCTCGTCGATGGGAAGATAGCGGGGCGTGCCGTAGACATAGCTGCTGACCAGAACGAGCCGCGAGCCGCTGCGGCGGCAGTATTCCAGGACATTGGCCGCGGCGAGAGTGTTCGCGCGGTAATAGGCCGGAGGGTCCTGCCAGCTCTCCGGGACGAAGGAGCGGGCGGCCAGGTGGATGACCGTGTCGATTCCCGTGGCGCCGGGCAAGGTACCGGCAAGGTCGCCCTGGGCGAGATCGTGCGGGATGGCTTCATGGCCGTCGGCGGCGAGGCGCGGCAGCAGATGGGAGCCGACGAACCCGCCAGAGCCGGTCACGAGGATTTTCATGGCAGCAGCGCCTGCCGCATGGGCCCCTCGAACTCTTCGATGGCCTGCATGTAGTCGTCCGGGCGGCCGATATCGCGCCAATAGCCCTGATGCTCGTACACGTGGACGGGCTGGCCGGCGGCGAGCATGTCGCGCATCAGATGATCGAAGCCGTAGCGGACGCCGGCGGGGATGAATTCCAGGGCGCGGCGGCTGACGGCGTAAATGCCCATGCTGACCATGTAGGTCGTGGCGGGCTTCTCTTCGAAACCGCGCAGGATGCCGGAGTCGTCCACGTGCAGCACGCCGTAATCGATGACCTGCCTTCGGCGGCTGGCGGCGATCGTAAAGCAGCGGCCTTCGCGGACGTGCGCGTCGAGGAAAGCGCGCAGATCGAGATCGGACAGCACGTCGCCGTTCATGACCAGGAAATGGTCCGGCAGGTCTGGAATGAGCCGCAGCGGCCCCATGGTGCTGAGAGGCTGGTTTTCCAGCGAATAGTCGATGGCGACGCCCCATTTCTCGCCGCCGCCGAAGAAGGCGCGGATGAGCTCCGCCTGATGGTTGACGGCCATGGTGATGCGGCGGAATCCGTGGCGGATCAGCTGGCGGACGACCACTTCGAGGATCGGGTACTCGCACACGGGCATCAGCGGCTTGGGCAGAACGATGGTGTAGGGGCGCAGCCGCGTGCCCTGCCCGCCGGCCAGAACGACGGCGCGGTCAGACATTGTAAATCTCCGGTTTGTAGCGCCGTAGGTTGTCCGGGTTGCGGAACCACTCGATGGCGCGGGACAGACCTTCCTCCAGAGTGACCGAAGGCTCCCATCCTGCCGCAGCCCGCAGCCTGGAGGCGTTGCAAAGGAGGCGCCGAACCTCGCTCTTCTCCGGACGGAGCCTGGCCGGATCCTGCTCGACGTCGACCGTGACGTTCATCAGGGCGGCAATCGTCCGGTAAAGATCGGCGATGCGGATCTCCCTCCCCGTGCCGATGTTGTAGACCTCGCCGCAACCCTGCGGGGCCGAGGCCACAGCCATCAGTCCCCGGCAGGTGTCCTCCACAAACGTGAAATCGCGGGTCGTGTCCAGATCCCCGAGCTTCACCTGGCGGCTGCCTGCGGCCAGCTGCGAGATGATCGTGGGGATGACGGCGCGCGCAGACTGGCGCGGGCCGAAGGTGTTGAAGGGGCGGGCCACGGCGACAGGCACATCGAACGAGTAGTAGAAACTGAGGGCGATGGCATCGGCGCCGATCTTGCTGGCGGCGTAAGGAGATTGGCCGCACAGCGGGTGTTTCTCGTCGATGGGAACGTATTGCGCCGTGCCATACACCTCGCTGGTGGAAGTGTGGACGAACCGTTCCAGGCCGCAGGCGCGGGCCGCCTGGCAGAGATTGAGCGTCCCCTGAACGTTCGTTTCCACGAAGCTGGCAGGCGCTCGGTAACTGTACGGAATGGGGATCAGCGCAGCCAGGTGGAAGACAATTTCCGCGCCGCGGAGCAGCTCCATGCACAGGTGCGGATCGCGGATGTCGCCGGTGACAACACGGATGTCTTTCAGGCAGGGGAGTTCCTCGAGCCAGCCCCAATGGTTGAACGAGTTGTAGAGGGCAAGCGCCGTCACTTCCGCGCCGGCGGCGGCGAGATGCTCGACCAGATGGGAGCCGATGAAGCCATCGGCGCCAGTGACGACGACGCGTTTGTTCCGCCAGTTCATGCTCTCTGTCTCATGATAGCGGGAGGCCAAGACTTCGCCTGGATTCGAGAAGAATCTGGTTGAGCTGTTCAGCGCGGCGGCGCCAAGTGGCGGCGCGGGCTTCGGCGCGGCGCGCCTCCTCGCGGGAGGTGTCGTTTTCCTCAAGCGCGGTGTTCACAGCGTTGGCGAATTCAGCCGGAGTGGAAGCCTGGAGGACAAGCGGGCCAAAGCGGTTCAGTTCCGGCATCGGACCTGAGACGACGGGAAGGCCGAAGTGGAAATACTCGAACACCTTGATGGGCGCCATGAAGCGGGCCAGATCGCCCGACCTGGGAATCAGCCCTACACGGCAGCCGGACAGGAATTCCGGAACCTGCTCGGACGGGATCTCCCCTTTCAGGGTGACGTTGGGCAACATCCCGAGCGCGTCCCGGACCTGTTTGCCCGGAAAACCCGCGAGGACAAAACGGGCCCGAGGCAGACGGCGGGCGGCTTCGACGACCGCTTCCAGCCAGAACCACTCCTCGAGCGCGCCGACATACCCGACGACCGGGTCGGCGGGGCGAGGCCCGGGCGCTTCAGGCCACTCCGGGATGCCGTTGCCCACGAAGTGGAAGCGCGAGGCCATCTCCGGAAGCAGGGCGCCGTAGTAGTCCCGCAGCCCGCTCCCGCAGAAAAGCACCAGATCAGAGCGCCGGATGGAATCGGGAACAGCGGCGTGCAGCGCAGGCGCCGTGTTCGGAAAGCCGGCCAGCCAGTCGTGGCAGTCGTACACGAGCAGGGCTCGCCAGCGCTGGCGGAGATCCATCGCGGACTCCTGCCAGACCGGCAGTGCGGAGATGATATCCAGACTTTTCGTCCCTGCCCGCTGCAGGGCCCAGTGCACGGCATCGGCGACTGCATGCGACTCGTCAGGGGCTAGCAGCCGGTGATGGAAGACCGGCTCGGTGCGAAGAGGGGCATGAATCTCAAAAACCCGTCCGCCAAGCTGCGCGAGAGCAGGCGGACGGCGGCGCCAGGGGGCAGCCGGATACTCGCGTCCGAGGTGGGGATTCAGGAGAAAACAGCGCCTCCCGAGCCCCGCAAGGGCGACCGCCAGCTGCTGGGTTCGCTGGAGCCGGTGGTGCCAGTCGGTCATGGGCAGGAAGAGGACGTCGGGGAGGGACGGTTCGGGAGGAGGGATGTCGAGCGCCGGATCGCCCCCCAGGAACTCATGAGGCGCCTGCCAGCAGCGGACAAACTCGGGCGGACGGCAGGAAGGACGCAGGGGGAAATAGACGTGGCGCAGGTAATAGGGGCGAATGGCCTCGCGCAGGCGCTCGACAGGGGTAGCAGGCAGGAGCATGAAGCGGCCGCCCCAGAATTGAAGTGCCGAGTTCTTCTCAAGTTTAGCCCAAGGCTGCGGGAACAGCGGCGGGTCAGGAGGAGGGGGGTGCGGCAGACGACCCGGCGGGATGGCAGCCGCTGGCGCAGAAAAATTTCATGCCCTCTTTACATCCGGGCGAGAAGTTGCTATAGTAAAAGCTCCACCACCCGCCAGGAGCGGGAGGGATTTCCCCCATCCGCCCCCCTCCCGCTCCCCCCAAGAAAACGGCCCCCGAGAGGGGCTTTTTTCATGCCTCCCGGATCCCCATCAGCCCGCGCAGGTGCGCAGCCACGGCCAGCGGCATGCCATGGAGGCTGTATCCCCCCTCAAGAACGCTGACCAGCCGGCCCCGAGCCCACCGATCCGCGATTTCCAAAACAATCTCGGTCAGTTCGCGGAAGTCTTCATCGTGCAGGCGGAACAGGCCGAGCGGATCATCGCGGCGGGAATCGAAACCTGCCGAAACCAGCACAAGCTCTGGCCGGAACGTTTCCATGGCTGGAAGGAGCTTGCGGCGGAAGGCGCCGAGAATCTCGCGGCGGCCTGATCCTGCAGGGAAAGGACAGTTGAGCGTTGTGCCGCGGGCGGGACCGTCTCCGGTTTCGTCCGGCCAGCCGGTGCCGGGATACCAGGGGGCCTGGTGCGTGCTGAAGAAGAAGACGCTGGGATCGTCGTAGAAGATGTCCTGGGTGCCGTTTCCGTGGTGGACGTCCCAATCGACGATGAGGATCCGGTCCGCGCCCCAGGCGCGGCGGGCGTGGCGGGCGGCGATGGCGACGTTGTTGTAGAGGCAGAACCCCATGCCACGGCTCAGCGTGGCGTGGTGGCCGGGCGGGCGGACGGCGGCGAAGGCGTTGCGGGCGCGGCCCGACAGGACGGCATCCACGGCAGCCATGGCGGCGCCCGCGGCGGCGCGCGCGCTCGCGTCCGCGTGCGGGCTTAAGTGCGTGTCGCCGGTGCTCAGCATGGGAGCGTGGCGGGCGATGTCTTTCTGCACGGTGGCGAGGTACGCCCGGGTATGGCACAGATGCAGGTCGTCGTCCGTGGCTTCACGCCCCTCGATGTGGAGGAGCCGGCTGAGCAGACCGTCCTGCTCCAGGCGCTGGCGGAGAGCGCGCAGACGATCCGGCAGCTCGGGGTGGTCCGGCGGAGGAGCATGCAGGAAGCAGGCCGGGGGAAAAACAAGACCGGTTTGACCTGTTTTATGGACCATGCCCTCACGGTGGGACATGCCCCATATTGTGCCAGACGGGGGCGTTCGAGCCGCGTGTAACAAGTGCGGAACCCCGCAGAGCAGGCCGCGTACTTGTTTTTCAGGAAGCCATCGTGAGCAGCATTGCCGAACCGGGATCCATTGTGGTCAGCGCACGGATGGCACTGACGGCGCCCAAACGCCGCATGCATGCCGGCGAACTCGCCGTGGATCTGCTGCGGCAGACGCTGTGGAACATCCGGCGCAACAGGCTGCGCAGTTTTCTCACGCTGTTCGGCATCGCCTGGGGCATCGCCTCGCTGGTGCTGATGTCGTCGTTGTCGGACGGATTCCGGCAGGGGCAGCGCAGGAACATGGCGCAGATCGGAGACAATATCGTGTTCGTCTTCGGCGGCGTCACCGAGGAACAGGCAGGCGGGCAGCGCGCCGGGCGCCGCATCCGGCTGCGGGAAAGCGACATCGAGCTGATCCGCGCCAACTGCCCGGCAGTGGCGGTGATCTCGCCCGAGCACAAGACGCGGGACGTCCCTGCGCGCAGCGCCACCAACGCGGGACGGTTCCTCACCGTGGGCGTGAATCCCGAGTATCTGAAGCTGCGCAATCTGCCGGTGGAGATTGGACGTCCCGTCTCGGAAGCCGACGTGCGTGAGGCGCGTCGCGTTGCCGTGCTCGGCGCGAGCGTCCGCAAGCAGCTGTTCGAGCAGAACCCGCGCCCCATTGGCGAGCGGATCCATGTCAACGGTTATCCGTATGAAGTGATCGGCGTCATGAACGAGAAGGAGCAGAACAGCTCTTACGACGGCTGGGATAACGACAAGATCCTGATACCGCACACCGCGCTGCTGCGCGACGCGCCCGCCGACCGGCAGGTGTACGCCGAGCATCGCCTGTACGGGTTCCTGTACCGTCCGGCGGACATCTCGAGGTGGGAGGAAGCCCAGCGTCAGGTGCGTGAAGTGCTGGGGCGGGCGCATGGCTTTTCGCCCACGGACAAGGGTGCGCTGCGGATCTTCGATTCGATCGAGAGCGCGCAGATGTTCGACGCCATTTTCAATGCCACGGAGATCTTCCTGGGCGCGGTGGCGCTGATCACGCTGTCGCTGGGCGGCATCGGAGTGATGAACACGATGATGATCGCTGTGGCGGAGCGGACCAACGAGATCGGACTGAAGAAAGCGCTGGGTGCGACGCGGCGGCGCATCCTGCTGGATTTCTTTCTGGAAGGAGTTCTGCTGGCAGTGTTGAGCGGAGCAGCGGGATTGGTGCTGACGTTTCTGGTGTCGGGCGCCGTGAACTCCATGCCTCTGCCGGCAATGTTTGCGGGATTGCCCGTCCAGTGGAAGACGCTGGCTCTGGCTACGCTTGCGCTGGGCTCGGTGGCGGTGGCGGCGGCGCTGCCGCCGGCGCGCCGGGCGGCACGTCTGACGCCCGTGGAAGCGCTGCGCTACGAGAGGTGAGACATGGGCTGGCGGTTCATCTTTGGAGAAAGTCTTGCGGCGCTGCGTTTCTACAGGCACCGCACGCTCTTCACCACGCTGAGTCTGGCGTGGGGCGTGGCGTGTTTCGTGATCCTGATGAGTTTCGGCGAGGGCTTTGAGCGGGCTCTGGTGAAGGCGTTCACCGCCGTGGGGCAGGATCTGATCATCACGTTCGGAGGACAGACGAGCCTCCAGGCGGGCGGCATGAGAACGGGGCGGAAGATCCAGCTTGAGTATGAGCACGCGCAGGTGATCAAAGAGAGCGTCCCTCTGGTGGAATTCCTCTCGCCCGAAATCATGCGCCACGGGCTGAAGATGCAGTACCGCGGAAAGGAAAAGGAGGCCACGATCCGCGCGGTGTGGCCCGAATACAGCATTGTCCGCAACATCAAGATCACCGATGGCCGCTGGATCAACGAGGACGACCGGATGCGGCGGCACCGCGTGGCGGTGATCGGATACGAAGTGGCCAAAGAAGTGTTCGGCGAGGCGCCGGCGGTGAACGAGGAGATCACGCTGAACGGGCTGCGGTTCACGGTGATCGGCGTGATGGACAACAAGCTCCAGATCTCGAACTACAACCGGCGCGACAATCAGTGCATTTTCATTCCCTACGAGACGTTTTCGCTGCTCGGCGACATCCGGCATCCGTGGTTCTATGTCTGGCGCCCGGCGACCCCGGACTCGCGCGAGCGCGCGATTCAGATGGTACGGGCGAAGCTGGCGGAGCTGCACCGGTTTTCGCCCAACGACGAAAAGGCCGTGGAGATTCTCGCGTTCTCGAAGTTCATGAACATCATCACGGGCATGTCGCTGGCGGTGAAGCTGCTGCTGGGCTTCATCGGCGCGCTGACGTTGGCCATTGGAGGCGTGGGGCTGGCCAACATCATGCTGGCGTCCGTGCTGGAGCGCACGCGCGAGATCGGCACGGTGCAGGCGCTGGGCGCGCCGCGCGGAATGATCCTGCGGCAATTCCTCTGTGAAGCAACGCTGGTGGTGTTCGCCGGCGGCGCGCTGGGAGTGCTGTTCGGCTACGGAGCGACGGCAGTGATCGGGTCGATGCCGTTCCTGGGCCCGGCGTTCAAGGACACGACGGGCGTGGGCGACATCCGGCTGGTGGTGGGGCTGAAACCGGTGGCGGTGTCAATGGGGGTGCTGTTCATCGTGGGGCTGATTTCGGCGCTCGCGCCGGCGGTGCGCGCCTCGCGGCTCGATCCGATTGAAGCCCTGCATTACGAGTAGGCGCGGCGCTATACTCGTCGCACATTGCGATTCTTCGATGGCGTGTTCACCGCGCCGCGCTGGCGTGCGCTCTGGGCGGCGCAACTCGGCTTCCTGCTCGACGCGATGGACGTGCTGCTGTACGTCTTCGCGCTGGCCACGCTGCGCACGGAATTCGGCTGGACCAACGCGCAGGCGGGACTGGCGGCTTCGGCCACTCTGCTCGCGAGCGCCGCGGGCGGCGTGGCGGCGGGGTTCGTCTCGGATCGCATCGGGCGCAAGCGCACCCTGATCTACACGATCCTGCTCTACTCGCTCGCTTCGGCTGGAACGGCCACGTCACGAGGGCTCGGCGAGCTGATCTTCTGGCGGGCGCTCGTCGGGCTGGGGCTCGGCGGAGAGTGGTCCGCCGGAGCGACGCTGGTGGCCGAGTGGTGGCCGGCCCAACACCGGGCCAAGGCAGCGAGCTTCATGCAGTCCGGCTGGGCGCTCGGCTACATGGCGGCGGCGGGGCTGACGGCGCTGATCCTGCCGCAGTTCGGGTGGCGCGCCTTGTTTCTCGCTGGAGTGCTGCCCGCGCTGCTGACTCTGTATGTGCGCCGTCATGTCGAGGAGCCGCAGGTGTGGCGCGAGCAGCGGGCGCGCGCGCCGTGGAACTCGATCTTCCAGCCGCCGCTGTTGCGCTTCACGGTGCTCGCAACGACGCTGGCGACGAGCGTGCTGTTCGCGTACTGGGGGCTGTTCACGTGGCTGCCTGGATTTCTGTCGCTGCCCGCGAGCGAGGGCGGCGCAGGGATGACGGTGGTGCGGACGAGCGGCTTTGTGTTCGCCGTGCAGGCGGGAGCGTTCGCGGGGTATCTGTGCTTTGGCGTGCTGGCGGACCGGTTCGGACGGCGGCCGGCGTTCGCTTTCTATGTGCTGGCGGCGGCGCTGCTTGTACCGCTGTACGGGATGGCCCCGCGCCACTGGCCGGACCTGCTGTTCTGGATGGGGCCGTTCATCGGATTCTTCGGGACGGGTTTCTTCTCGCTGTTTGGAGCAATGCTCGCTGAGCTCTATCCGACGGCGGTGCGTGGCGCAGGACAGGGTTTTGCCTATAACTTCGGGAGGGGTCTGTCGGCTCTGGCGCCAGTGGTGGTGGGAGCGCTGGCCGACAGCCACGGCGTGGGCGCGGCTCTGGCGGTCAACTCCGGGTTCTTCCTGGCAGCTGCGGCGCTCGTCTTCCTGCTGCCCGAAACAAAAAGCACGGATCTTGCTGCGGTGGGAGCCGCCGGGCCTGACCTCAGTTCGCCTGGGCGATGACGGCGATGGCGGCCACGAGGATGATTACGCCCGTCCACATCAGGCGCATCGCCTGCGCGCCCGCGCCCTTCCACTCGCCCGTGGCGGCGCCCCAGACGTTGGCCATGATGATGACGGTGCTCATGAAGATGGGCCATCCGAGCACGCCTCCCAAAGGACCCATGGCCGCGGCACCCATGCCATAGATGCTGACGCCGATGTACCACAGGAAGCCCATCAGCGCGGCGCCCGCCCAGTACCAGCCGCTGGCATCGGGGTTCGAATAGACGCACCACGTGCGGTTCTTCCCGAGCAGGTAGACGGCGTAGCCCGCGTTGACGAAGAAGCCGCCGCCGAGCGCGAGCGCCCAGAGGGCGTTGCCCGCGAAGTCGGCGCTGGCGCCGAGGCGGATGGCCTCCTGCTTGAGCGGCTCGCCGAAGACAAAGCCGAAGTTCAGCGCCGGCGACAGGACGCCGGAGGCGATGCAGATCAGCAGTCCCGTGAATGCGCCGCCGCGCTTCTGGCTTGCCGCCGCCTGCGGGTTCTGATTGCGCTCGCGCAGCGCGCCCGCTTTCGAGCAGATGATGATGCCCGCAATCACGAGCGCAAGACCGGCCAGCAGGATCTGCCCGCGGCGCGAAAACAGTTCCGCCGGGTTTTGTATCAGCAGCGGCAGGAGCGAGCCGAGGCTCGACGTGATGCCAAGCACAATGGCGAACGTCAGCGCCATGCCCACGCGGTCGATGGCGAGGCCGAACAGCGTGGAGCCGGCGCCCCAGCCGACGCCGCACAGCACAATCAGCGCCAGCGTGGCCGGACTGGTCGCCGCCACGGCTTCCGCGAACGAAGGTACGGTGATCAGAGCCAGCAGGAGAGGCAGCACGACAAGGCCGCTGATCGAGTAAATGAGCCACGTGTTCTCCCACTTCCACGCGGTCATTTTCTTCATGGGCAGCGCGAAGCTGCCGTGGAGAAAGCCCCCGGCGACAACCGTGAGCGCGGCGGCGAGACTGGCGGATTCCTGCATGGCTTCAGCACAGGAATATCACACGGCGGCCGATCAGCGGACCAGAGGGTCCTCCACCCATGGGGGCGTGGCCTCGATGAGGCGGCCAAGTTCCGGCTCGACGCGCTCCATCTCCTGTTTCATCTCCCACGCGGCGCGGCGGTAGCTGAAGTGGCCCTTGACGCCGCTGCGCAGGCGGATGATGTACTCGGCTTCTGCGAAGTCCATCTGGAACAGGAAGCGGCCGCGGGCGGCGAAGGGCAGCAGGTAGTGCGAGACCTTTTCCGGCAACTGCGCCGCGGCGGTCCGGGCGGCTGCCAGCGCTGCGCCATATTCGGCTTCGACTCCTGCTTCGCGGATCGCATCCGGCGTCTCGAAGCCGTGCCGCCACGTCCACGCCTGCCGCGTCTGATGGCAGCGGCGGTGGCGGTGCAGGTCGCGGTAAGCGCCGATGTCGATGCGGAGATCGAACGCGTAGGGCGCGGTGCGGAAGGCGCGAAGCAGTTCATCTCGCCGTCCTCGCGGACCGAGCGCCGCTTCGAGCACTTCCATCTGGCGCGCGCGGCTCCAGGAGCGAACCGTTTCATACAGCGGCTCGAACGGCCACGCAGTGACAGAGTAGAGCAGCGTGGCGGCGATGCCGGCAAGCGGTTCATCGATCCGCGTGAGGCGCACGGCGCCGGGTTCCGCGCCATTCCATCCGCCCAGGTTCTGCTGCGCCCACGCGGCGACAGCACTCATGGCAGCGGAAGGGTATGGATCTGGATCAACGTATTTCGCCAGCGTCGGCGCGAGCGGCTCCTGCGGCGTGTTTTCGAGCCACGCGACATCCGGCGGGCGCGCGCAGGCTTCAGCGGTCTCGCCGCCAATCTCCCGCAGCTCGGCATATTCCGAGGCGCGCCAGCGTCGGATCTGGCGCTCGAGCGTCCGGATGCTGGTCACCTGCCCTACCCCTGTGGGCACGCCCAGAAACAGCAGGTAGCGGGCGACATCGAAGGCGCGCGCGGCGATGTTGCGCTCGTACGCGTCGGGCTTCATCGCGTCCGGACGCGGAAGCTTTGCTTTCAGGTGCTCCACCATGCGCGCATGCACCTGTTGATACGCAGCCAGCAGTGCGCGGGCGGCTTCCGCGTAAGTCTCCGCAGCCTCTCCCGCGGCTTCCGGCGGCATGACGAAGCCTGCGCGGGCAAAGTCCTGATAACGCGAGGAGCGCGCCTGCCCGTCCCACAGCGGCTCGTCTTCGATCTCGATAGCGGCCAGTTCACTGACACCCTCGAAGCTCAGCGCGAGGTGGCCGAGATCGGCAATGGAGGCGTGGCCGTACTGGAAGTAGAAACTCTCGAGAAACTTGGAAGAATCATGCGCGCGGACCCATTCGACCGATTGGCGGATCGAATCAGGAGAACGGCTGTAGCGGGCCAGCGCGTATGCGAGTTTTTCGGGCGGCATGGGCCCGGCGGAGATGACTCGGGGCACGGCTGTTATGATAGCGGGCAGTGCGCATTCATGTGAAACTGCTGCATCCGGACGCGATTCTGCCTCGCTACGCGCATGGGCCGGACGAAGACGCGGGGATGGATCTTCACGCGGTGGAGGAAGCGGTCCTGGAGCCGGGCGTGCCGCAACTGGTGCCCACCGGACTCGCGATTGAACTGCCTCCGGGCTGCGAAGCGCAGATCCGCCCGCGCAGCGGGCTGGCGCTGCGGCACGCCATCACACTGCCCAATGCGCCGGCGACGATCGATCCCGGCTACCGCGGCGAAATCCGGGTCATTCTCCTGAACCTCGGACGCACGCCTTACCGCGTGCACAAGGGCGACCGCATCGCGCAGATGGTGATCGCGCGCTATGAAGCGATCGAGTGGGTGGAAGCGGAGCTGAGCGAGACGCGGCGCGGCGAGGGCGGTTTCGGCAGCTCCGGACGCTGAGACCGGCGCTTGCGCCGCGCGGCGCGGCGCGATACATAAATAGGAGCCGATGATCCGAAATCAGGAGGCTCCCATGACGCTCACCCGCCGCACGTTCCAGGCGGCCCTGTGCGGGCTGCCGTTCTCAGGACTGCTGAAAGCCGACGAATACGAGGCGTTCCGCGCGATGCCGTGGAATGGCCGCGCGCGCGTCGCGCGCGTTTATCTGGCCGGCGCGCCGCACTGGCCGAAGCCGACGCTGGACGTCGAGGCGGAGCGCAGGGAGGTGGAAGCGAATCTCGCTGAAGCGGCGCGCAAGAACGCGCACGTGGTGGAGCTGACCGGAGGCGAGATGCTGCGCAGCGCCGAGGAGGTGAAGGCGTGGCTTGCGCGGCAGCAGGATCTCGACGGGATTCTGCTGCTGCCGCTGACGCAACCGACGCCGGGGTTCAATGAACTGATCCAGGCGGCGCCCGCGCCGGTGCTCGTGTTCTCCCGGCCATATGCGACGCATGCGTGGTCCAGCGTGGCGGGACTGCGCAAGGCGGGGCGCCGCGTCGATGTGATTGCGACTTCGAGCTACGGCGATCTTGATCCGTGGTTCCGCATCTTCCGGACGGTCCACCATCTGCGAAAAAGCAAGGTGCTGGTGGGAATCGAGAATCCGGCCAGCCGCGCAAAGGCGGCCGAAGAATACAGGAGCGCGTTCGGCACGGAGTTCGCATTTCTCCCTGGTTCGGAGCTCGAAAAGGCGTTCGCCGCCGCAGACCGGAACGAAGCGAGGAGGCTTGCCGAGGAGTTCACGCGGAACGCGCTGCGCGTCGTAGAGCCGAAACCGGATGAGATCGAAAAGGGTCTGCGCATGCACCTGGCGCTGAAGGCCATCATGCTGCGTGAAAAGGCCAACGCCTTCACGATCGACTGTTTCGGCACGCTGATGGCCAGCAAGCTGCCTGGCTATCCATGCATCTGCTGGAGCAGGCTGAACGACGCCGGGCTGTATGGCGTTTGCGAGGCCGATCTGCACTCGACGATGACGCAGATGCTGGTGACATCGTACGCGGGCGTGCCGGGCTTTGTCAGCGATCCGGTGTTCGACCTGAGCCGGAACGAAGTGATCCACGCGCACTGCGTGTCGGCGACGAAGCTGAAGGGGCCGGACGGACCGGCGTCGCCCTATATCATCCGCGATCATCTGGAGACGCACGAGGGCGCAGTGCTGCAGGTGCTGATGCCGTGCGATGAGACGATCACGGTGGCGCGGTTCGCAGGGCCGAAGACGATGCTGATGTCAACAGCCGTAGTCACCGGCTACGGCGACAGCGACCGCGGCTGCCGCAGCCAGATCCGCACGCGTGTCAAGGACGCGGAGAAGTGGCTCGAAAACTACCAGGCAGGGCTGCACCGCGTGATCTTCTATGGCGATCACACGCGGACGCTGGAACGCATGGGGCGCCTGCTGGGATTCGACATCGTCGTGGAAGCCTGAGCCCTATTCGTTGTAGTGAACGCGGAAGGGCTGGTTGCGGGCGCGGCCCTCGATGACAATGGACCGCACGCGGTTGCCGTCGCGCAACAGAATTCGCGCACGCGCATCGACGGGCGCAGCGTCGCCGCGGTTGATGCCCTCGAGCAATCGTGCTTCGATGGTGTCCCCGGAAACGCGCTCGAGGCGGCCGCGGAACATGAGCGTCTCGCCTCCGAAAGACGAATCGAAGCGGAGCTGAACCTCGCCGTTGCGGCGGTCGGCATACACGGAAGCGCCGCGCAGGTCATAGCCGGTTCCGGAGTCAATCGTGAAGACGCCACGGCCGCGGCCGCTGTAAGAAAATGTCTCGCCGCCGCCCGAGCCCCAGCCGCTGCCCCAGCCGGAGCCCGAGCCCCAGCCGGAGCCGCTGCCCCAGCCGGAACCGCCCGTTCCCGCGCCCGTACCCCAGCCGGGCCCCGTGTTCCAGCCGCCGCCGGTTCCGGTATTCCAGCCGCTGCCGCCGCGCCATTCAAGATCGAACGTGTAGGCGTGGCGGCCTCCTTGCGGGTCTTCAATGCGGACAATGGCGAGGCCGCGATTCGTGTTGGGATCGCGGAGCAGCCCCTGCCGGCCGCGCCCGTCGATGCCGCGGAAACGGAAATCCCCGGGATTGACGGGCATGGGTCCGGTGCAATCCAGCCGCCGCCAGGAAGCCGGCTGGCCGCTGACGGTGCGGATTTCACCCGTATCGCCGCGGATGCCGACCTCGGCCACGCCGTCCACTTCCACTTCGGCGGTGCACTTGCCGCGGTCGCCGCCGCCGCCGCGGATCGCGGCGCGGATCGTAGCCGCAGGCGTTTCGGCGTACCGCGGTTCGCGGTCGCGCCGCCACGATTCCGGGCGGCCTCCGGTATTCCAGCCGGCGCCGGCGCGCCACTCGATATCGAATGTGTAGCCTTCGCGGCCGCCCTGCGGGTCTTCGATGCGTACGACGGCGAGCCCGTTGTTGGAACGGGGATCGGCGATCAGCGTCTGCCGCCCGCGGCCGTCGACGCCTTTGAAGCGGAAATCGGCGAAGCTCGACGGCATCGGACCGGTGCAGTCGAGCCGCCGCCATGTGGCTGGCTGGCCGCTGATCGTGCGGATGCGTCCTTCGCCCGCCTGAATGCCGACCTCAGCCACGCCGTCCACTTCCACTTCGGCGGTGCACTTGCCCTGATCCGCTCTGCCTCCTCCACGAATGTTCATCTGAATGACAGCCTCAGGCCCCTGCCAGCCCTGGGCGAACGCCAGTCCGCCGGCCAGCAGCATGATCGCGCCTCTCATCGGGTTCCTCCTTGCACGCTTCATCCGCCCGGACGCATGCGCCCGGCGCGGCGTTTCTCATTTCAATAGATTGGCTCACTCACGCGGTGGCCGAACCGGTTGCTCTGCGCGACGCGGACGAAGTAGGAATGAACCGCCTCGACCACATCGCGAATGGGATTGGCGTTGCCTTCCACGAGGCTGCACATCACGGAAAGGATATACGGGCGGCCTTCCAGAAACACGATGCCCGCCTCCGTGCGGACGCCCGGCACGGCGCCGGGTTTGGACGCAGACACGATTCCGCGTGGCAAAGCCGCGCGGAAATCGGCCTGCACCAGCTTCATGATTTCGATCATGCGGCGCGAGGCGTTGCGGCTGATGAGGCGCTCGCGGTAGATGAACTCGAACAGGCGCGCCATTTCGAGAGGCGTGGAGGTGTTCTCTTCATTGCGTTTGGCGGCGGCCGAGTCCATCATGATGCGGCGCAGGCGCGTGGAGCGCAGGCCGAGCTGCGCCATCAGCTGGTTGACGCTGTCCATCCCGACGAGGGCGATGATCCTGTTGGTGGCCGTGTTGTCGGAGTCGCGGATCATCAGCGTCAGAAGCTCCTCCACAGTGAGGGAGAGGGGCTGCGGCCCCAGACGAGCATCGAGCGTGCCGCTGCCGCCGGCCCTGTCTTTCTCGGTCAGCTCGACTTTCTGGTCGAGCGCGAGCGCGCCGGATTCGATCTTCTGGAACGCAGCCGCAAGGATCGGCACCTTGATGAGGCTCGCCTGCGCGGTCACGAGGTCGCCGTTGAGAGAGAGCACCTTGCCGGTGGAAAGGTCGACAATCGCGAGCCCCATGACGCCATTGAACCGCTGGTCGATCTGGCGCAGCCGTTCCATCAGCTTGGCTTCAAGCAGCGCCGCCGGATCCTGGGCCAGCAGCGGCAGGACAAGCAGAAATGCGGCAAAAGTCCTCACGGGAGTAGCATAGCGTTATAGTGAACTACCTGTGGATAGCCGCGGGCGCGGCTCTGGGAGGCATGCTGAGGTATTTCTTCTCCGGCGTCGCCGCGCGCCTGGCAGGCGAGACATTTCCCTGGGGCACGCTGTTCGTCAATGTCACCGGCTGCATGGTGATCGGATTTTTCGTGTCGCTGACCGGTCCCGACGGGAGGCTGATCGTGCCGTCCCACATCCGCCTTTTTGTGATGACGGGGCTGTGCGGCGGGTATACGACGTTTTCGACATTCAGCCTGGAGACGCTGCGGCTCCTGCAGGACCGGGAGTGGGCCTACGCAGGGTGGAACATCGCCTCCAGTCTGGTGTTGTGCCTGGCCGGCGTCTGGGCCGGCTACCAGGCCGCCATGATGCTGAATGAGAGGCTCTGACGATGGAACTGCCTGAAGATGCCGTCCTGTTGCGTATCTTTCTGGGCGAGAACGACCGCCACGGTAAACGGCCGCTGTATGAAGCGATCGTGCTGAAGGCGCGCGAGCTGCATATGGCGGGCGCCACCGTCCTGCGCGGTCCGATGGGCTTCGGCAAGAGCTCGCGGCTTCATACAGCGAAGCTGGAACGGCTCAGCGAGGATCTGCCGTTCATCATCGAAATCGTGGACACGAAGGCGAAGATCGAAACGTTTCTCCCTGTGGTGGACGAGATGATGCGGGAGAGCGGATCCAGCGGGCTGGTGACATGGGAAGGCGTCAAAGTCCTGCGCTACGGGCAGGTGTAACCGGCGGGCTGGCCGCGCTGGCTGTTGTGGCGGCGCTGGCCTTTGCGCAACACATGCCGCCCGGAGAAAGTGCGCGTCCGGGCAGGTTTCCGTTGCCCGCCAGGGAAGGGCCGCTGCGCAAGGCCCAATTGCTGCTGCGCGAGGGCAGGACGGAAGAGGCGCGGCGCGAACTGCAGAGGCTGATCCAGACAGGGCGGAACGATGCGATGACCTGGTATCAGCTCGCGCGCAGCTACCTGCTGGATTTCTATTCCGGCACGGATTACCAGAAGCGCCGCACGTCGCTCAATCTGGCCATGGAGGCGCTGGGCACGGCGCTGAAGCGCGACCCCGATCACATTCCGTCGCTCAAGGCCAAGGCAGTCATTCATGCGCGCGCCGAACTGCTCTACTACGACCCGAACCTGGCTTACGGGCTGGCGGCGCGCGTGGCGCAGCTCGAGCCGAACGCCTACGGGTTCCTGCTCAATCTTTCCGACTGGATGAGCGGCGAAGTGCGGTTCACAAAAGAGACGGGCAACCGCGTGCCGCATGATCCGCTGATCGGGCTGGACCGGTCGATCGATCTGCTCGAACAGGTGATCGACGGCGCGATGCCCTACAGCAACGAAGAGCTGACCGCGCTGGCCATGATGGCAAAGACGCTGGTGCGGCGCGGCAACTTCCAGGAATCGCTCCTGTACTTCCGCCAGGCGCTGGAACGGACAAAAGAGCCCGCGCTCGTCCATGAGCTGTACCGGGAGATGGGCACCGCGTATTACCGCATGGGCGAATTCGGAGAGGCCGCGCGGCTCTTTTATCAGGCGCTGCAGGTGAACAACAACCCTGTGGATCAGTGGCTGCTCAAGGTGGCGATGGACCAGTTGCCGGGAGAGCCGCCGCCGATTCCGAAGCAGTTCCTCTTTCCGGCGCGTCCGCTCGTGCCGCGCGCGGGCGAGAACCCGCTGCTCGAGTTCGAAGACATCGCGCCGCGGCTCGGCATCGACCGTCACGACGGCAATGGCACGGCGGCGTGGGCGGACTACGATGGCGACGGGGATCTTGACCTGTTTGAAAGCGGAAGCGGCGAGTTCATCCGCGTGATCCGCAATGACGGGCGGCGGTTCACGGACGCGACGGAAGCGGCGGGCCTCGCCGGCGTCGCTTCCGGCTACAGCCTGAATCTTGTGGATTTCGACAACGACGGCCGCCCCGATCTGTACATTTCGCTGAACGGCTGGAGCGGACCGATGAAGAACCGGCTGTTCCGCAACACGGGCGGGCGCTTCGAAGATGTCACGGACAAGTCCGGCGCGGGCGACGAAGGCAACGGGTTCGTCTCGCTCTGGGCGGACTTCGACAACGACGGCTGGCTGGATCTGGCCATCGCCAATGGCGTTCTCAAGGACGGCAGCGTGCCGCAGATCTACCGCAACAACGGGGACGGCACGTTCACGAACATGACGAAGCAGGCGGGGATCAACGAACCGCCCGACCACGGCGCCATTGGCATGGCGCTCGGCGACTTCGACCGCGACGGACGGGTCGACATCCTGATCAACGGGCTCGACCCTGCGCCCAACCGGCTGTACCGGAACCTGGGCAACTGGAAGTTCCGCGACGTGGCGCGCGAAGCGGGGCTGGTGCAGCCCGTGCACAACGGTTTCGTCTGCTTCCTGTTCGACTACAATAACGACGGCTATCCGGATGCGCTGACCACCAGCCTGGCCGCATGGGAGTCCGTAGTCGCGGCGTTGCGCCTGGATTATGCCGTGCCGAAGACGCGGGTGCATCCCGACTCGAGCCGCCTTTTCCGGAACAACCGCAACGGAACATTCACCGACGTAACCTACGAAGCAGGCCTTCAATTCCCGATGGGCGTGATGGGAGCGGGCGTGGCCGATCTGGATAATGACGGTTACCTGGATCTGTATCTGGGCGTCGGCGATCCTCAACTTTCGCGGCTGGAGCCCAATCGTTTTTTCCGGAACAATGGAGATGGAACGTTCAGCGATCTGACCGATTTCGTGAAATTCCAGCGTCCAGGGAACAAGGGCCATGGCGTCGCATTCATCGACTGGGAAGAAGACGGAGACCTGGACATTTATGCGCAACTCGGCGGTCATTATCCCGGAGATCACGCGAGAAACGCCTTCTACCGGAATCTGAAGGCGAACCGCAACGGATGGCTGCAGGTGGATCTGAAAGCCGTGCAGTCCAACCGCGACGCCGTCGGCGCACAGCTGACGCTCCGGGCTGGCGATCTGCTGGCCTACCGGGAGGTGAAGGGAAGCGAGGGATTCGGGGCCACCAGCCAGAAGCGGCAGCATTTCGGCATCGGGCCGCGCAAGCGGATTGATTCGCTGGAAATCCGCTGGCCCAGCGGCGTCCAGCAGAAAATCGAGGCGCTGGAAGCGGGTCAGATCATCGAAGTGGAAGAGGGCCGCGGATGGCGCAGGGTGAAGTGACAGCGCGCGCGGGACTGCAGCGCAGGGGGAAGACATGACGGAACGCCCGGGCTGGCGGGCTCTGGCGGGCGCATGGGCGGTGGCGGGCGCGCTGGCTCTGCTGTTGGCAGAGGTTCAGGCTCCTCCCGCCGAGCCGTTCGAGGAATTGACGGGCGTCATTCCCTTCGTGCTCCGCAACGCCGCCACTCCAGAGAAGCATCAGATCGAGACGATGCCGGGCGGAATCGCCATCTTCGACTATGACAACGATGGGCTGCTGGACATCTACTTCCTGAACGGCGCTCCGCAACCCTCGCTGGCGAAGTCCGGCCCCGAGTGGTGGAACCGGCTCTACCGGAATCGGGGCAACTGGCGGTTCGAGGACGTCACAGAAAAGGCCGGACTCGCCGGTGAGGGCTACGGCATGGGCGTGGCGGCCGGCGACTATGACAACGACGGCTGGACGGACCTGCTGGTCACGAGCGTCCATTTCAGCCGCCTGTACCGCAACCGCGGCGACGGCACGTTTGAAGATGTCACAAAGAAAGCAGGAATTCCCGCCACGCACTGGCCGATTTCCGCCGGCTGGTTCGACATGGACAACGACGGCGACCTTGATCTGTTCATCGTCAATTACTGCATCTGGGACCCGAAAACTGAGCCGTTTTGCGGAGACAAACGCGCCGGTTACCGCACCTACTGCCACCCCAAATACTACGAAGGCCTCCCCAATACCCTGCTGCGCAACAACGGCGACGGAACATTCACTGACATCTCGAAAAGCGCGGGAATTTCCCAAAAAATCGGGAAAGGCATGTCTGTTGCCTTTGCGGATTACAACAATGACGGGCTGATGGACGTCCTGGTGACCAACGACACCGTGCCGAATTTCCTCTTCCGGAACGAGGGCAACGGGCGCTTCACCGAGATCGGATTCACGGCGGGAATCGCCATAGCCGATGACGGCAAGATCCTGTCCACGATGGGCGCGGAGTTCCGGGACATCGACAACGACGGCTGGCCTGACATCTTCGTCACTGCGTTGGCCAATGAGACCTTCCCGCTGTTCCGGAACCTCGGCAACGGCGTGTTCCAGGACATGACGTACCGGAGCAGGATCGGCGCCGCTTCCCTGCCCCACAGCGGCTGGAGCCTGGGCGTTGCCGACTTCGATCTCGACGGCTGGAAGGACATCTTCACCGCCAACGGCGACGTGCAGGACAACACGGAGCTCTTCTCCAGCCGCGCTTCGAAACAGCAGAATCAGCTGTTCCGGAACGAGAAGGGAAAGACATTCTCGAGCGTGGTTTTCGGCGCGCGGGCGCAGCACCGCGGCGTCGCCCTGGGAGATCTGGACGGCGACGGGCGGACTGATGCAGCCGTCAGCGTGCTGAACGAACCGGCGAAGCTCTACCGTAACCGCCTGGGAGAAGGACGGAACTGGATTGCGCTTCGGCTGACGGGCACACAGAGCAACCGGGACGCGATCGGCGCGAAGGTGCGCGTGACGGCTGGCGGACTGACTCAGTACAATCACGTCTCGACCTCCACCGGCTACCAGTGTTCCAGCGAGAAGACGCTGCGCTTCGGCATCGCCGGCGCCGCACGCGCGGACGAAGTGGAAATCACATGGCCCACGGGGAAAAAACAGATTCTTCGCGGCGTGCCGGCGGGCCGGGTTATCGAGGTGAAGGAGGACTGAGGCGGGCGCGGATTTTCGACCGCAGCACGAACGCCTCTTCGAAATCAGACCGGAGTTCCAGCGCCCGTTCGACGGCGCGCAGCGCTTCTTCCAGCCGGTCGCACTGCGAGAGGGCGAAGGCCAGCTCGAAACGCGCCTCCGGCGTCTCCGGCTGCTGCGCCGCCTCAGCCACGGGCACCGCTTCCGCAGCGCGGCCCTGACGCGTGAGGAACCGGGCGTAGGCGAGATGGGCCTTCTGGCGCCCTGCGTCGTTGCGGCGCACCGCGGAACGAAACCACCGCTCGGCCTCGGCGGGCTGGATCAGCGCTTCATAACACTGTCCCAGCGCTGCTTCAACGCGTCCCTTCACCGGATCATGGCGGAGCGCGCGCTTCAGCGGCTCGATCGCCTTTTCGTACTGGTCAGCGGCGTAGTAAGCGCGGCCAAGGTAATAACAGACATCTTCCAGCTGCGGCGCCAGATCGCAGGCGCGCCGGAACGGTTCGATCGAGCCGTGATAGTCCTCGATCTTCGCATGCGCCACGCCGAGCGCTTTCCAGTACAGCGCGTTCTCTGGAGCCAGCCGCGCAGCCTCGGCGAAGTGGGGGATGGCGTCCGCGGCGCGATTCTGCGCGAACAGCGTCACGCCGCGCTGGTAGGCCGACTGCGCCTCCGGCGGCGCCGCAAGCAGAAGTGCCAGCAGCAGCATCCCTCGATCAAAAGTCTAGCGTGACGGCCCGGCGGAGGAAATGCCGCGCCGCGTGGCGTAGTAAATGGCGAACGAACCCAGCCAGTGTCCGCCCTCGTAATGCTCGGCGCGGATGGCGGCGAATCCCGCTTCTGCCAGGCGCGCCGCCAGCGCTTCGAGCCCCCTGCGGCGCGGGTGAGACTGAGGCAGCGCGGAGGCAATCCCGTCCAGCATCCATGCCCGCGAGAAGTTCAGCCCTGCCAGATGATACAGTTTGCCGTCGGTGACGTCGGTGACCCGCGTGGGCTCCAGAGCGATGCTCGGCAGAAACGCAGCCAGCCATTTCGCGAACCCATTGGCGGGCAGCACGCGCCTGACGGCGTCGGCCTCTGCCAAACAGGGCGACAGGAAATCCTCGCCGGAAGGCTCGTAGTGCAGCGGGCACGCCGTGTCCTTCAGATAAAAATCCTGGATGCGGGAAACCAGCAGCTGTTCGAAATCCGTGCGCTGCGCGATGCGGGCGTAGTCCAGCGCAAGTCCGAGCGCGAAAGCCGTGTTCGAGTGTTCGCCCGCGCGCACCGGTCGCGGCAGCCTGGGCAGCCAGGACGTGAAGCGCGCGACCGCCGCCTGTTCCAGGGGCTCGAGCGCCGCCTGCCAGCGGCGGGCGTCGACTTCATCCCATTCCCGCAGTTCCGCTGCAAGCTGCAGGAGCCATGCCAGCCCGTAGGGGCGTTCGAATGTCTGGCGTCCGGCGCCGTTCAGGTAGCGGGCTTCGGCGGCGAGGTTCTCCGCGGAGAGGCTGCGCGCCAGCGCGCGCCGGGCCTCCTGGGCGAGGGGCTCGTGGGGATACAGGCGCGCGAGCCGCGCCAGCAGCCAGTGGCCGTGGACGGAAGAGTGCCAGTCGTAGCAGCCGTAGAAAGCCGGCGTCAGCTCGCGGGGCGGACGGGCGTCGGCATCCGAGTTGAGCACATGGGCGATCTTGTTCGGATACTCGCGGTGAACGCAGTCGAGCGCGAGCCGGGCCATGCGCGAGGCGAGCGCGGCATCCGGAGGAACGGCGCTGGCGGACGCGGCGAGGGCCAGCAGCAGGGTGGTGCGAAGCATGGGAGACAGCCGGTTCCGATGATAACAGGCGCGCGGAAACACGAAGGGCGCCGCAGCCTGCCCGGCCGCGGCGCCCGCGGGAGAGACAGCACGCTTCAGGCTTCCAGAATGGGCCGGCCAGGCTCGGGCCAGTCGATATGGAAGAACTTGCCGCGCGGCCGGTCGGTGCGCTCGAAGGTATGCGCGCCGAAGAAGTCGCGCTGGCCCTGAATCAGGTTCGCCGGCAGCCGCTCGGAGCGGTAGCCGTCGTAGTAGGCGAGAGCCGAGGAGAAGGCGGGAATGGGAACCCCGCGCAGCGCTGCTTCCGCAACGACGCGGCGCCAGTTGGACTGGCAGCGGTCGATCTCGCCCTTGAAGTAGGGGTCGAGCAGAAGGTTGGCGAGATTGGCGTCGCGGTCGAAGGCCTCCTTGATCTTCTGGAGGAACCGGGCGCGGATGATGCAGCCGCCGCGCCAGATCATGGCGATCTCGCCGAACTTCAGCGTCCAGTTGTACTCTTTCTGCGCTTCGCGCATCAGCTGGAAGCCCTGCGCATAGGAGCAGATCTTCGAGCAGTAGAGCGCGTCGTGGATGGCCTGGAGAAACTCCTTGCGGCCGCCTTCGAACTTCGCCGGCGGCGGCCCCTGCAGAACCTTCGACGCAGCCACGCGCTCATCCTTCAGCGCGGACATGAAGCGCGCGAAGACGCTCTCGGCGATCGTGTTGGCGGGCACGCCCATGTCGAGCGCGTTGACGGAGGTCCACTTGCCGGTGCCCTTCTGGCCGGCGGTGTCGAGGATGTAGTCGACCAGATAGCCCCCCGTAAACGGATCCTTCTGCTGGAGGATGTCCGCCGTGATCTGGATCAGGAAGCTGTCGAGCACGCCCTGGTTCCATTCGGCGAATACCTCGCTGCACTCGGGCGCCGACATGCCGAGATACTGCGTCATCAGCCAGTAGGCTTCAGCGATCATCTGCATGTCGCCGTATTCGATGCCGTTGTGGCACATCTTGACGTAGTGGCCGGCGCCGTTGGGCCCGATGTAGGTGCAGCAGGGCACGCCGCCTTTGATCGGCTGGCCCGGCTTCGCGCCTGTCAGCGGCCTTCCTGTATCCGGGTCGACCTTCGCGGCGATCGCCGTCCAGATGGGCTCGAGCTCCTTGTACGCTTCATACTCGCCGCCGGGCATGAGCGACGGGCCGAAACGCGCGCCTTCCTCGCCGCCGCTGACGCCGGAGCCGATGAAGCGGATGCCCTTGGCCTTCAGATCGCGCTCGCGGCGGATGGTGTCGTTCCAGTTGGCGTTGCCGCCGTCGATGAGAATGTCGCCCGGTTCGAGCAGGGGAACCAGCTGGTCGATGACGGCGTCCGTTGGAGCGCCTGCCTTGACCATGATGATGATCTTGCGGGGACGCTTGAGGCTGGCCACGAAGTCCTTGAGATCGGCGAAGCCTGCCAGCCCGCCGGGCGTATTGGGGTTCTCGGCCACGAACTTTTCCATCGTGGCCGTGGTGCGGTTGTGGACGGAGACGCGGAAGCCGTGGTCTGCAATGTTCAGCGCAAGATTCTGGCCCATGACGGCCAGGCCGGTAAGTCCGATGTCGGAGAGTATTTCTGCCATGGTATTTGCTGAGCCTCTCGGGAATGATCGCAGTTGCAGTCATGGGCCCGGCGCAGGGCCGGGCCCGGGAATGAACCTATCTCTGGATGCGCGCCGAGCCGCCTTTGGCGAAGCTGCGGACCTGCTCCAGCGTGGCCATGGTCGTGTCGCCCGGGAAGGTAGTGAGCAGCGCTCCGTGCGCCCAGCCGAGCTTCACCGCCTCCAGCGGCTCTTCTCCCGTGAGCAGCCCGTAGAAGAAGCCCGAAGCGAAGCCATCGCCGCCGCCGACGCGGTCGTAGATGGGCAGTTCGGCGGTGGGCGCCTGGAACGTTTCGCCGTTGATCCAGGCCACGGCGCTCCAGCTGTGATGATTGGTGGAATGCACTTCGCGCAGCGTCGTGGCGACGATTTTCACGTTCGGATACTTCTTCACGACGTCGGCGATCATGGCGATGAACACGGAGGGATCGAGCTTGGACTTCGCCGTCACTTCAGGTCCGGGGATGCCCAGGCCGAGCTGAAGGTCCTCTTCGTTGCCCACCAGCACGTCGACGTGGCGCACGATGCGGTCAATGACGGCGACCGCCTTCTCCTGCCCGCCCCAGATGCCCCACAGCTTGGCGCGGTAATTCAGGTCGAACGACGTGACCGCGCCGGCGGCTTTGGCCGCCTGCATCGCCTCGATGATCACCTCGCCCGTTGTCTCTGACAGCGAGGCGAAAATGCCGCCGGAGTGAAACCACCGCACGCCTTCGGCGAAGATCGACTTCCAGTCGAAATCGCCGGGCTTCAGCAGTGCTGCAGCCTCGTTCGACCGGTTGTAAAAGACTACGGGCGGCCGGACGCCGAATCCCTGGTCGGAATACACCGTGGCCATGTTGGGCCCGTTGACGCCGTTGTGCCTGAAGCGCTTGTAGAAGGGCCGCACGCCCATGGCGCGCACGCGCTCCGCGATCAGATCGCCGATCGGATAATCAACCATCGCCGTGGCGATGCCTGTCTTCAGGCCGAAGCAGTCGGCCAGGTTCGCCGCGCAGTTGTACTCTCCGCCCGAGACGTGGATCTTGCATTCCGTCGCCTTGCGGAACGGAATGATGCCTGGGTCGAGACGGTGGACGAGAGCGCCGAGGCTGAGAAAATCCAGTGCGCCCGAAGGAGGGATCTGCAAGCCGTACTTCATGGTATGCTCCGTGTGCCTGATCGTGGGGTGCGGCTGCTTTCGAGCCGGCTCCGCAGGTCCGCGCCCTCTCGGAGGCCGCGGCGCGGATCGACTCCACTATATCAAACTGGCATGTCAGAAAAACAGACCCGCGGGTAAGAAATCCCGGCGGCGCGTCTCAGGCCTTCGCACTGCGGCGCAGGAGGCGGAGGATCGGGTTGGAAGACAGCTGGCGGCGGCCAAGTTCGGCGAACCGGGCCTTGGCCCGGGACTTCAGCAGGCGGAACTGCGTCTCGGTGAGGTCCATCTCCCTGCAGATCTGCTCCTGCGTCTGCTCGTAAAGGTAGAAGCGGGTCAGGATCTCCCGGTCGCGCGGAGAGATGCTGCGCAGCACCTGCAGCATGAGCTGGACCCGCTGTTCGCGCATCAGGCGCTGCTCGGGATCGTGGCGGTGATCGGCCACTCTGCCGCCGACTTCCAGATCGGCGTATTCGCGGCGCGAGCTGACGCTTTCTTCGATGTAGGAGGCGACCTGACGCCTGACAATCGTCCGCACGAAGCCCATCAGCCTTTCGGGCTCCCGCAGCCCGCCGTTCTGGATCGCCCGGACGATGATGAGAAACGTATCGTGCACCCGGTCGTCCAGATCCTGGGCGCCCAAGTGACGGCAGAGGAAGAACCGGATGCCGCGCGACAGCAGGCGGTAAAGCTCCTCGATCGCTGCGCTGTCGCCCGCGCGGGCGCCTTCCACGAGCGGCGTCCACCGGGCGGCGGCGGACTGTTCGGCGGAGTCGGGCGACGGTTCACCGCCCAGGCTGTAACCGCCATGCTGGCTGCCATCAAAACGGGCGTCAGGCTGGAACGGCATCTCCGTCAGTCCTTCCCAAGGTGAATGTATGCGGCCCAGTAGCTGGGCTGGGAGCGCCACGCGCCATTGCGGATCATGGCCGCCTGGGCAGCCTGCAGCGCAACGGCGGGACGCTGGCCCTGCAGAAGGGCTCTGTAATACTCCTCGAAAAACGCTCCGTCGTCTCCGACCGGCCAGAGGCTGGCGACGACCGACCGGGCTCCTGCTGCCAGCCAGGCGTTGGCGAAACTGGACAGCCCGGCGCCGCGTTGCATCGCACCGCTGCCGGTCGAGCACCCGTTCAGAACCACGCGTGCGCCGCTGAGGCGGAACCGCGCCAGCGCCCGCTCCGTCAGGCCGTCGCGCGTTCCGTCCGCGCGCAGGGAAAGCGCCAGGAAGGGCTCGCCTGCCGGAAACCGGATCAGCGCCGGAACGCCCGAGCCTGGATTCGAGGCCAACCGGTACGAGACTGGCGCGGGCGCCGGCTGCACATGGGTGGCAAAATGCAGATCGGTCCAGTCCTCGTCGAGAGCCTGCGCTACAGCAGTCTCGCTGGCCTCGAATCCCGTCAGCAATCTGACCTGCCGTCCCTGCTGGCGCCACAGCGCGGCGATCGCCTCCACTTCCCGCTGGCTGCCGGGCAGGGTTGGGAGTTCATACTCCAGCTCACGGACGGATGCACGGCGCAAGGCCGGGCTGGAAGAGCTCCCGCCGCTCCGAGCCTCTTTCTGGACGGCGGCGCTCCACCTCGCATCCGCGCTGTTGTGAACGACTCCCCCCACGGCGAGCAGCCCGGCGGCAGGCCGATGCGCGTGAGGCTCCAGCAACCAGAGAGCGGAGGGGAGGAACGAGAGGGCCCGCGCCTCTCCAAGCCAGCGCGGCTGCCCTTCCGTCATCCGGAGCGCAGCCACGGGGGCATTGAGAGGCTCTTCATCGGCCGAGATCAGCCACTCGGCCCGCATCCTTGACCACGCAGGGGCGCGGCCGAAGGTGGCATCGTACAGGCGCGCTGCCACGCCCCTTGCGTCCCCGCCGTTCTCGATCAGATCGCGCAGCTGCTGGAACTCCTTGGCCAGCTCCTCCCGGCCGGGCATCCGGACGGCCGCAAAGTGATCGTCGGTGATCACCCAGAGAATGGATTGGCCGTGGCTCAGCCAGAACGTGAACAGAACCTGGTTGCGGTTGAGGGCTCGCTGCACCAGCTGCAACAGCCGCGCAGGCTCCGGAGGCGGAGGCGGCAGCGTGGAAAGCGGCAGCGAGGGCCTTTCAGAGGACGCAGTTCGCAAAATCACGGCCGGCCGCGGCCCGGATCGCGGGGCCTGCGAGCCGGTCAGATGCTGGCCCGGTACCGCTTCCGGCGTCCCCTCCTGCGAGCCGGAAACGGCCTGGCGCTTCCTCCGCCGGAGCATGTTCAGGGCGCGGCTCTGTTCCACTGCCGCCCAGGCCTCGAGGACGCCGCCCGATTCGACGGCCGCGGTGACGTACTCGCTGACCAGGTCTGTCATGGCGACGTCGGCCGCCAGTTCGACCGTGGGATCGGGAAGGACGGCATGCCGCCATTCGAGGACGGGAAGCCAGTTCCGCCGGCACACTGCCAGCGCCCTCTCGGGGCCATGCTCCATGGCTTCCGCGCGCGCCTCGAACGCCGCCAGCCGGATGGCGTTGACGGGGCTCTGTTGCACCCTGCCTTGAGAGCGCACACGGTTGAACCACACCAGAGCCTCGCCCGGGCGGCGCTGCGCCAGCCGCAGCCGGCCAGCCAGCATCCAGAGGGAATCAGGGTCCGGCAGGCGGTGCAGAACCAGCAGCCGGAAAGAATTGGCGATCGCGTCTTCAGCCTGCCCTAGCCTGCCGGCGTCCAGATGGTGGATGGCCAGCTCGTCCCACAGGTGCCGCTGCACCTGCCAGTCCGCCCGGCTTTCGGCCCACTCCATCGCCTCGCTCCAGAGGCGGAAGAACTCTCCCTGCTTCAGATCGGGCCGCCTCGCCGCCAGCCGGATGCTCTGCGCCATCACGGCAGGGCGGAAACGGCTGTCCACCGGCATGAGCGCAAGCGCCCTCTCCAGCGCCTGTCCCGCGTCCGGCCAGGCGGACAGCATTCCGTACATCGCCGCGAGATTGGACCAGACGCTGGCCTCCACCTCCGCCATTCCGACCCGGTGGGAAAGCGCCAGAGCCTCGTGCAGAGGTCCGTAAGCGCCGAGAAAGTCCTGCTGGTAGAGCCGCGCCGCCCCGAGGTTGTTCAGCACCCGGGACAGCAGGGCATCATTGCCCTCCTCGCGGGCTCTGCGCTCGGCGCAGAGGGAAAGCTGTTCGGACTGCCGGTACTTGCCCGCGGCAAGAAGCAGTGCGGACTCCCGTGCCAGATCCTTCGTGGATGCGGCAGGAGAGCAGACAGGCTGGGCAGGGACAGGGGGAACCAGAAGGCAGGTGGAAAAGAAAAAGACTGCGAGACCGCGTGCCATCTCGGGTTCCCGAGGCCAAGCATTGATGACAGCGCCGATACCGCCTGTGATGGCGCCGGGAGGGTACTAGAACTTTTAGTACCCTCCCTCAGCGACTATACCAGATCCTTTCAGGGGATCTCCAGACCCACGTCCAGATTTTTACAGTATCGGCTGTCGATCCTTCATTCGGAATAGTCCCTCGAGCGCGGGACTATTCTCAGCAAAAGTCGGGGGGAAGGATGATGATGATCGGGGAACCGTCCATGCCGCCTCCTTTCTGAGCCGGCCTCCGGGGCCAGCCTGAGGCGACGCTAGACAGGCTCCCACCCCGCCCCCGCATTCCTCCCATAACTTATTGAAAAGAAAATAGAATAAAATTCCTTTCCTCCGCGGACGGCACCGTGCCGGTCCAGGTGATTTCCTCCGAGCCTCCGCATCGACCGCGCACGGCGGCACCCTTTTCTGGCACCGGTCAGCTCCGCCATCCGCTTTCACTCCGCGCCCTGGAACCTCCAGAATGACGGTGCGTTCCGCCCGGGCAGGCAACTGGATCACGTCGGCGGGCACGCGAGTCAGGGGGCGGCGGAAAGCCCGGCATCGAGCCGTCCTCCGGGTGTAACCCGGTCACTTCCGCAGCCGGATTTCCCCATCGATGCGGGATCTGGAAGTCATGGCGTGACCATCACTCCGGCTCGTCAATGGTCTCTTCCCCCCGGCAGCCCGCGCGGAGAATTTGCGTTTCAGGTCACGACCATGCAATTTCTGCATCTGGAAGCTGTGGCCATGCGACAGGGTAACAGTCCGGCCGCCTCCATCCTTGTGGTCGGCGGCGAACCGCAGGTGCAGCCGTGGCTGGAGGCGGTCTTGCGGGAGGACGGCCATGCGGTCACTCTCGCCTCTGGCGTCCGCGAAACAGCCGAGCGGCTCCGGGGGCATGCATACACGCTCGTCATCTCCGACCTTGAGCTGCCGGACGGCGACGGACTGCAGGTGCTCGGCATGATTCGTCAGCGGCAGCCGGCCGCAGCGTTTCTGCTCCTCATCCGGAGCGGTGCAATGGCCTCGGCTGTCGAGGCTCTGCACCGCGGCGCTCTGGATTTTCTGGAGAAGCCCTTCCGCAGCCCCAACGATGTCAGGCTGGCGGTCCGGCGCGCGATCACCCTGGCCCGTCAGACGGACGAGAAGCCCCGGGAAGCCGATGGACCGAGAGCCACCCCCGGCCTGTGCGGATCGATGGTTGCGCGTGATCCGCGCATGCTCCATGTCCTGAATCTCCTTGGCAAGGTCGCGCCGGCTTCGGCGAACGTGCTCCTGATCGGCGAAACGGGAGTCGGCAAAGAAGTGATCGCCCGGTGCCTTCACCTGCACAGCCGGCGGGCGTCGGCGCCGTTCATCGCAGTCCATTGCCTGGCGCTCGGGCCAAGCCTCGTGGAAAGCGAGCTTTTCGGCTATGAACGCGGGTCTTTCGCCGGAGCCGTTGCGCGGCGTCACGGCGCCCTGGAACGGGCGCGGGGCGGAACGGTGTTTCTCGACGGCATCGCTGACCTGCCGCCGGCGACGCAGGCGAAACTGCTGAAGGCCCTCCGCAACGGAAGTTTCCATCGCATCGGCGGAACGCAGGCGATCGGAACCGACGTCCGCATCATCTCCGCGTCAGACCGTGGTCTGGAGGCGCTGGCGGGCGGCGGGTTCGATCCGGATCTGCTCGCCCTGCTCGGCGCCTTCCCTATGGAAATCCCCCCGCTCCGCGACCGACCGGCCGACATCGATGCTCTCGCGGATCAGTTCGTGGCCGCCGCTGCCGCCAAGTTTGGCAAGCCTGAATTGCGCCTGAGCGAGGCGGCCCGGTTCCTGCTCCGTTCCCATCCTTGGCCCGGCAATGTCCGGGAGCTGGAAAACGCCATTGAGAGGGCCGCCATTCTCAGCGACGGCGAAATCCGTCCTGACCATCTCCCCTTCGGCCCCCCGCAGACGGTGGATCCGGCTTCCGCGGGCACGCTCAACGTGCACGAGCTCGAGCGTATCGCCATCGAAGAGGCCCTCAGGCGTCACGGCGGCAACCGCACCCGCGCCGCCCGTGAGCTTGGCATCAGCCTCAGGACTCTCCAGTACAGACTGAAGGAATTCGGTCTGTCCCGCTCCTGAAGACTGCGCCCCGCCTTGCACCCGATCCCTCCCTGCCAGCCGCCGGCCCGCCTGTCATCAAAACAAAACTTTTCCGAAACGTTTTTTTGACCTTCGTCGGCTATCGTACGGAAGCGGGGGCAGTCCTGTCTGGCTGCCCGTCTGTCCAACCTGAGACTGCTTCAGAACTCACCAGATCATCGAGAGGCTGATCATGCATCTGTTTTCCGGGCGCACCGCCCTTCTGTCCATCCTCTGGATTGCGTTATCGGCGCCGCTCTGCGCGCAGTTCGACCAGGCGGCCGTCGTGGGCACCGTCCGCGACGAACGCGGCGGCGCGATCGCAGGCGCCAAAGTCACCCTTTCCAGCCCTGAGACCGGTTTTCAGCAGACCCTCCTGACCAACGAGCTCGGAGACTACACGTTCCCTACCGTCCGCATTGGAACCTATCGCGTGACCGCGGAAAAGGAGGGCTTCGCGCCATCCACGGCCGAGAACGTCGTGTTGACGGTCAACGCCCGCCAGCGGGTGGACCTCGTGCTCAAGGTCGGCCAGGTGAGCGAGACCATCACGGTGGTCGAGATCACCCCCCTGCTGGAAACCGACAGCTCTTCGAAAGGCCAGGTGGTGACGGGCAAGAAGATCCTGGATCTGCCCGTTCTGGGACGCAACTACTCGTATTTCGCCCTGTTGGCGCCGGGCGTGCGCGAGTCGCAGTTCTCCAACCAGGGCTCGATCGTTTTCCGCCGGGAAGGCTCGTACAACGTCAACGGCCTCCGCAGCGTCTTCAACAACTTCCTGCTGGACGGGGTCGACAACAACTTTTACGGCACGACAAACCAGGGTTTCTCGAACCAGGCCATCCAGCCTTCTCCGGACTCGGTGGCCGAGTTCCGCATGATGATCAACACCTACTCGGCAGAGTTCGGCCGCACGGCCGGCGCGGTGATGAACGTCAGCACGAAGTCCGGCACGAATGAACTGCACGGAAGCCTGTGGCACTTCCTTCAGAACGACAAAATGAACGTCACCGGTTTCTTCAAGCCCGTCCAGAACCGCAAGCCGGTCAACAAGCGCAACATGTTCGGCTTCACGCTGGGCGGACCGCTGCGCAGGGACAGGACGTTTTTCTTCTTCGACTACGAGGGCTCTCGCTGGCGGGCTCACACATTCGCGCTCACCAGCCTGCCGAACGAGCAGATGCGCAATGGCATTCTGCCCCTCGACGTGCGCGTGCCCATCACTTTCACAGACGACCAGAACCGCACCATTCCCGCGGGCACGGTGATTCCCGCCGGCACGCCGATCCCGATGACGCGTTTCGCCCGACGCGTCCTGGCGGAGCTGCCGCTGCCCAACCAGCCGGGCGGCGGCCCGCTGGGCGTCGCCAACAACTACGGCGCGTTCGACATCAATGAAATCGACGAGGACAAGGGCGCGGCCAAGATCGACCACCGTTTCTCGGACTCGCTCTCCTCGTTCTTCCGCTACACGCAGCGCCGGCAGAACATGTTCGCCCCCGGCCTGATCCAGGGCTTCTCCGGAGGCAACAACCTCGGCTTCCTCGACACGTACAACCAGCAGGGCATCGCCGCCTTCACCTGGACGCGGTCGGCTACCGAGGTGGCCGAATACCGCTTCGCCGTCACGCGTCTCGGCATGGACCGGCTGCCCGCGCAGGTGGGCGGCCCCTCCATGCGCGAGCTGTTCGGCATCACGGGTCTGCCCGAAGGGCCGCGCATCCAGGGCGGCATCACGCCTCAGGACATCCAGGGCTTTCCGCGCATCGGCCGCCAGTCCACCAACCCGCAGGCCCAGTTCCCCGTTACCGTCAACAGCCGCCTGAACCTGTCGAAGATCCTGCAGCGCCACACGCTGAAGACCGGCTGGGAGTACCTTCTGCTGATGCAGGATGTCGATGACACCAACCCCCTGTACGGCATCGACGGCTACGGCGGCTTCTTCTCCCGCATTCCGGGGCAGAACCTGGGCGCGCTGGCTGGCGCGCCGGCCAACACCGTGCACTCCCTTGCCGACTTCTACTTCGGCGCCCGCAGCTCGTATCAGCTCGCCACGCAGAAAATCGCCAAAATGCGCCAGCAGGCGCACTGGTTCTATCTGCAGGACGACTGGCGCGCCACCAGCAGGCTGACCGTCAACATGGGCCTGCGCTACGAGCTCACCACGCCTCCGTATGACGCCAACAACGAGCTGTCCAACTTCGATCCGCTGACGAATCAGATTGTCGTCACCAAAGGCGGCGGAATCAGCGAGCGCGCCATGCGCGACATGCGCTGGCTGAACTTCTCGCCCCGCTTCGGTGCGGCATACCAGCTCACTGCGAAAACCGTCCTCCGCACCGGCTGGGCCCACATGTACAACTACTGGAACCGCATGGCTTCAGCCGAGCTGCTGAACACGAACGCCCCCTTCGTCACCCGCTTCTCCGCCGTCAACAGCGCGGCCAACCTGAACAACATCTGCACCGGCGACAACTTCGCCGGCTGCTTCCGCCCGCGCGAGGCCGGCTATCCGCGGAACGCCCCCTCCAACGTGATTCTCTACATCCCGCGCGACCTGCCGTGGGGCTACACGCAGAACTGGCACTTCACCATCCAGCGCTCGCTCGGCCGCGATTCCATGTTCGAGGTCGCCTATGTCGGCAACCGCAGCCGCGACCTGCCGATCCTCGGCGACTTCAATCAGGCGCGGCCCATCACGCAGGAGGAAGTCGCCCGCGGTCTCACCACGCTCGGCACCCTGCTCGCCCGCCGTCCCTACCAGGGCTGGAACAACATCACCGCCGTCCTGCCCTATGGCTTCGGCAGCTATCACGCCCTGCAGGCGAAGTTCGAGCACCGCGGACGCGAGCTCCAGCTGCTGAGCTCCTTCACCTATTCAAAATCCATTGACAATGCCGGCCAGGTGCTGGAACCCACCAACGGCAGCGGGCCCAACGTCCAGGACATCCGCAATCCGAAAAACGACAAGGGCCCGTCCAGCTTCGATCAGCGCTTCAATTCCACCACCAGCTTCGTCTACGAGATGCCCTTCGGCCGCGGACGCCGTTTCGCCAGTGGAATGCCAGCCGCTGCAGACGCGTTGCTCGGCGGCTGGCAGGCCAGCTCCATCATCTTCCTGCTGAGCGGACAGCCGCTGAACATCCGCTACCCCGACGCCAGCGGAATCCTGAGCGACAACCAGCCGGAATCGTTCCTCGGCACCGTGTCGCTGCGGCCGAACCTGATCGACCCCGCCGCCGGCGTGCTCGCGCCGAAGAGCCAGCGCAACTACCTCAACTACTTCAACCGCGCCAGCCTCGCCACGCCCCCCGTCTGGGCCCCGTTCGGCAACCTCGGCCGCAACGTCGCCTACGGCTTCCCGTGGTACCAGGTGAATTTCGTGCTCGCCAAGAACTTCGCCGTTCCCGCTCTCGGCGAAGCCGGACGGCTCCAGTTCCGCAGCGAGTTCTACAACTTCTTCAACAGAACCAACTTCGGCGCCCCCTCAGTGAACCTGGCCGCCGCCAACTTCGGCCGCGTCACCTCCACCGCCGATCCGCGCTATGTCCAGCTTGCGCTGAAACTGCTCTTCTGAGCCCTTCTTCCGTGCAGACAACAACGGGCGGGCGCGTTTGAAACGCTCCCGCCCTTTTTTGTTTCCAACCCCGCGCCGCCGGCGCTTCAGTCGGCGCGCGCCTCCGGCGCCTGCAGGCTGCGGATGGCGCGGCCCACGGCTTCCGCTTCCGGCAGTTCTTCGCCGTTGGCCGCCCCGAGGTCGCGGAAGCGCCGGGCGCTCACCAGCACGCGGCTCTCCAGCGAACCGGCTGCCCGGTTGTAGGCTTCCACCGCCCGCTCCAGCCCGCCGCGGACTCCGTCGAAATAGTTTGCAAACACCCGCAGCCGTTCGTACAGCTCTTTGCCCAGGCTGGAAATGTCCTGCGCGTTGCGCGCCAGCCTCTCCTGCCGCCATCCGTAGGCCACGGCCTTCAGCAGCCCGATCAGCGTCGTTGGCGTGGCCAGCAGCACGCGGTTGTCGACTCCGTACTGGATCAGCTCGGGATCCTTCTCCAGCGCGGCGCTGAAGAACATCTCGCCGGGCAGGAAAGCCACCACGAAATCCGGCGCCTGCGCGAACTGCTCCCAGTAGCCCTTGGCCGCCAGCCGCTGCACGTGGGCGCGAACCTGCCTGGCGTGCTCGGCCAGCTTCTCCTGCCGCCGGGCCTCGTCCTGGTCTTCCAGTGAATCCAGATACGCGGCCAGAGGCGCCTTGGCGTCCACCACGATCACCCGCTCGTTCGGCAGTCGGATGATCATGTCCGGACGGAGCCGCCCGCCCTCGGCATCCACGGAGACCTGCTCTTCAAAGTCGCAGTACTCCACCATGCCCGCCATCTCCACCACGCGGCGGAGCTGCATCTCGCCCCACCGCCCGCGCACCGCCGGAGACCTCAGCGCCCCCGCCAGCCTGCGCGTCTCCTCGCTGGCCTGCTGCTGGCTCTGCTGCAGCAGCTCCATCTGGCGCGCCAGCCCGGCCAGCATCTCCGTGCTGTCCCGGTTTAGCGCGTCGATGCGCTCTCGGAGCGGTTTCAGCATCTCGTCGAGCGTCTTCAGCCGCGCGTCCAGGTTATGACCCGCCAGTTGCAGGAAGCTTTCGTTGTTCTGCGCCAGCGCCCGCGTGGCCAGCGAGCGGAAGCTTTCTTCCAGCTGCTGCTGGGCCTTGCGCAGGAGTTCCACCTTTTCTCCATGCTGCACGCGCTCGGCTTCCATCTGGGCGCGGAGCCCCGCCTCGGCCACCTTCCGCTCTTCCAGTTCCCGCCGCAGGCTGGCGGCAAGCTCCTCTTTTTCAGCGAGAGCCTTTTCCAGCCGCTCCAGCTGGGCGTCGCGCTCTTCGAGCCGCGCCTTGTACTCTGCCGCTTCCACATCCCCGCCCGATACCGGCGATCCGCCCGAGCGGACCAGGAAACTGGCCAGCAGAGCGCCCAGCAACAGACCGGCGACCAGAATGCCCAGGAGCACCAGTGGTTCCATGGATTGCCTCCGTGAATCCTTCGTCAACCCGGACCCGCCAGGGCATCCGGCAGTGCACTGAGTCCGCGCAAGTGAAAACGCCGCCCCGCAGGGGGCGGCGTTTTCTTAGCTGGCAGCCTGGGACTCTCTTAGGAGCAGCCCGAAGTCGTGCCGCAGTTCCCGCACCTGTAGCACGACCCGTTGCGGGTCATGATCGCGCCGCAATCGGAGCAGGCCGGCGCGTCGGCCGCGCCCTCGGCAGGAGTGAACGGGAGCTTCTGCTGCGGCTCCGGCTCCGTCGGACGCAGTTTCACCGAGTCGCCCGCCTCCGGCGCTTCCACCGCCTCCGGCCCGATGAACTTCAGCGCCAGCCAGCGGAAGATGTAATCCATGATGGACTTCGCGTAGGGGATCTGCGGGTTGTTGGTGAAGCCGGAGGGCTCGAAGCGCACGTGGCTGAACTTGTCGACGAAGAACTTCAGCGGCACGCCGTACTGCAGCCCGTAGCTCACCGCCGTGGCGAAGCTGTCCATCAGGCCGGAGATCGTCGAGCCTTCCTTGGCCATGGTGATGAACAGCTCTCCCGGCTGGCCGTCTTCGTACAGGCCCACCGTGATGTAGCCCTCGTGGCCGGCGATCGAGAACTTGTGCGTGATCGACTGCCGTTCGTCGGGCAGCTTGCGCCGCGTCGGCCTGTAGACGATCCGCTCTTCGACGCGCGCCGGCGCCGGAGCGGCCGCCTTCTTCTCGCCCTTCCCGCTGCCGGAGCTCAGCGGCTGCACGCGCTTGGAGCCGTCGCGGTAGATCGCCACCGCCTTGAGTCCGAGCTTCCAGCTTTCGATATAGGCGTTCATGATGTCTTCCACCGTGCTCTCCTCGGGCATGTTGATCGTCTTCGAGATCGCCCCCGAGATGAACGGCTGCACGGCGGCCATCATGCGGATGTGGCCCATGTGGTGGATGAAGCGCGTTCCGTTGGGCGCCTTGAACGAGCAGTCGAACACCGGCAGGTGCTCCGCCTTGATGTGCGGCGCGCCCTCGATCGTGCCGTGCTCGTCAATGTACGTGACGATCTCATCCACCTGCTGAGGCTCGTAACCCAGCCGGATCAGCGCCGACGGAACCGTGTTGTTCACGATCTTGATCACGCCGCCGCCGACCAGCTTCTTGTACTTCACCAGAGCCAGATCCGGCTCGATGCCCGTCGTGTCGCAGTCCATCATGAACCCGATCGTGCCCGTCGGCGCAATCACCGTCACCTGCGAGTTGCGGTAGCCCGTCCGGCGGCCCAGCTCGTAGGCGGTCTTCCACACCTGCTGCGCCGCCTCGAACATCGCCGGCGGAACCAGCTTCGAGTCGATCCCGTTTACCGCGTCCCAGTGCATCTTGATCACTTCGAGGAACGGCTCTTCGTTGATCGGGTACCCCGGGCACGGGCCCACGCTCTCGGCGATCCGCGCGCTCGTCAGATACGCCTGCCCCGTCATGATGGCCGAAATCGCCCCCGCCCAGGCGCGGCCGGCGTCGCTGTCATACGGCACGCCCAGCGACATCAGCAGCGAACCCAGGTTCGCAAAACCCAGCCCCAGCGGCCGGAAGTCGTGCGAGTTGCGCGCGATCTTCTCCGTCGGATAGCTGGCGTTGTCCACGATGATCTCCTGCGCCAGAATCATCGTGTCCACCGCGTGGCGGAACGCCTCGACGTCGAATTTGCCGCCCGCGTTGAGGAACTTCATCAGGTTCAGCGACGCCAGGTTGCACGCCGAGTCGTCGAGGAACATGTATTCCGAGCACGGGTTGGACGCATTGATGCGGCCCGAGTTCTTCGACGTGTGCCAGCGGTTGATCGTCGTGTCGAACTGCATGCCCGGATCGCCGCACTGCCAGGTGGCCTCCGCGATCGCGTGCAGCAGGTCGCGCGCCCGGTACCGCTTCACAGGCTCGCCGCTCACCACCGACCGCGTCCACCACTCGCCGTCTTCCACCACCGCCTTCATGAATTCGTCCGTCACCCGGACGCTGTTGTTGGCGTTCTGGAAGAAGATCGACGAATACGCCTCGCCGTCGATGCTCGGATCGTATCCGGCTTCAATCAGCGTGTGCGCCTTGCGCTCCTCCTTCGCCTTGCACCAGATGAACTGCTCGATGTCGGGATGGTCGGCGTTCAGGATCACCATCTTCGCCGCCCGCCGCGTCTTGCCGCCGCTCTTGATCACGCCGGCGAAAGCGTCGAAGCCCTTCATGAACGACAGCGGTCCCGACGCCCGCCCGCCGCCCCACAGCGGGCAGTTCTCTTCGCGCAGCGTCGAAAGGTTCGTGCCCGTCCCGGAGCCGAACTTGAACAGCATCCCCTCGGTCTTGGCCAGCTCCAGAATCGACTCCAGCGAGTCCTGCACCGAGTTGATGAAGCACGCCGAGCACTGCGGCTTGTGCACGCTCCGGTCCAGCTTCCTGATCGTGTCCGTCGCTTCGTCGTAGTACCAGCCGTAGCCGCGGTTCTCTTCCTTCACCCCCACGTTGAACCACACCGGCGAGTTGAAGCACGCCTTCTGCGTCAGCATCAGGTGGGCCAGCTCGTTGCGGAAGTTCGCCGCGTCCTCCAGCGAGCGGAAGTAGCGGCCCTCGATGCCCCACTCCGTGATCGTGTCCACGACCCGGTGCACCAGCTGCTTGACGCTCGTCTCCCGCTCCGGCGTCCCCAGCCGCCCGTGGAAGTACTTCGACGCGACGATGTTGGTGGCCGTCTGCGACCAGTCCGCCGGCACCTCCACATCCTTCTGCTCGAAGATCACCGCCCCTTTGTCGTTGCCGATTGTCGCCGTCCGCAGTTCCCAGCGGATTTCGTCATATGGAGTCTTGCCCGGCTCCAGCCTGGCCGTGAAATACCGGGGGAATGACACCCCCATGCGCTCTTCTTTCCGCAGGTTCCTCCGCAGTGACCGCACCTGCGCGCTTACGTCAACGCTCAGCTGTCCCATCCGATTTCTCCTGTCTCTATTGTCCCGAAGATCGCCCCAGGGGATGAAGACCGTTTCATCCGGCTGTGATAGGGGGCAATGGAAACAATACCCCAAGATCTTGTGGTCAGTCAACAAAAATCTTCAATATGCTGTATGTCGTTGAATCCTGAGGCGGTTACTGCCCCCCCAGCAGACACCACTCCCTCCCACCGGCAGGAGGTGCCTTCCGCGGCCGTCCGCAGACCCCCTCACAGCCCGTGCATCAGGTCGTATCCGTGGTCGGGAATGTGGGCGGGCAGAATCTCGCTCTGATGGCCGTGACGCAGGAAAATCTCGCGCATTTTCTCGATCACGGCTTCGTAGCCGCGCTCGTAAAACACCAGCACGCTCGGTCCTGCGCCCGACAGCGCGCAGCCCAGCAGCCCCGGCTCGCGCAGCTCGAGCATCTCCTTGAGTCCCGGCACCAGCGGCGCCCGGTAAGGCTGGTGCAGCCGGTCCATCAGCGCCTCGTGGAAGGCGTCCGTCGTCTGCGTCAGCATCGCGGCGATCAGCAGCGCCGACCGCTGGATGTTGAACACGGCGTCCTCGCGCGAATACATCTTCGGCAGCACCGCCCGCGCTTCGCTCGTGGGCAGGATGAAGTCCGGCACCACGATCGCCACCCCGTACCGCGCCGGCAGCTGCATCCGGACGGCGCGCGTCACCCCGCCGCTGTCGATGGCGCTGGCGACGATCGATCCCAGCACCGCCGCGCTGACGTTGTCCGGGTGGCCTTCGATCCGCGCCGCTTCATCGAGGATCCGGTGCCGGTCCCATTCCAGCTGCAGGATCTCGTCCGCGATCACCACGCCCGCCACCAGCGCCGCCGCCGACGACCCGAGCCCCTTGCCGATCGGAATATCGTTGCGGATCTCGAGCTCGATCGCAGGCATCGGACGTCCCAGGTGCTCGGCCACCTGCAGCGCCGTCTGCCAGATCAGATTGTCCCCGCCCAGGCTGATCAGGCCGGCGTCGCGGCCTTCCGCCCGGATCTTCAGCGTCTCGGCAGGCCGGAAACGGCACTCCAGGTAAATGCTCAGCGCCATGCCCAGCGCGTCGAAGCCCGGGCCGAGATTGGCGCTGGTGGCCGGGACGCGGACTTCGGTCCAGCTCATGCGCCTGCCAGCCGCACCGCCCGCCCGCTGCGGCAGCTCTCGTAAATGCCGAGCACGATCTCCAGCGCCTTCAGCCCTTCCTCGCCCGACACCAGCGGCTGCGTGCGGTTTTTCACCGCATTGCCGAAGTCGAGGAACTGGCGCTCGAACGGCGTCAGCGGAATCGCCATCGGGTCGCTCGCCCCGCTCATCACCTGCTTCTCCACGGGCGCCGGCTCGCCCGCGTCGTTCTCCACGTCCCACGTGGTCAGCTTGTCGCCCGTGAACACGCACGTGCCCTTGGTTCCATGGATCTCGATCCGCTCCGGGTAGCCCGGCCAGAATGCCGTTGAAGACTGGATCACGCCTGTCGCGCCGCTCGTGTATTTCATCACCGCGCAGATGACGTCCTCGCTCTCGATCTTGTGCCGCGCCCCGAGCTGCCAGTAGCCGAACACCTCGGCCACGCCGCCCGTCAGGTAGTTCAGCACGTCCACCTGATGCACGGCCTGGTTGATCAGCGCGCCGCCGCCTTCCACCGCCCAGCTGCCCTTGATCGGCCGCGAGTAATACGCCTCGCTCCGCCACCACTTCACATACGCGTCCGCCTGCAGGATGCGCCCCAGCCGCCCCTGCGCGATCGCCTTCTTCACGAAGATCGTCGAGTCGTCGAAGCGGTGCTGGCTCACCACCCCGAGCACGACGCCCGCGTTGCGCGCCACTTCGATCATCTTCCGCGCCGTCTCCAGGTTCGTCGAGATCGGCTTCTGCACCTGCACGGCCTTGCCGTGTCTGGCTGCGATCTCCAGCGGCTGGAGACGGAAGTCGGGAAACGTGCAGACATCGACGAAATCCACTTCCGGATCGCTGCACAGCTCTTCGTACGACGCGACAAAGCGGCAGCCGTACTGCGCGGCGAATTTCTCGCCCGCTTCCGGCGAGATGTCGGTGCAGACCGTGACCTTGTACCCGATGTTGCTGTACGCCTGGGCGTGCTTGTGGCTGATGGCGCCCGTTCCGATGATGCCGACGCGAAGCATGATGAACCTCCCTGGGACTGATGAAACCCCTAGGATATCAGCGGGCGCGGCGGGGCGTCGCCGCGCGGCCCGCTGCTGTTCACGCCTCTGTCACGGCGCGGTGGTATCCATGGAGTATGTTCCGAAGCAGGCTTTTCTGGATTCCGGTTCTGACCGTCATCATCGGCCTGCTGCCGCTCGGCGCGCAGCAGGAAATGGTCCGCCGCCACCGCCCCATGCCGAAAGCGGGCGATTACCTGGTCCTCAAGGCCGATCTGCACATGCACACCGTCTTCTCCGACGGCCAGGTCTGGCCCACGACGCGCGTGATGGAAGCCTGGCGCGAAGATCTCGACGTCATCGCCATCACCGATCACGACGACTACCGGCCCAATGAGAAGGACGTCAGCATGGACCTCTCGCGGCCGTACGAAATCGCCCGGCCCATCGCCGAAGGCCTCGGCATCGTCATCGTGCCCGGCGTCGAAATCACCAAGGGAGACATCCACTTCAACGCCCTCTTCATCCGGGACCACAACGCCTTCCGCGGCAAGGAGCTGATCACGGCGCTCACGGAAGCCAAAAAGCAGGGCGCGTTCTCCTTCTGGAACCATCCGGGCTGGAAGGGCAAGGCCGAATGGTGGCCGGTCATCGCCACGGCTTACTCCGACAAGCTTTTCCAGGGCATCGAACTGCTCAACGGCCCCGTCTACTACGAAGAAGCGCGCCAGTGGATCGGCCAGTACGGCCTCACCGTGATGGGCAACTCCGACATCCACAACGCCTCGTTGCCCGAAGATCCCCGCACGGTAAACCTCGTGCTCGCAAAAGAGCGGAGCGTCGAGGGCGTCCGCGAGGCCCTGCATGCGGGCCGCACCATCGCCTGGGACGGCAGCCGCCGCCTGATTGGCAAGCGTGAATGGCTCGAGACGCTCGTCCGCGCCTACCTTCAGGCGCCGCGCGAGGTGCGCTTCACGCCGGGCTTCTGGTACAACGGTCTCGCCCTGCGCAACGACTCGGCCCTCGCCTTCGAACTGAAACCGGTCGAAGCGCCGAAGTGGATGGAAGCGCTGTCCACCGTCGTTCCGCCGCGCTCCACCACCGTCGTGCAGCTCCGTCTCAACCGGGACGCTCCGAAGAACCCCGGCCGCGTCACCGTGCGCATGGAGGTCTCCAATACGCTGGTCACGGAAACGGGGGTTCCGCTGGTCCTGCCCTTCGAGTTCGAACTGAAACCGTAGCGCCCGCCTCAGCGCCGCGCCGCCCGCGCCATCCGGCTTTCGATGTGGCGGGCGATCCGGCGGTGATCTTGCGCGTTGCGAATCCGGCTCTCGAAGAATCCGCACAGGAACACGGCAGGCGCCTCTTCCAGCAGCGGCCTGGCATCGCGTGCGCGGCCGAAGCCGAACACCGTCATCCCGTCCGCCGCTTCCAGCCCCGGGCGGCTCGCGCCCATCACGCCGAACGACGCCGGTGCGCCCTTCTGGCCCAGCCTCGCCACCCAGAAGACCCGCGGCTCATCCTCCGCGCCGAAATACGCCCAGCGCCACGCGCCCAGGCTGCGCCCTCCCGCCAGGAAGTCCGGCATCTCCCGCACCGGCCCGGCTTCCTCGTTGCCCCAATACCATCGGGCCGGCGCGTAGCGTCCTCCGGGCACGCCCTCGTACAGAAACCAGTAGGGCTCCGGGCCTTTCTTCTCGATCTCCAGCACGGCATGGCTGTCTTCGAATCGCCATTGCCAGCGCCACGAACCATCCTGCGTCTCGGTCACAATCCGGCCGCCATCCACGCGGCTTCTGCAGTGCGTGAAGCCGGGATGGCCCGCGCCCGATTTCTCTCCGCCAAAAACGAGGTTCGGCAAGCCGCGGTAAGAAGAGGCCGCCGAAGCGGGCGTCACGTTCCACGGCTCGCGCCGGAAACCGATCCAGTCGCGGCCGTCCCGGTCCACAATGCGGCTGAAGCCCCCGCCCGCGGCGTCGTACCACCACTCCGCGGCGGCCGTCTTCACGACAAAGTGCTCCGCCGATTCGTAGGAAGCCGGGCGGATGCGCACCTGGCCCCAGGCTGCCATGGCAGCCAGTGCGATCCACGCCGCCGGGCGCCTTCCGCTTGCCATCCACCCTGATTCTACGTTTCGAGGCATGCGGTATGATGGCGGTTCCCGAGATCAGGAGGTGAAATGCTGCTGCGCGCCTGTCTTCTTCTGGCCTTGCCCGGCCTGCTTTCGGCGCAGAGAGTGTCGGGCGAACTGAAGCTCTGGCACAGGGTCACGGTCTCTTTCGACGGTCCCGAAACGTCTGAAGACGCCACGCCCAACCCGTTCACCGATTTCCGCCTGACGGTGGAATTCCGCCACGCGGCGAGCGGACGCTCCGTGCGCGTGCCCGGCTTCTACGCCGCCGATGGCAACGCCGCCGAGACCTCCGCGTCGAAAGGCCGCGTCTGGCAGGCGCGCTTCATGCCGGACGCGGAAGGAGAGTGGACCTTCCGCGCCTCTTTCCGGCAGGGGCCTTGGATCGCCATCGATCCCGCTCCGGACGCCGGCGCCCCGGCCGCGTTCGACGGCGCGCAGGGCCGCTTCACGGTCGGGCCCACGGATAAAAAGGCGCCCGACTTCCGCGCCAGGGGCCTGCTCCGATACACCGGCGAACACTACCTGAAATTCGCCGGAAGCGGCGAATATTTCCTGAAAGGCGGCGCCGACAGCCCGGAGAATTTCCTTGCCTATTTCGAGTTCGACGGCACCTACGACCTCGACGCCGCCTTTAACGAGGGCCAGAGCACCACCGGGAAACCGTTCGTGCACCGTTACGAGCCTCACGTCCGCGACTGGAAGCCCGGCGATCCCGTCTGGCAGAAGACCAAAGGGAAAGGCATCATCGGCGCCCTGAATTATCTCGCCTCAAAAGGAATGAACAGTGTCTATTTCCTCACCTACAACATTGACGGGGGCGACGGAAAAGACACCTGGCCCTGGACGGCGCCCGATGTCCGCGACCGCTTTGACACAAGCAAACTCGCCCAGTGGGAGATCGTCTTCTCGCACATGACGAAGCTCGGGCTCATGCTCCATGTCATCACCCAGGAGACCGAAAACGACCGCAGGCTCGGCGGCAGCCCGGGTCTCAATCACGTCCGCAAGCTCTACCTCCGCGAACTTGTGGCCCGCTTCGCCCACCATCCCGCGCTCATCTGGAACCTCGGCGAAGAAAACAACACCCCGGATCCGGACCGCAAGGCCATCGCCGCCTGGATCCGCGATCTCGACCCTTACGATCACCCCATCGGCGTCCATACCCATCTGAACGCCGCACGGCGCTTCTACAACGGCATCCTGGGCGATCCGCGCTTCGAAGTGAGCTCCATCCAGTCCGACATGGCCTTCTATCACGAAGAGACCGTTGAGCTGCGCCGCCGCTCGGCAGAGGCTGGCCGCAGATGGGCCATCTTCCACGATGAGCAGTCGCCCGCCGACATGGGCGTGCTGCCCGACAGCGAAGACCCGGACCATGACATCCCGCGGATCGAAGCGCTGTGGGGCAACCTGATGGGAGGCGGCTCGGGCGTCGAGTGGTATTTCGGCTACCGCTTCCCGCACATGGATCTCGACTGCGAAGACTGGCGCACTCGAGACCGCATGTGGGACCAGACGCGCATTGCGCTCGAGTTCTTCCACCGCTATCTGCCGTTCTGGGAGATGGAGCCGGTCTATCCGCCCTTCCGTGTCGCGGAGGGTTCGCCGGCGCGCGTTCTGGCGAAAATCGGCGAGATCTACGCCATTCACTTCCCGCGCGGCGGCTCCGTGCAGATCGCCCTCCCCGAGGGCAACTACACCGTGCACTGGTTCAACCCGCGCACGGGCGGCGAACTGCTTCAGGGAGACGTGCGCGAACTGCAGGGCGGCAAACTGCGCCGCTGGCTCGGACTTCCGCCATCGGACCGCTCGCGCGACTGGGTGGCGCTGATCCGCAGGAAACGCTAGTTTGGAAACCATGCGAGTCACCAGACGCGCCCTGCTGGCCGCGCCCGCCGCCGCGCGGGCCCGCGGAAAGAACCTCCGCATCGGCGTGATGGACGGCGTGGCGCTGGCCCCGTCCGATCCCGAATCCGTCGCCGTGGCCGCGCGCGCCGGCTGCGAGGGCATCCAGGTGACGCTCGGCCGCCAGACCACCGCCGGCCATCTCGTCATGGCCGCGCCCGAGCGCCAGCGCGCCTTCCTCGCCGCGTCGAAGATTCACCGCGTGCCCATCGTCTCCACCTACATCGACATCCTGCACGTCCACTGTCTGAAGAACGACCGCGAGGCGCTGCGCTGGGCCGCCGAAGGAATCGAGATCACGCGGAAGCTCGACGCCCGCATCCTGATGCTCGTCTTCTTCGGCAAGTGCGCGCTGGAAACGCGCGAGGAGATGGATGCCGTCGTGGGGCCGCTCAAAGAGCTTGCGCGCGAAGCCGAACGCGCCAGAGTCATCCTCGGCTTTGAGAACACGATCCGCGCCGAAGACGACATCCGCATCCTCGACGCCGTCGGCTCGCGCGCATTGCAGGTTTACTACGACATCGGCAATGCGACCAACCTGTATCACGAAGATCCCCTCCAGGCCCTGCGCCTGCTGGGCCGCAACCGCATCTGCCAGGTGCATGTCAAGGACAAGGGCTACCTTGGCGAGGGAGCCGTGGACGTGGCGGGAGCGGTGAAAGTGCTGGAGGAGATCGGCTGGCGCGGCTGGCTCGTGCTCGAAACCGGCGCCCCGTCGAAGAACAGGGAAGAAGACCTGAAGCGGAACGCCGCCTATCTGCGCCGCCTCGTCGGCTGAGGGCCAGGGCGTCAGTCGAACAGATACCGCGCCAGCATCCGTTTCAGCTCTTCCAGAATCCTCCCGCGCTCCGCCTCCGTGGGTTGCGCGTACGCGAAAGCGATCATCCGCTCGCCGGTCTCGATCGCCATCCGCAGGCGCAGATCGAGCGTCTCGGAATCCCGCACGCCCAGCTTCCGCCGCATGAACGCCCGCAGCAGCCCCGCCGGACCCGCCCCCGGCTGCGCCTGCGAGTCGCGCGCCAGAGCCGAGATGTGGCCGCCAAGCGCCAGCGTGCGGAAGTCCGGGTGCGTGTCCAGATACTCGATATAGGCATCGAGAAGACGGGCCAGAAACTCCGGCCCGCTCCGGAAAGCGGACTTCAGCAGCACCTTCGCCATGCGCGCACGGAAGTCCTCCATATGCCGCACCGCAACGGCGTCGAGGATGGCCTGCTTGTCCGGAAAGAAGCGGTACAGCGCGCCGACCGAGAGGCCGGCTTCGGCCGCGATGCGCGTCGTGTTCACCTCCTCGAGCGGCAGGCGCTCGAGCAGCGCGGAGCAGGCGCGCAGCACCGCCTCCACCGTCGACGCGCCCCGCCTCTGCACGGGCGCGCGCCGCACGGGGAGCCGCTTCCCGCTGGATTCCGCATTCATCCGGCTTCCGGGGCCGCCTCTATTTCCTGTACTGGCAGAGGTGATTTTCCGCCTTGATGTACCACGGCTTGTAATTGACTGCCTGCGGATCCATGCAGCCGGCCAGGTTCAGCAGCTCCACCTTGCGGAACTCCACCGGGTGGCTTTCCGCCTGCAGCGAAATCGAGCCGCCGCGCAGCAGCACGCCGTCGCGCTTCACCTGCGGATCGTGGTTGTTCACGTTGCCGCCGCCGATCTGCGGCATCTCGTACCACAGCACCTGCTCCCCGTTGACGAAGTGCTTGATCATGCCGTCGCCATGCACTTCCACCTCGACACGCACCCACTCGTCGCCATCGAACGTCTTCGAGCTCGAGTTGATGCAGTGCCGCGTCTCCAGCCTGTCGTTCATGACGACGTTCGTGCCGGGAGTGCACAGGTTGGCCGTCGTGCGCGGTCCCTTGCCGAGCCCGCCGAGAAGCTGCACTTCAATCGAGATGGGGAAGTCCTGGTCCTTGCGCATCGTCTTGGGCGGCTGGCCATGGATCATGATGCCGCTGTTGCGCGTGGCCCACGCGGGACCGCCCGGGCATTGTTCGCCGACGAAACGGTACTCGACCGCAATGCGGTAGTAAGAGAACGGATCCTTGTAGAACAGGTGGCCGAAGCGGTTGTTGAACTGGTCGTACTTGTCGTACGACACCTTCAGCACCCCGTTCTCCACGCGGAACGTGTCGCCAAAGTTTTCGCCCACTTCGTAGCCGGTGATTTTCGGAATCCAGCCGTCGAGATCCTTGCCGTTGAACAGCTGGATCCAGTCTTCGGGACCAGGCCCCTTCTGTTGCTGCGCGGCCAGCGGCGGCAGGCACAGCAGGAGCAGGCAGCAGAAAACAGGCGTGATTCTCATGGCGCCCCTTAGTATAACGGGGCTCGCGGCCGCGCGGTCAGATCATCTCGCGCAGCAGCTCCGGGCGCGGCTGCGGGATCACCACCTTGTTCACGAGCAGCCCCTTGCGCGCCACCGACTGCGCGCCCGCCTCCACCGCCGCGCGCACCGCCGCCACGCTGCCCGTGCAGGAGGCGAACGCCTTGCCTCCCAGCGCCATCGCCAGCCGCACCTCCACCAGCCGCACGTTGGCGGCTTTCGCCATCGCATCCGCGGCTTCGATCAGGCTCGCGACGGAGAACGACTCGACGATGCCCAGCGCTTCCAGTTGATCCGGCATCGACGTCCCGCTGATGGCTGGAAAGATGTCTTCATGCACGTTCGGAATGACGAACGTGTCGATCACCGAAAAATCGCCCGCCTGGCAGCCGGCTTCCACTGCAGCGCGCACCGCCGCCACGTCGCCGCGCACCAGCACCATGTACTTTCCGCTGCAGATCGTCCGCGCCAGCACCAGCTCGACGTCAGCCGCCTTCAGCATCGCGTCGCAGACCTCGAATCCGGCGGCGATGCTCGACAGTTCAATCAATCCGATGGAATTCCGTGCCACTGCAAATCCCCCGTCTCCGGCTTACGCTTCAATCTCGATCTCTTCCGCCGCCACGCGCGTCACCCGCCCGTCGATGCTCGCGTGCACGAACGCGCCCAGCTCGCCTTCGTTCATCCGCGCGATCACTTCGCCGCGCTTCACTGTCTGCCCCTCGCGCACGCACGGCGTGGCGGGCTTGCCCGCATGCTGTTTGGTCAGAATGCGCACCCGCGCGGGCTGCGGCTCGGTGCTCGTGAACGGCGTCGGCGCCTCGTACTGCTCCACCTGCAGGCGATGGCGGAGCTGCGCCTGCGGCACGCGCCGGTACTCCTTCATCGGATGCACGCGCACCGGCTTCGTCTGCACGAACTTGATCCCCGCGGCGCGCAGGTCCGCTTTCGCCTGGTCGCAGGCTTCTTTCGGGAACAGATCCTCGGGGCACGCATACAGCGTGCACAGCCCGCACGCGCAGCACAGCTCGCCCCACTGGCTCCAGTTCTCTTTGCCGGTCAGCGTGAACCCCAGCGTGCGCATCACCTTGTGCGGCTGCACGTCGTAGCCGAGCAGATAGCGCGGGCAGAACTCCGTGCAGTAGCTGCACTGGTCGCAGGCGCTCTTGCCGATATGCGCCATCGCCTGCGCCGGCTGGCTCTTGCGCCGCACCAGCATATGGTCCTCGGGCAGCACGATCAGTCCGCAGGTCGTCTTCGTCACCACGCCTGTCAGATCGAACGTCAGCGTGCCCATCATCAACCCGCTGACGAACACGCCCGCGCGGTCCACGGTCATCCCGCCCGCAACGGCGATCAGATCGGCGAAGCTCGTGCCGACCGGCGCCCAGAACGAGCAGGGCTTTTTCACCGCACCGCTGATGGAGACGAACTTCCGCGTGACGCTTTCGCCGCGCGCCGCGCGTTCCACGTTCAGCAGCGTCTCCACGTTGTTCACGACGCAGCCCACCTGCAGCGGAATCCCGGCGGGCGGAATCAGACGGCCCGTGGCCGCGTACACAATCTCGTATTCATCGCCCGAGGGGTAGAAGTCGCCGAGCAGCGTCATGCCGATGCCCGCCTTGCGCGCCACGGGCTCGACGGCTTCCACTGCGGCGCGGTTCTTCTCCTTCAGGCAGAACCGCCCCTCGGAGGCCGCGACGGCATCCATCATGCGCTTCATTCCGGAGATCATCTCCTCCGGATAGCGCTTCATCAGTTCATAGTCCTTGTGGAGCAGCGGCTCGCATTCGGCGCCGTTGGCCAGCACGTACTCGGCGCGCGAAGCCGCCTTGACTTCCGTGGGAAAACCGGCGCCCCCGGCGCCGACAACGCCCATTTCACGCAATGTGCTGCTGAGGCTCACGGTGGTCTCGAAAACACCCAGAATAGCGCAACGCCGGCCCGCGCCCGGGCTCACACCGTGCGGGCGAGCAGGCGGCGGACCTCTTCCGTGAGCTTCTCCGGCGTGAACGGCTTTGGCAGCACGGGCCAGCCCAGAGCGTCCCCGCGCCGTGGATATCCGCTCATCAGCAGCACCTGCATCTGCGGAAACCGCTGCTTCAGCTCGTTGGCCAGCTCGTCGCCGTCCATCCCGGGCATCGAGACGTCTGTCAGCAGCAGCCGGACGCCGGGATGCGCCGCCGCCAGCCGGAGCGCCGACTCCGCGTCCCCCGCCTCATGCACTCGGCAGCCCGCGGCGCGCAGCACCTCCACGACAAACCGCCGCACCTCCGCCTGGTCTTCCACCACCAGCACCTCAGCCTCCAGAGCCCCCTCCTCTGCAGCCGCCGTCCCTTCGGAAGAGCGGACTTCCAGCGCCCCGGCGCTGGGCCATTCAATCCGGAAGCAGGCGCCCTTGCCAGGCTCGCTCTTCACTTCGATGGAGCCGTTGTTCTGAGTCACGATGCCGTAGACGACCGCGAGCCCGAGCCCCGTGCCCTGCCCTTTCGGCTTCGTCGTGAAGAACGGCTCGAAGATCTGCTCCCGGATGTCGGCTGGAACGCCTGGTCCCGTGTCGGACACCTCGATGACAATCCTGTCCCCTTCGCCCGCGGCGCGGATTTCGATCTCGCCCTGCCCCTGCATGGCGTCCCGCGCGTTGACGCAGAGATTGAGAATCACCTGCTGGAATTGCGACGGATCCAGCCGCACCTGTCCGAGCCCTGGCTCGATGCGCAGATGAAGCCTGCAGTCGTCCCCAAGCAGGCTTCGCAAAACCGGCTCCATCCCGGTCAGCGCCTCCGCGATGTCCAGGCGCTCGGGCTGAACCGGCTGCCGCCGGCTGAACGCCAGCAGCTGGCTCGTCAGATCCGACGCCCGGCTGCCGGCGGCGAGCGCCGCCTCGATGCGCCCGCGCGCCGGATGTTCCGAGCCGGTCTGCATCAGCGCCAGCTGGCAGTTGCCGTTGATGACGGTCAGCAGGTTGTTGAAGTCGTGCGCAATGCCGCCGGCCAGCTTTCCGATCGATTCCATCTTCTGGGATTGCCGCACCTGCTCGCCGAGGGCGATCTCGCGGGTCATGTCGCGCTTGACGGCGACAAAGTATTCGATCTCGCTTTCTTGATTAAATACCGGGGAAATCGTGCATTGCTCGATGAAAATGGCGCCGTCTTTTCTCCGGTTCTCCAGCCGCCCGTACCACGGCTTGCCAGCGAGAATGGTTCTCCAGAGCTCGGCGTACACCTCCGGCGGCTGCCGCCCGCTCTTCAGGATCCGCGGATTCTTGCCCAGAACCTCTTCGCGGCTGTATCCGGTGACGCGTTCAAAAGCCGGATTCACGAAAAGAATCGTGCCGTTGCGGTCCGTGATCACCACGGAATCCGAAGTCTGCCGCACGGCTTCCGCCAGGCGGCGCGCTTCATCCTGGGCTTCCATCAGCTCCGTGATGTCCCGCTCGCTGCCTCTGACGCCGATCTGCCGCCCCGTCTCGTCCCTCAGCGGTCCCCACGAGGCCGCCATCCATCGCGTCTCTCCGGTCTTCGACAGCAGCCGGTAAGGGGCCAGCTGGAACTCGTGCCCGTCAAAACAGCGCCGCCATCGCTTCTCCAGGCGTTCGCGCTCGCGCGGATGCACCCAGCAGCCGAACCCTCCCGCGGCAAGCTCGCTTGCCGGCCTGCCCGTGATCCTCTCGGCGGCGGGGTTGCAGTAGAACAGCCGCCTCTCCATGTCGTAGGCGAGGATCATCTCCGACAGGCTCTCCGCCAACAGTTCGAATTTCTGCTGCGCCTGCCGCCTGGCCTCTTCGCTGGCGGCGGCAGCGCGCCGCTGGCGCCGGTACGCGGCGAACAGGATCAGCAACGCCGCCACAAGCACCGCGAGCACCAGTGTGGCGTTCCGCAGGCGCGCCACCTGCTGCTGGGCCCGCATCAGCACCATCATTTCGTTCGCGTCCCGGATCGTGGCCCGGTTCCAGCGCGTCAGCAGCTTCGCGATTTCTCCGCTGGCGGCCATGCGCCCGATCTCTTCGCGCAACTCGTCCGCGGCTGCCGCGGCCTCGAACCGGGCGCCAATGGCCAGCGAGAACGGCGGGGCCTGTGTTTCGATCTCCGCCAGCTCGACACCCTGCTTCAGCGCCCCCTGCATCAGCGCCATCGTAATCGTCAGGTCGTCCCCCATCACCGCATCGACCTTGCCTTCGGAAAGCATCTCCAGGGCGTATTTCGCTGACGGGACAGGAATGACCGTAGCGCCCGGCGCCCATTCGCGCGTCTTGGCAACGTTGATCGGCAGATCCTTTGCGGCGATCCTGCGGCCTTTCAGGTCGGAGATCGTGCGGAGCCCGGATTCCTTCCGCACGACGAATTTCATGTAGTTGTTCAGGTACGGCTCGGAAAAGTAGACGTGCGGCTTGCGCTCCTCCAGGATGGTCATCGTCGGCCAGAGGTCCACTTTGCCGCTGCGGATGGAGCGCTCGGCGCTTTCGGGGCAGAAGACCCACTCCAGCTGAATCCCGGCCCGCCGCGCTGCTTCGTTCACCAGCTCCGGCCCGAATCCGTCCGGTCTGCCCGACTCTCCCGTGAACATGTTGGGCGGATCTTCCTCCCAGCCGATGCGCCACACGCGCTCCGTCAGAGCTGTCCGCGTGTGCCACAACCAGGCGGACGCGGCAAAGGCCGTCAAACAGATCACACCGCCAATCGTTTTCCATCGCATGAGAGCCGGACCCGCCTCTGCAGGAATGGGCGGTTATGCGCCAATTATATCGGGCCGGCGATTTGCCGGCGCGCCTGTGCGGCACCCATGATAAAACGGATCCATGGGTATGAATCGCGAAATCAGCATCCGGCTCCTGAACCAGGCCGTCTCCGACGAGCTGCAGGCCGTGCATCAATACATGTATTTCCATTTCCACCTTGACGACCAGGGCTTCGGCCCGCTGTCGATGCTGTTCAAGCGCATCGCCATCATGGAAATGGGCCACGTGGAGACTCTCGCCGAACGCATCCTCTTCCTCAAAGGCGACGTGGACATGAAGCTCGCCGCGCCCGTCGAGCGCATCACCGAACCGGAAGCCATCCTTGCCAAGGCCATGGCCATGGAGGACGAAAGCGCCGTGTTTTATAACAAGGCTGCGCTGGAGTGCGCCGCCAACGCCGATTCCGCTTCGAAACAGATCTTCGAGAAACTGGTTGCCGACGAAGAATCGCACTTCGATCTGTTCGAAAAACAGCTCGACAACATCAAACGCTTCGGCCCGTCCTATCTGGCGCTGCAATCGTTCGGGCCGGGCGAGGGAGAAAAGGAAGGCGCCGCGGGCTGAACCTCCGCCCATCGTCGCCGCCATTGTTCAACCGCCCACGCCGTCAGCTCGCCCGCAGACAAACCCGGCCGAGGAGCCAGCCCGAGAAACGCCAGCGCGCGGCCCAGGTTCTCCGCGTCCTGAGCCGGATCCAGCGCCGGCGCGCGGTTCTGTTTGCTGAGTTTGCGCCCGTCCCCGTCCACGGCCACAGGATGGTGCATGTAGCGGGGCTGCGGACAGCCCAGCGCCCGCTGCAGCAGGATCTGGCGCGGCGTCGAATCCAGCAGGTCCGCTCCCCGCACGACGTGCGTGACGCCCTGCTCGGCGTCATCCACGACGACCGCCAGTTGATAGGCGAAACAGCCATCGGCGCGGAGCAGCACGAAATCGCCAGCCTCCGCTTCCACGTCCTGCTCGAACCTCCCCTGCCAGCGGTCCTCGAAGGCGACCACGCCGGACTCGACCCGGAACCGCCACGCCCGGGCTCCGGCGCCGGGCGGCAGCCCCTGCCGGCAGCGCCCGGAATACCGCCCCGCTGATTCGCGCCGCGTGCAGCAGCACGGATACGCCAGCCCCGCGCGCCTGAGCCTCTCCAGCGCATGCCGGTACGCTTCCTTCCGCTGCGTCTGCCAGACCACGGACCCGTCCCAGAACAGCCCGAACCGCTCCAGCGTGCGCAGGATCTCGTCTCCCCAGTGCGGGCGGCAGCGCGATTCGTCGACGTCTTCGATGCGCACCAGCCACTCGCCGCCGTGCGCCCGTGCATCCAGCCAGGAGCACACCGCCGCCACCAGCGACCCGAAATGCAGCGGTCCTGTCGGAGAAGGAGCAAACCGCCCGCGGTACATCTTTCCAGCATTGTCGCCCACGCTTGACGGCGCGCGCCGGTTGCGGCAGAAAAAAGGACAGGAGGGTCTGATGGGCGGAGCACTGCTTCTGGCCCTGCTGCTGCAGGGCGGCGTCATCCAGGGCCTCTACGTCGAGGACCGTTCGAATCACGTTCACGGCTGTTATTGCGAATGGTCCGGCGAAAGCCAGACCGGCGGGCGCGAAGCGATTCTCGCCTGGCATTTCCAGGAAGGCGAGTACGGCGGCGTTCCGCTGGCCGGAACCCGGGCTGTGGTTGCGTTGCGCGGCGAGGGCACTCTCTCCATGGGGTACTCGACGCGCGAAAGCGTTCTCTTCATCGACGCTCCGGCGCCTGCGCAGAGGCGCGCCGTCGAATCGTTTCTCCGCGACCGCTACGGCATGTTTCTCGGCCGCGTGCTGCGCACGGTCCATGCAGACATTCAGATGGAAGTGCGGCCGGAAGGCGCCCGCGTCTACGTCCCCGGCGCCCTCGCGCTGGAAGTCCGCAAGGCTGTGCTGCCTGACGACGCCCTCCCCGGCGCGACGAAATGGTACGACCCGTTCGTTCCGCTCGCGGAGGCCGAACTCGGCACGCGCGTGCTCAGCCGTTATACGGCGCGGGACTTCAACTACGTCTGGAATGAAAAGCACCCGATGACATCGGGCTATTACGGCCGTTTCATCTTCTACGCGAGGTGATAGCATCGGAGCATGATCCGCATCACCCGCCGAAGCGTATTGGCTTCCTCCGCGCTGCCGCTGCTCGCCGCGAAGTTCACGCGCCCTCTGGGCGTTCAGCTCTACACCGTCCGCACGCTGATGCCCAAGGATCCGCGCGGCACGCTGGCGGCCATCGCCGGCATGGGCTATGAGTTCGTTGAGCCCGGCCGGGGTCAGCTCGCACAGCTCGAGCCGCACCTGAAGGAACTCAAACTCTCCACGCCCAGCGTGGGTCTGGAACTGCCGCTTGTCATGGGCCGGCCGCCCGGCGCGTCGGCGCCCGCCGGCGCACCGCAGACGCTCGACGAAGCCATCGCACCGCTGCCCGCAAAGGGAGTCCGCTTCGCCGTCATCGCCTACGTCGGCAAACCCGAGCGCGACGCGCCCGGCTTTTATGAGAGGTTCGCCGATCAGATGAACAAGGCCGGCGAGACCTGCCGCAAACACGGCATCCAGCTCTGCTACCACCACCACTCGTTCGAGTTCGACCCCGCCGGCGGCAGGCGCCCCTTCGACACTCTGGTGGAACGCTTCGATCCGAAGCTCGTGCACTTCGAGATCGACACCTTCTGGCTGAAAATCGGCGGCGAGGACCCTGCAGCGATGCTGCGCCGGCTGAAGGGCCGCGTCTCGCTGGTTCATCTCAAAGACATCGCCCGCGGAACGGCCGTCGAATACAACGAGGGCAAGGTCCCGCGCGAGGCCTTCAAAGAGGTCGGCAACGGCGAGCTCAACTGGCCGGACATCCTCAAGGCCTGCGAACAAGCCGGCGTCCGCCACTACATCGTCGAACAGGACTGGTGGCCCGGCGACCCGCTCGCGAGCCTCAAACAGAGCATCACCTTCCTCCGCTCCTAAAAGGGGACAGGAACACAATTCCCCTTTTTCGGCAGCGCCCGGGCTGAGAAACTTGGCCTTTCCAGCCCACTGTTTCATTGTCATGCCGCGCAAAGCCCGTTTCGTCGCGCCGGGGTTGCCGCATCACATCACGCAGAGAGGCAACAACCGGCAAACGGTGTTCTTCAATGACAAGGACCGCCTCGCCTGGCTGGAGCGCCTCTTCGAGTATTTCGGCAAGTACCAGGTTCGCATTCTGGCGTACTGCCTGATGGACAACCACGTTCACATCGTGGCGGTGCCGCCGGACCAGGAGTCTTTGGCCAGGGCCATGGGACGGCTGCAATCGGATTTCTCGCGTGCTGCCAATTTCCTGCGCAACGGATGCGGCCACCTTTGGCAGGAACGCTTCTACTCCAGCGCTCTCGACGATGCGGCCACCATGGCCGTGATGGCGTATGTTGAGCGGAATCCCGTGCGGGCAGGCATGGTCGCGGAGGCGTGGCGCTATCGCTGGTCGACTGCTGCCATCCACCTGAACGGCAAGGATCCCTCGGGCAGGATTGATTTGTCTGCGTGGGCCCGCCACTACACGCCCGAGCGCTGGCGCGAGGTCCTCCGGTTTGGAATCAACGAGGAGGCCTGGATGGAGCGCCTCCGGCAGGCCACTCTGAGAGGACTTCCATTCGGGTCGGAGTCCTTTGTCGAACAGCTCAGCCGGCAGTTCGAACGCGATCTGCATATGCGGCCGCGCGGACGTCCGCCCGCAAAACCAGACCGCCTGCTCGCGGCCGTCTCCTGAGTCATCACACTCCCCTGAAGGAGTGCTCACGCCCCGCAGTGAGGCAACATCCGGCTGTGCTGCCTCCCGCCTTCTCCGCCAGCGGCGGTTTCAGCATCGCAGCCCGGGGGCGAAAAGGGGAATTGTGTTCCTGTCCCCTTTTCCTAGCGCGGGGCGGCGCGGCGGCGTCCGCGGGCGGCAGGCTGCGTGCGGCGGATCGTCTTCTGCGCCGCCGCCCACTGGCCGAGGCGGTACTCGCGGCGGTAACCGGCGGTCAGGTTCGCAATCACCACGGTCACCGAGCCGCTGGAATCCACCGAGTATGTCTCTTCGATCAGCTGACGCATCGCCTCCTGGCTCCGCTCCACGGGGATCTTCTCAAGATCCGCCACCGAGGCCAGCCGGGGATCGAACGGAAAACGGATCTCGTCCCAGGAGGTGACGTCTCCGGCGGGCTCGCCCGAAGGACCGCGGTGCGAACACTCCAGATACCGGAAGTGCCCGATGTTGTGGGCGGGCGAGTAGCGGCGCGTCCGGCTGAGCGGCGGCGCGCCCGGCGCAGGCAGCTCCAGTCCCTGTTCGAACAGCGGATCGAACACGATCACGCGCCCCTCTTCGGCCTCGCGCCAGACGCCGAAAAACCGCGTAAACCGCTCCCGCAGCGCCGCCGGCGCATGGGCCGAGGCCTGAATGGCGAGGCCGATCGCCGTGGCGGCGCGCGTGTAGGCGGAGCGTTTCACGCGCCTCCCGAACCGCTCCCGCAGCAGCCGGCTCACCAGCGGCAGCTCGCTCGCGCCGCCCGTGATGTAAAGCGTCACCGGCGCCGTGTCCGGAGCCCGCTCCAGCAGGTCTTCCGTGGCGTGCAGAGTCTCCTCCACCAGCGGCGCCAGCTGCTCGTAATACTCCGCCACCGGCACCGCCACCACCGGCCACCCCGCGCGCACGCGGTCCAGATCGATCATCAGCCGGCGCGTGTTGGGGTGCAGCGACTCCTTCTTCTCGCGGCACTCTTCCAGCAGGAGAAACTCTTCTGCCTGCGACAGCGAATCGCGCTGTTCTGCAAGACCCGCCTTCTCGAGCGCCAGCGTCGCCAGCACGTCGTCGAAATCGTCGCCGCCCAGCGTGGGGATGCTCTCCGTCGCCTCCACAATGTGCGCCTGCCCGTCGCGGTACACAAGCGACGCATCAAACGTGCCCCCGCCGAGGTCGTAGACGAGAATCCGCTGCGGCACGGAATGCCCGTCTGCGCCCAGGCGGTGCGAGAACTCGACGCTCGCCGCCGAGGGCTCGTTGAGAAGCCCGAGCACGCGGAATCCCGCCGCGCGGAAACTCTCCGCCGTCAGAAACCGCTGGTTCGAGTTCGCATTGGCCGGCACGCCCAGCAGCACTTCCAGCGAATCCGCTCCGCGCCTCGGCAGCGAGGATCGGTGCAGCAGCACATCCCTCAGCCAGGCGAGCAGTTCAGCCAGCAGCGTCCCCAGCCGCACGGTCTCCCCGGCCAGCTCCACCAGCGTCTCAGGCCCCGAGTACGCCAGCACGCGCTTGATGGAGCGGATCACCGTCGCGCCCTCGGCGCCTTGCGCGGCCCAGGCGTCCCATCCGTACAGCCGCTTGCCCTGCTGCACGGCGATCAGCGGAGGCGCCCACTCGCGCGCCGTCCCGTCCGGGCACTCGAACGCCACAACGGGATAGTTGCCGCGGTCTGCGGCAGCCGCCACGATCCGCGTTGTGCCGAAATCGATGCCAAGGCGCATGGATACTTTCAGAGTAACTCCCGTGGCTGCCGCCGGAATCGCGCGCCCGCTCTGAAACTGCGCTTTTTCATGCAGCCGGGAAGCTGAGCGTGAAGGTCGAGCCCTCGTTCAGCCTGCTTTTCACCCGCACGCCGCCGCCGAACAGCTCTGCGATATGCTTGACGATCGACAGTCCCAGGCCCGTGCCGCCTGCTTCGCGCGAACGGGCCTTGTCGACGCGGTAGAAGCGCTCGAAGATCCGCGGCAGGTCCTCTTCCGGGATGCCGATGCCCTGATCGATGACGTGGATCTCCACCATCCCGTCAACCGTGCGGTTGCACTCGATCCGCACCTCGGTGTCCGGCGGGCTGAACTTCACGGCGTTGTCCACCAGGTTCACCAGAGCCTGCTCGAGCCGGAAGCGCAGCGCGCGCACGCAGAGATCCGTGGGCTGGGATTGGATCCGGATCTGCCGGATCCGCGCTGAGGATTCCACCGTGCGGATCGCGGTCTCGATCACCGCCTGCACGGGCACCGCTTCTGTCGCCTCCTGCGAGGCGCGGTGCTGCTCCAGCTCGCTCAGTACGAGAAGATCGGAGGCGATGTTCGTCAGCCGGATGGCATTGGACCGGATCACTTCGAGGAACTTGCGGTTGTGCTCCGCGTCGTCGATCGCTCCGTCCAGCAGCGTCTCTGCATAGCCGCGGATCGCGGTGAGCGGCGTGCGCAGCTCGTGCGAGACATTGGCGACGAAATCGCGCCGCACCCGCTCGAGCCTTTCGATCTCCGTCACGTCGTGCAGAATGGCCAGCGCGCCCTTCTGCCGGTTGAGCTCCAGCGGCTTGGCGTACAGCTCGTAGCTGCGGCCGGGAGTGGCGGGAAACGAGATCTTCGCGCGCACGGTCTCGCCCTGCTCGAGCACCTGCCACAGCGGCTCGAGCAGCGCGTTGTCGGGCGAAACCTGCTCGAGTGGCGTGCCCGGATCGGGCGTCTGCCTCACGGCCACCGCCTGCAGGAACGCTTCGTTGCAGAACGTGATCCGCAGCGATTGGTCCACGGCCAGCACGCCCTCGCGCATGCTGGACAGAATCGCATCGCGCCGCGCCGATTCCGCGCGCACAAGATCGACCATCTCGAGCAGATTGCCCGCCATGCGGTGCAGCGAGGCCGCCAGCGCGCCCAGTTCGTCTTTGCCCGAATCCTGCATGGCGAGACCGTCTTCGAAATCCCCGGCCGCTAGCGCCTCGGCAGCGCCCTGGATGCGGTGGATGCGCCGTGTCAGGGAGCGCGTGAACACGTAGGCGGCCACCAGCACGGCGAACGCCAACACAAGGGTCGTTCGCAAGATCCGCCACCGGTTCTCGCTGACCGCGCTCTGGATCGTCTCCAGCGGCGCAGCCAGGCGCACCACCACAGGCGAACCGCCGCTGAGACGCGCCGGCACGGCCAGATAAAGGAAATCCCGGTTCACGCTGGTGCTGTGACGTTTGGCGACGCCGAGTCCGTTCCGGATCGCGGCCTCGATTTCAGGCCGCCGGGCATGGTTCTCCATCGAGCCCGGCTCGCGGCGCGATTCGGCCAGCACTGCGCCATCGAGCGCCACGATGGTCACGCGCGCCGCCAGCCGCCGGTCGGTGTCATGCACCCAGTCCGACAGCACGTCAGAAGAAAGAGACTCCAGTTCGCGGGCCAGGATCCGCGCTGCTGCCAGAAGGCTGCGCTGCACCGCGCCCTCCTCGCTCTGTTGCGTGTAACGCGACATCAGCAGGTCGGCAAGCCCGCCCATGGCGAACACGATCAGGCAAGCGCCGACGAGGATCTTGCGGAACAGCGGACTGCGGACGGTGCGCGGGCGGTTCGGCATGACTCCTACGCGCGGCCGGTCAGCCAGTAGATCAGCAGGAAGCTGAACGCGCCCACCAGCGCCGACATGGGAATGGTGAGCACCCACGCCCACAGAATGTTGGTCGCCAGTCCCCACCGCACGGCCTTCAGCCGCTGGATGGAGCCGACGCCCGCGATTGCGCCGGTGATGACGTGCGTGGTGGAGACGGGAACTTTCAGATACGTCGGGAAAAGAATGGCGATTGCTCCGGCCGTCTCCGCGCAGAAGCCCCCTCTCGGCTTCAGCCGCGTGAGGCGCGCGCCCATCGTGTGCACGATCCGCCATCCGCCGCTCATCGTTCCCAGCGCAATCGCCGCGTGCGCAGACAGCACCACCCACCACTGCACGTCGAACTCTTTCAGGTACCCGGCTGCCACCAGCACGCTCGTGATGATGCCCATCGTCTTCTGCGCGTCGTTGGCGCCGTGCGAGTAGCTGAACAGCCCGGAGCTGACCAGCTGCAGCCGCCGGAACCAGCGGTCCATCTTCCGTGGCGACGAGTGCCGGAACATCCAGAACACCATCACCATCAGCACGTAGCCAAGCGCCAGACCGATCATGGGAGCGATGAAGATGAACGCCACCGTGGAGATCCATCCGGAGGGCACGATCGCGTCGAACGTCGATCCGATGCCGCGCGTCGCCGCCACCTTGGCCATCGTCGCGCCCGCGTAGCCGCCGATCAGCGCGTGGGAAGAGCTCGAGGGCAGCCCGTAATACCAGGTGAACAGGTTCCAGAAGATCGCCCCGATCAGCCCGGCAAGCACCACCATCTCGGTGACGAGCCTGATGTCCACCATGCCCGCCCCGACGGTCTTCGCCACCCCCGCCTCATGAAAGAACAGCAGCGGCACCGCGGCGATGAAGTTCCAGAAAGCCGCCCACAGCACCGCCTGGAAAGGTGACAGAACATGCGTGGCGACGATCGTCGCCACGGAATTGGCCGCGTCGTGGAATCCGTTGATGAAATCAAAGACGAGCGCTACGAAGACGATGAAGGAGACCAGCAGGAGGGCGGAGTCCATGACCCTGGGATCAGCCGTTCTTCACGATCACGTTCTGCAGCGCATCAGCGACGTCTTCGCAATAGTCGGTGGCCAGTTCGAGATACTCGTAGATCTCCTTCAGCTTGATCAGCGTGATCGGATCCTTCTCCGTCTCGAAAAGCTCCGCCACCGCAGCCCGGATCAGGTGGTCCGCCTGATCCTCCAGGCGGTTGATTTCGATGGCGTGCTCGAGCAGCGGCTTGTCGTCGGACAGCGCCGCAAAGGCCTTCTGCAGAACCACCGCGCAGTTCTCCAGAATATGGCCCACCTCCACCACCGGCTTCGGGATCGTCACGATCCTGTAGGCCACGATCCGGTGCACCGCCTCTTCCATCGCGTCCAGGACATCATCCATGTGCGAGGCCAGCGAGTGGATGTCTTCCGGATCCAGAGGCGTGATGAACGTCTGGTTCAGCCGCGTAAAAACTTCGTGGATGATTTCGTCGCCCTTCTGCTCCAGCCGCGCGATGGCGACCTCTGCATCAGGCAGCGACGCCGAGCCATTCTCGACGGCTTTACGGAAGATCTGCGCCGCCTCATGAATGAGGTTGGCCTGATCGATAAAAAAGTGGAAGAACTTCTCAGTCCGCGGTACGAGCCTCATGCGCGTTCCTGATCCTTTGCCGCTTCCGGAGCGGCCCTCTCCTGGCCCGGAAACCGAATTATCGCAAACGGACTCAGGCTGGAGTCAACGGCGGATGGATTACAACTCTGTGAATGCGGGGTCATGCAAAACGGGCAGAGGGCCGGCTTCGGCGGGCTGCCCTTCTTCTTCTGCCTGGAAATAGCGGGCGTCCAGCAGGCGGCTGACTTCCACATTGCCCAGAGCATTCAACAGCGTCCCCTTCAGGTGGGGATGCTCCTGTTCGAGCTCGGCCAGAATGCTGCGCAGCGACCTCCGCACCGTGCCCGTCTTCAGCGAGCAGCCGCAGGGAATCACCGGCGCTCCGGAGGCTTCCGCCCAGGCGCGGGTCAAATCCTCCGTCACGTAAATGAGCGGACGGATCAGGCGGAACTCGCGCTTCCGCGACCACACCACCGGCGGCAGCGCCGCCAGACGGCCCGTGAACATCGCGTTCCGCAGGAACGACTCGCACAGGTCGTCCGCCGTGTGCCCGAGCGCAATCACATTCGCTCCCAGCTCGCGGGCCAGCGCATACACCGCCCGCCGCCGGAACCGGCTGCACAGGTCGCACCCGTGATCCGGCTGCTCCGCCAGCAGCCGCAGCGAAGGATTGTCCACGCGGCAGGTCCACTCGACCCCCTGCTCGCGCATCCAATCGCGGAACGGCTCGACCGGCGACAGGAACTTGCCCTGGTCGATCGTGAAGGCGCAGACGCTGAACCGCACCGGCGCGCGTTTCTGCAGCAGCAGCAGCGCCGAAAGCAGGGTGAAGGAATCTTTGCCGCCGGAGAAACCCACCGCGATACGGTCGCCCTCGCGGATCATGCCGAACCGCGTGACGGCCTGCCCCACCCGGCGCAGAATGGCTTTTTCGAGCTCCAAATTCTTATTGTAAGGAGTGTGAGCCCCGCCCGCCGAGCGGCGTTTGATGTTCTGGCCCGCGTCGAGCGCGGAGCCAAGTCCGACATCGCCCTGCTGGAGGCGCTGCGCGGCATGGACCCGCGCGACGCCGGGCTCGCCACGCAGATCGTCTACGGAGTGCTCCGTCGCCGGGCGCAGCTCGATTGGCTGATCCGTCAGGCATCCGCGCGCCCTCTGGAGAAGCTCGATCCGGCCGTCCTCCGCGCCCTGCGCATGGGCGCGTTCCAGCTCCGCTTCCTCGACCGCGTCCCGCGCCACGCCGCGGTGGACGAGTCCGTCGAACTGGTCAAGCAGGGCCGTAAACCGCAGGCCGCAGGCTTCGTCAACGCCGTCCTCCGGCGGCTCCCTCCGCTGCCGGAGCACTGGCCCGGCGAAGAACTCGAGTTCTCCATGCCCGCCTGGCTGCTGGAAAAGTGGAAACGCACTCTGGGAGAGGAAGACGCGCGCCTTGCAGCGCGCGCCGCCCTCGAGGAGCCCGACCCGGGCGTGCGGGATGGCCGCTCTATGGACGCCGGCGCGCAGTCCATCGTCCCGCTGCTCGAGCTCCGCCCCGGCGAGCGCTTTCTCGACGTCTGCGCCGCTCCGGGCAACAAGACGCTCCAGGCGCTGGAATCCGGCGTGAAAGCCGTGGCCTGCGACGCGAGCCTCGCCCGCCTGCGCGCGTTCCTCGCCCCGTGCCCCCGCGTGCAGGCCGACGCCGCCCGCGGACTGCCTTTCGGCCCCGTATTCGACAAGATCCTGGTCGACGCGCCCTGCTCCGGTACCGGTACGCTCGGGCGCAACCCCGAGATCCGGTGGCGCGTCTCTCCTCGAGAACTCGCACGCCAGTCGCAACGGCAGGAAGCCATCCTGCGCGAAGCGCTGCAGTGCCTGAAGCCCGGCGGCAGGCTCGTGTACTCCACCTGCTCGCTTGAGCCGGAGGAGAACGAACAGGTGGTTCTGCGGGCCGCTGCCAGGCGCGTGAAACGCATGGTGCTCCGCGTCCCGGGCCGCGATCCCGGCGATGGCTTTTTCGCCGCCGTGATAGAGTGAGAGTGCCTGCGCATGTTCGAGATTCTTCCCTCCCTGCTGGCGGCGGACTTCACGCGCATCGGCGAACAGCTGGAACAGGTGGCGTCGGCCGGCGCCCGCATGCTGCACTTCGACGTGATGGACGGCCATTTCGTCCCCAACATTTCCTTTGGCCTTCCGGTGCTCGAATCGCTCCGCAGCAGAACCCGCCTCCAGTTCGACGTGCACCTGATGATCACGGACGCCGACTCGTACGCGCCCCGCTTCGTCGAAGCCGGCGCCGATCTGGTCTCGGTTCACGTCGAAGCCTGCCCCCACATCGACCGCACCATCCGCGCCATCCAGGCCGAAGGCGCCCGCGCCGGCGCGGTCCTCAATCCGGCAACTCCCATCTCCACGCTCGAGCACGTCCTGCCTCTGGTCGACTACGTCCTGCTGATGAGCGTCAACCCCGGCTATGGCGGCCAGAAGTTCATCCCGTATGTGCTGGACAAGGTGCGCGCCCTGCGCGAGTGGCGCTCGCGGCTCGGCCTCGGGTTCGCCATCGAGATCGACGGCGGCGTGACGTTGGATAATGTAGGTATGGTGGCGGAGGCCGGCGTTGACTGGGTGGTCGCCGGCACAAGCGTCCTGGGCGCGGCTGATCCTGCACAGGCTCTGGCGGCCATGCGGCAGGCGGCGGAAAAGGCTCTCGCCCGGCGCGCCTGAGGCTGTTCGCACCCGGAAGGAATCTGGATCGCAGAGGTGAAACCGAAGATGAACGGACACCCCACACGGCAGGCGCTCTGGCTTGCTGCTGTCCTCGCCAGCCTGCTTCTGGCAGGCGGCTGCCGGGGCAGAAAATACGAAAACCCCATCACGCAGGACACGCAGCAGCCCGACAAGGTCCTGTTCGACAAGGCCGTCAGGGACATCGAGAAAGGCCGTTATGAAGTGGCCCGCCTCACCCTCAACACCCTGATGAACACCTACGACTCCTCGGAGTTCCTGCCGAAAGCGAAGCTCGCCATCGCCGACTCCTGGATGCGCGAAGGCGGCTCCCACGCGCTCGCCCAGGCCGAGGCCGAGTACAAGGACTTCATCCTCTTCTACCCGACGCTGGAAGAGTCCGCCGAGGCGCAGATGAAGATCTGCGACATCCATTACCGGCAGATGGAGAAGCCCGACCGCGACTCCACCCACGCCCTGCGCGCCGAAGAAGAATGCCGCCAGGTGCTGACGCAGTTCCCCAACTCGCGCTTCGCCCCGATGGCGGCGCAGAAGCTCCGCGAGATTCAGGAAGTCCTCAGCGAAGGCGAGTACCGCGTCGGCGCCTTCTACCACCAGAAAGGCTCCCTCAGCGCCGCCTCCAACCGCCTGCAGGCCCTCACCGACCACTATCCGCTGTACAGCGGGGCCGACCAGGCTCTCTGGCGGCTCGGCGACAGCTACCTGCGCATGGGGCCGCGGTTCCGCCAGAAGGGCATCGCCACCATTCAGCGGATCGTCCGCGAGTATCCTCTCAGCCCGCTGGTCGATCAGGCCAGGCGCAAACTCGAAGAACTCGAGGCCGACATCCCCGAGCCCGATCCAGTCGCCTATGCGCGGATGAAATACGAGCTGGAAAACGCCACGAAGAAGGGAATCTGGGCCCGCATGTGGGGGCCGTTCTCCAAGTCGCCTGACGTCAGCCGCGCGGCCAGGAGCGGCCAGCCCGCCATGGAGCGGCTGCGGCCCACCGTGCCGCCCAACGTCCTGGCAGTCACCGGCGGCGAAGGCGGCGTCACCGACGTGACCATCTCCACCGAAACGCCCGCGTCCAGCACCGCGCTCGACACGCTGCCCGACGCGCGGCAGAGCTCGCAGCAGAGCGGCAGCGCCTCCGCCCAGCCGCCCGCCGCAGGCCAGGAAAGCGCCCAGCCCGCAGCGCCCGCCAAACAGGACGGGAAGAACTCGAAGAAGGCGAAATCCTCATCCCAGGCGAAGCCGAACGGCAAGGAGAAGAAATAAGCTCGTGCCGGTCCCTGTCCGCGTGCTGCTCGCCGACGACAGTCCGCATGCCCAGCGCATGGGCGAGCGCATTCTTCGCGAAGAGGGCTACGAGGTGGTCACCGTCGTCGACGGCGACGCCGCGGTGGCGCGGCTCGACGAGATCCAGCCGGATCTGGTTCTCGCCGACGTCTTCCTCCCGCAGCGCTCCGGCTACGAACTGTGCCGCTACATCAAGCGGCACGAAACGCACCGCCATGCGGGCGTCGTTCTCATCGCCGGTCTTCTGGAACCTGTGGACGAAGAAGAAGCCCGCCGCGCCGGCTGCGACGCCGTCCTGAAGAAGCCTTTCGAAGCGTCGGTCGTTCTGGACACGATCCGCCCGCTCATCGACCGCGCCCGCTTCGCCCGCGGATTGTTCGCCGACAGCGTCCCCGAACCGCCTCCGCCCGAGCCCCCGCGCGCCCCGCTCGCGCCCCCTGCGAAGCCGGAGATCGATCCCGAAGCCGTGCGCGCCGCCGTCACCCTCGCCCTCGACCGCAGCCTGCCCGCTCTGGTGGAAGAGATTTCCGAGAAGATCCTCATCGCGCTTGGCCACTGAGGCCGCCCGCGCTACCCTCGAAGAGAAACTCCGATCTATGCCCGACAACAGCTTTGACATCGTCTCCCGAGTCGAAATGCCCGAGGTGTCCAACGCCATCCATCAGGCGATGAAGGAGATCAGCCAGCGCTACGACCTCAAGGGCTCGAAAAGCCACATCGAGCTGAACGAGAAGGAGCACAAGATCATCGTGTCCTCCTCTGACGACTTCCACCTGAAGGCCGTCGTCGAGGTCCTCCAGGGCAAGCTCGTCAAACGCAACGTGCCCCTGAAGGCTCTCTCCTACGGCGCGGTCCAGCCCGCCGCCGGCAGCACCGTGCGCCAGGAAATTTCCCTCCAGCAGGGCATCCCCATCGAGAAGGCCCGCGAGATCGTCAAGGCCATCAAGGACACCAAAAAGAAGGTGCAGGCCTCCATCCAGGGCGATCTGGTCCGCGTCTCCGGCAAGGATCGCGACACGCTGCAGGAAATCATCGCCATGCTGCGGCAGCGGGACTTCGGCATCGACATGCAGTTCACCAACTACCGCACCAACTGATCATGACGCGGCGCATGGAGACCCTGTTCCTGGCCGGCCCCGCCGGACGCCTCGAGGCCCTGCTCGAAGAGCCCGGCTCGGGCGAGCCGCGCGCCGCCGCCCTCGTGCTCCATCCCCACCCGCTCGGCGGCGGCACCATGCACAACAAGGTCGTCTACCGCATGGCCCGCGCCCTGCGCCAGCTCGGCGCCGTCACCCTGCGCTTCAACTTCCGCGGCGTTCATCTGAGCGAGGGCCAGCACGATCATGGCCGGGGAGAGGTCGACGACGCCCGGACGGCGCGCGACTTTCTCGCCGCCCGCTATCCCGGCCTGCCGCTCGTCATCGCCGGCTTCAGCTTCGGCTCCCGCGTCGCCCTCCAGTGCTGGCAGGGCGCACGCAGGGTCTACGTGGTTGGTTTCCCCACCATCTACCGCCAGTACGGCATTGTGGACCAGTGCCCGGTGCTGCGGGTGTTCATTCATTCTACAAATGACGAATTCGGACCCCGCGAGCAGCTGCAGCTCGTCTATGACCGGCTCTGGGGGCCAAAGCGCCTGCACTGGGTCGAGGCGCGCGATCACTTCTTCGCCGGCAATCTCGATGGTTTCGAGCAGGTGATCCGGGCTGAGGGTTTGCCCGGTTAAGACTTGCGGGTCCGGCGAACCCTGCGCGAGGCCCGCGAGCTGATGAGATTGGCCACCTGCCCCAGCAGTTCCGGGACATCCGCGGCTTCCACCAGCATCCGGCCGGGCGTCTTGTGGCCGCCTTTCGGCATCCGCCCCCTCCAGGATGTGACCAGCGCCGTGGCGGGACGGTAGTCCTTCATCCGGGCATGAGCCAGCACGCGCAGGCCGGCTTGCGGAGATTCCATGGCCAGATCGGTCAGCACCAGTTCGTACTCGGACTGATCCAGCAGGCTCACGGCTTCGGCGGCGCTGGCCGCAGAGTCCACATGATAACCCCCTGCCTCCAGAACCGTTTGCAGGGTCAGACGGGCAGTCGGGTCATCATCGGCCAGCAGGACGCGAGCCATCCGCTGCGGCGCCTTCATCTGGGCCGCAACCGGCGGCTTCGCCGCCCCGGCGGAAAGTCGGGTTCGCATCGGATACAACCTCGGCGCCTGGCCGGCTGCAAGGGCCGAACCAGAAGCCTCCGGCAATAGTTTAACCCTAAGTGGGCGGAATTGAACCCACGAATTTCAGATCAGAGCCTTAGGTTTCAGTTTCTTCATCTACCCGCGTTCCCGCCCTCCCCGAACACCCGCACGAAGATCGCATCCACGTGCCGCAATTGCCGCTCCGGCGAGAAGGAATGCTGGATCTGCTCTGGAGTCAGATACTTGCGGATGTCAGGATGCTGCTCGATGGCGGCGCGGAAGTCGCCCTCCTCCCGCCACGCCTTCATCGCCTCCCTCTGCACCAGCCGGTAGGCGTCCTCTCTCAGCATCCCCGCCGCGGTCAGATCCAGCAGCAGCTGCCCGGAGAACACCAGCCCCTTCGTCATGTCCAGGTTGCGTTTCATCCGCTCGGGGAAGACGCGCATCCCCTCCACCAGCCAAACCGTCCGGTCCAGCAGATAGTCGGTGAGAATGCAGGAGTCCGGCAGAATCACCCGTTCCACGCTCGAGTGCGAAATGTCCCTCTCGTGCCACAGCGCGATGTTTTCAAACGCCGCCTGCAGGTTGGCGCGCACCACCCGCGCCAGCCCGCAGATCTGCTCGGACACGACCGGGTTCCGCTTGTGCGGCATTGCGCTCGAACCCTTCTGCGCCCCCTCGGCGAACGGCTCCTCCGCCTCGCGCACCTCCGTTCTCTGCAGGTGCCGGATCTCCAGCGCAATCTTCTCGCACAGGGCGCATACCAGCGCCAGAGCGCTCACCAGCGCCGCATGCCGGTCCCGCGAAATCACCTGGCTCGCCACAGGCGCCGCTTTCAGTCCAAGCCGCTCGCAGATCGCCTGTTCCGCCTCCGGCGCCAGATGCGCCAGATTCCCCACCGCGCCCGACAGCTTTCCGAACCGCAGATCCTCAGCCGCAGCCTCCACCCGGCCGCGGGCGCGCAGACACTCGTCGTACCACAAAGCCAGCTTCAAGCCGAACGTGATCGGCTCGGCATGCACCCCATGCGTGCGCCCAATCGCCAGCGTGTCCTTGAACTCGAACGCGCGGCGGCGCAGCACCCCCGCCAGACGGTCCATTCCCGCCAGGATCAACCCGGCGGACTGCTTCAGAAGCAGCGCCTGCGCTGTATCTACTACATCATTCGAAGTAAGACCATAGTGCAGCCACCGCGAAGCCTCGCCATGCCCTTTGGCCTTCATCGTCTCTGCTACGCAAGTAGTGAAGGCGATCACGTCGTGGCGGACCTCCGCTTCGATCTCCCGGATCCGCTCCACGCTGAACGCAGCATGCTCGCGCAGCAGCCGCGCCGCCTCAGCGGGCACCTCGCCCCGTTCAGCCAGAACTTCCGCAGTCGCCAGTTCGACCTCCAGCCACTGCTGAAACCGGTTTTGGTCGCTCCAGATGCGCCCCATTTCGGGGCGGGTGTAACGCGCAATCATGACACTTGCTCTTACAGTTGAAAGACTTCAGACTGACACCGCGGCTCCACCACCACCAGCTTCGGCTCCAGACCCCGTTGCCGCAGCGCCTGCCGGGCGGAAAGCTCCGCGTCCCAGATCGTGTTGTTCTGCTCACTCAGGTGCCCGAGCACGAGCATCTGCGTTTCGTCGGACAGCTCGGACGCGATGTACTCGCACGCGGCGTCGTTCGACAGGTGCCCCAGCCGGGAGAGGATCCGCTGTTTCAGGTGCCAGGGGTATGGACCCACCTTCAGCAGATCCGGGTGGTGGTTCGATTCCAGCAGCAGGAAGTGGGCGCCCCGCAGGTGGTGCTTGACGCTTTCGGGGAGGTAGCCGAGATCGGTGGCGATGGCGATCTTGATGCCTTGGGCGGTGAACGTGTAGCCGACCGGATCTGTGGCGTCGTGCGGCAGCGTGAAAGACTGCACGCGCAGGTCGCGGAACTCGAACGCTGCCCCCGCCTGAAACGTCTCCACCGGCGGCGCGGGCGACCCGCCCCAGTCGAGCAGCGGCGCCGTCCGGTGCGTGGCGAACACGGGCACGCGCGCTCCCAGGCTGCGGTTGATCACCGGCAGACCAGCGATATGGTCCGAGTGCTCGTGCGTGATGAAGATCGCATCGAGCCTGTGCGGATCTTCCCCGATCGCGGCCAGCCGGTGGAACGTCTCCTTGCGGTTGATTCCCGCGTCAACGAGGATCCGGGTCCGCTCCGTAGAGATGAAGATCGAATTGCCGGCGCTCGACGAAGCGAGCACGCATGCCTTGACGATGGCGCGCCTCCCTGAACTCTCTATGGTAAAGCACAGCCCCGGGCACGCACACCCGCTTCACCGGCATGAATCGCCGGACAGCCGGCTCAGCGCCGCCGGCGCCACAGGAGCAGCCAGCTCAGCCCGCACGCAAGGAGGGCTGCCGTGCCCGGCTCGGGGATCTCCGGCGCGGCGCCGGTCGTCACCTGAATATCATCGAGTTGGAAGTACCACGCCAGGGCGTAATAGTTGGGATCATAGTAACGCCAGCGGAAGCGGAAATTCGGAGACAGGTACGGCGTGAGATCCACCGTCACGGCCACGCCCCATTGAGGGTAAGCCCCCCCGTGACTCTCCTGCCAGCGCAGGACGTTGATCCAGCCAACCCCGCCGTTGGTGCTGACATCGAGATCCAGAGTGTCCTGGCCGAGAGAATTCTGGTAGTCCGCCCGGTACGAGAGAGAGGCGCTGCCGGCGCCCGAAAGATCCAGAACAGGCGAGATCAGGGACAGATCGAAGGCGCCCGGGCCGCCCAGATCGCTGTTTGCGCAAAAAACATCGCCCGTCCCTCCCGTCATGTTGAGCGCCATCCCGCAACTGCCGAGATCCCATCCATAGATCACCCCGCCGGAAGAGACCAAGGTCCACGGCAGACTCACCGGGTCGAAATTCTCCGACAGGATGACTCCCGCGCGGGCAAAGGGACTCAAGAAAGCAAGTGCGCAAATCAGCAGCGCGGAAAAGTTCCGGTGAAAAACCATTCTCCTCCTCCGTGAAAGGATTTTATAAAACAATCCATCATACCTGAATCTCTGATTTTGTGTCAATTCTCCGGGAGAGACGGCGTCCGCCGCGGCGAAGCGGCGTCAGCTGTTGCGCGTCGGGCCAGCCAGTGCGCCTGCGCGGCGTGCCGGCTCCGCTGCCGGCGCCCGGTTGGCAAGAAACGCCAGCGCGGCGTCCCGCGCCCACATCGCCGGCAGCATCCCGGCCAGCATCCCGGCCAGCATGGCCAGGTGCATGCCCAGCTCCGGCGGCGGCAGGCGCAGCGCCCACGCCCGCCCGATCCAGAAATGCGCCGCGATCATCCCGCCGAGCATCCCGCCCATGTCGAGCGCAAGCGCAAACACGAGCTTCCCCGGACTTCTGCGCAGCAGCTGCAGGCACCGGCTCCATGCGATCGACGGCGGAATGGCGAAAGCGAGCATCAGCCACGTCATCCACGAGCCTGCCAGCGCCAGCACGCCCCGCGCATCATGCAGCGGGCACAACGGCGCGTTCGGATCGATCCAGTGATCCACGCGGTCGCCCAGCCACATGCCGAAGCCGCCGGACGCCGCCATCACGATCAGCATGTCGGCGTGCGAAGAGAGCAGGAACCGTGCGCGCCAGGCGAAGTAGACGGCTGCGGCGGCCAGCACGGTTCCCAGCGCCACCGGCTGCCATGCCATTCCCAGCCACCAGCGCTGATACGCGAACGGCGCTCCCTGCGCCGCGGCGAACAGCGCCAGAACGAGAGCCGTCCATCGCGATGAAGCGCTCATCATGCCTGCGCCTCCAGGTCCGGAGCGAGAAAACCTGCCGCGCGCCACACCACCATCAGGCTGGAACACGTCATCACCAGCGCCGCGAATACCGGATGCAGCAGTCCGGCCGCCGCCACGGGAATGCCCGTCAGATTGTACGCCGCGGCGTAAGCGAGATTCGTGCGTGCCAGCCTTCGCGCGGCGCGCGCGATCTTGACGAGCTCCGCCACCCGCGGCACGGCCTCAGCCCGCAAAACCCCGTGCGCCACCTCGCGCGCCAGCGCCGCCCCGCTCTCCACGGCCAGCGCCGCGTGGCTCTCCGCCATCGCCGCCGCGTCGTTGATCCCGTCTCCGATGAACAGCACGCGGCGGCCCTGCGCGCGCAGTTCGCGCACCAGCGCCAGTTTTTCAAGCGGCTGCATCGAAGCGCGCGCATCCGGGTGGCCCAGCGCTTTCACGCGTTCTTCTTCATCGCCGGACACGAGCAGGCTGTCGATTCCCAGCCCGCGCAGCGCCTCCCAAAGTTCGGCCACGCCGGGCGCAGGAGTTTCCTCGAGAGCCGCCAGCGCCGCCAGCCGCCCGTCTGCGACCACGGCCAGCAGCCGCGCGCCCGGCGCCGCGCCTGCCTTCTCGCGCAACTCCTCCCAGACCGGCGCATCCTCCGGCCCAAGCAGCTTCTCCGCCAGCCCCAGCTTCAGTTCATGCGCCGTCCCGCTCTGCCGCGCGCGGACCTCGGCCGCCACGCCCTGCCCCGGCAGCAGCCGCAGTTCCCGCACGTCGAACCGCGGCTTGCCTTCGGGCGCGCATCCGCGGAAGGCCCGTGCGATCGGATGTCCGCTCAGCCTCTCCACCGCCGCCGCCGCCTCCAGCAGTTCCGCGCGCCCCAAGGGGCTGCCCGGCGCAGCCGCAAAAGCCGCCAGCCGCGGCTCGACACCGGTCAGCGTGCCGGTCTTGTCGAACACGATCAGGTCGCAGTCCGCGATCCGCTCCAGCGCTTCTCCATTCCGCAAATACGCGCCGCGCAGCGCGAACCGGCTCATCGCCGCCCACAGCGCCAGCGGCGTGGCGAAGCCCAGCGCGCACGGGCACGCGATGACGAGCACCGCCAGCCCGTTCATCAGCGCCGCATCGGCGCCCGCGCGGAACCACCAGAACAGCCCGGCCAGCACGGCCGCGCCCGCCACCAGCGGCGTCAGCCACAGCGCCGCCCGCGCCGCCGTGCGCTCCAGCGGCGATGGCTCGGTGCGGCTCCGCTCGATCGCCGCGGCGATCTGATCCAGCGATCTTTGCCCGCCCGCCACCGAAGCCCGCACCCACAGCGCACCGTCCGCGGGCACCGCGCCGGCGGGGACGGCATCGCCCGCCGCTTTCCCCGCCAGAAAACTCTCGCCCGTGACCGCATCCACGCGGCACAGGGCGCTGCCGCGCTCGACAATGCCATCCACGGCCACGGCGCCGCCCGCGGGCGCAACCACCAGATCGCCGGCGCAGACTTCAGAGACGCGCTTCTCGACCAGCGCGCCGGTTGCGTCTTCCACCAGACAGGTTTCGGAAGAGGCGGCGGCCAGCGATACGGCCTGCAGCGCGCGGTGCTCGGCTTCGCCCGTCACCACTTTCCCGAGGCTGTAAATCACCAGCAGGATCGAACTGACCTCGTAGTAAACCGCGCCCTCGCCGCGCCACGTGGCCAGCAGGCTCGCCGCGAACGCACCGCCCAGCCCCAGCGCGAACAGCGGCTCCAGCGACAGACGCCGCGCCCGCGCGTTCCCGGTCAGCCCGTCCAGCAGCGGCTTGCCGAGCAGCGCGAACACGGCCAGCGTCAGCGCCAGCAGCGCAAGATGAATGGCCCGCCGTTCCCCTTCGCTCGCCTCCGACGTGTTGACGGCCAGCCCCACCGTCATCGTGTTCATGGCGAGAAACGCGGAGATGCCGATGCGCCACCACCAGGACGCAGGCGTCGCGCTCAGCCAGGCCGTATGGCAGGAAGGCGCCTGGCAGGCTGCGCCGGAAGCCGTGGCTGCAGGGTTCATGCGCCCCCCGCGCGTCTCAGCCGCCCAGCCGGAACTGGCGCAGCTCGGCCTCGGTCCACGGCCTCGCGCGCGACGCCGTCGCCTCGCGCACCTGCTTCACCAGATCCGCGCCCACGGGCGGCGCGCTGTTGCCGAACGAGGCGCGGATGTAGGTCATCACCGCAGCGATCTGCTCGTCCTTCAGCTTCGAGCCCCATTCGGGCATCTCGCCGTTGTACTCGATGCCTTTCACGCGAAGCGGGCCGTGCAGCCCGTGCAACAAAATGGCCGCCAATTGTTCTGGGGAACCCGCCACGATTTCCGAGCCCGCCAGCGGCGGGAACGCCCCTTCCACGCCCTCGCCCTGCTCCTGATGGCAGGTGACGCAGTTGTTGTAGATGCGCCGGCCCAGCGCCATCGGATCCACGGGCTTCGGCGGCTCCGCGGACTTGGCCGCGAACACCGCTTTCTCGTTGTACTGGTCCGCCGCGAAGCCGCCCGAGTTCATCGCAATGTACCAGCCCGCCCAGCCGGCCAGCGTCAGGAAGCCGAGAATCAGCCACACCGGCACGGGCTCCAGACCGTCCTGCGGCTCCGCCATCTCGCGCATCACGGCGCGGTGCAGCGGAATCACGTCCGGCGTCTTCCGCTCCGCCGCCTCCAGGTTCAGCCGGTATTCGCCGCTGCGCTGCGTGTCTTTCTGCTCCGCCATGGCTCAGCGCGCCTCCGGAACTTCGTAGTTGTGATCCAGGCTCTTCAGGTACGCCACCAGCCAGCGCGCGCGCTCCTTGGGCACGATCCACGCCGGCTTCCTCTCTGCAAACTCGTCCGGCAGCCGCACAGCGTCTTCCGGCAGCCCGTCGGGGGAATGCCGCACTTCGAACAGGAACCGGTGCGGCGGCATGATCGAGCCTGGCGACGTGATCCGCGGATCGTACAGGTGCAGATAGTGCCACTGCTCGCTCGGCTGGCGCGCGCCGATGTTCATCAGGTCGGGTCCCGTGCGCATCGTGCCCATCAGCGGCGGCTCGTCGTGGATGTAATCGCGGGCGACGCTCCGCCGCATGCCCCAGCCCCGCTCGATGTCGGCCCCGAATCCTTCCGGCCGCACCTGCTGCGTGTGGCAGTAAATGCAGCCCAGGTCCATATACACCTTGCGGCCTTCTTCCGCATCGCCGAAATACCCTGCGGGCAGCGCGATCCCGCGGTCCTCGTCCTGCACCGGCTGCGTGCCGCGCAGCTGGCGGTCCGGCAGCAGCACGAGTCCCGTCACGGACGCCACGATCGTCGCGAACACGCCCAGGGCCAGCAGCCACGCGCGGTTCATTCGCCACCTCCCGCGGCCGCGGCGGCCGGCTCGCCTTTCCTCAGCAGCAGCGTCGGCCCGGGCAGGTACGCCCCCCGCTGCCGCAGCATGTTCCAGAACAGCCACGCGAAGGCGAGGTGTCCGATCGTCATCAGCACGCCCGCCGCGCTGCGCGACCACAGCCACGGCACCGTGAACTTCACGATCTCGAGGAACGGGATGCGCGGATCGTTCATCATCCTGCCCTGCTCCCAGCCCGCCCACGTCAGCCCCAGCCAGTAGATCGCCATGCCCGCAGCCGTCGTCCAGAAGTGCACGCGGATCCAGCCGGCCGAATGCCACTCCGTGTTCAGCAGCCGCGGGGCCACGTAATAAATGGCGCCAAACATGACCATCGTGAAGAACGCGTACACGCCCAGGTGCGCGTGCGCGATCGTGTAGTGCGTGAAGTGCGAGATCTCATTCACCGAGCGCAGCGATTGCAGCGAACCCTGGAAACTCACCGCCGTGTAGCACATCGCGCCGTACACCACGAAGCGCAGCGTCGGGCTGTGCTTCAGGTGGTGGAAGTTGCCCACCATCGTCATGTGATGGTTCACCGCCACCGTAACCACCGGCACGAACATCATCACGCTGCCGACGATGCCGACCGTGATCAGCCACGCCGGCAACGGTCCGCCGATCAGGTGATGCGTGCCCGCCCAGTTGTAGAAAATCGCGAGCGTCCAGAAACCGAGCAGCGACAGATGATAGCTGTGCACCGGGCGCCCGATCACTTTCGGGATCAGGTAGTACACCGTGGCCAGCCCGATCGGCGTGAACCACAGCCCCAGCACGTTGTGCGCGAACCACCAGTTGGCCGCCGCCTTCACGGCGCCCACCGCCGCAGGCGTGTGCAGGAAGATCTGCGCCGAAACGTACAGCAGCGGGAACCAGAAGATCGCGCCGAACAGATACCATTGCGAGACGTAGGTATGTTCGGACTCGCGGCTGCGGAACATGTTGATGGAAGCCGCGATGATCACCGCGATGCAGAAGCCGAACAGGATCGCCGTCGCCGGCGGGATCTCGATCCACTCGATGCTCGTGCTGTAGCCGGCGAGAATCGCGGTCACGCCGAGAGCCACAGTCAGGTTCCAGATCACCGCCGTCGCCGGCAGCAGCGTCGGGAACGGCAGACGGTTCCGCGTCAGCCGCGCCTGCAGCCACAGCAGCGTGCCGACTCCGGCCATCGAGCCCCAGCCGTAGATCATCGCCGCCAGGTGCGCCGGACGCACGCGGCCGAATGTCAGCCATTCCCAATCGGCCAGGAATCCCGGCGTGTGCATCTTGATCGACGCGATCAGCGCCAGCGCGCTGCCCACCAGCAGCCAGAACACCGCGCTGGCGTAGTACCAGACCACGGTCTGCCGGCAGGATCGGTCGATCTGGATTCGCGTCAGTCTTTCGCGCTCTTCCGGCGCGGGCGGCGGAAGTATCTCTGCGTGACTCGACATAGGAAACCCTCAGTCAGAATCGCTGGCCAGGAAAGCGGTCCGTGACCTCGCCGACAGGTTCTTCGTCGTCGAAAATGCTCAGCGAAGCTTCGCGCAGCCGGTCGAATTCGCCGCGCCGGATCGCCCAGACCAGGGCCGCGATGGCCGTGGCGCCGAGCAGGGCGGCCAGCCCCCAAAGGGCGACGTAAAAGGCAGTCACAAAACCCCCTCGAATGGAGATGATGCCTCCGGGCGGCGGGCGTGACATGGAAGGCAGCGATTCCGCCCCGCGTCTGCGGTTCAGAACCGGCGTTGGAGCGGCCCCCGGCCGCAGCCCTTAGATGCGGTGGAAAGCGCGCAGAATGTCGCGGTTCGAATAGCGCAGCGCCACGGGACGGCCGTGCGGGCAGCTCATCGGATACCGCGTCCGGGCCAGCGCGCGCACCAGCCATTCCATCTTTTCCGGCTCGAGCCGCGTGTTGATCTTGATGGCGGCGCGGCAGGCCAGTGAAGCAGCGAGCGCGCGGCGGAACTCCTCCGGCGTGGCCCGGCGCATCTCGGCCTCGGCGATTTCGAGGATCTCGAAAAACACCTGCTCGACAGCCGATGGCGCCAGATCGGCCGGAACGGCCTTGATGGCGATGGTGCGCTGGCCGAACGGCTCCGTCTCGAAACCCGCGCGCTCCAGCTCTCCCGCAATGCGCTGGTAATCGGCTTCCTGCGCCGGAGTCAGCGTCAGCACCTGCGGCAGCAGCAACCGTTGCTGTTCGGCCCGTCCGCGCATCAGGCGCTCGAGGAACTGCTCGAACAGAATGCGCTCGTGCGCCACGTGCTGGTCGATGATCCACAGCCCGTCGGGTCCGGCGGCGAGGATGAAGCTGTCGTGCATCTGCCCGAGGATGCGCGCCTGATCGAGCGACGCCATCGACGACGGCGCGTCCAGCGCAAGCCCGTCGGGGATCGCCGAATGCGTGTCCGGCACGCGCAGGCGCGGCGCGCTCGCAGGCTCGGAAGGAAGAGCGTCCTGCGGCTCCGCCGCAGCGGGCCCGGGCGCCGGCTGGAGGTCCAGCCGCGGTTCGGGGGCGGGCGGCGCCTTCAGCTCCAGGTCAGGCAGCACGGAGCGCGGCGCTTCTCCGCGGATGCCCGTGTAGCGGAAATCTTCGATCGCCTGGGTGAACTCGGAAAACGGCAGGCGCGCGCCGGGCTGCGGTTCGGCGCGCGGCGGCAGGAGCACGGGCGAAGGAGGCGGCGCGGCAGGCGCGGGGCGGCTGGCCACCAGCGCCTCGCGCAGCGTGTCGCGGACGAAGTCATGCACGAAGCTCGACGCGCGGAAGCGCACCTCCGTTTTCGACGGATGGACGTTCACGTCGACTTCCGCCGGATCGCAGTCGATGAACAGCAGCGCGAACGGAAACGCCGACGGCGGCATCAGGTTCGCGTAGGCTGCCGAAATCGCATGCAGCAGCAGACGGTCGCGGATCAGCCGCCGGTTGACGAACAGGAAGATCGAATTCCGGTTCGACTTCTGCACCTGCGGGCGCGAGATGAAACCGGTCAGCCTGAAACGCCCTTCCTGCGCCGTGCGCGGCTCGAGCTCGATCAGCTCGTCGAGCGTCTCCGCGCCAAAAACCTGGAAGACGCGCTCGGCGGCGGTCAGCACCGGCGGCGCGTCGAGCAGTTTCCGGCCTTCATGCGTCAGTTCAAAGCTCTTCTCCGGATGCGCCAACGAGTAGTGCGTGACGAGCGAGGCGATATGGGCCAGCTCGGTCTGCTCGCTGCGGAGGAACTTGCGCCGCGCGGGCACGTTGAAAAACAGGTCCCGCACGGTGATCGACGTGCCCCGCGGGCGCGCGCACTCGTTCACCGAGAGGATGCGGCCGCCGGCGATTTCAATGCGCACGCCTGACGGCTCTTCTTCCGCGCGCGTCTCCAGCGCCATGCGCGAGACGGAAGCGATCGACGGCAGCGCCTCGCCGCGGAAGCCCAGCGTGGCGATGGACTCGAGCTCTTCGACCCGCGAGATCTTCGATGTCGCGTGCCGTTCCAGCGCCAGCAGCGCATCGTCGCGGATCATGCCGCAGCCGTCGTCCGCCACCCGGATCAGCCGCCGTCCGCCGCCTTCCGACTCCACGCGGATTTCGCTGGCGCCCGCATCAAGCGAGTTTTCGAGCAGCTCCTTCACGACCGAGGCCGGCCGCTCGACGACTTCGCCCGCGGCGATCTTGTTGGCGACCTGGTCGCTGAGAACGTGGATCCGGCCCATGCAGCAAAGGCGGGCCGCGCGGGCCCGCCTTCCTATCTTAGGGGTTCGGCTGCGGTCAATCGAGCACGATGCCGCGGTCTTCCAGAAGCGTGCCCAGCCGCTGCTGCAGGATCAGCAGGTTCCGCTTGTAGTTCACGGTCTGGTTGACGAGGTTCGACTGCGCGTTGGCCAGATCGTTCTGCGCCGACAGCAGAAAGAAAATGTTGATCACGCCCAGGTCGTAGCGCTTCTGGTCGGCCTCGACACGCTTCTGCGCATAGTCGACGGCGATCTGCGCCAGGCGCACGCCCTCGCGGCTGCTCTCGACGTTCGTAATGGCGTTCAGCACTTCCTGCCGGATCTGCTGCTCCAGCGAGCGCTCGCGCAGCGCGGCCAGCTTCTTGTTGACCACCGCGTCGGCCAGGTTGGCCGAGGCGCTGCGGTCGCGCAGCGGCAGCTGCAGCTGAAGCCCGAACTGGTAAGTGTTGTAGTTGAAGCCGAACATCATCGTCCAGGCGTCGATCGGTCCGCCGGGCACGAAAATGGGCGTGCCGCTCAGGCGGCTGAAGCCCGGACCGCCGCGGCCGAACGTCTGATAGGACCCGGTGAGGTTCAGCACCGGCTTGATCGAGTTCAGCGCGTTCTGGATCTGCAGGTCGTTGACGTCCAGCGCCGTGCGCTGCGCCTTCAGATCCGGACGGTTGTCGAGAGCCAGGCGGACCAGCTTCTCGCGGTCGTACTGTTCGGGATCCGGCGGCCGCGTCACGTCTTCGGTCAGCACGATCGGCAGGTCGCGCACGTCGGGGTCGAGGTCGGCGCCGATCTGGCGGCGGAGCGCGTCTTCAAACTGCCGCAGCTGGAACTCGGTGCGCGTGACGTTGATCCGCGCCGTGGCCGCGTTCTGCTCGGGCTGGAAGCGCTCCAGTTCGCTGGTGGCGCCCAGCTCGATTTCGCGGTTGGTGCGCTCCAGCGCCGCCTCGGCCAGCTTCAGCGCCTCCATGTTCACCTTCAGGTTCTCGCGGGCGCTGATCACGTCCCAGTAGGCCTGCTCGGCGGTGACCAGAAGGCGCAGGACCGCGTCGCGGACGTTGAACTCCTGCTGACGGCGCTGCACGCGGGCGATCGTGATGGGGATCTTCGTGATGTAGGGGCCGCGGCCGCGCCACAGCGGCTGGGTGAAGCCCATCTGCCACGTCGTCGTGTAGGCAGGATTGAACAGCGCGAACTGGTCGTTGGTCGAAAGCTTGGACCAGTTGAGCTGCGTGAAGACGGTCGTCGATGTCGGCAGCAGCTGCTGGAAGCGCGTGTTCAGCGGCTGGTTCAGCTGGCTGACCACCTGCGCGCCCTGCAGCTGGTTGATGGCCGGCGTGTTGGATCGCGTGGCGTTGAAGTTGGACGTCAGCAGCGGATCGAAGATGGCGAAGGCGCGCTGGATGGCGTTCTTCGGCACCTCGATCGACAGCCGCTGGATGGCGATGTCGGTGTTGTTGGCCAGGACGAGATCCAGATAGTTCTTCAGAGAAAGAACCAGCTTGCCGTCCACGACATAGTCCTTCAGCCGCACGGGCGGCTGGATGATGACGCGAGTGTCGCCGGGGGAGAAGACGCGGCGCATCCACGCGCCGGAACCAACCCACGGGGCAGAAGCGTCATGAACAGCGAAATTCATCTTCGCTTCCGCACCCGCTCCGGCGGGAGCCTGGGACGTGGCGGACGGGCCGGGAGCGGGCTGCGCGGGCGTTCCCGGCTGCTGCACGGCCGCTTTCGGCGCGGGCAGCGCGCCCGCGAGCGGCGCCTGCTGCGCAGGCGCAACAAGAGCGGTGATCAGGAAAAGAACAAGACTGCGCATGGGATTGACCTGAAGATTCGCGGAACTACTCATAACGGATGGCTTCGATCGGGTCGAGTTTGGCGGCCTGCACGGCCGGGTAGATGCCGAACAGCAACCCGATGCCGACGCTGACGCCGAAAGCCACGGCGATGGAGGTGAACGTCACCACCGTGGACCAGCCGGCGGCGGCGGCGATGATCTGGGCCAGCGTCACGCCGAAGAGGATGCCCAGAAAGCCCCCGATCATCGAGATCATCACGGCCTCGGTGAGGAACTGGCGCACGATGTCGGACTGGCGGGCGCCGATGGCGCGGCGGATGCCGATCTCGCGCGTGCGCTCGAGCACCGTGGCCAGCATGATGTTCATGATGCCGATGCCGCCCACCAGCAGGCTGATGCCGGCGATGCAGATCATGACCACCTTGAAGATGTCGCTGGTGCGCTTCTTCTGCTCGAGCAGGCCCGCAGGCACGGTGACGCTGTAGTCGCCCGCGTCCTTGTGCGTCGCAGCCAGGATCGCATTGATCACGGCGGCCGTCTCGATGGAATCGACGCCGTTCTTCACCTTGAGGTAGATGCCGTCGATTTCGTCCTTCAGGAAGCTGTTCTGGTCCTCGAAGCGGAACATGACAGTGCGCAGCGGGCTGACGACGAGGTTGTTGCGCGAGAGGATCTCGACGCCCTCGACGTCGGTGTCGCCGCCCGCCTGCTGCGCCATCACGCCGATCACCTGCAGCCAGACGTCGTTGATCTTGACATACTTGCCCACCGCCGGCTCGTAGCCCAGCAGGTTCACCTTGGCCGTCTCGCCCAGCACGCACACGGGCGCAGCGGTGGCGTTTTCTTCTTCCGTAAAGAAGCGGCCCTCCACCAGGCGGATGCTCTGGATGTCCATGTAGGAGGGCTCGACGCCGATCAGCATCGGCAGTTCGGCGTTCGTCTTGGGCAGCACCTTGGACGGCTTGAAGCGCTTCCTCGGCGTCGCCTTGTCGATGCCCTGCGTGTTTTCGAGAATCGCCCGGTAGTCGCGGAACGTCATGCCGGGACTGATGGCGCGCCGCGCCTGCAGCTCGGTGCGGTCCGTGGCTTCTTTGGCCTCGATGATGATGTTGTTCACGCCCAGCAGGTCGATGTAGGAGAGCATCTCCTTCTCGACGCCGGCCGTGATGGCCAGCATCGCCACCACGGCGCCCACGCCGAAGATCATGCCGAGCATGGTCAGCAGCGTGCGCAGCTTGTGCACCAGGAGGCTCGAAAGCCCCATGTAGATTTCAGGCAGATAGGCTTCCAGAAGGGCGACCATCGCTTACTGTCCCCCTTTCGCGCCCATGGGCATCACGGCTGCGGCGCCTCCGCCTCCGCCCTTCTTCTGCTCCTGTTTCTTCTTGCGCTCCTCGGGAGAAATCGTCGGATCCTGCAGCGCGATCACCTCGCCGGGCTTCAGACCGGAACCGATCACCGAAACGGTTTCGCTTCGTTTTGCAATCTGGATGGGGCGAGGCTCGAAGCGGTCCTTCACCTTGACGTAGACGACAGGCTTTCCGTCCTTCTCGAAGATGCTCTGGTTGGGCACGTAGACGGCGTTGCTCACCTTTTCGACGATGATCTCGACGTCGGCCAGCAAGCCGGGCCGGAGCAGGATCTCGGTGCTGTCGCTGGCCTCCGGGGGCGGAGGAAGTTTCGCGTTTTCAAGATCTTTCTGGGAAAACGGCCCGGTGGGCGCGGGCATGCCCATGCCGCCGCCGTTGCGTCCGCCGCGGTCGCCCGGACCGCCCGCCTGCGCAACCGCAGCGCCGGGCGCTCCGCCCGGAGCCGCTCCCGGAGCCGCGCCGGACTGGCCTTCGCCGCCTTCCCTGCGCTGGCCGCGCTGCGGCATCTCGATGCCCGCCTTCTTCGCCTCCTCGCGCAGCTTCTCGAACATGGCGCGCCGGTCTTCCGGCGACATCTCCATGATGTTGCGGCCGCCGAGCACTTTCTTCATCACTTCCTGCATCTGCTTCTGCTGCTCGGGCGTCAGGTTGGCGCCGCCGAACATCATGCCGCCGGGGCCGCCCGCGCCGCCGAACATCATGCGCCGCTGGCCCTGCCCTTCGCCGCCCTGGGCGCCGGCCATGCCCTGCGCCTGCGCTCCGGGGAAGGCCATCACCGTGGCCCCGCCGCCTCCGGCCATGCCGGGCATGCCGCCGTTCGCCGCCGCAGCGGCCAGGGCGGAAAGATCCGGCATGCCGCCGAACATCGACAGCGTCGGCTGCGCGATCGGCTTCTTGCGGTTCTCTTCCGCCGTCGCCATGATCCGTGCGATCTGCTCCGGCTTCGCGCCGAGCTCTTTCAGCAGCTCGCGCATGTCGATGGAAAAGATCACGTCGAATTTCTTGCCGGGATCCGAGCTGAAGATGTTGGCGCTGGCCGTACCGCTCATGGACTTGATCTTGCCGTGGAAGGTCTTGCCGGCCAGCGCATCCAGCCGGATCAGCACGTCCTGCCCTTCGTGCAGGTTGGCGCGGTCCAGCTCGCCGATGCGGGCCACCACTTCGAGCTCCGACAGGTCGAGAATCTCGGCCACCGGCATGCCGGGCTGCACCTGGTCTCCTTCGCGGATGTCCGGGATCTGGGTGCCGAACATGCCGGAAAAGCCGGCGCGGTTCTGCTTGATCGCCACCAGTCCGCTGATCGGACTCAGCAGTTTCACCTGCAGCAGCCGCTGCTTCTCGCGGTTGATGTCGAGCAGGTTGCGGTTGCGCCGCTCGCGCAGGACGTTCAGCTCCGCCAGCGCCTGCTCCTGCTTGGACTTGATGTCGCTCTCGAGCTGCCGCAGGCGGCGCTGGGCTTCTTCAAGGTTCAGCAGGTTTTTCTTCTGGTCGATGGCGGGCAGCAGCGGGTTCTTCTTGACTTCGAGTTCGGCGCGGCGGACGGAATAGCGCGCACGCAGCAGATCGACCTGGTCCTGGTTGTTGCGGATGGCGAGATCGGCCTGCGCCTTCTTGATCTGCTCGTCGACCTGTTCCAGCTCCAGCTGGCGCTGCTCGAGGCGGGAGAGCACTTCCGAGTCGTCGAACTCGACGATCAGGTCCTTCTCGCGGGCGAACGCGCCCATGGGGGCGAGCTTGGTCACCTGCACCGTGCCGAAGAGGTTCGGCGCGGTGAGCGTGGCCGAGCGCACGGCGCGCAGCTCGCCGCGGGCGAAACTGCGCACGACGACATCGCCCTGCCGGACGCGCGTGGTCGGCACGGCCTCCTGACGGGACGGCAGTCCCTGGATAAAGCGGTAGATGCCGTAGCCGGCGCCGGCCACAGCCACCACCAGAAAGATTCTGAGAAACGCCTTTTTCATGCTCTTCCGTCTCTTGACAGGCCGCGCCCTGCGCCTGCGGAGCGCTCAGGCCGCCTGCCGTTCTCGCTACAGCTTTTTGGCCCTCTTGGCCACCTCCGCAGGGTTCTCAAGCGCGATGCGCTCGCCCTCGCGAAGGCCTTTCAGGACCACGATGTCGTTGTCGTTGCGCTTGCCCACCTCGATGGGCCGCGCCTCCCACGCGCCGGTGCCTTTCTGGATCCAGACGTGGGGCTTGCCTCCCTGCATGAAGCTGGCCTTGGCCGGGATCAGCAGGACATCCGGCTGGCTTTCCAGCAGAACGACGCCCGTGGCGCTCATGCCCGGGCGCAGGCGGGGGTCGGTCTGCTTCAGGGTGGCGCGCGCCGGGAACTGCTTCTCATTCGCCATGCCCCAGCCGCGGAAATTCAGGCTCGCGATCGGACTCACCCAATCCAGCACGGCATCGAATTCCTTGTCCTGGATGGCGTCCACACGGACCTTCACGGTCTGCCCGAGCTGGATCTTGCCGCGGTCGACTTCCTCGAATTTGAGCTCGATCCGCATCTCGCTCAGATCCGGGATCTCTGCAATCGGAGCGCCCGTCCAGGCCGTGTCGCCTTCCTTGAACGGCGGAGGCGTGGAGCCCCAGTTGCCCTGGGCGCGGAAATTCGGCAGCACATTCAGAATGCCGTCCGCGGGAGCGCGGATGACCATCATCGAGAGATAGTTCTTGACGCGCTCCATGTCGCGCTGCGTCTTGTTCTTGCGCGATTCGAGCCTCTCGAGATCGGCGCGCTGCGTGACGTCGTGGCTCTTCACCGTGGCCTTCACCTGCTGCAGCGCGCCCTTGGCGAGGCCGACGTCGATGCGCGTCTTGGCGCCTTCGATTTCGGAAAGGATTTCGGCCTTCGAAGCCTCCAGCTCCGCGCGCTCGACGTCATACTCGCTGGTCATGAGGTTCATGGCGTCGGCTTCGTCGGTGATCTTGTGGCTGGCCTTGGTCTGGACGATCTCGCTTTCCACCGTGCGGGCGCTCGTGACGAAGTTCAGATAGTAGTTCTCATACTGCGCCGTGTCGAACTCGACCACGACGTCGCCCTTTTTGATCGGCTTGCCCGACTCGGCCAGCCGCACGATGCGGGGATTGGGCACCTGCGGCGCCATCAGCACCGTGGAACGCACCGAGCGGATTTCGCCGCGGGCGCGCACCGTGAGCACAAACTCGCCCTTGCGCACGGCCACCGTGGGGATCTCCACCGGTTTGGCGGCGGTGTAGCGGTAGGCTGCGTAGCCGCCTCCGGCCAGCACCAGCAGCAGCACCACGGTGCCCGCGATCCGGCCCTTGCCGTTCTTCTGACCCAGACGCCTGCTCTTGACTTCCTTCGACATTCCTCACTCCTGCCAGGGGAACACGCCCCGGCGCGAGACCAGCGCCGGCAGCGCCGCCCAGAGAATCACCGTCGGCACGGCCTCTCCGGCTTTCTGCCGCAACGGCGGGCGCTCCAGCGCCACCAGTTCGCCTTTCTGCAGGCCGGAAGCCACGGCCGCCTGCACGAAGTTCGCCAGGCGCACCTCGACCGGCCTTTTTTCAAACGAATCGCCGCGCTTCACAAACACGAAGGGCGTTTCGCCGCCCGGCTCGCGGAACAGCGATTCGCGCGGCACCAGCAGCGTATCTTCCGCCTGTTCGACCAGCACGTCCGCACTCACGCTCAGATCCGGAATGACGCGCGGGTCCATCCTGTCGATCTTGATCATGACGGGAATCTCCCGCACATACTCGGCGCGGGCCCGGCCAGGCTGGCTCATCGCGCCGATGCCCACGACATGGCCCGGCAGCTCCAGTTCAGGGAACGCATCGAAGCGCAGCCACGCCTTCGCCCCGATGCGGAGCGCCTCCACGTCCGCCTGGTTCACCGTGGCCGAGACCAGCATCGAAGCCGGATCGACGATCCGCCCGAACATCTGACCCGGGAAAACCTGGTCGCCCGCCTGAATCTGGCCGAATTCCGAGCCGCGCCGCGTGGTTTCCGTCACGAACATTCCATCCATCGGCGCCCGGATCAGCATGCGCTCCACGTTGCGCTGGGCGCGCTCCAGTTCCAGCTTGGCCTGCTCGAGATCCAGCTCCGCCTGGCGCCGCTGGCTGCGCAGGCTGATCTCCTGCTGCGGAATCGCGGCTTCGACCATCTTCAAGTGGGCCTGAGCCTGTTCGAGGCTGAGCCGCAGGATCTCGGAGTCGATGACCGACCGCACGGGGATGGTCTGGATGTCCAGCTTCGCTTTCTCGACGGCCGCTTTGGCCTGCTCCAGAGTCTGCTGGTAGGATTTGCGCGCGACGTCGATCTGGGCGTCGATGGAGCGCATGGTGCGCTCTGCCTGCTCAACGCTGGCCTTGAAGTCATCGAGGCGCAGCATCTGGAACTGGGTGTCGAACTCGGCGACGATCTCTCCCTTCTTGACCAGCGTGCCGGGCTGCTTCATCGTCTGGATGACCTGCATGAAGTCGCTGGCGCCGCCGCTGAGGCGGTCGCCGCCGCCACCACCGCCGCCGCCACCACCGCCGCCACCACCGCCGCCGCCGGAAGAGGAGGCGGAGGCGCTGGAAGACGTAGCGGTGCTGGATGAAGAGGTACGCGAAGAGGCAGATGAGCTGGAGGTGGCGCTGCGCGCCGAGGACGAAGAGAACCGGTTGGCGGCGCCGCGGAAACTCGACGACATGCCCGTGCTTGCACCGCCCGACATGCCCATCCCGCCGACGGACGCCGAGGAAGCCGCGCTGGCAACGCTGGAGGAAGAGCTGCCGCCCGAAGACCGGCTGCCGCCGCCGCCACCGAATCCGCCGCCGCCCATGCCGCTGCCGACGTCGATGGTGACAATCATGCCGCCACCAGCGCGCTGGACATTGATGTTGGCCCCGCGGCCGCCGCGCAACTGCGGCGCGATGAGGCTGACGTATTTTTCGGCCGTTGTCGTCCCGGCCAGCCGGATGGTCTTCTGCAGCGTTCCCTGCGTCACCGGCGCCGTGCGCACCCGCGCCAGCGCCTGCGCGCCCGACCGGGCGGCCGGGTTCAACTGCCGCCACGCCAGCCAGCCGAGCACGGCGACGGCAGCCAGGACCAGCAGAACCAGCCAGGACCGGTCCCGGCGCCGGCGCACGGCAGTGCGCGGGGCCTCGGCCGGAGGCGCCGGCTGCGTGAGAGGATTCGGATTCAACTGAGGCTGCATACGCGACTCCTCGGTTCTTCAGGGACAGATGCCGCCCCTCATGCCCGGAGGGTGGAAATCTTTCAGTTAGCTATGACGATCCCAGCCCGCGAAAGGTTATGCAGGCTGCACCTATTTATGATCGTCCGAAACCCGGCCGGGACTCAGCTTTCGCGCCTCCTGCCGGGCAATTCCTGCTGGTTCGGGGCGGACAGGCCCCGTCCTGCGCCGCGCCGCCCCGTTTTCCGGAGGTCTCCGGGAGCGCGGCGGATCGCGGGTTTCGCCAGGCCTTCCTTCCGATCGGGCGAAAGCTGTGATATGGTTCCGGTAACTGGACAAAAAGGAGAACGAAGCCATGCCCTGGACGCCCAACCGCCGCGACTTCCTGAAGAGCCTGGGATCCATCGCCGCCGGCGCGGCGCTGCCCGCCGCTGCTGCCCCTGCAAAAAGATCCGCCACGGACTGGGTGGAACTGGGCCGTTCCGGCATCAAGGTCACCCGCCTGGCCTTCGGCACGGGCACCTTCGGCGGCAGGGTGCAGCGCGAGCTCGGCCAGGAGCAGTTCACGCGTCTGGTGCGCCACGCCTATGACCGCGGCATCCGGTTCTTCGAAACCGCCGACAACTACCGCGGCATGCCGGTGATGCTCGGCGAAGCCCTGAAAGGCCTGCCCCGCGATTCCTACCGGCTGATGACGAAGATCCGGCTCTCCGACGCGGGCAGCTTCCAGGCGGCGTTCGACCGCTTCCGGCGCGAACTGCAGACCGAGTACATCGACATCCTGCTGCTGCACTGCGTCCGGCGCGAGTCCTGGCCCGAGGATTTCGCCCGCCTCCGCGACGAGATGTCGGAGGCGAAGGTGAAGAAGGTGCTGCTGGCCCACGGGGCCTCCTGCCACGGGCTGCTTCCGCTGCGGCGCTTCCCGGGCAACAGTTGGCTCGACGTGGCGCTGCTGCGGATCAATCACGACGGAACGCGCATGGACAACATCGAAGGCACCGAGTACGGCCGCGGCGACGTGAACGAGGTGGTGGAGCGCATCGCCGCCGTGCACAGGCAGGGCACGGGCGTCATCGGCATGAAGATCATCGGCGAGGGGGCGTTCAAGTCGCCCGAGCAGCGCGACGCCTCCATCCGCTTCGTCGCGAAGCTCGGCACCGTGGACTCCATCACCATCGGCTACAAGAGTCCTGAAGAGATCGACGAAGCCATCGAACGGCTCAACCGCCACCTGAACAGCTAGCGGAACCGCACGTCGAAGCGCACGCCGTCGCGCCCGTCCGGCCGCGGGCCGGGGCTGTCGGCCAACACCGCGCCGGCGGCTTCGTCCACGCGCAGGAAGCGGTGCGTGGCCAGCGACATCAGGATCGTCTCGCCCGTAAAGGTCTCCATCCACTGGAAGGTCTCCGACGGGCCCGGCGCGCCGCGGCGCAGTCCAGCCGGACGGTCCTCCGCTACGGACAGATAGCCGTCCGGCGTCCTGAGCGCCACGCGGCCGAGCCCGCGGTTTTCGAGGCGGAAGACATCGTGCCCGCCCACCCGCAGGGCGGCTGTCCCGCCGTGGACGCGGAATTCGGCGCGGCGGCCGGCAGGCACGGGCGCGCGCGGCGTCTCCTTTACGCGGATCGAATCGAAGTCGGCGTGGCCGCCCTGCCGGTCCGGCCCCGCATGAAAAGCGAACAGCGCGTAGCGCACGCCCTGGAACGTGATCAGGCCGTAAGCCATGGCATGCGGGCCGCCGATGTCCGCGAACCGGCGCCCATCGGTGCTGTACGAGAACCGCGCCGTGTCGCGCATGAAATCGCACGCAGCGCGCAGCCACACGCGCGGTCCGGGAAGCGGCACGCGGGTCGACTCGCCGCTCACCTCGTCGAAATGCACCAGCGCGAACCGCTCGCCGCTGCGTTCCACGGCCAGCCAGGCGAAGGGCCGGTTGAACAGCGCGAACCCGGCCCGGTCTCCGGTCTTCAGCCCGCTCGCGTCGAGCGCGACGGTCGCCGTCGAGCGCGGCCCGACGGCGCGCTGCGTCAGCGTGTTGCGCGCCTGCCACAGGTCCGGCGCGGGCAGCGCATGCAGACGGAGGAAACCCGGCCGCTCCGCAAGAGACCATTTCCCGTCGACGGGGACGTGATTCCACTGCCACACCGGCTGGAGTTGCGGCGAGGTGAAGTCGTCGCTTCTCTGATACGGCGCGCGAGGCCTGTCCCGCACTCCGGTGTCCGGCTTCACCCAGGTGCGCGGCGTGCGCCCGAGGTTGCCGGGCAGGCCGAAGTACGGCCAGCCGTCTTTCCACGTGACAGGCGAGAGCGCCGTCAGCCGCCCGACGGAGTTCGCGTCCATCATCGAGAAGCCCCACCACTGGCCGGCCGGCGTGTCCACGATGCCCCCCTGATGGATGGCGCAGCGACCCTTCTGCGACGCATCGGGCGGCGTGATCCGGAACGGCGGCGTGCGTCCGGCGACGCGGTAGCCGGGGGCGAGGCCGAAGTCTTCGCCCCGGCTGACGTTCTGATTGACTTCCCACGGACCGTCGAGCCGGTCCGCGCGCGCCGTGGGCATGCGCATCTCGTCGAGGAACCACGCGCTCGTCAGGTAATACTTCCCGCGGATCTTGTACAGGTGCAGTCCCTCGCCCATGCCCGCCGCGGGCGGGATGATCTCGCGCTCCGTGCCGGGAACGATGTCGGTCAGGTCTTCTGTCAGCTGCGCCAGCCGGATGCCGCGGTAGCCCCAGACGACGTACGCTTTGCCGTCGTCGTCGAACAGCACGGAGAGATCGTGCAGCGAACGCTTCATTGGCGTGCGCGTCCACGGACCGCGCGGATCGCGCGCGCGGAACAGCTGCGTCGTCTGCCCGTTGACGTTGCTGAAAATATGAAACACGCCGTTGTGATAGCGCAGACACGGCGCCCAGATGCCGCGGCCGTACTCGTTCTTTCCTCCCTCGAGGCGGAACGACGGCCCCAGATCCAGACGGTCCATGGCGTAGGAAAGGAACCGCCAGTTGACCAGGTCGCGCGAGTGCAGCACGGGCAGCCCCGGCATGCTGTGCATCGTCGTGCCCGTCATGTAGTAGTCCGCCCCGACGCGGATCAGGTCGGGGTCGGAGAACTCGTCGAAGAACAGCGGATTGGTGAACGTGCCGTTGCCGTTGTCGGCCACCCAGGTATAGGGCTGAGCCCACAGACAGCAGGCGGCGGCAGACGCCGCCAGAAATCGCAGGACGCGGAGCGCGGGCATGGCACAATCATTTTCCCGCCGGAGCCGCGTCCGCGTGGGCGGCCCGCTTCAGAGCAAAATAGGGTCTGGTGCTGAAGCGCAATGCACTGCCCGGGTTGCTGCTGTTGACGGCTGGAGCGTGCCTCGCCGGCGCGCTGCACTACGGACATCTGGCGCAGCCGCTCTGGACGGAAGAGGGCTGGCGGCGCTTTCTGATCTTCGCCGGAGTGTACGCCGCGGCCGCCGCGGCCGCCGTGATCCTTCAGCCGCGCCGCGCCCTGCTGTGGCCGGGCGCCGCGGCCGCCCTGCTGACGGCCGTGGCGGCAGGGCCGCTCGCCGCCGCGGGCGTGCTGTGGACAGCCGCAGGCGCGTGGGCCGCGGGCTGGCTGCTGTGGCCGCGTCCACCGGAGGCCGTGCGGACTCCGGCCGCGATGCAGGCGACGCTCGGGCTGGCGGCGTGGACCGCTCTGGTGATGTGGACCGCCGCTCTGCCCGTGCACTACCGGTGGCTCTACTGGATTCTGCCAGCGGCAGCCATGGCCGCAGCGTGGCGCAGCGGCTGGCGGCCGCGGCCTGCCGTCCCGGCGCTGCCCTCGCGCAGCGCGGCCGCGGCGTGGTGCCTGGGCCTGTTTCCGTTCTTCGCTCACTGGCTCGTGGTTCTGAAGCCCGAGGTCAGCGCCGACGGGCTGGCCATGCACATGGTGATCCCCGCGCGCATGGCGGCCGGACACCGCTGGCCGTTCGACCCGTCCGAGTTCGCCTGGGCGTTGATGCCCATGGGCGGCGACTGGGTCTGGACCATCGGCTGGATGACAGGAGGCGAAGCGGCCGCGCGGCTGATGAACCTGCTGCTGCTCGCGTGGATCACATGGATGGTGGCGAGACGGGTCTCGGCGCCATTAGCCTCGTGGCCCGCGGCGATGCTCGCGGCAGCGTTTCTCTCCACGCCGCTGGTGCAGCACGTGACGGGCTCGCTGTTCGTCGAAAACGCGACGGCGCTGTGGTTGACCGCAGCGGCGCTGACGCTGGCAGAGACGCGGCTTGCGGACGGCCGCGCGAAGCTGGCCTTCGGGCTGCTGGCAGGGATGGCCGCGGCCACCAAGTTCGGCGCGCTGGCGTTTCTTGCTCCGCTGGTTGCGGGGGCAGCTTGGCTGGCGGGGTGGAGGAACACGGCCATGGCCTTGCTTCCGGCCCTGCCCGTGGGGCTGTTCCCCTACGCGAACGCCTGGCTGCGCACGGGCAATCCGTTTTTCCCGTTCTTCAACGCCGTCTTCCGTTCGCCGTACTATGAAGCGGCCAACTTCCGCGATACCCGGTTCGAAACGCCGCTCTCGTGGACGACGCTGTCCGATCTGACGTTCCGCTCCAGCCGCTTCATCGAGGGCTGGGACGGAGCCGCGGGTTTTCTGCTGTTCGCTCTGGCCATCGCCTGCGTGATGGCGTGGCGGCCCTCCTGGCCCAGAGAACGGACCGTGCTGCTGGCGGCGGCTCTTCTGGGCGGGCTGCTGAGTTTCGCCGGACAGTCGAACCTCCGCTATCTGTACCCCATGCTTCCGCTTCTGGTTCTGGCGGCTGCGGAAACGCTGCACGAGCCCGCGCCGCGGCGCGCCCGCGCTGCCCTTCTTGCGGCCTGCTTCGCCGTGCTCCTGCTGCTGCACCTGCGGCTGCTGCCCGCCGCGGGCCACTATCACAAGGATTTCTGGCAGCCTGCATGGCGTCAGCCGCAGCGGGATCTCTTGCTGCGCGAGCACGCCCCCGAGCGGAAGCTGGTGGAGTGGCTCAACCAGAACGCGCCGGGCGCACGCGTGGCCTGGTTGGACGGCAACGCCATCGGCGATTTCCGCGGCCGCGCCTTCACGGCCACCTGGCACAGCCCCGTGTTCTGGAAAAGGCTCCGGGAAGCCTCCGACCCGGAGGCTCTGGAACGGCTGATGCGCGGGTACGGGATCGATTTCGTCATCGCCCCGGCGCCCGCCGGAAGACGCCCGCCGCGCAGCGTCCATGAACGGCAGTTTCTCGACGACTGCATGCAGACGGCGCTGGAATTCGGCGATGTCGAGCTCCGCCGCTGGAAGCCTGGAGGCTGCCGGCTGGGAGATCCGCCCGCCGCCGAACCCGGCGTGCACGACGACACTTCGCCCTCGCTGCGCTTCAGCGGCCCGTGGATCCGCGATCTGCAGTTTCCGGAGACGTGGCGCGGCACGCTCGTGTACACGAACAGCTCCGCCGCCGCGGCCCGGATCCGGTTCCGCGGCAGCGCCGTGCGGCTGATGTTCACGGCGGCGTTCAACCGCTGCCGCGCCGAGGCGGCGCTGGAGGGCGCGGCCGCGCGCGTGTTCGATCAGAGAAGCGCGGAGACGCGATGGCGGCAATGGAGCCCGTGGTTTGAGGCCCCCCTGCCCGGGGAGCACACGCTGGTGCTGCGCATGGCGCCCGGCCCGCCGGCCTCCTGCTGGATCGACCTCGACGCCTTCGAGGTGCGTTGAAGCCGCGCGGGAGGACCGATGCCGCCTTTTTCGTAACATGGTCTTTATGGAAGCTGGTTTCGCACCCGCCCAGTCTGTCATCGAGCTGGAGCGGCAGTATCTGCTGCAGAATTACGCCCGGTATCCGCTGGTGCTCAGGCGCGGCCGGGGCTGCTGGCTGTACGACACTTCGGGCAAGCGGTACCTCGACCTGATCTCCGGCATCGGGGTGAACTCGCTCGGCCACGCGCATCCGCGCATCGTGCGCGCCATCCGCGAGCAGGCCGCGCTGCTGATCCACTCGAGCAATCTGTATTACCACGAGTACCAGGGCCCGCTGGCGAAGAAAATCTGCGAGACCAGCGGACTTGACCGCGTTTTTTTCTGCAATTCCGGAGCGGAAGCCGTTGAAGCGGCCGTCAAAATGGCGAAGGCCTACGGCCGGAAAATTCACCCCGAAAAGACCGAAATCATCGCGTTCGAAAACAGTTTCCACGGCCGCACCACCGGCGCCCTGTCCATCACCGGACAGGCCAAGTACCGCGAGCCGTTCGAACCGCTTCTTCCCGGGGCCCGCATCCTCAGCCCCTGCGACGACGCCGCCCTGGAAGCGGCCGTGACGGAACGCACCGCCGCCATTTTCGTCGAGCCGATCCAGGGCGAGGGCGGCGTCAGGCCGATGTCCGGCGACTGGCTGCGCCTCCTGCGCCGGCTGGCCGACCGCAGCGGAGCGCTGCTCGTGTTCGACGAAATCCAGTGCGGTCTCGGCCGTCCGGGCGTCTATTACGCCTACCAGCTTCATCAGCCGCCGGTGACGCCCGACGTGGTCACGCTGGCCAAGCCGATCGCCGCCGGCCTCCCGCTCGGGGCCATCGCCTGCACGGAGAAGGCCGCGGCGGCCATCGGCCCCGGCATGCACGGCACGACGTTCGGCGGCGGAGCGCTGGCCTGCCGGGTGGCGCTGGAATTTTTCGCCATTCTCGAGGAATTGCTGCCGCAAATGCGCAGGGTCAGCGAGTATTTTTTCTCCGGCCTGCGGGATCTGCAGAAGCAGTTTTCTTTCATCCGCGAGGTGCGCGGGGCCGGCTTCATGATCGGGGTGGAGCTGGATTTCCCCTGCAAGCACCTGGTGGAAGCGGGCATGCAACAGGGCCTGCTGTTCAACGTCACCCACGACACCGTCATCCGGATGCTGCCGCCCTACATCCTCACGGAAAAGGAAGCCGCCCGCGCTCTGGCCGGGCTGCGGAAGGTGTTTCGCGCGGCCTCACCCGCGCCCGCCGGCGCCTGAATCTGCGCCGGCGGCGATCTTTTCGAGAGCCGCGCGCAGTTCCTCGAGGTGGAGCGGCTTGCCGAGGAAGCCGTCCATGCCTGCGGCCTCCGCTGCGGCGCGGTCGGCTTCATAGACATTGGCGGACAGGGCGAGGATCGGCGTCCGGAGGCCGGCCTCGCGCAGCCGCCGGGCCGCCTCCAGCCCGTCGAGCTTCGGCAGGCGGATATCCATCAGAATGACGTCGAACGCGTCCTGCAGCGCACGCTCGACCGCCTGCAGGCCGTCGCCGGCCAGTTCCGCCTCATGGCCCAGCACGGCGAGCATGCGCGCCATCATCGTCTGGTTGAGGGCATTGTCCTCGACGACCAGCACGCGCAACGGCCGGCCGTCGGCCTGCTTCTGTCCTTCACCGGAAGCCGCATCGGCGCGGATCCGGGCGGCATCCGACCGAGGCAACGGCAGTGCGACCCGGAACACCGATCCCTCGCCAGGCTGGCTTTCCGCGCGGATGCTCCCGCCCATGGCCTCGGCCAGCGCTTTCGTGATGGACAGACCCAGTCCGGTGCCTGTATCGGGCCTCTGGTGCCCATGCTCATCCTGCACAAAGGGCTGGAAGATCGACTCCAGCCGCTGCGGCTCGATGCCGCGTCCGGTGTCCCGCACGGCCAGCTCGAAGCCCTGCCCGGCGCCGCCGGGAACCAAGACCGCAATCTCGACGAAGCCCGAATCGGTGAACTTGACGGCGTTGGAGACGAGATTCAGCAGGATCTGCTCCACGCGGTGCTGGTCTCCGAGAAAGACCAGAGGCCCCGGCGGCAGCAGGGTCCTCAACTCGAGCCCTTTGCCCTCCGCCATCGGCCGCATCAGGGACGCCGCTGTTTCCACGACGCGGGCCAGATCGAAGGGGCGGCTCGCCAGCACGAGCTTGCCGGCCTCGACTTTTGACAGGTCGAGAATGTCGTTCAGCAGGTTCAGCAGCACGCCGGCGCTCTGCTGCAGGGTGCGCACGAGCTGCTCCTGTTCCGGCCGAAGCCCGCTGCGCAGCAGCAGATCGGCCGTGCCGATCACGCCGTGCATGGGCGTGCGGATCTCGTGGCTCATGCGGGCGAGGAAGTCGCTTTTGAAGCGGCTGGCCTGTTCGGCGCGGGCCAGCGCTTCCGCCGTTCTCTCTTTTTCGGCCCGCAGCTGGCGCGTCCGTTGGCGCACCGCTTCCTCGAGCCATTTCTGCCGCTCCCGGAGGGCACGGATGCGCCACCGCCACGCCATCCGCGCCGCAGCCGCCATCGCCGCCAGCCCCATGCCGCGGAACCACCAGGTCATCCAGAACGGCGGATGCACCACGAGCGGCAGCTGCAGCGTGGCGAACGAGAGGTCGTCCCGCGGAGACGAGGCGCGGATCTCCAGCGTATAGCTGCCCGGCGGCAGTTCGCTGTAGCGCGCTTCGCGGGTTTCCGCTTCGATCCAGTTTTCGTGATTTCCCAGCAGCCGGTACTCGAACCGGATTCCGTGGCGGTGGCGGAAGGTCAGGGCTGCGAAGCCCGCCGCAAAAGAGCGGTCTTCGCCGTCGATGACAAGCGGCACTTCCTCGCCGTGGCTGAAGCGGCGGCCACCGAGCCGCACGCGCGTCAGCCGGAGGGGGATATGCCGCCGCAGCGGCTCGGCCCCCGCGACAGGCCGGGTGACGCGCGTCACGCCGCGCGAAGTGCCGATCCAGACGGATCCGTCCGGGGCTGAATAGAAGGCATCCACCGAGCAGGAATGCGCGGCCAGGCCGTCTTCTTTCGAGAAACGGCGCCAGCGTCCGGCGTCCCAGATGTCCAGCCCGTTGTCGCCTCCGACCCAGACCCTGCCCGCCGCGTCCGACCGCAACAGGAGGGTCGTGGGCGAGGAGAGGCGCTCGAAGACATGTTCCGCGCCCCGCACCGCGCCTTGATCGTCCAGCAGGAGCCGGGTGACGCCCAGGGGGTTGCGGTAAGCCACCCAGACCGCGCCCGTGTTGTCCTCCGCGACATGGGTCAGCGCCGCCTCGCGGAGGCCGTCGCGTCTTCCGTAGCGCCGCCACTCTCCCGCCCGCCAGCGCAGCAGTCCCTCGCTCGACGTGATCCAGATGACGCCGCCGCGACCTTGCGCCATCCGGAAAAAAACCTCCTTGGCAGTTCCCCCCGGCGGCTGCAGCCGCTCGAATTCCACGGCGGCGCGGTCCGTCGGTCCCCTGGTCCGGTACAGTCCTTCGAGGCTCGCCACCCACAGGCGGCCCTCGCTGTCGGCGAGGAGCCCGTTCACCCGGTCGGGCAATCCGCTGCCGGAGAATCGCCGTCCTCTCGTGCCGGAGGCATCCAGGCGGCTGACGCCTCCGGGGAAGCAGCCCGCCCACACCGAGCCGTCTTTTCCCAGAGCCAGGCTCCGCACCTTCGAGCCGCACAGCCCCTCCATCCGCGCCAGCGGCGTCCACCGCGCCGCTTCCGGCTCTTTCACGGCGAGCCCGTTGTCCGTGCCGGCCCACACCCGTCCCCTCCCGTCCACCAGAACCGCGCTCACGGTGCTGCTGCCCAGCCCGTCCTGCACCATCCAGGTCTCCGTCACCCCGTAGCCCGCCACGCGCACGAGCCCGAGGCCCCACAAGCCCAGCCACAACGACCCTTCTCGATCATGGAGCGCGACAGAAACCGACTGCCCGGGCAACCCCTGCGCCACCCCGTAACAGCGCCAGCCGGCGCCGTCCCGCACGAACAGTCCGTTGTCAGTCGGCACGATGAGCAGCCCGGCGCGATCCAGGGCCAGAGACCCGAAAAAGCCGGAAGCGGGGAGCTGTCCCGTCCGATTTTCGAACCGCTCCGCTCCGCGCGGCAGCTCAATCAGGAACTCCGCCCCGCGCACCCACAGCCCGCCGGCCCTGTCCACGGCGAAGTCGTCCCAGCGGCTGGCCGGAACCCCGCGGGCCTCGCCCCAGACCTCGAGCGACCCGCGGTCCAGGCGCCACAGCCTCTTGCCGGAGCTGAGCCACAGGGCGCCGTCCGGCTCCTCGTACAGAGCGTCAATCGCGGCCGCGCCCAGCGGCTCGGGCAGCTTCATCCGGCGGAACCGCCACTGCCCGTTCTCTTCCCGCCCCACGAACAGCCCTTCCGCCGTCGCCGCGTAGATGGCGCCGGTGCGCGCCGCCGCCAGCGTCCGCCGCCCGAAGATCACGACCGGCTGGTCGAAAACCGCGCTGCGGAACCGGCCGTTCTCTTTCCACGCCACTCCGTTGCGGGTGGCCACCCACAGCCGGCCGGCCGCGTCCTCCAGCAGGCTCTGCACCGTGGCGTTCGGCAGACCCTGCGATTCATCGAAGCGGATGAACCGCTCGCCGTCTCCGCGGTACAGGCCGCTCATCGTCCCCACCCAGAGATAGCCGTTGCGGTCCTCGAGGACGCAGTTGATGGCGCTGTTGCCCACGCCCTGGGTGAAGCCGAACTCCTCGTAGACCAGCTGCTGCGCGAAGCCGGCCAGAGCGGGGAGAAGCAATGCGGCGACGGTCCGCGCGACGCGGATCAGGCGGGAAGGGGCGGTCCGGGATTCCGGGGAGGCGCGGAGAAACATTTCGACTCTGGTCTCTGCGCGCACGACGGCGCTCGGGATCCGGCGCGACCGGCGTCGCCTCCGGAAGTCCTATCCATCTTATCGGCCCGCCGCGGCTCCTTCTCCAGCCGGAGCTCCGCTTCCATGCGGCGGGCGCAGTCCCTAAGATCGGAATTCAGGCCTTTTTCAGGCGTAGCTGGCCACGGCGCCGCGGTTGCGTTCGGCCCGTTCCTGCTCGGCTTTCTGCGTGTAACCGCTCTGCCGGAACGCATCCAGCGGATCCGCGGGCAAACCCTTCGATTTCCTCCACTCGGCGATCACCGGGCGCACGTCGGCGAAGAACGCCTCGCGGAGGCATTCCTCGGCGTCGACCAGGTTGCACTTCATCTGTTCGTCGCGCAGCCGGGCGTGGTCGACGATGGCCGCCTTGACGTACAGCTCCTGCGCGTTGTTCGCCGTCTGGATGGTCTCTTCAATCTTGTTTTTCAGGTTGTGCGACTGATCCACCATGTAAGCGATGTCGGCGCGCCGGCCGGTCTCCCACTCGAAGTAGCAGATCTCGTGGAAGATGCGGAACACCTGATAAGGATCAATGCAGCCGAGCGTCAGATCGTCGTCGGCGTAGCGGCGGTCGTTGAAGTGGAACCCGCCCAGCATGTCCTCGGCGAGCAGCCAGGCGACGATCTGCTCGATATTCTGCGCCTGGTAGTGGTGGCCGGTGTCCACCAGCACTTTCGCCCTCGGCCCGGCGTGCTTTGCGTAAATGTACGCCATGCCCCAGTCGGCGATGTCGGTGGCATAGAAGGCCGGCTCGAACGGCTTGTACTCGACCAGCATCCGCTGGTCCCCGCTGAGAGCCGCATGGACCGTCTTCAGCCCGTCGACAAACCACTGCCGCCGCGCGCGGATCGAACCCGAGCCCGGATACGAGATCCCGTCGGCGAACCACAGCGACAGATCGCGCGATCCCGTGGCCTTCTGGATCTCGATCGAGTCCAGAACATGCTGCAATGCCGTCCTGCGCACCTCCGGATCCGGGTTGCCGAACGAGCCGTGCTTGTAGCACTGGTCCTGGAACACGTTCGGATTGATGGCGCCGATGCGGACGCCCTCTTTGCGGGCGGTTTCCATCACCGCGGGCACGTCCTTCACGCCGCCGGGGAAATCCCACAACACATGCACGGCCACCGACGGGCAGCAGCCGGTGAAACGGTGGACGGCCGCGGCGTCGGCGATCTTCTCAGCTGTCGTCGTGGCCGCGCTCAGCTGGATGAATTTGCCGAAGCGCGTGCCCGTGTTGGCGAAGCCCCACGAGGGCAGTTCAATGGCGAAGGAATCGAGGGCGCGGATGGCGGCGTCGGTCTGGGCGGAATTCAGGGGCATTTCGACAAAGCTCCGGGCGCATTATATCGCAGGGGAAAAGGGCAGGGCTGTGTCAGCGGCCTGCTTGGCTGGCGCGGCTCACGCACTCCCGGCGCCTGTACCGGCGGCGCCGGGCAAGGCATCGACGCAGAGGAAACGCCCCCAGCCGTGGGCGAACTCGGCGCCGTCCGGCCCCGTGACGCTGGCCTCGGCCTCCACCAGCCTTCTCGAGCGCTGCACCACCCAGCCCTTCACGGCCAGGGCAAGCCCTGAGGGCGCGGGCTCGCGGAAGCGCACGCGCAACTCGGCCGTCATCGCCTTCAGTCCCGCCGCCAGCACGGCGTGCGCCATCGCTTCATCGAGCACCGTGCTGAGCAGCCCGCCATGCACCACGCCGGGCCAGCCCTCATGGGACGGGGCGGGCGTCCATTCCGCCAGCGCCTCGCCGTCGGGGCGGTGGCTGAACGCCAGCTTCAGCCCGATCTCATTGTCCCTGCCGCAGGCGAAGCAGCGCTTCGGCAGCGGCTCTACCGCGGGCCGTTCCGGTTGCAGGCTCATGTCCGTGCCGATGAGTGTCACTCACCGCGGCGCGCCGTGCGGAGCGCACTGCGGCTCCATCACCTTGTACGTGCGGTAGCCGCCGGAGAGCAGCTTTGCCTGGAAGCCGTGCTGCCGGAGCACGCGGCAGGCGTAATACGCGCGCTGGCCGACGGCGCAGGTGACCTGGATCTCGCGGTCCCGGGGCAGCTCCTCCAGCCGCGCGCGCAGCTGGCCGAGCGGAATGTTCACCGCCCCTGGAATTGCGCCCGCGTGGTGCTCGCCCGGTTCGCGCACGTCGAGAATCATCGCGCCGCCGGCGCCCAGCGTCCCCCACGGGGCGATCTCGATGTCGCCGCGCATCGAGTTGGCGGCGATCATGCCCGCCATGTTGACCGGATCTTTCGCCGAGCCGTACTGCGGCGCGTAGCAGAGCTCGGCCTCTTCGAGGTCGAACACCGTGGCGCCCTTCTGGATGGCCATGGCGATGACGTCGATCCGGCGGGCCACGTCCTCTTCGCCCACGGCCTGCGCTCCCAGCACGAGCCCGTCGGAGCGGCGGTACAGAAGCTTCATGTGGATCGGCTTGGCGCCGGGATAGTAGGCCGCATGATGGTTGGGGTGCAGATACACGGCCTCGTAGTCCGTCACGCCGGCGCGCCGCAGCGACTTTTCGCTCTCGCCGGTGATCGCCGCCGTCAGTCCGAACAGGCCCACGATGGCCGTGCCCTGCACGCCGCGGAAGCGGGCCTCGCGGCCGCAGATCGACGCCGCGGCCACGCGCGCCTGCCGCTGCGCCGGACCGGCCAGCGGGCACAGATGCCACTCGCCGGTGATCGCGTTCTTCACCTCGACGGCGTCGCCCACGGCCCAGATGTGCGGATCGGACGTCCGCATCTGCTCGTCCACGCGGATGCCGCCGCGGGCGCCGGTCTCGAGCCCCGCCTCGCGCGCCAGTTTCGTTTCCGGGCGCACGCCGATCGAGAGGATCACAAGGTCCGCCCCGAAACGCAGCCCGCTCTGCGTCTTCACCAGCAGCCCGCCGTGCGAGTCCTTTTCGAACCCGGCCACAGGATCGCCCAGCCGCACGTTGGCGATGTGCGCGCTCAGGCGCTGCCGGACGTACTCGGCCATTTCGGGGTCGAGCGGCGGCAAGACCTGGTCCGCGGCTTCGATGAGCGTCACCTCCAGCCCGCGGCGGGCGAGATTCTCGACCATCTCCAGGCCGATGAATCCGCCGCCGATGACCACGGCGCGCTTCGCCTGATGCCGGCTGATCCAATCCCGGATCTGTTCGCTGTCGGGCACGGTGCGGACGGTGAAGATGCCGGGCAGGCCGATGCCTTCCAGCGGCGGCGTGACCGGAGACGCTCCGGGAGAAAGCACCAACGCGTCGTAGGGCTCGCGGTATTCTTCGCCGCCGACCAGATCGCGGATGACGAGTTCGCGCTTCTCCCGGTCAATGCGGACGGCCTCGTGCTGCGTGCGCACCTCGATGCGGAAACGCTGGCGGAACAGCTCCGGCGAGGCCTGCAGGAGCTTCCCTTCCTCGCGGATCACGTCTCCGACGTAGTACGGCAGGCCGCAGTTGGCAAACGACACGTACGGTCCGCGCTCGAGCACGATGATCGCGGCCTGCTCGTCCAGCCGCCGCAGCCGCGCGGCGCAGGTGGCGCCGCCGGCCACACCGCCCACGATCAGAATCTTCTTGGCCATGTTCCTCTCTGGATTGTCGCAGTCTCAGGCAGGACGCCGCGGCCCGAAGGTGGTTCCGGCCCTTGGCCGGCGTGGAATGCCGGACCGCGGCTCTTTTTTAAAGATGCTGCCTCCCCGCGCGGGGTGACGGGGCAGGACGGGAGCCGCCTCTCCGAGTCTATTTGTGCGAGGCGGCCTCGAGGCGGGCGCGGGCGCGGGCGGCGGCGTTGAGAGCGCGGGCGATGTCGACGCCGGGCGCCGGATTCAGGATGCGCTCTTCGGCGCGCTTCAGCGCCGCCTGGGCGCGCGCCAGGTCGATTTCATCGGCGCTTTCGGCGCGGTTGGCGAGGACGCGGATGCGGTCCGGCCCTGCTTCGACGTAGCCGCCGATGACCGACATCCACTTCTTCTGCCCGTTATCGAGCTCGTAGACGAGCACGCCCGTGCCGAGTTCGGCCAGCAGCGGAGCGTGCTCGGGGAGGATGCCGAGATAGCCGTTGGCCGCCGGCACCTGGGCCTGGCGGACGTTCTCCCGGAGCAGCATCCGCTCCGGGGTCGCCACTTCCAGCCGCAGCAGTCCAGCCATGGCTCAGCTCGCTTTCTTCAGCTGCTCGGCGCGCTCGAGCACGTCCTCGATGGTGCCCTGCATGTAGAAGGCCTGCTCGGGGATGTCGTCGTGCTTGCCGTCGCAGATCTCTTTGAAGCCGCGGATCGTGTCGGCGAGCTTCACGTACTTGCCCTTGAAGCCGGTGAACTGCTCGGCGACATGGAAGGGCTGCGACAGGAAGCGCTGGATCTTGCGGGCGCGCGAGACGGTCAGCTTGTCCTCTTCGCTCAGCTCGTCCATGCCGAGGATGGCGATGATGTCCTGCAGGTCCTTGTAGCGCTGCAGGATCTGCTTGACGCGCTGGGCGGTCGTGTAGTGCTCCTCGCCGACGATCAGCGGGTCGAGGATGCGCGACGTGGAGGCCAGCGGATCGACGGCCGGGTAGATGCCGATGGCGGCGATTTCGCGCGACAGCTGCGTGGTGGCGTCGAGGTGCGCGAACGTGGTGGCCGGGGCGGGGTCGGTGTAGTCGTCGGCAGGCACGTAGATGGCCTGCACGGACGTGATCGAGCCGCGCTTGGTGGAGGTGATGCGCTCCTGCAGCTCGCCCATTTCGGTGGCGAGGTTGGGCTGGTAGCCCACGGCCGAGGGCATGCGGCCGAGCAGCGCCGACACTTCCGAACCAGCCTGGGTGAAGCGGAAGATGTTGTCGATGAAGAGCAGCACGTCCTGGCCTTCATCGTCGCGGAAGTACTCGGCCACGGTGAGGCCGCTCAGGGCGACGCGGAGGCGCGCGCCGGGCGGTTCGGTCATCTGGCCGTAGATCAGCGCCACCTTGGACTTGGTCCAGTCGGTGGGATCGAGCACGCCGGACTCCTGCATTTCGAGCCACAGGTCGTTGCCCTCGCGCGTGCGCTCGCCGACGCCGGCGAAGACGCTGACGCCGCCGTGCTGCATGGCGATGTTGTTGATCAGCTCCATGATGATGACCGTCTTGCCGACGCCCGCGCCGCCGAACAGGCCGATCTTGCCGCCGCGCAGGTAGGGCTCGAGCAGGTCGATCACCTTGATGCCGGTCTCGAACATCTCGGTCGTGGTGGACTGCTCTTCGAACGGGGGCGCGGGACGGTGGATCGGGTAGCGCTTTTCGGTCAGCACGGGGCCCATCTCGTCGACGGGCTGGCCGAGCACGTTGAGCACGCGGCCCAGCGTCTGCTTGCCCACGGGCATGGTGATGGGCTCGCCGAGGGAGACGGCCTTCATGCCGCGCACGAGTCCTTCCGTCGGCTGCAGCGCCACCGTGCGGACGCGGCCTTCGCCGAGGTGCTGCATCACTTCCGCCGTGACGTCGATGGGGAACGGCGTGTCGAACCCTTCGCTGGTGATGCGCACCGCCGTGTAGATGACGGGCACCTGCCCTTCGGGAAACTGGATGTCCACGGCCGGGCCGGCCACCTGGACCACCTTGCCGATCACTTGCGTGTTGGTTGCTTCGCTCATCTTGTCGGAAACCTCACTCCAGGGCGCTGGCCCCGCTGACCACCTCGATAATCTCGCGCGTGATGCTGGCCTGGCGGACGCGGTTCATGTAAAGCGTCAGCTTGTTGATCACCTCGCCGGCGTTGGTCGTCGCCGCGTCCATGGCCGTCATGCGGGCGGCCTGCTCGGCGGCCGCCGATTCAAGAAACGCCTCGAGCACCTGCAGCACGATGAATTCGGGCAGGAGCTTTTCGAGCATCTGCATGGGCGGCTGCTCGAAGATGTACTCGCGCGGCGCGGCGCCCGCCTGCGGCATCTGGATGGGCAGGATCTTCTTCAGCGTCACGCGCTGCGAGAGCACGCTCTTGAACTCGTTGTAAATCAGGTAGACGGCGTCCGCCTCGCCGGAGATGAAGCGTTCGATCAGCTTTCCGCCGAGCTGTTCGGCTTCCGTCTGCCCGGCGCTCTGGCTGATGCCGGTCGTCTCTCCGCTGATCTTCACCGGACGCTTGACGAAGAAGTCGCGCCCCTTGCGGCCGACGAGCTCGAGCTGCACTTCCTGCTCCGGCCGCTCGGCGAGGAACTGCTGGGCGGCCTTGATCAGGTTCGAGTTGAACGCTCCGGCCAGGCCGCGGTCGGCGGTGATGAGCACGAGCTGGACGCGGCGCTCGGGCCGCACGGCCAGCAGAGGCAGCTTTTCCACCAGTTCGGGGCCGGCGGCGGCGACCACGTCGCCCAGAAGCTCGCTGGCCATGCGGGCGTAAGGCCGGGCGTTGATCACACGGTCCTGCGCGCGGCGCAGCCGCGCCGAGGCGACCATCTTCATGGCGCGCGTGATCTGCTGCGTGTTCTTGACCGAGCGGATGCGGCGCCGGATATCGATCAGGCTGGGCATGGTGCCTCCGCGCTACTGGAGCTTGTGCTCGGCCTTGAAGCGCTGCTTGAACTCGGCCATCATCTTCTCGATCCGCGCCTTCAGGTCTTCGCTGATCGCTTTCTTCTCGCGGATCTCGGCCGGAATCTCGGGATGCGTGGCATCCACGTAGCGGTAGAGCTCGGCCTCGAATTGCTGGCAGGCTTCCACCGGCAGATCGTCCAGGTACCCGTTGACGCCGGCGAACAGGATCAGCACCTGCTTCTCGACCGGCAGCGGATGATACTGCGGCTGCTTGAGGATTTCCGTCAGGCGCCGGCCGCGGTTCAGCTGCGCCTGCGAGGCTTTGTCGAGGTCGGAGCCGAACTGCGCGAACGCCGCCAGGGCGCGGTACTGGGCGAGGTCGAGGCGGAGCGAGCCGGCCACCTGCTTCATGGCCTTGATCTGCGCGTTGCCGCCGACGCGGCTCACCGAGATGCCGACGTCGACCGCCGGGCGGATGTTCGAGTTGAACAGGTCCGTCTGGAGGAAGATCTGGCCGTCGGTGATCGAGATGACGTTGGTGGGGATGTAGGCGGAGACGTCGCCGGCCTGGGTTTCAATGAAGGGCAGCGCGGTGAGCGAGCCGCCGCCGAGCTTCTCGTTCAGCTTCGCCGCGCGCTCGAGCAGGCGCGAGTGCAGGTAGAACACGTCGCCCGGGTAAGCCTCGCGTCCCGGGGGCCGCCGCAGCAGCAGCGAGATCTCGCGGTAGGCGGCCGCCTGCTTGCTGAGGTCGTCGTAGATGCAGAGGGCGTGGCCGCCGCGGTCGCGGAAGTATTCGCCCATGGCGCAGCCGGCGTACGGGGCGATGTACTGCAGCGCGGCCGACTCGCTCGCCGTGGCGGCGACGACGATCGTGTAGTCCATGGCGCCGTAGTCGGTGAGCGTCTTGACGACCTGCGCCACGGTGGAGCGCTTCTGGCCGATGGCGACGTAGATGCAGATGACGTCCTGGCCCTTCTGGTTGATGATGGTGTCGATCGCGATGGCGGTCTTGCCGGTCTGGCGGTCGCCGATGATGAGCTCGCGCTGGCCGCGGCCGATGGGGATAAGGGCGTCGATGGCCTTGATGCCGGTCTGCAGCGGCTCGCGCACGGGTTTGCGGTCGATGACGCCGGGCGCGAGGCGCTCGACGGGGCCGTAGTGCTCGGTCTTGATGGGCCCCTTGTCGTCGATGGGCTCGCCGAGAGCGTTGACGACGCGGCCGATGAGCGCCTCGCCCACCGGCACGGACATGATGCGCCGCGTGCGGCGCACTTCGTCGCCTTCCTTGATGACGTGCGGCTCGCCGAGCAGCACGACGCCCACCTCGTCTTCCTCGAGGTTCATGGCCAGGCCCACAACGCCGTGGGGCAGCTCCACCAGCTCGCCCGCCATCACCTTGTCGAGCCCGTGTACGCGCGCGATGCCGTCGCCTACCGTGACCACATACCCGGTTTCGGCGACTTCCACCGCCTTGTCGTAGCTCTCGATCTCCTCCCGCAGCACGCGGGCGATTTCATCGGCACGAATCTGAGCCATAACTGAAATTCCTGTCTGATCTGCCTCGTGTCAACTTCCGCTCACCAACCGCCGCCGCAACGCGTCCAGATGCCCCCGCACGGAACCGTCGAAAACCGAGGAGCCGATCCGCACCGCCACGCCGCCCACCAGCCCCGCGTCCACCGCATAGCCGCAGCGCACCTGGCCGCCGGTGGCGCGCGCCAGAGCCTCTTCAATCGCTTTTTTCTGCTCTTCCGTCACCGGCAGAGCGCTGCGCACTTCGGCGCGCACGATGCCTTCAGCTTCGTCGAGCAGCGCCTGGTAGCGGTCCCGGATCTGCTCGAGCAGCGCCAGCCGCCTCTTCTTCGTCACAACGTTGAGAAAATTCCGCACCGGACGGCCCGCTCCGATGGCCTCGCACAGCCGCGCAATCACGCGCATTTTGTGCCCGTGGTCGACCACCGGCGACAGCAGCGCCGTGCGCAGATCCCGGCTTTCGCGGAACAGCGCCGCGAACTGCGAGATCTGGTCCAGAGCCGCTTCGGCAGCCGCCGCGCCGCCTTCCGCCTGCGCCACTTCCAGCAGCGCCTTCGCGTATTGGTTGGCCAGAGCCAGTTCCGCCATGCCGTGCTCCTAGTTCCTACCGTCGAGCGAGCGCACGAACCGCTCCACCAGACGCTCCTGCGCGCCGCGGGCCACTTCTCCGGCCAGCCGCTTCTCCGCCATCTCCACGGCGAGATCGACGGCCATGGCGCGCAGCTCCTTTTTCGCGTGATCCACGGCCGAAGCGATCTCGAGCTGCGCCTGCTGCTCGACTTTCTCGAGCAGCCGCTGCGTTTCGGCCTGCATCTCGCGCGCCTCGACGGCCATTTCCTCGGCGGCCTGCATTTTCAACGCCTCGATTTCGAGCTCGAGGAAGGCCACCTTCTCTTCCACGGCCCTCGTGTGCCGCTCGGCTTCAGCCGCCTTCTTCTGGGCCTGCTCCAGCTGCTTGAGGATGGCGGCCTGCTGACTCCGCAACGCGGGCAGGCCGAACTTCACGGCAAGGAAGCCCAGGCCCGCGGCCAGAATGGCGAAGTTGAACCACTTGTAGCCGAGATACGGGTCGCCCCCGTGCTCTTCGCCGTGTCCGGCGGCCTCCGGGGAAGCCAGCGCCAGAGACGCCGCCATCACCGCCAGCAGCAGGATCCGCCTCATTGCGCCCTCCCGGCCAGCACGGTCTCCGCGATCGCATCCGCGAGGCGCGCCGCTTCCTCGCGCAGGGCCTGCCTGGCGTTTTCCGCTTCCGCCTGAATCTCGGCTTTGGCCGCTTCCACCCGCTCCCGCGCCCGCTGCCGCGCCTCGGCCAGCAGCGCCGCGCGCTCGGCGGCCATCCGTTTGCGCTCGGCCTCCTGCTGATCGAAGATCTCTGCCTGGGCCTGACGCAGGCTGTTTTCGTATTCCTGGATGCGCGCCTGCGCCCGCTCCATCGCCGCCTGGCAGGACTCGAGCACGCCTTCCGTCCGCTGCCGCCGCTCCTCGATCACGCGGTCCAGGGGCTGGAAAAGAACTTTCTTGAGGAACCAGTGGAGGAGGATGACCAGGAAGAATGTGGGCAAGGCTCGAACGATGATGCCTTGCAGGGCATGAAATATCTGTTCCATCGCGACGCGTTTCGAGAGAAGCGGACAGGGCCGGAAGCGGAACCGGGGCCCTGAAGGAACGGCGAACGGCGCGCCGGCCCGAAAGAAAAGGCTATCACGGTCTGATTCAGGGGGTCAAACCGGCCCGGAAAGGAAAAAGGGCCGGACCCGCGGCTGCGGGACCGGCCCTGATCCTTTGCGCGGCGGAAGAGTCTCAGGCGCGCACGGGCTTGTCGGTCACCCGGAAGTTCTTCTCGTCGAAGTAGAGCACCTTGCCCTGCCGGTAGCTCATCACGGCCATGGTGATCACCACCTGGGCGCGGGCTGCGGTTTCCACGTCGAGCGTGGGCTTCTGGCGCGTGCGCATGCAGTCGAGGAAGTTGCCGATGTGCGCCATCATCGTGTCCTTGTTCTCGACCTCGATCTTGATCGGCTCCTCGCCGAACTTCTCCTTGTACTCCGCGCTGATGACGCGCTTTTCGGGCTTCACCGTGATGAACGGCGCATAGCCTTCGAACCGGCCGTGCTCGACCATCACGATCGTTCCCTCGTGGCCGCGCACCGTGCCGGGGATGTGTTCGGAGTTGGCCATGGAGCTCGACAGCACCACCGAGAAGCCTTTCGGGTATTCGGCGATCATGTGGAAGGTGTCGGGCACCTCGCGCTCGTCCTTGAAGACGTAGATGCCGCCGGAAGCGGCCACGCGGTGCGGATACTGCGGCTCGCCCCAGCAGATGTTGAACGGCGCCATCACATGGAAGAACAGATCCGTGGCGATGCCGCCCGAGTAGTCCCAATACTTGCGGAAGCGGAAGAAGCGGTCGGCGTCATAGGGGCGCCTGGGCGCCTTGCCGAGCCACATCTTCCAGTCGATGTAATCGTCGCCCTTGGCCTCGGGGCCGGCGGCGGGGTCGATCTTCCAGTTCCACTCGCCTTCGACGGAGTTGCGGTGGTAGGAGCCCTGGCTCATGATCATCTTGCCGATCATGCCGTCGGCGATGGCCTTGCGCGCCTTCCACCACTGGTCGCCGGAGGTCGTCTGCGAGCCCACCTGCACGACGCGGCCGGTTTCGCGCACGGTGTTGATGAGCGCCTTGACCTCCTCGATGGTGTGGCACATGGGCTTCTCGAGGTAGACGTCCTTGCCCTTGTCCATGGCCTCGAGCGCGATCTGCGCGTGCCAGTGGTCGGGCGTGGCGACGATGACGGCGTCGACGTCCTTGTCTTCGAGAATCTCGCGGTAGTCGAGCGTTCCCTTGCACTGGAAGCGCTCTTTGGCCAACGTCACGCGTTTCTGGTAGACGTCGCAGACGCCGGTGATCTGGCAGGCGTTCGGCTTCACCTGTTCGGCGTAGCGCTGGAAGCGCTCAGCGACGTAAAAGCCGCGGCCGCCGGCGCCGATGACGGCCACGTTGATGCGGTCGTTGGCGCCGATGACGCGGCCGGGGTTCAGCTTGTTGGCGGTCCTGGCTGTCGCGGATGAGGCGAGGAGCGCGGCGGCGCCGGCCACGAAGGCGCGGCGGTCGGTCTGATTCTGTGTCATGGATGATGCCACCTTGTCCGGGGAGTTCAGCTTCATTCTATCCGCACGGCGGCGCACGGCGCACCCGCTGTGATATGCTTGCGCGGGATTGCAGGAGGCCCGCATGGAGGAGTTTGCCGTTTCCTGGTGGCTCTGGGTCGTTCTCGGCATCGTCCTGCTGGTGGGCGAGGTGCTGACGCCGGGAGGGTTTTACATCTTCTTTTTCGGCGCCAGCGCCGTCTGCGTGGGCCTGCTGAAGCTGCTCGGCTTCACTCAGGGGCTGATCAGCGAGGGGTTGCTGTTCGTCGGCCTGGCCATCTGCGGCGTCGCCTTCCTGCGCAAGCCCTTGATGGAGAGGTTTCAGCCGAAGACGGCGTCGCATCCCGACGAGGACCGGCTGGTGGGGGAAACAGCCGTCGCTTCGCAGGAGATCGCGCCGGGAGGATTCGGCAAGGTCGAGCTGCGCGGGTCGGTCTGGAATGCGGTCAACGACGGGGACGGCGTCATCGCCGCATCCGAACGCTGCCGCGTCGTTGCGGTGGAGGGTCTGACGCTGCGCGTGCGGCGCAGCTGAGCCATTCGTGCTGACTGTTTGAGAGGAGGAATCAACCAGTGGAAATCGGCGCATTGATCGTCGTCTTCTTTGTCATCTTCCTGGCGCTTGTCGTCATCGCCAAGACCGCCGTCGTCGTGCCGCAGCAATCGGCTTACATCGTCGAGCGCCTCGGCAAGTACTCCGGAACGCTCTACGCCGGCTTCCACATTCTGGTGCCGTTCATCGACGTCATCCGCTACAGGCACTCGCTGAAAGAACAGGCCATCGACATCCCCGAACAGATCTGCATCACGCGCGACAACGTGCGCGTCAACATCGACGGCGTGCTGTATCTGAAAGTGCTCAATCCCGAGCGCGCCTCGTACGGCATCGCCGACTACATCTTCGCCATCACCCAGCTGGCGCAGACGACGCTGCGCAGCGAGATCGGCAAGATCGATCTCGACCGCACGTTCGAGGAGCGCACCAACATCAACGCCGCGGTGGTCAGCGAGCTCGACAAGGCCAGCGAGCCGTGGGGCGTCAAGGTGCTGCGCTACGAGATCAAGACGATCAACCCGCCGGCCGACATCCTGGGGGCGATGGAGAAGCAGATGCGCGCCGAGCGCGAAAAGCGCGCCACGATCCTCAGCTCGGAAGCCGCCCGCGAAGCGGCCATCAACACGGCGGAAGGCGAGAAGCAGAAGGTGATCAAGGCCAGCGAGGCGCGCCGGCAGCAGCAGATCAACGAAGCCGAAGGCCAGGCGCAGGCGATTCTCGCCATCGCCCAGGCCACCGCCGAGGGCATCCGCCGCGTGGCCCAGGCGATCAACGAGCCGGGCGGCTTCGAGGCCGTCCAGTTGCGGGTGGCCGAACAGTACATCGCCGAGTTCGGCCGCATCGCCAAGACGTCTTCCACCGTGGTGGTGCCGTCGAACCTGAGCGACGTGGCCTCGATCCTGAGCGTGGCGATGAACGTGATCCGCCACACGTCGGGCGAGGCGCCGCCTGCGCCGCCCCCGCCGCCGCAGCCGCGCCGTCCGCAGGCGCCGCCGCAGCCGCCTCCGCCGCCGGCGCAGTTCTGAGCGGGCAGATCCGGCCGCGTCCTGACCGGTGGACCGCACGCTACTGGCGTCCGCGCTGTCAAGAAAGCACGGGTTGTCGGCTAGAATAGAAGTCCGTGTCCGAGCCTCGGAAGTCGTTCCGGTTTTCGCACCGACAGTCGGTCGGCCTGGTGTTTCTCTGCACGCTGTTCGGCGTGGCGGCGCAGTATTTCATCAAGTCGAGCGGCATGCAGATGGCCCAGATCACGCTGGCTGCCCTGCTCGCCAACTGGCAGCTCTGGACCGGGCTCAGCCTGTACGGCGTCAGCACGGGGCTGCTGATTCTCGCCCTGCGCGACGGAGAGCTGTCGCTGCTGTATCCGGTGATTTCGCTGACGTATGTCTGGGTGACCATCCTCTCCGTGCTGGTGTTTCAGGAGAAAGTCACGATTTTTAAAACCGCCGGCGTGGCGACGATCTGCTGCGGCGTGGCGCTGCTCGGCAAGGGGAAGAGCGAATGAGCACGCCGGCCAGGTCGATTTTTCTGGTCCTCATCGCCAGCTTCATCGGCAGCTTTGGCGCGGTGTTCCTCAAGTTCGGCGCAGGGCGGCTGCACCGGCGGATCTCAACGCTGCTGTTCAACTGGCGGCTGGCGGCGGGCGTCGCCCTGTACCTTCTGTCGTTTGTTTTTTACTTCCTCGGCGTCCGCGAGGGCGAGCTGAGCGTGCTGTATCCGATGGTGGCGCTCGGCTACATCTGGACGATGTTCTGGTCGCGGCTGTTTTTCGGCGAGCCGCTGACGCGCCGAAAGGCGGGCGGCATCCTGCTGATCCTGGCGGGCGTGGCTCTGCTGAATTTCCCGGGCTGAACGCTGCCGCCCGCTGCCCGCGGCCCGCTATCCTCAATACGAGATGACAACCGGGAGTCAACACCGTTACGCCCTCATTTTGGCCGGAGGCCGCGGCACCCGCTTCTGGCCGCGCAGCCGCCGCGCGAACGCCAAACAGGTGCTCGACCTCACCGGCGCCGGACCGCTGATCCGCCTCACGGTCGACCGGCTGCTGCCGCTCGTGCCCGCGGACAACATCCTGGTGCTGACTTCGGCCGAGCTGTGCGGCGCCGTGCGCCGCCTGCTCCCGGACGTGCCCGCCCGGCAGATCCTGGCCGAGCCCGCCGGCCGCAACACGGCGCCGGCCATCGCGCTGGGCGCGAAGATCCTGCTCGACCGCGATCCCCGGGCGGTGATGGGCGTGTTTCCCGCCGATCACCACATCGGCCGGCCGGCGGCGTTCCGCCGGCTGGTTTCTGCGGCATGGCGCGAGGCGGCCAAAGGCAGGATGGTGCTGCTCGGGATTGAACCGCGCCGGCCGGAAACCGGCTACGGCTACATCGAGTTTCCGAAGGATTCGTTGCAGCCCGGCTCGCTGCGGCCTGCGCCCGTGGTGCGGTTTCGCGAAAAGCCCGATGCGGCCACGGCTCGGCGTTATCTTCGCTCGGGCAAGTACCTGTGGAATGCGGGCATCTTTTTCTGGCCCGCGGCGCTGTACATGGAACGGCTGCGCGAGTGCCTGCCGGACACGCACGGGCGGATCTCGCAGCTGCCGCCGTTCGGAAGCCGGCGCTTCGGCCGCGCTCTGGAGGAGTCCTTCCCGCACTGCGACAACATCAGCGTCGACTACGCCGTGCTCGAAAAAACCCCCGGCGTCGCCGGCTTCGCCGCAGGCGATATCGGCTGGAGCGATCTGGGCAGTTTCGAGGCCGTTTACGAACTGCTGGAAAAAGACGCCGCGGGCAACGCCTCGCGGGGAGAACTGCTGGCGCTGGACGCGCGCGGCAATTACGCCGACGCCCCCGCGAAACTGGTGGCGCTGCTGGGCGTCGAGGGTCTCGTCATCGTCGATACGCCGGATGCGCTGCTGGTGGCGCGCCGCACGCACGCGCAGCGCGTGGGCGAAATCGTGAAGGCGCTGGAGGCGCGCGGCAGGCGCGAGCTTCTCTGAGCGCGGAGCGAAGGCCCGCCGCAGCACCGGGCGGCGGCAGCGCCGAGAAAAGGGCAATTGTGTTCCTGTCCCCTTTTTTTTGACAATGGGGGCGTTGCCGACGGAGACCGGCCCGCTGGTACAGATCTTCGCCTTCCACTTTCCGCCGTCGAGCGCCTCCGGCGCGGCGCGTCCCGGCCGCTGGGCGAAGTATCTCCCGCAGCAGGGCATCCGCTGCCGCGTCACGGCCTGCGGCGCGCCCGGCGCGGCGGAGACTGGAACCGCGTGTTTCCTCGACCCGGACAGCGCCCGCGGCCGCTGGCGCAGAGCTCTTCCGCTCGCCCGCCTGCTGCACCGTCTGCTGCCCTACAACGAGCAGATCACGTGGCTCCCCGCCGCCCTCAGCCATGCCTGGCCGGCACAGGCCGGCAGTCCCGCGCAGGCTGTCATATCGACGTTCCCTCCGCTGGCCGCCCATCTCGCCGCGCTGCTGTTCCATCTGCGCTTCGGCGTCCCGTGGATCGCCGATTTCCGCGACCCGCTGGCAGGCAACCCGTTTCGCGACCGCCCATGGGCGCGTCCCTACGACCGCGCCATCGAGTCTCTCGTCCTGCGCCGCGCGGCCGCCGTCCTGCTCACCAACGACGCCGCCGCGGAGAAGCTCCGCCGCCGCCACCCTGAGCACGCCGCCAAGCTCCGCGTCCTGTGGAACGGCTTCGACCCGGCGGACCCGCCTGTTCTGCCCTGCCCCGCCACGCATCCCAGACGGCTCGTCCATGCCGGTTCCCTGTATGGCCCGCGGCGCCCTTCGTCCCTGCTCCGGGCGCTGACCCTTCTGCTCGATGCCGGAAAGCTGCGCGCCGCTGACTGGCGCATCGAGTTCATCGGCCCCCATGAGGAGTCGAGCTTCGCGGATTGCCAGGCTGCGCTCGATCGGCTCCGCGCCGCCGGTCTGGTGGAAATCCGCGGCGGACTGCGTCCGAAGGCGGAGCTTGATGCGGCCATGGCCGCCGCCTCCATCCTGCTGCTGCTGGATCTGACCGGGGAACGGGAATCGGTGCAGGTTCCGGCGAAACTGTTCGACTACGTGCGCACGGGTCTGCCCGTGCTGGCATGGTCGCCGCAGGGCTCGCCCACGCGGCGCGTGCTGGAGCGGTCAGGCGTGGCGAGCCTTGTTTTCGCTCCGGACGATTCCGACGCGAGCGTAGCGCAACGGCTGGGCGCATGGCTGGACAATCCACCCGCCCCGGCGCAGCCTTCCGCCTGGTTTCTGGAGACGTTCGACGGCGCGCGGCAGGCAGGCTGGCTGGCGGATCTGATCCGCAGCATCGCCGCGGCGCCTGACGCCGGTTCTGCATCCGGAGACCGGGCGGCGGCATCCGGAAATCTGTGAAGCTGCTGTTCGTGTGTCTGTTCGCGGTGACTCTTGCGGCGAACCCGCTGCCGCGGGCCGAAGGCGAGTCCCTCACCGGCCAGAAGGCCCTGCTGCCGGACGCCTGGCGGGGACAGACGGCCGTCGTCGTGTGGAGCTTCACGCGCGAAGCTGGCGAGCAGGTGGAGAAGTGGGTCGCCCCGTTGGCCCGCGATCGCGTGAATGTTTACAGCGCAGCCGTGATCGAGGCCGCCCCCCGCATGATCCGCCCCATGATCCGCGCCAGCATGCGCCGCGCCTCCCCCCAGCCTTTCCACGAACGTTTCATCTGCATCACGCGCGGCGAAAAAGAACTGCGCCAGGCGCTGAATGTGCGCAACGACAAAATTCCTTACCTGACCATCGTCAACCCGGAAGGCGCCGTGGTCTGGCAGCACGCCGGTCCTTACAGCGAGACGGCTCTGGCCGAGCTGATGCGCCAGTTCCAGCAGGCGCAGTGACGCGCCCTCCCCGCGCGGCCGCATTGATGGTATCGTCACTAGGTATGAACAAGGCCGCATTGCTGTGCTCCCTGCTGCTGCTTTCCGCCTGCCAGGCGCAGACTCTCAGCCAGGGGGAGCGCGACTTCGCCCTGAGCGCCCTGCACGGGTCCCGCAAGCTGTTTCTGGACTCCGTAGCCGGGCTGAGCGAGGCCCAGTTGAAGTGGAAGCCGGATGCGAAGACGTGGTCGGTGATGGAGGTGGCCGAGCACATCGTGGCGAGCGAGGAGTTCATCGCCGGTCAGGCGCAGAAGGCCCTGCAGTCTCCCGCGGATCCCTCGAAGAAGCAGCCGAAGCCGCGGGAAATGGACGCAAAGATCCTGGCGGGCGTCGTTGATCGCAGCCAGAAGGCTCAGGCGCCGGAAGGCCTGGCGCCGAAAGGGCGGTTCCGCTCGATTGCCGAACTGACGGCGGAATTCCGCAAGCTGCGGGACCGCAACATCGCCTTCGTGCGCGAAACCCAGCAGGATCTGCGGTCGCACTTCGCCCCGTCTCCGATGGGGGATCTTGATGTGCTGCAGTGGTACATCTTCATGGCGGGGCACACGGAGCGCCATGTAGCCCAGATCCAGGAAGTGAAGTCGAACCCCGGCTTCCCGAAGAAGTAGCGTCAGCGCGGTCAGCCGGACTGCGCGGCGGTCTCGGGAAACAGGGATTTCCGGATCGCGTCCAGCACGCCGTTCAGGAAGGGAATCGCCTCTTCGCCCGTGTAGCGGCGCGCCAGCTCAAGCGCCTCGTCGATGACGACCGGCGGCGGCGTGCCGATGTCGCGCATTTCGTAAACGGCCATGCGGAGGATGCAGCGGTCGACGCGCGGCATGCGCTCCAGACGCCAGTGCTCGGCGTGTTCGGCGATCTTGGCGTCCAGAGAAGCGAGGTTTGCGCAAGTCCCCTTGGCGAGGGTTTCCATGAAGGCGTCCAGCTCGGGGTCGCGGACAACATCCTCGCCGGATTCTTCCTCGCGCTCGGCGAAGTAGAGGTGGTCGTTGAAGATCTGCATCGCCTCCTCGACAGGCATGCCGCACAGATCGCACATGTAGAGGATCTGCAGGGTACGCTGACGGGACTTGCGCCGTGCGGGCATCGCTCAACCCAACTGGCGGAGGCTGCGGAGCAGGTTGGCCATTTCCACGGCGGTCATGGCGGCTTCGTAGCCCTTGTTGCCGCCCTTCGCCCCAGCCCGGTCGATCGCCTGTTCCAGCGTGTTGGTGGTGAGCACGCCGAAGGCGACCGGAACGCCGGTCTCCATCGAAACCTGGGCCAGGCCCTTGGCCGCTTCGGCGGCGATGTAGTCGAAGTGCGGTGTTTCGCCCCGGATCACCGCGCCCAGGCAGACGATGGCGTCAAAGCGCTTCTGCCGCGCCAGGACGGAGGCCGCCGCAGGCATCTCCCACGAGCCGGGCACGCGGACAATCTCGATATCCGCCTCCGCGGCGCCCGTGCGCTGCAAGGCGTCGAGGGCGCCCGCCAGCAGCCGCTCCGTCACGAAGCTGTTGAACCGGCTCACAATGAGCGCGAACCTCAGCCCGCGCGCATCCAGTTGTCCCTCAAAGACCTTGTGCGCCATATGGGATAATTCAGTTAGCCTCCCTTCTATTACAGCACAGCATGGATCCCGCCCTGATTCGGAATTTCTCGATTATTGCGCACATCGACCACGGCAAGTCGACGCTGGCCGACCGCCTTCTGGAAGCCACCGGCGCGCTGAGCCAGCGCGAGATGATGGATCAGGTGCTCGACTCCATGGATCTGGAGCGCGAGCGCGGCATCACGATCAAGGCGCACGCCGTGCGGCTCATGTATCAGGCCGAAGACGGCAGGACCTACCAGCTCAACCTGATCGACACGCCGGGGCACGTCGACTTCACTTACGAAGTCAGCCGCAGCCTGCAGGCCTGCGAAGGCGCGCTGCTCGTGGTGGACGCCAGCCAGGGCGTCGAGGCGCAGACGCTGGCCAACACCTATCTGGCCATCCACCACGACCTCGAACTGATCCCGGTGATCAACAAGATCGACCTGCCGGCGGCCGAGCCGGAGCGGATCAAGGAGCAGATCGAGCACGTGGTCGGACTGGACGCGAGCGACGCCATCCTCGCCAGCGCCAAGACCGGCCAAGGCATCCACGAGATTCTCGAAGCGGTGGTGAAGCGCATTCCGCCGCCGAAGGGTTCGCCTGAAGCGCCGCTGCGCGCCCTGATCTTCGACTCCTGGTTCGACCCCTACCGCGGCGTCATCATCCTGGCCCGCGTCGTCGACGGCGCCATCCGCAAGGGGATGAAGATCCGGCTGTGGTCCACCGACAAGGTGTACGAAGTCGAGGGGCTCGGCTATCAGTCGCCCAAGCCTGTGCCGTGCGATGAGCTCAGCGCCGGCGAGGTCGGCTTCCTCCACGCCAACATCAAGACCGTGTCCGACGCGCGCGTCGGCGACACGGTCTGCGACGCCGAGAATCCGCCCCCCGAGCCGCTGCCGGGCTTCGAAGAGATGAAGCCCATGGTTTTCGCCGGCCTCTATCCGGTGGAGAGCCATGAACACGGGCTGCTGCGCGATGCGCTGGAAAAACTGCGGCTGAACGACTCGGCGTTCACCTTCGAGCCCGAATCCAGCGCCGCCCTGGGCTTCGGCTTCCGCTGCGGCTTCCTCGGGCTGCTGCACCTGGAGATCGTGCAGGAGCGGCTGGAGCGGGAATTCGAAATCGACCTGATCACCACCGCGCCCGGCGTCCGCTACCGGGTCCATCTTGGCAATGGCGAGGTCGTCGAGGTGGACAACCCGACACGGTGGCCCAACCCGAGCGAGATCGTGAAGGTCGAAGAGCCGGTGATCGAGGCCACCGTGATCACCCGCGAGGAGTACCTGGGCGAGATCCTGAAGCTGCTGGACGAGAAGCGCGGCAAGCAGAAAAAATTCGAGTACATCGGCAGCGGGCGGGTGATGCTGGTGTACGAACTGCCGCTGAACGAGGTGGTGCTGGACTTCTACGACCGGCTGAAGTCGGCTTCGCGCGGCTATGCATCGCTCGACTACCACCTGGCGGGCTACCGCGAATCGCCGATGGTGAAGATGGACGTGCTGGTGGCGGGCGAGCCGGTGGACGCGCTGTCGATCATCGTGCACAAGGATTTCGCCTATGAGCGGGGCAAGGCGCTGATCGAGCGGCTGCGGAAGCTGATCCCCCGGCAGCAGTTCGAAGTGGCGCTGCAGGCGGCGATCGGGTCGAAGATCATCGCCCGGGAGAACATCGCGGCGCTGAGGAAGAACGTGCTGGCCAAGTGCTACGGCGGCGACATCACGCGCAAGCGTAAGTTGTTGGAAAAGCAGAAAGAGGGCAAGAAGCGGATGAAGCGCGTGGGGCGGGTGGACATCCCACAGGAGGCGTTCCTGGCGGTCCTCAAAGTGGGACACAGCGGGGAGCAGGGGTAGGGTTTTTCCGGCGAAAGTACTAGGTAGAAAATCTGCGTACTCCTGTTGTCCCAAGGGGGATATCCCCGCTAGAATGCCAGCATTAGCCCGCGAGGGCGAAGTGCCAAGAGGTATGTGTACATATGGTTCTCAGAGTCGCACGGACCGCAGTTGCGCTGGTGGTGCTGGCCACAGCGTGATGGGGGATTCAGATCCCGATTACTTCATACAACGTCGGAAGGCTGAGTACAGGAATCTCAGATCTGACAGGCAATCCCGTTGCGGCGGGAGCTAACGAAGACAGTTGGGTTTTTTACACCGGCACCACTGCATCAACGGCCTATGTGGTTCGGAGCGACCGCTCGCCTCTCGGCACGCCGCCAATATGGGCGGCGAACGACACATCCTCCCAATGGATCTCGCCAACGCAGCAGAATTATACGGGCCAAGGCGGGGGGTGCTGTGCCCTGCCGACGTCGACTCTGACAAGTTACACGGCGGCCCTGACATTCACGATCCCTTCCATGACCAACCCGCCGAACCTGCCGCAGTGGTGGCTGGTGATGTCAGGGCTCGTATGGGGCGATGACCAGGTGACGGGGTTCGCCCTGTACCCGGGGGCAACGCCTGCAGGCACGCCGGTCTACAGCTATTCCTACAGCTCGCCGTTTCCGAGCCCCGTGACGCCGCAATCTTTTTCGCTGCAGAGGTGGGTTCAGCCGGACCAGCAGTACACGCTGGCCTTCTTCCTTCAGAACACGTCCGGCACGGTGACAGGCTTCCGCCTGCAGATAAACGAGGCCTACGTCACGCCCGAACCCGGCGCGTGGGCGCTGATGCTGACCGCCGGCGCGGGGCTGGCGTTCGCCTCATGGCGGCGCCGCAGGGCGAAGAAGCCGCAGACCTAGTCGGTTTTCCTCAAACATAATCTCTGCCCATTCGCAGGTTGCATCGTCCGTGGTGCGCCCGGACGGACTCGCAGCGCGGTTCAGAGCCGCGAGTGAAGCGGTCCGAAGGACCGCGAGAACGAGCGGTCCTGGCGTGGCCCCGTGCGGGTGACCGCTCACTTTCGGCGGCTTACGCCGCCTTCGTTCGCGGCTCTGACAAGCGCCATCCACGCGGGTTCAGAGCCGCGAGTGAAGCGGTCCGAAGGACCGCGAGAACGAGCGGTCCTGGCGTGGCCCCGTGCGGGTGACCGCTCACTTTCGGCGGCTTACGCCGCCTTCGTTCGCGGCTCTGACAAGCGCCATCCACGCGGGTTCAGAGCCGCGAGTGAAGCGGTCCGAAGGACCGCGAGAACGAGCGGTCCTGGCGTGGCCCCGTGCGGGTGACCGCTCACTTTCGGCGGCTTACGCCGCCTTCGTTCGCGGCTCTGACAAGCGCCATCCACGCGGGTTCAGAGCCGCGAGTGAAGCGGTCCGAAGGACCGCGAGAACGAGCGGTCCTAACGTGGCCCCGTGCGGGTGACCGCTCACTTTCGGGCGCTTCCGCGCCCTTCGTTCGCGGCTCTGACTCTGCGGCTTCGCCGCCTTCAGTCGCGGCACCGGTTCCGCCGCTGACGCGGCCTTCGTGCGCGTCACCGACCGGATCAGAACGCGAAGCGGAGGCCGAACTGGAAGACGCGGCCGTCGTTCAGCGTGTTCGTGATCTTGCCGAAGGCCGGCGAGGACAGATTGCGCTGCGGCTCGTCGAACTGGGGCGTGTTCGACAGGTTGTAGGCTTCGGCGCGCCACTGCAGGATCCACTCGTTGGGGAGGCGGAACTGGCGGGCGATGGAGGCGTTCCAGTTCCAGATGGGCGCTTTGCGGAACGTGCCGCGGCCGACGGAGCCCGCAAGTTCGCCAGGACGGAGATAGGCGAACCGCTCGCGCGAAAGGATCAGCGGAGCCGTGTCCGGATGGCCGATGGTCCTGCCGAGGATCGACGGATCGAGGATGTGCGGGCGGTCGCCTCCGCCGCCGTCGACGTTGCCGAAGCCCGGCGCATCGCTGCCGATGTAGAGCGTCAGCGGGGTGCCTTTCTTCCACATGTGCGAGCCCGCCACCTGCCAGCCGCCGGCAACCGCGCGCACCCACCGCGAAGACGAGCGCGGAGCGGGGATGTCGTAGCTGTAGTTCCACAGCAGGCTGTGCGTGGAATCGAAATTCGACAGCCCCTTCTTGTCGCCGAAGGAATCGTACTGCCACTGCGAGCGCATGGAGATGATGTCGCGCGCGGCGGCGGTGGTGGCGAAGTCCGGCCCCTGATCGATGGCCTTGGAAAACGTATAGGCGGCCGAGACCAGCAGTCCGCGCCACAGGGGCAGATCGTACTGCGCCTGCGCGGCGTCGAAATAAGCGATGCCGCCATTGACGATGGTGCGCGTGTCGTAATAGCGGGGGTCGGGGCGGCGGATATCGAGGTTGCCTGTCGTGAGAGGCAGGCCAGGCACGGGCTCGGCGCGGTTCATCGTGTAGGCGTTCAGCAGTTTGATGGAGCGGCTGCCGATGTAATGGAGCCTGAGCATGGAGGCGGCCGCCAGCCGGCGCTCGAGCGTCAGCGAGTACATGTGGGAATAGGGCGTGCACAGGTCCGGGCTGAGCCACGTGGGCGAATAGCGCGCGTCGGGGCGGACATCGACTCCGCGGAGGGGATCGGCGAGATCCGGATCGGGCACCATGACGTAGAGCACGTGCGGCGGATTGAGGCGGATCTGCTGGTACGTCACGGGCGGAATCTGGGAGAACGTCGTCGTGTAGGCCGCGCGCACTACCCAGCCGCGGCCCGCCTGCCAGGCCAGGCCGAGCTGCGGGCTCAGGTTGTTTGCGTCGGTCTGATAGGGGATGACGTCGTAGCGGTGCACTTCCACGGGGCGCGAGTCGGCCATGTAGCGGACGCCGTACGTGACGGTCAGCCGCGGGTGCGCTTTCCATTGATCTCCGAAGAAAAGGTGCGCCGTCCAGTTGCGGTAGCCGCGGTGGATCTCGCCCAGGGCCACCTCGTACAGCAGGGCGCGGCCCAGGCGCAGATTGTCGATCGACGTGAGGCCGGCGGTGGCGCCGAACTGGAAGTAACCGCGGCCGTTGTATGTCTCGCGCCCGTTGAGCTGAAAGCGGACGAAATCGCCGCCCGCGGTGAACTGATGGCGCCCCCCTGCGGCCAGGCGCCGCCAGACGCCGCCGTAGCGGAATGTGTTCGTGGCGCGTTCGATGGGGAAGTACGAATCAGGACCGAGCTCTTCAATCGCGTAGCCGAAGCGGACGCGGGGGCCGACGGCGTTCGGCTCGGGCACCAGATCCGTGCGGTTGCGGTGGAAGGAGGCGGCAAGGGAGAACTCGTCCACCGGGGACAGCACGCGCCGCCAGGTCAGGCGCGCGCGTTGCGAGTGAATGGCCGTGTCGGGATTCTGCCCGGCAACGAACTGGAAGGCCCGAATGCGCTGGCGGTCGATCGTGTGGGAGAGGAAGATCTGGTCGCGCGCGCCGAGATTGCGGTCGAGTCGGAGCGTGCCCGTCAGGGCGTCGATGCGCTGTGGAGAGTTTGTGTTCAGCGCGCGCGGATCGAAATCCGGCCGGTTTGGCGCCGCTTTCGGATAGGCATCCAGAAATCGCTGAACGATGGCGCGCACGGCAGGGTCGGCGGCAAGAGGCGTGCGCTCCTCGAGCAGCGGCACGAGAACATTTCCGTTCACCATGCCGCGCACGTCGCGCTGCGAATAGATGGCGGTCAGCGCGCCAAGGCGCGGAACGGCGCCTGTCAGCCGCCCGCTGGCGAAATTGCGGCGCGAAGGCTGCACAGGACCCACCTGAAAGAACGTCCGGGCGTTGAACACGCTGTTCTGATGCTGGAAGCCCGCCTCTCCATGCCAGCCCTGCTGCTGCGGCGCAGGCCGCAGAGGGAGGGATTCGGAGGCCGGCTGGCCGTGCTCGGCGGCGTAGTAGTCCGACTCGGGCGAGAAGGAGCTGACGGCCGTGGGCCGGTTTCCGAGGCGGATGTTCGCTTCCTTGATGGCGTTCGTGTCGATGAAGTAGATGATGACGTTTTCGTTGCGCTGGCCGGCGGCGCCAAGCCTCGAGCCGGAGAAGCGCGGAGCGGCGGCCGGCAGCCGCGCGGGCGCGCCGTTGGCGGCAGCGGCGGGCGCCGCCGCGATGGAGGCGCTCTGGGCGCAGAGAACTGCAGGAACAGCGGCCAGAAAGATCAGGAGGCGATGCACTTTTTTCCCATCATAGTGACAGCGGTCCGGGCGCTGCAGAGGAAAATCCTCAAGGTTTTTTCATCGATCGCGGACATTACGGCGATTTGACCAGGGAACGAAGGGCCAGCCAGGCGTCCTCGTTATACTCGGTCTTGATTCGTTCGCGGCCCTCCAGACGGATGTCGCCGGGCTGGGGGCCCCGCTGCTGGAGGCAGCGGCCGAGGAGCAGCGTGGCGGTGGAGTCCTCGCTCGCCTGGAGGCTCCGGCGCAGCGCCCCGGCGGCTTCTTCGAACCGTCCGGAGCGCCACAAAGCATAGCCCAGATTGAACTGGATGTCCGCATCCGAAGGGTTGGCTTCGGCGGCGGACTGCAGCACCGATGCGGCCGAAGGATCGTTCAGGCGGAGCAGCACGGCGCCGAGGTTGTTCAGCACCTCGGGCAGCGGGGCGAGGCCGGCGAGCGTGCGCAGCGCGGCCGCGGCGGCGGCGAATTCGCCCTTCCGGTAGCGGGCGATGGCGAGGTAAAACAGGGCCGGACGGTAATGAAGGCTCGAGGAAGAGACTTTTTCAAACCAGGATGCCGCCGCCGAATCATCCCTGAAGACGAAAAAATTCAGCCGCCCCAATTGGTACGAAGCGGGGGACCATTCCGGGGCGATTCTGGCGGCAGCAGCGAAATATTTATGCTGCATTTGAGGCGTGGTTGCGCGCAATCCCCGGGCGTAATTTTCGAGAGCGTCCAGACGGATGTCGGGGTGCTGGCGGCGGAAATCTTCTTCCGTCACCATCGCCCCGGGCCTCAGCGTCCGGAGCACCTGCCAGGCGAGCGACGTCTGGGCCGCCGATAGCGACTCCAGGGGCTTCTCGATCAGGAAGGCGCCTTTGCGGACGAGGCGGCGGGCGTCGAGCAGGTGGGCGTCGATGCGGAGCATGGCGCCGGATTCCGGCCTCGCGCCGCGGGGCCGGATGTCGAAGGAACCGAGAAGCACCAGCGCCGCGTCCGCTTCTGCGGCAGCCTCGATGGCCGTGGCGCGGGCCATGAGAGCGTACCGGCGAAGGCCCAACTCTTCCATCGCCTGATCGCGCAGTCCGGGCGGAACGATGGCGACGCCTTCAGACGAGAGAACTTCCAGGAGCGTCTCGCTCACCGAGTCGCCGATCCAGTCCAGGCTGCTGTTGCCGGTGAGATTCGACAGCGGCAGAACCAGAAGGGCGTCGGAGGCGGCCGCCGGAAGGGACAGCCCCGCGGCGCAGGCCAGCGCCAGGACAGACAGCAGCGGGAACCGGAGCATCATCAGACCGGAAAAGAGACGAAAAGGGCGGGATGCCCGCTGCCGAGCAGCCCGCCCGGGAAACACGGAAGAAAGGAAGGGCCGTTAATTGCCGGATTCTTCCTCTTCGCGCCCTTCGCGCATGGCTTTCAGGCGCTCTTCGCGGCGGCGGGCCCTCTCCTCGGCGCGCTTGATGAGCTGCGCGCCGGTGAGCTGGAGGATGGCCAGCTCGGCGCCGTCGCCCTTGCGCCAGCCGACACGGATGATCTGGGAGTAACCGCCCGGACGCTGGGCGAAGCGCGGGGCGATCTTGTCGAACAGCTTCTTGACGGAAGACGGCGTCAGCAGGAAGCGCGCCGCCTGGCGGCGGGCATGCAGGGTGTCCTGTTTGCCGAGGGTGATCATTTTGTCGAGGAGCGGCTTGGCGGCCTTCGCCTTCGGGACGGTGGTGATGATGCGCTCGCCTTCGCTCTCGATGACGCTGGTGACGAGATTCCGCAGCAATGCGCGGCGCGCGCTCATGTCGCGCTTCAGTTTGAAACCTGCTCGTTTGTGCCTCATATCGTTCGTTACCCTTGGAACCGCCCCGCGCCGGCGGGGCCTGTGGTGGTTATTCGCTCAACTCCTGGGGTTCTGCGCCGCCGGGAATGACGGGGTTGCCGGAGGGATCGAGCAGACGGCCCTGGCTGTCGATGCGCATGCCGAAGGAGAGCCCGAGCCCTGCCAGAATCTCCTTGATCTCGTTCAGCGACTTCCGGCCGAAGTTCTTGGTGCGGAGCATTTCGGCCTCGGTCTTCTGAATGAGGTCCTGAATGGTCTGGATATTGGCGTTCTTCAGGCAATTGTAAGAGCGGACGCTCAGCTCCAGCTCTTCGACGGAGCGGTTGAGAATGTCGTAGATGGCGCCAACGGGCCGCTCGACGGTCTCTTCGACGGTTTCCGGAGTCTCCTCGAAGTTGATGAAGATGGCCATGTGGTCCTTGAGGAGCTTGGCGGCCATGCCGATGGCGTCCTGAGGGCTGACGGCGCCGTTGGTCCAGACTTCGAGAATGAGCTTGTCGAAATCGGTCATCTGGCCGAGGCGGGCGGCCTCGACGCTGTAGCGGACCTTGCGCACGGGGGAGTGGACGCTGTCGATGGGGATGTAGCGCAGCGGCAGGTCTTCATCGAAATTGCGGTCGCGGGAGACGTAGCCCCGGCCCTTCTTCAGGCGCATTTCAATCTGGAGCGAGCCGCCCGCCGAAACGGTGGCGATGTGAACGTTGCGGTCGAGAACCTCGACGTCCGGCCCGGTTTCGATCATGGCTGAAGTGACTTCGCCGGGCTGGTCCGTGCGGAGAGTGAGGGTCTTCACGCCGTCGTCCATCATCTTGAACGGAATCTGCTTCAGGTTCAGGATGATGTCGGTGGCGTCCTCGACCACGCCAGGGATCGGGCTGAACTCGTGCTCGACGCCCTCGATGCGCACGGCGGTGATCGCCGCGCCCTCGATCGAGCTGAGCAGGATGCGCCGCAGCGCATTGCCGATGGTGGTCCCGAAACCGCGCTCGTAGGGCTGGGCGGTGAACATTCCGTACCGATCGGTCAGCGTCTCGGTGTTGGCGACCAGCCGCTTGGGTTTCTGGAATCCTTTGAACATCTGTGCGCTCCTCTTACTTCGAGTACAGTTCGACGATCATCTGCTCTTCGAGCTTGATCTGGACCAGATCCTCGCGCGCCGGCTGGGTGAGAATCCTGGCCTTGAAATTGTCGCGGTCGACTTCGATCCAGTTCGGAGAGGGCAGATGAGCGGTGGCCTCGAGCGAGCCGAGGATGGCCGGGCTCTTGCGGCTCTTTTCACGGACCTCGATGACGTCGCCGGGACGGAGCAGGTAGGAGGGGATGTTGACCTTCCTGCCGTTGACGGCGATGTGGCCGTGGCGGACGAGCTGGCGCGCCATGGCGCGCGAGGCGCCGAAGCCCGCGCGGTAGACGGCGTTGTCCAGGCGCCGCTCGAGCAGATTGAGCAGCGTGTCGCCGGTGACGCCCTTCATGCGCGTGGCTTTCTCGAACAGGTTGCGGAACTGGACTTCGTTCAGCCCGTAGTAGCGCTTCGCCTTCTGTTTCTCGCGGAGCTGCAGACCGTAGCCGATGATCTTGGGACGGCGGGCTTTGCCATGCTGTCCGGGGGGGAAATTGCGTTTCTCAATGGCGCACTTTTCCGTGTGGCACCGGGCGCCCTTGAGGAAAAGCTTCATGCCTTCGCGTCTGCACAGGCGGCAGACCGGACCAGTGTAACGAGCCAATGGACCTCCTTTGTTCCTGTTGAACCGAGGTGCAGTTTACGGCAGCCTCAGGGGCTGCTTTCGTCCTGCTTTCCCTGCATTGCAACCGGCTGTAGAGCAGCCGGCGGAAACCCGACCTCCGGACGCGCTTCGCGAAGCCGCCCGGAAAAAACCCTTGCCAGACCGGGCGTCAGACGCGCCGCCGCTTCGGCGGACGGCAGCCATTGTGCGGGATGGGCGTGACGTCCCGGATGGCCTTCACTTCGATGCCGGCGGTGGCCAGCGCGCGGATGGCCGATTCGCGGCCGGAACCCGGCCCCGCGACACGGACTTCCACCTGGCGCATGCCGGCTTCCTTGGCGCGGTTGGCCGCCGTAATGGAAGCCTGCTGGGCGGCGAACGGCGTGCCCTTGCGCGAGCCGCGGAAGCCGAGCGAGCCGGCGCTGGACCAGGCCACGGTGTTGCCGGCCGGATCTGTAAAGGTGACGATCGTGTTGTTGAACGTGGCCTGGATGTGGCAGATGCCCACCGGCACGTTCTTCTTTTCTTTCTTCTTGAACGACTTCTTCTTGCCCGCCTTGGGTTGCTGCTTGGCCATGGGTGTGGACTATGCTCCCTCGTGCGTGTTACTTGCCAGCCTTCTTCTTGTTGGCGACGGTGCCGCGGCGCGGCCCCTTGCGGGTGCGCGCATTGGTGTGCGTGCGCTGGCCGCGGACCGGCAGCCCGCGGCGGTGGCGCAGGCCGCGGTAGGCGCCCATTTCGATGAGCCGCTTGATGCTCATCGACACTTCCTTGCGCAGGTCGCCCTCGACGGCGCCTTCCTCTTCGATAATCTGGCGGAGCCGCGAGACCTCTTCCTCGGTCAGATCCGCGATCTTCTTGTTGAAGTCGATGCCTGCCCGGTAGAGAATCGACTGCGCGCGGGCGCGCCCGATTCCGTAGATATAGGTCAAACCGATCTCAGCCCTTTTCCGGGCCGGAAGATCCACGCCTGCAATGCGAGCCATACGTCCTGCCTCCTGCTAACCCTGCCTCTGCTTATGCTTGGGGTTCTTGCAGATCACGCGCACCACGCCGTGGCGGTGGATGACCTTGCACTTGTCACAGATTTTTTTCACCGATGCCCGGACTTTCATGACAATCCTCGATAAGCCAACCTGTCTCGGCCGCGCCGCTCAGCGGCGGGGCAATACCTTCACCACACGGCCCCGGCCGGGATCCGACGCGGTCAACTCCACTTCCACGCGATCCCTCAACCTCAGCCTTTCGAATCCTCGTTTCACCGCGGGGGCCAGGTGGGCCACCACGACGCGGCGGTCATCCAGCTCCACTTTGTACGTCAGAGCCGGCAGGATTTCAACAACCTCTCCGGCGGCGGTTCCTGCAGGCCGCGCGCCGCTGCAATCCTCGATCACGGCCTCGTCAGCACCCATGGGCCGTTGGACGTCACCGCGACCGTATGTTCGAAATGGGCGGCGAAGCTGCCGTCGCAGGTGACGGCCGTCCAGCGGTCCGGCAGGACTTTCGTCTCCGGACGCCCGGCGTTCACCATCGGCTCGATCGCCAGAACCATTCCTTCCTTCAGGCGCGGATTCTCGTTGCGCCGGTCCACATAATTGGGCACCTGCGGCTCTTCATGGAGCGAGGCCCCGATGCCGTGGCCGACAAACTCGCGCACAATCGAAAAACCGTTTTGCGTGACATGCCTCTCGATGGCGCCGCAGACGTCGAACAGGCGGTTGCCTGCCTTCATCTGGCCGATCGCCAGCTCCAGGCTCTCCTCGGTGACGTCGAGCAGGCGCTGCACCTCGGCGCTGATCCTGCCCACGGGAACCGTGATGGCCGAGTCACCGTAATAGCCGTCGATGGAGACGCCGGTGTCGATGGAGACGATGTCGCCTTCCTTCAACACGCGCTTCGCCGACGGCATGCCGTGAACCACTTCCTCGTTGACCGACGTGCACAGAACGAACGGATACCGCCCGCCTGCCGCCGGCACGTAATACCCCTTGAACGCCGGCTTCGCTCCGGCGTCCCTGATCATCCGCTCCGCCTCGTTTTCCAGATCGAGCGTCGTCACGCCGGGCTCGACCATCTGCTTCAGCCGCTGGAGGATCTCGTAGACGAGCAGACCCGCCTTGCGCATCTTTTCCAGTTCAGCCGGGCTCTTGCGGATGATCATTGGAGTTTCAGCAAACTCCGGATTCTGTCAAAGATCTCTTCGGGACTGCCCGTGCTGCCGTCAACTTCGAACAGCTCCGAGCGGCGCTCCCGGTAATAATCGAGCAGGGGGCGGGTCTGACGCTCGTAAGCCTCCAGGCGCTCGCGGATCACCGATTCCCTGTCGTCGTCGCGGATCACAAGGCGCGCCCCGTCCAGGTCGCATACCTCAGGCTGGCGGGGAGGGTTCGATGTCAGGCTGTACAGAGTCCCGCACACCGGGCAGACTCTTCGGCCCGCAATCCGCGCGATAACTTTAGTGTAATCCACTTTCAAGTGAATCACCAAATGCCGATAGCCGCGCTCGGCCAGCAGCGTGTCCAGGACGGCCGCCTGCGGCAAGGTTCTGGGGTATCCGTCAAGGATGAATCCCCGGAGACAGTCCGCCTGGGCGATGCGGTCGGCCACCAGCTGATTGACAGCGTCGTCGGGCACGAGCCGGCCGGCCTGCATCAGATCCTTCACCCTCAGCCCGAGCTCGTCGCCCGAAGCGATGCGTTCGCGCAGCATATCGCCGGTGGAGATATGAGGGAAGCCCGTGGCTGCCTTCAGCAACCTCGCCTGCGTGCCCTTGCCCGAACCGGGCGGACCGAACAGGATGACCGCCGTGGGCCTCTGCTGGGAGAGATCTTCTGAATCCAACTCTTGTATCGTTTCTTCCATCTGGGCCACCGGCGGCTCACTCCGCCAGGGCGGCGCGACCGCGGTCCTCGAACCGGGAGGACCAGCCTCCTGCATTCACAAACTCAGAACGAACTCCGCCGGCCGCGGATCCTGCCCGCGCGCGGCGTGAAACCGTCGTAGTGGCGCATGATGAGCTGCGCCTCCACCTGATTCACCGTATCCATGGCCACGCCCACCACGATGAGCAGCGACGTGCCGCCGAAATAGAAGGTCACGCCCAGGCCGTCGAGCAGCCAGCGGGGGAAATGGGCGTCGATCCAGTTGCCGAGAGCGGCCGGAGGCAGGTGCTGCAGCTTCAGGCCGCCGATCATGATCTCGGGGATCAGGGCCAGCAGCGCCAGATACAGGCCGCCGACCACGGTGATCCGGGTCAGAATCCTGTTGATATACTCCGCCGTGTTGCGGCCGGGACGGATGCCCGGAATGAACCCGCCATACTTGCGCATGTTGTCGGCGGCTTCATTGGGATTGAAGATGATGCTGACGTAGAAGAACGAGAAGAAGATGATCAGCGCGACGAAGAGCACCACGTACAGCGGCTCTCCGCTGCGGATGGAGCTGAAGAAGCCCGACAGCCACTTGTTGTTGGCGATGAACGGAATGCCCTGCAGCGTAAGGGGGAACGCCAGCAGGGACGAGGCGAAGATGATGGGGATGACGCCGCCCGCATTCACCTTCAGAGGCATGTGCGTGGACTGCCCGCCCATCATGCGCCGCCCCACCACGCGCTTGGCGTACTGCACCGGGATGCGGCGTTCGCCGCGCTCGACGAGCACGATGAACGCCACCACGAATACCATGATGGCGAGGATGATGATCAGCTGGAGCGGGTTCCAGACGTTGGTGACGAACGTGTTCTGGTAAATGTTGGCGATGGCCCCGGGCAGGCCGGCGACGATGCCGGCGAAGATGATGAGCGACATCCCGTTGCCGATGCCGCGCTCGGTGATCTGCTCGCCCAGCCACATGATGAAGGCGGTGCCCGTGGTGAGCGTCAGCATCGTCATGGCGATGAAGCCGAAGCCCGGGTTGAGGACGAAGTCGCCCTGGCGCTGCAGAGCCGTGGCGATGAACAGGGACTGCATCATCGACAGCCCGACGGTAAGGTAGCGCGTCCACTGCGTGATCTTGCGGCGTCCGAGTTCGCCCTCCTTCTGCAGCTTGGCCAGAGTGGGAACCACGACAGTGAGAAGCTGGAGCACGATCGACGCCGTGATGTAAGGCATGATGCCGAGGGCGAAGATCGTCAGGCGCCGGAACTGGCCGCCCGAAAAGAGATCCAGAAATCCGAACAGCGTTCCCTGGTTGCGGCGGAAGAACTCCTCGAACCGGATGGCGTCCACGCCGGGGATGGGGATGGCGGCGCCAAGACGGTAGACGGCCAGAAGTCCCAGGGTGAACAGCACCCTCTGGCGCAGGTCCGGAATCCGGAACACATTGGCCAAAGCTTCAAAGAATTTCTGCATGGCTCAATCGTTTCTCCTCCGCACGCGGCACAGGCCGGGCGGGAGCGCTACTTCTTCTTCTCTTCCTTGGGCCTGGGCCCGCGCGGCTTGATGCCGAGAGCGGTGGCCGCGCCGCCGGCGGCCTGGATCTTCTGCAGAGCCGTCTCCGAGAACAGGTGAGCCGTCACGGAAATCCTGCGCGTCAGCTCGCCGTTGCCGAGCACCTTCAGCCCGTCGCCCAGCTTCTTGATGACGCCTGCGGCCATGAGCGATTCCGGCGTGAACGTGTCGCCTTCCAGCTTCTCGAGCTGTCCGACGTTGATCACCGCGAAGTGCTTCTTGAACGGCTCGTTGGAAAAGCCGCGCTTGGGCAGGCGGCGGTGCAGGGGCATCTGGCCGCCCTCGAAGCCGCGCATGTGGCCGTAGCCGCTGATCGACTTCTGGCCCTTGGCGCCGCGGCCGGAGTACTTGCCCCGGCCGGAGCCCATGCCGCGGCCGACCCGGCGCTGCTGCTTGACTTGACCCTTGGGAGGCTTCAGGCTGCTGAGATCCATTACTGCTTCCTTTCCGCCGCGTCGCCGCTGACGATCTCCAGCAGATGGGGCGCCTTGGCCACCATGCCGCGGAAGCCGGGCGTATCGGGCTTCTCAACGATCTGGTTCAGCTTGCGCAGTCCGAGCGCGCGCACGATTTTCTTGTGGTCGGGGTGGGCGCCGATGGGGCTGCCCTTCAGCCGGATTTTCACGGTCGCCTCTGCCATGCTACAGATTCTCCGGTTGGATGCCGCGCAGGGCGGCCACCTCCGCCTTGCTGCGGAGCTGGTCGAGCGCGTTGATGGTCGCCTTCACGACGTTGTGGGGGTTGGTCGTGCCGAGCGACTTGGTGAGCACGTTGCGGATGCCGGCGGCTTCGATCACGGCGCGCACGGGACCGCCGGCGATGACGCCGGTGCCGTCGGGCGCCGGTTTCAGCAGCACGGCGCCGGAACCGAAGCGGCCCAGGGCGAGGTGCGGAATCGAATTGCCGAGCGTGTTCACCTGCCGCAGGTTCTTCTTGGCGGCCTCGATGGCCTTCTTGATGGCGGCAGGCACTTCGCGCGCCTTGCCTTTGCCGTAGCCGACGACTTTCTGGTCGGCGTCGCCGACCACGACGAGCGCCGAAAAGCTGAGGTTCTTGCCGCCCTTGACCACCTTGGTGACGCGGTTGATGCTGACAACCTGCTCTTTCAGATTGAGCGTTTTCGGGTCGATGCGTTTGGCGCGATTCGCTGTCATGTCAGAACTCCAGGCCCGCTTCGCGGGCGGCGTCGGCCAGGGCCTTGATGCGGCCGTGATAGAGATAGCCGCCGCGGTCGAAGACGACGCGGGTGATGCCTTTCTCGCGGGCGCGCTCGGCCACCAGGCGGCCGACCTCGCGGGCGCCGGCGATGTTGCCGCCGCTCGCGGGCGCGCCCTTCTCGTTGCTCGAGGCCGAAACGAGGGTGCGGCCGGCGCGGTCGTCGATGATCTGCGCGTAGATGTGCTTGAGGCTGCGGAACACGGCCAGCCGGGGCCGCTCCGGCGTGCCCTTCACCTTCCGCCGGATGCGCACATGGATCCGCCGGCGGCGTGCGTCTTTGTCGATGGAACGCTTCATCTCTTCACCTCAACTCCGCCATTACTTGCCGCCCGCGCCGGTCTTGCCGACCTTCTTGCGCAGGACTTCGCCGGTGTAGCGGATGCCCTTCTGCTTGTAAGGCTCCGGCGGACGCAGGCTGCGGATGTTGGCCGCCACCTGCCCCAGCAACTGCTTGTCAATGCCGCTCAGGATGATATGGGTGTTCTTGTCCACCTTGCATTCCACGCCCGGCGGCATCATGAACTCGATGGGGTGCGAGTAGCCGAGGCTGAACATCAGCACATTGCCGCGGGCTTCGGCGCGGTAGCCGATGCCGACGATGTCCAGCTCGCGCGTGAAGCCCTGGCTGACGCCCGTGACGGCGTTGGCCGCCAGCGCGCGGGTGAGGCCGTGCAGCGCGGCGTACTCGTCGCCGTCGCGCTTCACCTCGAGCATGCCGTCGTTCTTCTCCACGCGGATGCCCTTCGGCACGGGCACAGTGAGCTTGCCCTTCGGCCCTTCGACAATCAGCTGCTCGCCGATCTGAACCTTGACGCCCGCAGGCAGCGGGATCGGCTTTTTCCCAACTCGTGACATCGTTGACTCCAGTCCGCTTTCCAGGAAACCTGTGGATTTCCAGACCTGAATTCAGCCGCGCCTCAGTAGACGCGGCACAACAGTTCGCCGCCGACGTTCTGGCGGTTCGCTTCCTTGCCCGTCATGACGCCCTTGGGCGTCGTGAGAATGCTGATGCCCAGCCCGCCGAGCACTTTGGGAATCTCGCGGCTGCCGACGTAGACGCGGCACCCGGGGCGCGAAACGCGCTCGAGGCTCGAAATCACCGGGGCGCCGTTGTCCTGATACTTCAGGTACACGCGAATGGCCTTGTGGCTGCCTTCGTCGACGATCTTGTAATTGAGGATGTAGCCCTCGTCCTTGAGAATGCGGGCGATCTCCAGCTTCAGCTTGGAGGACGGCACATCCACCTTGGGGAACTTGGCCTTCAGCCCGTTGCGGATCCGCGTGAGCATGTCGGCGATGGGATCGGAAACCATATCAGACGTTCTTCCTCGCGACTCGTGTCTGTTGCCCTCGGTTTGGCGTGCTCAGTCGCGGCTGCGGGCCGCGCTGCTGCGCCAGAATCGCACTGCCTACCAGCTGGCCTTGGTGACGCCGGGAATCTCGCCGGCGAGCGCAAGCTGGCGGAAGCAGATGCGGCAGAGTTGGAACTTGCGCAGGAACCCGCGCGGCCGGCCGCACCGCTTGCACCGGTTGCGGTGCCGCACGGCGATCTTCGGCGTCTTCTTGCCCTGGCTGCGGTCCTGCCGGATCTTCTCTTCCAGCTTCAGGTCCCGGGCGATCTTTGCTGTGGTTGCCATGTCAGGTCGTTGCCTCCCGCTCTGTCTTCATCCGCTCAGTTCTGACGGAACGGCATGCCGAGCTGCTTCAGCAGGGCCAGCGCCTCGGCGTCGGTCTTGGCCGTCGTCGTGATGCAGATGTTCATGCCCTTCACTTTTTCCACTTTTTCGTAAGAAATTTCGGGGAAGATGAACTGGTCCTTCAGGCCGAGCGTGTAATTGCCGCGGCCGTCGAAGCTGCGCGTGCTGACGCCGCGGAAGTCGCGCACGCGGGGCAGCGAAATGTTCATCAGCCGGTCGAGGAACTCGTACATGCGGTCGCCGCGCAGCGTCACCATGCAGCCGATCGACATGCCTTCGCGGAGCTTGAAGGCGGCCACCGACTTGCGGGCTTTGGTGACGACGGGCTTCTGGCCGGTGATCTGCGCCAGCTCCTGCACGGCGCCGTCCATCAGCTTGGGGTTCTGCGTGGCTTCGCCCAGGCCGATGTTGACGGTGATCTTTTCGAGCTTCGGCACCGACATCACGTTCTTGTAGCCGAACTCCTTCATCAGGGCCGGAATGACTTTCTTCTGGTAATGCTCCCTGAGTCTCGCCTTCATTGCTGCTTCCTCTCGTGCTCTCGGCCGCGGCTCACTTCTTGTCCAGGATCTCGCCGGTCTTCACGGCCACGCGGACGCGGCGCGGCTTGCCGCCCACGGTTTCCGTGCGCGTGCCGATGCGGGACGTCTTGCCGTCGCTGGTGACGATCATCACGTTCGAGACGTGGATGGGGCTTTCGCGCTCGGCGATGCCGCCCTTGATGCCGCGGGCCGGGTTGGGGCGGACGTGCTTTTTCACCATCATCACGCCCTCCACCAGGATGCGGCCGGTTTCGCGGTTCACCTCCAGCACGCGGCCGACCTTGCCCTTGTCCCGGCCGGCGATGACCTTCACGATGTCGTTCTTGCGGATGCGGATCCGCAGGGGTTTCTTCGGCTGATTGTGCCTGTTGGCAAGACGGCCGGCCATGTCAGATCACCTCCGGAGCGAGCGAAACGATTTTCATGAAGCGCTTGTCGCGCAGTTCGCGCGCCACGGGGCCGAAAACGCGCGTTCCGATGGGCTCGCCGAGATCGTTGACCAGAACGGCGGCGTTCGAGTCGAAGCGGATGTAGGTGCCGTCCTTGCGGCGCGTCTCCTTGCGCATGCGCACGATGACGCACTTGACCACTTTGCCCTTCTTGATGTTGGAGTCGGGCGCGGCTTCCTTCACGCTGGCCGTGACGATGTCGCCCAGGCCCGCCTGCAGGCCCTTGTCGCCGCCGCGGGGCAGGATGCACATCAGCTTCCGGGCGCCGCTGTTGTCGGCGACCTCGAGCATGGTTCTCATTCCGATCATGGCAGTGTCCTCGTCGTTGCTAGCGAATCCCTGTCCGGCCTATTGCTCGTCGGCGAGCTGCACGCTGGTGTCGGCGGCGCGGCGCACCACCTCGGCCAGCGTCCACCGCTTCAGCCGGCTCAGCGGGCGGCTCTCCACAATGCGCACCACGTCGCCGAGGCGGGCGGCGCCCGCCTCGTCGTGGGCGTAGAACTTCTTGCGCCGGGTCACGATCCTCTTGTAGAGCGGATGGGGCACGCGGCGGGTGACCTCGACGACGATCGTCTTGGCCATCTTCGTCGAGACCACTTCGCCCACCTTCTCGGTCCTGCGCTTCACGGGTGTTTCTGACATCTGATTACTTCGCCTCCGCTGCCTTCAGTTCCCGCTCGCGCCGCACCGTGAGGATGCGCGCCTTGTCTTTCCGCAGTTCCCGGTACTTCTTCAGACCCTCCATCTGGCCCAGCGACATCTGCAGGCGCAGATGGAACATCTGCTCGTCGATTTCATGGAGCTTCACGTCGAGCTCCTTGGTATCCAGCTCTCGAATCTTGTCGGCCTTCATGGTTTCATCCCGATCTGGCGCCGGCTCAGGCGTCGGTCTCCTGCCGGACGACGAACTTGGTGCGCACGGGCAGCTTCATCGCGGCCAGGCGCATCGCTTCGGCGGCCGTCTCCTGCGGCACGCCTTCCATTTCGAACAGAATCTTGCCGGGGCGCACCACCGCCACCCACTCTTCCGGCGCGCCCTTGCCCTTGCCCATACGGGTTTCCGCAGGCTTCTTGGTGATGGGCTTGTCGGGGAAGAGCCGGATCCAGATCTTGCCGCCGCGCTTGACGAAGCGGGTCATCGCGATACGCGCGGCCTCGATCTGGCGGCCGGTGATCCAGGCCGGCCCGAGGGCCTTGAGCCCGAACTCGCCGAAGGCGATGGTGGAGCCGCGCCAGGCCTTGCCCTTGCGGCGCCCGCGCTGCTGCTTGCGGTACTTGACTTTCTTCGGCATCAACATGGGTCGATCTCTCCCTGGTCAATTCGCTCCGGCGCGGGTCACTCCCCGGCCGCCGGCTCATCCACCGGGGGCGGCGGAGGAGGCGGCTCGATGGCGGCTGCGGGCGGAGGCGCGGCGGCCTGCGGCTGGCGTTCGGGGCGCGGCTCGCGCCGTTCGCGCCGCTCGGGGCGCGGATTGCGCCGCGGCTCGTCGCTGCGGCTGCGCCGCGTGAAGCCGTCGGTCGGCACTTCGCCCTTGTACACCCAAACCTTGATTCCGATGACGCCGTAGGTGGTGTAGGCCTCGGCGAAACCGTAGTCGATGTCGGCGCGCAGCGTGTGCAGGGGCAGCTGGCCCTGCAGATACCACTCGCTGCGGGCGATTTCGGCGCCGTTCAGGCGGCCCGAGACGCGCACCTTGATCCCCTTGCAGCCGAAGCGCTGGGCGCTTTCCACGGCCTTGCGCATGGCGCGGCGGAAGGCGATGCGCTTCTCCAGCTGCAGCGCGATGGATTCGGCCACCAGCTGGGCGTCCATCTCCGGCTTGTGGACTTCCTGGATGTCGATGAAGACTTCCCGCTTCGTCTTCTGCGCCAGCTCCTGCTTGAGCTTCTCGATCTCGGCGCCCTTGCGGCCGATGATGATGCCGGGCCGCGACGTGTGGATGGTGATGCGGAGCTTGCTGCCGCCGGGCCGCTCGACCTCGACGGCGCTGACGCCGGCCGCCTTCAGCCGCTCGCGCAGCATCTCCTTCAGCTCGAGGTCCTCGTGCAGAAGCCGCGCATAGTCCTGCGTGGCGAACCAGCGGGAGCGCCAGTTCTTGGTGATCCCGAGCCGGAATCCGTAAGGATGGACTTTCTGACCCATGCTATTCCTTCTCCGCCTGCTGCCCGCCGCGGGGGCCGACCTTGACGACGATATGCGCGAGCCGCCGCTGATAGCGGTAGGCGCGCCCCATCGGGGCGGGCCGGATCCGCTTCATCCGCGGCCCTTCGTTGACGTACGCTTCCACCACGAACAGATCGTCGACGTCGACCTCGCTGTCGCGGTTCTCGGCGTTGGCGATGGCCGAACGCAGCACTTTCTCCACCATCGGCGCCACGCGCTTGTTCGTGGTGCGGAGGATCGTGATGGCGTCGCCGGCCTTCCTGCCGCGGATCAGGTCGACGACGAGCCGCGCCTTCTGCGGCGACGTCCTCACCATTCTGGCTTCCGCTTTCGCGATCATCTTCCTGTTCCTTTCACTCTCCCGTGCCAGCCTCAGCTCTTGCCGGACTTGTCACCCTTGTTGGCGTGCCCCTTGAACGTGCGCGTGGGAGAAAACTCGCCCAGCTTGTGGCCCACCATGTTCTCGGTGATGTAGACGGGGATGAACTTCTTGCCATTGTGCACGGCCAGCGTGTGCCCGACGAATTCCGGCAGGATCGTCGAGCGGCGCGACCAGGTGCGGATCACCTTCTTCTCGTTCTTCGCGTTCAGCTGCGCGATCTTCTCGAGCAGATGGCCGTCGGTGAACGGCCCTTTTTTCAGTGAACGGCTCATCGTGCCTCTGCCTCTTTCCCGTTACTTGCCCTTCGACCGCGGCGTCACGATGAAGCGGTCGGTCCGTTTGTTGTTCCGCGTCTTGTAGCCGCGCGTCGGCTGGCCCCACGGCGTCACCGGATGGCGTCCGCCCGAGGTGCGGCCCTCGCCGCCGCCGTGCGGGTGGTCGATGGGGTTCATCGACACGCCGCGGTTGTGCGGCCGCCGGCCGAGCCAGCGCGTGCGGCCCGCCTTGCCGAGCGATTCGTTCTCGTGATCCAGGTTGCCCACCTGGCCCACGGTCGCGTAGCAGTTGGACGGCACGCGGCGCACTTCGCCGCTGGGCAGCTTCACCAGCGCGGCGCCGCCTTCCTTGGAAACCAGCTGGGCCGCCGCGCCGGCCGAGCGCACCATCTGGCCGCCCTTGCCGGGGCGCAGCTCGATGTTGTGGATCGTCGTGCCCGCCGGAATGTTCTCGAGCGGCAGCGCGTTGCCGGGGCGGATATCAGCCTCGGGACCGCTGACGACGGTCTGTCCCACTTCCAGCCCCACAGGCGCCAGGATGTAGCGCTTCTCGCCGTCCGCGTAGTGCAGCAGGGCGATGCGGGCCGAGCGGTTGGGGTCGTACTCGATGGCGGCCACGCGCGCCGGCACGCCGGTCTTGTCCCGGCGGAAATCGATGATGCGGTACAGCTTCTTGTGGCCGCCCCCGCGGAACCGGATGGTGATCTGGCCCTTGTTGTTGCGGCCGCCCGACTTGGCCTTGCCCTCGACAAGGCTCTTCTCGGGGCGGTCCTTCGTGATTTCATCGCGCGTGACGACGGTCATGAACCGCCGCGACGGCGTCACCGGCTTGAACGACTTGATCGGCATCCAGGGCCTCCCTTACAGCTCCGCGAACTCGGGCATCTTCTCGCCCGGCTTCAGGCGGACATACGCTTTCTTCCAGTCCGAGGTGTAGCCAGCGTAGCGGCCGCGCCGCCGCAGCTTGCCTTCGAACGTGGCCGTGCGGACGTCCTGCACCTTCACCTTGAACAGTTTCTCGACGGCGTTGCGGATGTCGGTCTTGGTGGCGTCCAGCTTCACCTGGAAGCACAGCGTCCGCTCGGCGTCTTTCTTGCCCACGGCCTTTTCCGTGATGATCGGGCGGAGGATCACATCATAGAGGTTCATTGCGCCAACGCCTCCGACAGCTTCTTCGCGGCTGCCTCGCTGAGCAGAACAGTCTTGTGAGCCAGCAGGTCGTAAGTGGTGACGTCCCGCGTGGCCACCAGCTTGACGCCGGGCAGGTTGCGGCTGCCAAGCTCCAGATTCCGGTTGGCTTCCGCCGTGTTGACCAGCAGCACGCTGCGCTGCGCTTCCAGCTTGCGCAGGACCTCGGCCATCGTCCGCGTCTTGTGATCAGCCAGCGTCCAGCCGCTGACGACTTTCAGCTCGCCGTCGCGGAGCTTCGCCGTCAGGGCGGAGCGCAGCGCGCCGAGCACCATCTTGCGGTTCAGCCGGTAGGAATAATCCCGGGGCACGGGTCCGTGGATCGTGCCGCCGTGGCGCCACAGCGGCGAGCGGATGGAGCCCATGCGCGCCCGCCCGGTGCCTTTCTGCCGCCACAGCTTCTTGCCGGAGCCGGCCACTTCGCCGCGCACTTTCGTCTTGGCCGTGCCGCTGCGCTGGCAGGCCAGGTAGTGGCGGACGCTCTCGTACAGCAGGTGCTCGTTGACGGGCGCGTTGAACACCGCGTCGGACAGCTCGAGCTCGCCCACCTTGTTGTTGTTCAGATCGAAGACGTCAACCTTGGCCATGGCTGTCTTACCTCTTGGCGCGGCGCACGATGACGTAGCCGCCGTTGGGTCCGGGCACGGCGCCCTTGACCATCAGGACATGATCCTCGGGATCGACGTCGATCACCTCGAGGTTGCGCACCGTCACCTGCGCGTGCCCCATGTGGCCGCCCATGCGGGTGCCGGGGAAAACGCGCGACGGGAAGCTCGACGCGCCGATCGAACCGGGGGCGCGGTGGAACATCGAGCCGTGGGTGGCGTCGCCGCCGCCGAAGCCATGCCGCCGGACCACGCCGGCGAAGCCCCGGCCCTTGCTGATGCCGGTGACGTCCACCTTCTCCTTCGGCTTGAACTGGTCCACCAGCACGCGGTCGCCGGGCTTGAGATCGGCGCCGCCCTTCAGCCGGAACTCGCGCAGGAAGCGCGCGCCGCCTTCGATGCCGGCCTTCTTCAGGTGGCCGGCCATCGGCTTGTTGGGCTTGCGGGTCTTCTCGATCAGGGCGAGCTGCACGGCGTCATATCCGTCGCGCGCGGGCGTCTTGCGCTGCACGACGACGCACGGGCCCGCCTTCAGCAGGGTCACGGGCACGACCTGGCCGTCGGGCCGGAACACCTGGGTCATCCCAATCTTCTTGCCGATGATTCCTGGGCTCATATCCCTCAATTCCTTCACTGCTCGCCTCCCCGGCTTCGGCCGCCGGGGGGTTCAATCCGGCAATCGCCGCCCGTCCGCGATGCGGCGGGCGCGCCGCTCAGTTGGCCCCCTTGTGGTAGGCCTTGATCTCCACGTCGACGCCCGCAGGCAGATCGAGCTGGCTCAGGGCGTCCACGGTGTCCTGGGTCGGATCGAGAATGTCGATCAGCCGCTTGTGAGTGCGGATCTCGAACTGCTCGCGCGACTTCTTGTCGACGTGCGGCGAGCGGTTCACCGTGTAGACGCTCCGCTGAGTGGGCAGCGGGATGGGGCCGGCGACGCGCGCGCCCGCGCGTTTGGCCGTCTCCACAATCTCCGACGTGCTCTGATCGAGCAGCCGGTGGTCGTACGCCTTGAGCCTGATTCGGATTCGCTTGGTCAGCATTGCCTTCCCATTCCTGCCGGGGCGCGGCCGCAGCCGCGCCCGGCTTTGGCTGCTACTCGATGATCTCGGTCACCGTGCCGGCGCCGACGGTGCGGCCGCCTTCGCGGATGGCGAAGCGCAGCCCCTTGTCCATCGCCACCGGCGTGATCAGTTCCACCTCGAGCGACACGTTGTCGCCCGGCATCACCATCTGCACGCCTTCCGGCAGCTTCACCACGCCCGTCACGTCCGTCGTCCGGAAGTAAAACTGCGGCCGGTAGCCCGTGAAGAACGGCGTGTGCCGCCCGCCCTCTTCCTTCGACAAAACGTACACCTCGCCCTTGAACTTCGTGTGCGGCGTGATCGAGCCCGGCTTGGCCAGCACCTGCCCGCGCTCCACTTCGTCCTTCTCCACCCCGCGCAGCAGCAGCCCGACGTTGTCCCCAGCCATGCCCTCGTCGAGCAGCTTCTTGAACATCTCCACCCCCGTCACCACCGTCTTCCGCGTCTCCCGGAAGCCGACGATCTCCACTTCCTCGCCCACCTTGATCTTGCCCTTCTCGATCCGGCCCGTCACCACCGTGCCGCGCCCCTGGATCGAGAAAATGTCCTCGATCGGCATCAGAAACGGCTTGTCCACGTCCCGCTGCGGCAGCGGGATGTAGTTGTCCACCGCCTCCATCAGCGCGTCAATCTGCTTCTCCGCCTCCGGATCCCCGTTCAGCGCATTCAGCGCGCTCACCCGCACGATCGGCACCTCGTCGCCAGGGAAACCGTAGCTCTTCAGCAGATCCCGCAGCTCCAGCTCCACCAGCTCCAGCAGCTCCGGATCGTCCATCATGTCCACCTTGTTCAGCGCCACCACAATGTAGGGCACCCCCACCTGCCGCGCCAGCAGCACGTGCTCCCGCGTCTGCGGCATCGGCCCGTCCGGCGCCGCCACCACCAGAATCGCCCCGTCCATCTGCGCCGCGCCCGTGATCATGTTCTTGATGTAGTCGGCGTGACCCGGGCAGTCGACGTGCGCATAGTGCCGGTTCGCCGTCTCGTATTCCACGTGCGCCACCGCAATCGTGATGCCCCGCGCCTTCTCCTCCGGCGCGTTGTCGATCGAATCAAAGCTCCGGAACTGCACCTTCGGATTGTGCTTCGACAGCACCTTCGTGATCGCCGCCGTCAGCGTCGTCTTGCCGTGATCGATGTGCCCGATCGTCCCAATGTTGACGTGCGGCTTGCTGCGGTCAAATTTCTCTTTCGCCATGAGCTGTTTCTTCTCCTGTCCGAATCAGTCGAACGCGGCTCGGAAGCCTCCTGTCCTTACCGGGAAACCTTGCCCTGCATCCGGCTGATCACTTCTTCAGTGACCGACGCCGGCGCCTCCTCGTACCGGCCGAAGTGCATCGTGAAGCTGCCGCGGCCCTGCGTGCGCGACCGCAATTCGGTCGCGTAGCCGAACATCTCCGACAGCGGCACCATCGCCCGGATGATCTGCGTGCCGCCCTTCATCTCCACGCCCTCGAGACGGCCGCGGCGGCTGATCAGGTCGCCGTTGACGGCGCCCATGTACTCGTCGGGCACCACCACTTCGACCTTCATCACCGGCTCGAGCAGCACCGGCTTGGCCTTCTGCGCGGCGTCCTTCAGGGCCATCGAGCCGGCGATCTTGAACGCCATTTCCGAGGAGTCCACCTCGTGATAGCTGCCGTCGTAGAGGGTGACCTTGAGGCCCGTCATCGGATAGCCGGCCAGAACGCCGCCTTCCATGGCCTCGACGATGCCCTTCTCCGCGGCGGGAATGTATTCCTTCGGAACCACGCCGCCCACGATCGCGTTGACGAACTCGTATTCCTTGTCCGCGATCGGCTCGACGCGGATCTTCACGTGGCCGTACTGGCCGCGGCCGCCCGTCTGCCGCACGAAGCGGCCTTCGCCCTCGGCGGCGCGGTTGATCGTTTCGCGATACGCCACCTGCGGCTTGCCGACATTGGCGCCGACGCCGAACTCGCGCTGCAGGCGGTCGACGATGATCTCCAGGTGCAGCTCGCCCATGCCGGAAAGGATCGTCTGGCCCGTTTCCGGATCGGTGTTGACCCGCAGCGTCGGGTCCTCGGCCACCAGCTTGGCGATGGCCATGCCGAGCTTTTCCTGGTCGGCCTTCGTCTTCGGTTCGATGGCGAGCTGGATGACGGGCGCCGCGAAGTCGATCGCCTCAAGCAGGATCGGGTGCGCTTCGTCGCAGATCGTGTCGCTGGTGGTGACCGTCTTCAGCCCGACGCAGGCGGCGATGTCGCCGGCGCGGATCTCCTGGATCTCCTCGCGCTTGTTGGCGTGCATCCGCAGCAGGCGGCCGATGCGCTCTTTCTTGTTCTTGGAGACGTTGAGCACCGTGTCGCCGTTCTTCAGCACGCCCGAGTAGACGCGGATGAAGGCCAGCTGGCCGACGTAGGGGTCGGTCATGATCTTGAACACGAGAGCCGAGAACGGCTCGTCATCGCTCGCCTTGCGCTCCAGCTCGCGGGAGGGATCGGCCGGATCGGTGCCGCGCACGGCGGCGATGTCGACCGGCGACGGCAGCAGGTCCACGACGGCGTCGAGCAGGTTCTGCACGCCCTTGTTCTTGAACGCCGACCCGCAGACGACGGGGAAGATTTTCAGGTCGCAGGTGCCCTTGCGGAGACCCTGCAGAATCTCTTCTTCGGTCAGCTCCTCGCCGTTGAGATACTTCTCCATCAGATGGTCGTCGCATTCCGCAGCGGCTTCCACCATCTTTTCGCGGTACTCTTTGGCCTTGTCGAGCAGCGCGGCGGGGATGTCGACGTCGTCATAAGCGGCGCCGAGCGTTTCGTCGCGCCAGATACGGGCCTTCATCTTCACCAGATCGACGACGCCCTTGAACTGATCCTCTGCGCCCACGGGGATCTGGATCGGCACCGGGCGAGCCTGCAGCTTCTCGACGATCGTGTCGACGGCGTGGAAGAAGTCCGCGCCTACGCGGTCCATCTTGTTGATGAAGCAGATGCGCGGAACCGAGTATTTGTCGGCCTGGCGCCAGACGGTTTCCGACTGCGGCTGCACGCCGGCGACCGCGTCGAACACGGCCACCGCGCCGTCCAGCACGCGCAGCGAGCGCTCGACTTCCGCGGTGAAATCAACGTGGCCCGGCGTGTCGATGATGTTGATCTGGCAGTCGCGCCACTGGCAGAAGGTCGCAGCCGAGGTGATGGTGATGCCGCGTTCCTGCTCCTGCACCATCCAGTCCATCGTCGCCGTGCCTTCATGCACCTCGCCGATCTTGTAGGTCCGGCCGGTGTAGTAGAGGATGCGCTCGGTGGTCGTGGTCTTGCCGGCATCGATGTGGGCCATGATGCCGATGTTTCTCATCTTCTCGATTGCGATGGTGCGGGGCATATCAGTCGTCGCAGGCGCGGCGGCTCAGCTCGGTTTCTCCTTTTACCAGCGGTAGTGAGCGAAAGCCTTGTTGGCTTCCGCCATGCGGTGCACGTCGTCCTTCTTCTTGATGGCGGCGCCGCGGAGGTTGGCGGCGTCCATCAGTTCGTTGGCCAGCTTCTCGGCCATGCTCTTCTCGGCGCGGGCGCGGGCGCCGTTCAGAATCCAGCGGATGGCGAGCGAAGTGCGCCGATTGGCGGGCACCTCGACCGGCACCTGGTAGTTGGCGCCGCCCACGCGGCGGGTCTTAACCTCCACGAGCGGCTTGCAGTTTTCGACAGCCTTCTTGAACAGCTTCAGCGGATCGTCGCCGGTGCGCTCGCGGATGGTGTCCATCGCGGTGTAGAAGATGCGCTGGGAGACGGTCTTCTTGCCGTCCCACATCATGGAGTTGATGAACTTCTCCGCCAGCGTCGAGTTGTAGACGCTGTCCGGCGGGATCTGGCGGACTTCCGCGCGTCGTCTGCGGGCCATTCTCTCAGACTCCTTCCACTACTTCTTCGCGGGCGCGCCGGCCTTCGGCCGCTTGGCGCCGTACTTGGAACGCCCCTGCATGCGGCCGCTGACGCCGGCGGCGTCCAGCGCTCCACGGATGACGTGGTAGCGCACGCCGGGCAGGTCCTTCACACGGCCGCCGCGGATCAGAACAATCGAGTGCTCCTGCAGGTTGTGGCCGACGCCCGGGATGTAGGTCGTGACCTCGATCCCGTTGGTCAGCCGCACGCGCGCCACCTTGCGGAGCGCCGAGTTCGGCTTCTTGGGCGTGGTGGTGTAAACGCGGGTGCACACGCCGCGCTTCTGCGGGCAGGCCTGCAGGGCAGGGCTGGCCGTCTTGTAGCGCGGCGGCTTCCTTCCCTTGCGAACGAGCTGGTTGAATGTCGGCACGTACGTTCCTCGGAAAACTGTTTCAACCCGAACCTGCCGCCGGCCGCGCGTCTCCGTCGGGCGGCCACAGCCTGGCGCCTTCCGGCGCGCCGCTCCGGCAGCATTCCATCAAAACCGTGTGTTTGGCTCAGAGCGCGGCAGGTCTCAGCCTGGCCAGCGCTGCATCAGCAAAAGAGGGCCTTCTTCGGACACGCCCATGCTCCGCTCAGCGTGAATCTGAGGGAACCTCGGGGCGGGCCCCTGGTCGGCTTTCCTTCAGGCCGGCGTTCCGGCCTTGGAAAGGGTCACCAGGAGCGGAACAGAGCACTCCTCAAACTCTTTCAAGATAGCGAAGCCGCGGGAAACTTGTCAACTTCCCCTGGAAGAAGCCCTTTCCCAGGGCCACTGCGTCCGCCAGACAGCCGGCGGGGCTGCCCCGGCCTCCCGTCCAGACCAATCGGAAGGCCTGTGCGGACGGGCTCTCCAAACCTGGGACGCAGCAGAAATCGCCCTCCGCACGCGCCGCTGGCAACCTCTGTTCAGGAGCGGCCGGGATTCCCGGGCCTGCCGGAGGGCGATTGTTCCTGCCGTTCCGGATCGGCCGCCCGGTTACGGCATCAGCCGGGACTCCGCTGCTCTCCGGGAACCTGGCCCCCGGCCTCTGGCCCGCGTTCGGCGTAGCGGATGCGGCCGCCCCGCTACTCGGCCACGGCGGCTTTCACAATTCCGTCCAGCAGGGGGAAATTCGCCTCCAGATAGCGGTTGCCGTAGATGCGGATCTGGCCCTGGTGAGGCTGTTCGCCATAGCCCGGGTAGATGGAATCCACCACTTCCATGCCTTCGACAACCTCTCCGAACGGAGCGAAGCCCTGCCGGTCCAGAAACGTGTTGTCACCCAGATTGATGAAAAGTTGCGTGGTCCGCGTGTTCGGCCCAGCGGTGGCGAACGTGAGGCGGCCGCGGCGGTTGGACTCCTTCACGGGATCGTCGGCGATGGGCTTCGAGCCGAGCCGGGCCGTCATTTCCGGGTCGGCGGCCAGGCCGAACTGGACGACGAAATTCGGCACCACCCGGAAGAACTTGGCCCCGTCGTAAAAGCCTGCTTCGACGAGCGAGCGGAACTGCGCGGCGCCGAGAGGCGCCCAGTCGGGATGCACCTCGACGACAAAATCGCCCTTGCTTGTTTCAAACTTGACGCGGAACGGTTGTGACATGGATGCCTTCATTGTCGCATGGCTGCGGGTACAAGCCCGGGACCGGGCGATCTTTTATTCTGAAATGTTGTGCCTCCCTGGATTCCGAAATCCATTCAGTGTCTCCGTGAGTATTCGTGGAAGCTGTTCGCCGCCGATGCAGTGGCGGGCGTGACGGTGGGGCTGGTCGCCTTGCCGCTGGGCATGGCGTTCGCCATCGCCTCGGGCCTGAAGCCGGAGGCGGGCATCTATTGCGCCATCGTCACCGGCTTTGTCATCGCTCTGCTGGGCGGTTCCAGGACTCAGGTCAGCGGCCCGACGGGCGCATTTGTGGTGGTCGTTGCGGGCATTGTCAGCCAGTACGGCGTCAACGGCCTGTATATGTGCACGATGATGGCCGGGGTGCTGCTGGTCATCATGGGCCTCACCGGACTGGGCTCGGCGGTCAAGTTCATCCCGCGGCCGATTGTGATCGGCTTTACGAACGGAATCGCGGTCCTGATCGCCAGCACGCAGATCCGCGACTTTTTCGGCCTGAGGATCCGCGAGGTGCCAGGGGAGTTTCTGGAGCGCATGGAAGCCCTGGCGGCGCACGCCTCCACCTTCTCGCCGCTGGAGACGGCCGTCGGCGCGGCTTCTCTGGTGGTGATCGTCCTGTTCACGAAATTCCTTCCACGCGTGCCCGGCACGATCGTGGCCCTGGTCGGCTCCACGTGCGCAGTAGCGTTGCTCGAGCTCGATGTGCAGACCGTTGGAACCCGTTTCGGCGGCATTCCGGCCGGACTTCCGCACATTCACGTGCCCGAATTCCAGCCTCGCATGGTGCTGAAACTGTTGAGCCCCGCCCTCACGGTGGCCGTTCTCGGCGCGATTGAAAGCCTGCTGAGCGCCGTGGTGGCCGACCGCATGACGCGCGACCGTCACAACCCGAACACGGAGCTGTTCGCCCAGGGAGTGGGCAACATTCTCTCGCCCGTCTTCGGCGGTCTGCCCGCCACCGGGGCGATTGCGCGGACGGCGACCAACATCCGCAGCGGCGCCCGGACGCCGGTGGCGGCGATGATTCACTCCCTGACTTTGCTGGCGGTTCTGCTCGTGGCGGCGCCGCTGGCGAAGAACATCCCGCTGGCGGCGCTCGCGGCCATCCTCTTCGTGGTCGCCTACAACATGGGCGAGTGGCGGGAGATCCCGGACATTCTCAGGCTGGGCAAGCGGGACGCTTCCGTATGGGCGCTGACGTTCCTGCTGACGGTCTTCGCCGACCTGACCGTGGCGGTCGAATTCGGCATGATCCTGGCGGCGCTGGTCTTTATCAGCCGGGTCGCCCTGACGACCACGGTGAGCCGCGTGACGGACGAGTATCTGGCCGAGGGCTGGCGGCACATCCTCCAGGACAAGCACATCCCGCCGTACGTGGCGGTTTTCCGCATCCATGGACCGTTTCTTTTCGGGAGCACGGACAAACTGGATGTGATTGAAGAGCAGCTCGACACTCTTCCACCCATCGTGATCCTGCGCCTGCGCAACATGACGGCCATTGATGCGACCGGGCTTCACGCCCTGGAGATGCTGGCCGACCGCCTGCATGCATCCGGACGGACGCTGATTCTGTGCGGGGCGCCCTGGCAGCCATCGCGGCTGCTGGAGCGGGCAGAATTCCAGCGCCATGTGGGCGAGGCCAACATCTGCGGGAGCATCGAGGAGGCCCTGGCGCGCGCCGCTACATTGTACGAGGAGATGCGTGCGGCGAAGCCGGCGGAATCCTGACGGGCGCGGGGCAGCACAGCTGATGGCAGGGCTCGGCCCAGGCGAAGTCCCGGCGGCGCTCTTCCACCAGCTCCACGATCATGCGGATGAAACGCGGATGCGTGCCCGCCGTGCCCGCCCGGAACATTTTCAGGCCGATCTGTGCGGCGTGCTGCTGCGCCTCGCAGTCGAGGTCGTACAGGACCTCCATGTGATCGCTGATGAAGCCGATCGGCGCGACAACCACGGCTTCCGCCCCGGCGGCCCGCGTTTCGTCCAAAGCTTCAAGAATGTCGGGTCCCAGCCAGGGCTGATGCGGCGGTCCGCTCCGGCTCTGGTACACGAGCCTGTACTGGCTGACGCCTGCCGCCTCCGCCACAAGCCGCGCCGTCTCTTCCAGCTGCTCCACGTAACGCGACGTGCGGGCCATCTCGAGCGGAATCGAGTGGGCCGTGAACAGCACGGGCGCGGGTCCGGCGAGCGCCAACTGTTCACGGAGCCGATCGGCGTTGACCTCGATAAAGCCGGGATGGTTGTGAAAGTGCCGGATCTTGTCGCACTGCGGCGCCAGCGGACCGGCGGCGGCGCGGGCGCGTTCGATGTCCTCGAGATATTGGCGGCAGGCGGAATAGGAACTGTAAGCGGAGGTGACGAACACCAGCGCGCGTTCGACGCCGTCCTCCATCATCCGCCGCATCGTGTCCTCGATGAACGGATGCCAGTTGCGGTTGCCCCAGTAGATAGGCAGGTCCAGATGCGGCCGCAGCGCGCTGATCAGGGCGCGGCACTGGTCGTTAATCGGGCTGCGCCCGCCGAAGTGGTAGTAGTGTCCGGCGACTTCCTCCAGCCGCGCCCGCGGGATGTTGCGCCCGCGCGTCACGCGCTCGAGAAACGGCATCACGTCCTCGGGCTTCTCGGGCCCGCCGAAACTGAGCAGCAGAAAGGCGTCGTATTGCGGCATTGGCTACTGACTAGGATGCACGCGGGCGGCGGCGCGGCGCACGCCTATGAGAGAATTCAGGGAAAACGATGCAGAGAAGGGAACTCTTCAGAGGGGCGCCGTTGTTGCTGATGGTGCGGCATGCGCGGGCTTCCAGCCTGGCCGGATACGAACAGACGGCGCGGCGGATCATCGATGCAGCGCTGGCCGACAACGGCGGCTGGGCCAAGCTCGAATACTTCTGCGACCGGATCGGCCACCGGCTGTCCGGATCGAAGGCGCTGGAGCGGGCGATCGAATGGGCCGCGGGCGAGATGCGCCGGGAAGGGCTCGAAAACGTTGCAACGCCCGCCGTGCAGGTGCCCGTGTGGGTGCGCGGCGAGGAGAGCGCGTGGATGGTGGAGCCGCGCGAGGCGCGGCTGGCCATGCTCGGCCTCGGCGGCAGCGTGGGCACGCCCGCCGAGGGCATCACAGCCGAGGCTGTGTGCGTCGAGAATTTCGAGGAACTCGAGAAGCTGGGCGCGGAGAAGGTGCGCGGCAGGGTGGTCGTGTACAACCAGCCCTGGCGCGGGTATCGCGATACCGTGGTTTACCGCAGCCAGGGGGCGTCGCGCGCGGCGCGGCTGGGCGCGCGCGCCGTGCTGCTGCGCAGCGTGACGCCCGCGGGCCTGCGCACGCCTCACACGGGCGCGCTGAACTATTCTGCCGACGCCCCGAAGATTCCCGCCGCGGCCATCAGCATCGAGGACGCGCTGATGATTGACCGGCTCTGCCGGCAGGGGCTCCGCGTCGTCGTCAAGCTTCAGATGGAAGCCAGAACGCTGGAAGACGCCGCCTCGGCGAACGTCATCGGCGAAATCGCAGGCCGCGAAAAGCCCGAAGAGATTGTCGTCATGGGCGGCCACATCGACTCCTGGGATGTGGGCCAGGGCGCCCACGACGACGCCAGCGGCTGCGCCGCGACGTGGCAGGCAGTGCAGATTGTGAAGTCGCTTGGCCTGCGCCCGCGCCGCACGCTGCGCGTCTGCCTCTGGACGAACGAGGAGAATGGATTGCGCGGCGGGCGCGCTTATCGCGAGTGGGCGGGCGATTCCGTGCGGCGGCACGTGGCAGCCATCGAGATGGACGGCGGGGCTGAGAAACTGCGCGGCTTCGGGCTGACCATTCAGGGGGCGTCGGGCGCTGTGCAGGAGCAGGCCATCGAACGCATGCAGCAGATCGCCGCGCTGATGCGGCCGCTGGGCGCCGTAGAGATGGTGCGCGGCGGCGGCGGCGCCGACATCGGGCCGCTCATGCGCGAAGGCGTCCCGGGCATCGGCCATCTCACCACGGGACGGCGCTACTTCGAGTGGCACCACACAGAGGCCGACACGCTCGACAAGATCGACCGCCGCGAATTCCAGGAGCACGTGGCCGCCCTCGCCGTGCTCGGCTACGTGCTGGCTGACATGGAAGAGCGGCTGGCGGAAGAGGTTCATCCGACGGGAGGCATGAAATGAAACAGATTCTGGCCGTTCTGTTCCTGTGCGCCGCGGCCGCCTGGGGCGCGGACGAGGCGAAGGCTGTCGAGGAGGCGGAGCGCGGCTGGGCGAGAGGCGTGACCACCAACGATTTCGCTCTGCTCGAAAAGGTTCTCGCGCCGGACCTTGTCTACACGCACTCCAACGGGCTGGTCGACTCGCGCGACAGCTACATCGAAAGCCTGCGCAGCGGCAAGAGCCGGTATCTCAAGGTCGAGTACAGCGAGATCAAAGTCCGGCTCCTGACGCCCGACATCGCCACGGCCAACTGCCGCGCGCTGATTGTCAGCATGCAGCAGGGCAAGGAAACGCCCATGAACCTGGCGCTGCTGCACGTCTTCAAGAAGAACGGCGGGCAGTGGCAGATGGTGGCGCACCAGAGCGCGCGTCTGCCGCAGCAGTAGTTCAGCGCAGGCGCAGTTGGCGCACGGCGATGTTGCGGAACTGGATGTAGAGCTCGTCCCGCGTGTGCAGTTGCAGCGCGATGTGGCCCCGCAGCCCCACGCGATGCGCACGGTGATGCTCATCGTCGAGAATGCCGGCGAAATCCCGGTCCGTGATGACGTGGCCGTTCACGGTGGAGCGGATGCGCGTGCCGTCGCAGAGGATCCGGATCTCGTTCCAGCCTGAGCCTTCGTCCGCGTGGCGCCATTCCCACTTCTGCGGCGCGTGTTCCGGTCCGATGTTCCAGTCCGGCAGCATGGGGTGGATCCAGCGTTTCCAGCCGCGCGTCTCGTCGTAGACGAGGCCGGTGCGCCAGGGCGCGGGCGGATGGATGTCGACCTGCGGACCGTCGAGCCATTGCGCTTCGCGGTCGTACCGGCTGCGGACCTGGACGCCTGAATTGCCGGGGCTCGTGCGGAAGCTGCGGACTTCCAGGCGCAGCTCGAAATCATCGAACTCCCGGCCGGTCATCAGCCAGACGTAATCGTGGTCCGGGCGGCCGCGCGAGTCGCAGACGATGAGGCCGTCTTCGACTTTCCAGAAGCCCCGGGCGGCGTCGGCGGGCTTCGCCTCCACGCGCCAGCCGTTGAGCGTGCGGCCATCGAACAGGGGCGTCCATTCCTGCGCCGGAGCGGCACAGGCGAGCATGGCCATCGTGAAAAACACGCTTCGCATTGCATCCGCATCATACCGGAAGCGGCGCCGCAGAAACACGAAGGGCCGGGGCGTCCCGCTGTGGAACGCCCCGGCCCTCGAGTCAGGGTCGCCGGAGGCCAGCTAGAACGAGTAGCGGAGGCTCAACTGCATGTTGCGCTCGCTGCTCTTGCTGGTGACCATGCCGAAGGTGGCCGACGTCGGGTTGGTGTCGACGCCGCCCCAGTTGGGATGGTTGGGGAAGTTGAAGGCTTCGGCGCGGAACTGGAGGAACTGCTTCTCCGTGATGCGGAAGCTCTTGAAGAGCGTGGCGTTCCAGTTCTGGAAGCCGACGTTGTTGAACGGGATCGAGTTGCGGTTCTGGTTCGGCAGCGTGCCATTGGCCGGCTTGGTGGCCCAGGGCTGGCCGTCGACGCGCGGCTCGAACCAGTAGTCGGTGATGCCCGAGTAGTTGCCCTGCGCGTTCACGTTGGCGAACTTCTGCGGGCGGTTGGGCATGCCGTTCAGGTTCCAGGGCTTGAAGTTGGAGTCGCCGATGCCGAGGTAGTCGTCGTTGTTGCCGACGGTGATCGGCGCCCCGGTCTGGAAGTGGATGGTGCCGGAGATCTGCCAGCCGCCGAGGGCCGTCCGCACGAACTTCGACTGGGTGTTGTTGAAGAACGGCATGTCCCAGACGAAGCTGGAGATGGCGACGTGGCGGGTGTCGTTCGACGACTTGCCCCAGTTCAGCTGCTGGTTGAAGACGTCGATGAAGCGGTCGCGCGGGCCGGAGTTGTTGTCCATCAACTTCGAGTAAGTGTAGGCGAAGTTGTAGAGCAGCCCGCGGGAGAACCGGCGGTTGACCTCCAGCTGGAGGCCGTTGTATTCGCTGCGGCCCGAGTGCTCAAGCATGGGGATGTTGGCGAAGCCCTTATAGGTGCGGAGCCAGTTGACGTTGGCGCCGGCGGCCCAGGGCTGGAAGGTGGTCCCGGTGGGCAGCTGGTTCAGGTCGCGCTCGCGGGACAGGTGGATGCCGGAAGAGCCGATGTAGCTGACTTCGACGGTCGTGTCGCCGGTGAGCTGGCGCTGATAGCTGACGTTCCAGTTGTAGCTGTAGGGGATATTGTACACCGGGTCGATGGTCATGAAGAACTGCGGGAAGGCCACGCGCGGGCCGGCGCCGGGGTTGTCAGCGATGCCGTTGGTGACCGAGACCATCGGCTGCCAGGGCGGGTTGCCGCCGAGGAAGACGCTGTCGTACACGCCGGGGCGCGACACGAAGCCGCCCAGACCGGCGCGAAAGACGTTCTTCGAGCTGGCCTGGTAGGCAAGGCCGAGGCGCGGCACGATGTTGAACTGGTTCGGCGCAGGATAGGGGCTGCCGCCGCTGAGGAGGCGGTCGTACTCGCCGCTGTCAATCGCCGGGACGCGGCCGCGGCCGGCATCGGGGAATTTCTTGCCCGGGATGATGACGCCGTTGAAGCGGTCGCCGGAGAGGACGTTGCCGGTGGCCCGGTCGAGCACGGCGGCGCGGGCCGGATCATACCGGTCGGGGCGGAACACGCTCATGTTGCCCCAGAGCGACTTGTAATAGCCGTTCATCCAGGTGCCGCGAGTGCCGAGCTCGAGCTTCAGCTTCGAATTCACGCGCCAGGAGTCCTGGCCGAAGAACTCGAACATGTGGCCGCGATAAGGGGTGAAGCTGCGCGGACCGATTTCGGCATACGTCGAGAACAGGCCCAGGGCCACGTTGCCGAGGCCCGTGCCCGTGCCGGGGGCGCCGCCAGGACGGGTGTCGTCGAACACGAAGCGGCCGTTCTGGTTGTTGGTGCCGCCGGGCACGCCGGTCACGTTGATCTGGTCGAAGTCATTCTGGCCGCTGCGCTCGAACAGCACGCCGAATTTCCAGGTGTGGTTGCCGACGATTTTGGTGAAGTTGTTCGAGATCTGGTAAATCGGCCCCGTGGACTGCGCCGGGTAAGGGCCGCCGTCGATCGTGCCCACGTTCGGAATCTGGATCGTCGGCACTTTGTCGAAGATCTCTTTGCGCTCGGGGAAGATGTAGGGGTAGTTGATGCCGCTGCGGCTGCGCAGGTAGCGCTCGCCGGTGCGGTCGATGCCGATGTAGACGCGGTCCACCGAAGCCGTCACCAGCAGCTCGTTGATCGAGGTCGGCGAGAGCGTCCAGGTGTGGCCGAGGCTGGCCGTCTTGTTCGGACGAGACCAGTCCGTGATGGCGTAATCGAAGCCCGAGCGGAAGCTGTCCAGAGCCGTGTAGGCGTAATTGTTGTGGCGGAACTTGATGAAGTGGTTCTGGGCCGGGTTGTAGTCGATCGAGATCGTGTCCTTGCGCTGGTTCTGCCGCGAGGGCCGCACCTTGAACCAGTTGGTGTTGCCCTGATAGGCGCCCGTTGGGAGCGGGTAAGTCCGCAGGAAGGCCATGCCGTTGGGGCTCTGCTGGGCGCGGGGGATGATGTTGCCCGGAAACGGATTGCCCGTAGCCGGATCGCGCAGGATGCGGGCCGTGCCGTAAAAGATGCTCGGCTGGAGCAGCTCGCTGAAGTCGCCCTCGCGCATTGCCGCGGTGGGCACGCGCTGGAAGCTGGTGTCCTCGACGCGGCGGCGGACCCACTCCTGGCTCCACAGGAAGAACAGCTTCTCGCGGTTCTCGTTGAACACTTTGGGGATCATCACCGGGCCGTTCAAGTTGTAGCCGAACTGGTTGAACTTCAGCGGCGGCGTGAAGTTGGTGGCCGGGTTGCGGTTGCGCGCCCAGCTGTTGGCGTCCAGCTTGTTGTTGCGGAAGAACTCGTAGAAGGTGCCGTGGAACTCCTTGCCGCCGGAGCGGGTGACCATGCGGATCTGCCCGCCGCCGGAACGGCCGTACTCAGCCGCATACGTGGCCGTCAGGACCTGCACCTCCTGGATGGCATCGAGGTCGACGCTGCCGATGGAGGTGCCGTTGGCGCGCGTGCGGACCGCCACCGCGCCGTCAAAGGTGATCACGTTGTCCTGGGAACGGCTGCCGTTGATCGTGAAGCCGCCCGAGTCCATGGCGAAGCTGAGCGAGTTCATGGGCGAGCCGCGCCGCACGCCCGGCTTCAGCATGGCCAGAAACAGCGGGTTGCGCCCATTGAGAGCGAGGTTCTGGATCTGGGTCTGCTCGACAGTCTTGCCGACGGTGGCCGATTCGGTGTTCAGCACGGCAACGGTCGCTTCGACGGTGACCGATTCTGTGAGCTGGCCTACGGCGAGATCCGCGTTCACCTGAATCGGCAGCGCGGCGTCCAGCTTGTTGCGCGTCTTGACGAATGTCTTGAAGCCCGGCGCCTCCACGCGCACTTCGTAATAACCGGGCGGGAGGTTCGGGACGTTGTAAAAACCGGATTCGTTCGTGGTCGTCTGGCGCTCAAAGCCCGTGGCCTCGTTCTTGATGATGACCTTGGCATTCGCAACGACCGCCCCTGAAGGGTCGCGCACGATGCCCGAGATGGCTGCGTTATCGGACTGCGCCAGCGCGCACAGCCCGACGAGCATGAGAACTGCGAACAGAGCAGTTCCTCTGCGAAGAGCCTGGATCATTCAGTTGTCTCCTTCGTTCAGATTTCCTGAAATCAAACTAACAAAGTGAACGCGCAAGCCAATTTCTGAAATGGCTGCGCACCCCTAGCATGGCCCCAGTCTACCAGAATGCGCATGTCGCGTTTGCGACATTTTCGTGAAGCTGTACAGACAAGTCCGGCTTCAACCCCTCGGGCGAAGAGAAGGCAACGTGGCGGCGAAGACCAGCAGCCAGAGCGAGGCGCCCAAAGCCAGGTGCACGAGCTGCATCCAGACAGGCGCCAGCAGGAGCACGTTGACCGCGCCCGCCGCCAGCTGCACCACCACCCACGCGACAATCGCCCTCTGCAGAGGTCCGCGCACCGCCTGAAAGGCGGCGGTCAGGATGATGAACGCCGCCGCCACGCTTGCCACCGGGTGCATCAGCCGCAGCCGCAGCAGGGCGGGGCTGTCGGGAGAGAACTCCTGCCGGATCCCTTCGATCATGGAGACCGCAGGGAACACGGTATCGCCGAGCGCGGCGATCGCTCCCGTGATGCTGGCCAGCAGCACCGCCGCCAGGCTGGCCTTCATCCATGCGGAGACCGACGAGAGACGCCAGCGCTGATCCGACATCGAGTGCCACGCCGTCCCGGCCAGGGCCGCCAGCAGCAGGAACGTGTTGGTCAGATGGGCGCACAGGTACACGGCGCGGCCCGCTGAAGCGTTCTGTTCGACGTATTCGAGAAGAACCAGGCCCGCGCCCAACAGCGCTTCCACGAGAATGAAGCCGAGGGACGCCCAGGCCCAGGCTCGCACGGCATGCCCGCGCGGAAACAGCCGCCGCGCGAACCACACGAGCGCTGCCACGCCCAGCAGCGCCAGCCCGCTGGTGAGCCGGTGCGTGAATTCGATCATCGTCGCCACCGTGGGCGATGGCGGGATCACTTCTCCGTTGCACAGCGGCCAGTGGCTGCCGCAGCCGGCGCCCGAGCCCGTGGCGCGGACAAACGCGCCCCACAGGATCACCAGGAAATTCCACCCGAGCACCGCCCAGGCAAACCGCGTGTAGCGCCGCTGCGCTTCCATGTTTTCTAGGATGACATCGCCGGCGCCGCGGGCGCCTCATCGGCGGCAGTGCAGGCTCGGCGCAGCCACAGGGAGCAGGCCAGGGCCATCAGGACGAACAGCCCCTCCGTGACCAGATGTCCAGCGCTGACAAGCAGAGGCGGAACGAAGGTCTTGGCGAGCGAAACCGCCACGGCGCTCCACATCAGCGCCAGAAACAGAAGCCGCATATCCTGTTCTTTTCGAACCCAGACCGCCGCGAGCGCCGTTCCGGTGACAACCAGCGCCCAGCCTGTGAGACCCGCCAGCGCGGGCGTGTTCTCGGCGAAATCCATCAGGAACGCAGCGATGGTCACCGTGATTGCCACGTGGCGCGCAATCAAGGAGGACTGCAGCGCCGCCGCCAGAGCCAGCGCGCCTCCGACGCTGTAGTTGAACCGCAGCGCCACGCGGTATTCAATACCAATCACGACCACGGCGGCGGCAGCCGCCAGCAGCAGCGATGCAGACAGGGCTGCCGGCGCTTCCTCCGCATCTTCTGCGGAGGCTGCCAATTCGCGCCGCGAGATCCACGCCGCGGCGCCAAGGCCCAACCCCAGCAGCGCCCCGAGCGTGAATTCCATCCCCTTCCACCAGTCGAACCAGCGGAGCGCATCCAGCCCCCTGCCCCACGCCTGCAATGCCGCGCCCAGAGGAAAACCCAGCGCGCCGCCCGCACAGGTCCACAGCGCGAACCGCCACGCAATGCGGCGCAACGGCCCATGCGCCGCCACCGCGAGAAACGCCAGCGCCCCTGCCAGCAACCCCGCCCAGACCTCTTCCCGCGGCTTGTTGAGCGGATCAGAAAAGTAGACGAGCTTCGGCGCGTTCACCAGACGCCAACCCGCCCATGTGGCCGAAAGCATGGCCGCCAGACCCCAGAGCAAACGGCGTGCGCTCCAGCCAGCCTGTCCGCGCAGAAGCCCCGCGCCGATGAGCCCCCCTCCCGCCAGCCCCCACGCGCCGCCTTTGAGTGCGAAGCCCAGCAACGCCCACCAATATGTCTCCGGCCTCAGCGACAGCCCGACCGTTTGCCCGTACGTCTCCTGCCCCCCGAGACCGAAGCCCACCGCGCCGCATGCGGCCAGCCACGCCGCCTGCCGCTCCTGTTTCAGAAGAGCGGCGAGAACCAGCCCGATCATGGCCCCGGGGATCATCGCCCCCAGCGGCCCGCCGCCGATGAACCCCCTCAGCCCCCAGCCCAGGGCCATGGCCGCTGCGCACAGAGCCATCGGCAACCGGCCATCCCGCCCGTTCCGCATGCCCTGCAATTCTCCCTGAAAAGAAGACAGGAACACAATTACTCTTTTCTGCGGAATCAGGATCCGCTGCCGCTCTGGCTTCGCGCGGGCGCAATCATGCGTCAGCGGCCCCGGCGCGCCAGGGGGATCTCCGCAGGCTGACTGCCCCCGCATGGCGCCCTGGGCAGCCGGGGCCGCCAGGAACTCCGGCCCGGAGGCCGGCTGGATTCGAAAAAGGGGAACTCTGTCCCTGTCCCCTGTTTCAGGCCATCTGCTGGATCAGGCTGTAGACGGGTTTCAGCGTCGGGTACAGGATCGAGAACACCTCGTAGCCGCGCTCGTAGGCAGCAGACTCATGCACGCTCGGAATCAGGCACTCCGTCTCGCGGATGGCCACCGAGCACAGCTCCTCGACGCTCGCATACTGCCCCGTGCCTGCCACGGCCAGCAGCGCCGCTCCGTAGGCCGAGCCTTCCGTGTTCTCGAGCGTCGCCACGCCGCGGCCGAAGATGTCGGCCAGCATCTGGCGCCAGAACGGGCTGCGCGCGCCGCCGCCGCTGGCCCGCACGCTCTGGATGTCGACGCCCATGCTCTCGATCACGCCGAGGCAGTCCTTCAGGCTGTAGCTGACGCCCTCGACAATGGCACGGATCATTTCCGGGCGGCCATGTTTCGCTGTCAGCCCGATCCAGCCGCCGCGGGCGATCGGATCCAGGTGCGGCGTCCGCTCGCCCATCAGATACGGCAGCCAGAACAGGCCGTGCGACAGCGGCGGCGCCTTCTGCGCCTCGGCCATCAGCGTGTCGTAATCCGTCCCCGGCGCAAACTGGTTGCGGAACCACTGCAGGCTCAGCCCGGCGCCCTGCGTGACGCCCATCACGTGCCACTTGCCGCGCACCGCATGGCAGAACGTATGCACGCGCCCCTGAGGATCGTAGTGCGGCCTGTCGAGATACGCAAACACGACGCCCGACGTGCCGATCGTGCAGGAAGCCACTCCTGCGTGAACGATCCCGTTGCCGATCCCGCTGGCCGCCTGATCGCCCGCGCCGCCTACAACCGGCGTGCCTTCCTTCAGACCCGTGGCTTCCGCCGCCGCGCGCGTCACGGTCCCGGTCACGTCGGCCGATTCCTTCACCTCGGGCAGCAGGGACGCATCCAGATCCAGCCGCTCGATCATCGCCGACGACCAGCGCCGTGTCACCACGTCCAGCAGTCCCGTGCCCGAAGCGTCGCTCACTTCCGTGGCATGCACTCCAGTGAGCATGAACCGCACGTAGTCCTTCGGCAGCAGAACCTTGCGGGCGCGCTCGAAGTTCTGCGGCTCGTTGTCCCGCACCCACAGCAGCTTGGGCAGCGTGAAACCGGTCAGCATCGGGTTGGCCGTGTGCGCCACAACGTTGGCGCGCCCGATGGTCTGGTGGATGAAATCCACCTGGGGCTGGCTGCGCTGGTCGCACCAGATCAGCGAGGGCCGGATCACGCGGTTGTCGGCGTCCAGCAGAACCAGGCCGTGCATCTGCCCGCTCAGGCCGACGCCCTTCACCTGATCGCCGCTGACACCGGCCTGTTCGAGCACGCCGCGGATGGCCGCCTGCGCTGCGTCCCACCAGTTTTCGGGGCGCTGCTCCGCCCACAGCGGCCGCTCCATCCGGATGTCTTCATGCGGCGCCGTAAAGCCCGCAATCAGCTTCCCTTTCTCGTCGACGAGCAACGCGCGGCTTCCGCCGGTTCCGATATCAATGCCAAGCCAGTACATAGTCCGTATTTTCTCCTGCGGTTGCTTCCTCAGTTTGACAGACCCGGAACGGGCTTGGAAACTCCCCTGCCCCGCCCCGTAATCCGGCCCTGCAAAACAGGCGCGCCCCGGAGCGGGGCGCGCCTGAGGAAAAACAGGATGGCCTTGGCCGGATGACTACTGCGCCGGAGTTCCCCGCGGCTGGCCCGTCGAAGGCCGCACCGGCCCGCCCAGCGGCGCGCCCGGGAACTCCTGCACGGGCGTCTTGAGGTTCGAGGGCAGCACCGTCTGGCGCGTGGCGATGTCGAACAGGGTCCAGATCAGGAAGATCGCCAGGAACAGCAGGCCTCCGACAAAAATGACCGCGTTGAACTTGTCATGCCGCAGGTGCATGAAGAACAGCGCCACCAGCGACCCCTTGGCCGAGGCGATCAGCAGCGCCACGACAATGTTCCAGGCGCCGAAGTCGAAGTAGGAAGCCTGCACCGTGATGACGGTCAGCACGAGGAGCGCCGCCAGCACCATTGCATAGGTCTTCGGACCCGTAACCGGATGAGCGTGTTCGTTCGCATGAGCCATGGCCGTGCCTCCTCAGCTGATCAGGTACATCAACGGGAACAGGTAGATCCAGATCAGGTCCACCAGGTGCCAGTACAGCCCGGTGATCTCCACCGGCGCGTAATATTCCGCGGAAAAGTGCCCCTTCAGGGCCCGCCACACAAGCCACGCGATGGCCGCCATGCCCAGCAGCACATGGATGCCGTGCAGTCCCGTCATCATGAAATAGAAGCTGAAGAACATGAATTGACCCGGCACGGTGTCGCCCTTGTGGGAGTAATACTTCCCGGGCAGAAGGCCTTCGTGGAACTTGTGGCTGTACTCGAAGTACTTCACCACCATGAAGACCCCCGCGCACAGCAGCGTCAGCAGCAGGAAGATCACCAGCAGCTTCTGACGGCTCGTCTGCGCAGCCCAGACCGAGAGCACCATGGTGAAGCTGGAAATCAGCAGCACCACGGTGTTCAGCGCGCCGAGCGTCCGGTCCAGGTGGTGGTGGGCGGCCATGAAGGCCTCCGGATGCCGGGCGTGCATGATGCCGTAGCCGACGAACAGGCCGCCGAACAGCAGCACTTCCGTCACGAGGAACAGCCACATGCCGATCTTGGCCGCATCGAACTGCTGCGACATCTCGCGGAAGTGATGCTGCAGAAACGGCGAGTGGCCGTGTTCGGCATGGGCGTGCGCGGAGGGTGTGGCAGTGCTCATGGGTGACAACTCTCGTTCAGATTTTTCAGTGCGCCATTTCTTTCACGCCCACTGGCGCAGGCTCGGGGCGGTAGTCGTAGGGGCCGTGCTGGAGCACCGGCTGGCCTTCAAAGTTATGCGTCGTGGGCGGCGAAGTGGTCTCCCATTCCAGCGTCCGTCCTCCCCACGGGTTGGCCGGCATGCCCTTGGGCTGGCGGAATGAAGCCAGCAGATAGGCGGCGGTCAGGAACAGACCCGCGGCCAGAACCCAGCTGCCCACGGTCGAGACGACATGCAGATCCTGGAACTGAGGCAGGTAGTTGAAGTACCGCCGCGGCATCCCCCGGCTGCCGAGCACGAACTGCGGCAGGAACGTCAGGTTGAAGCCGATGAAGATGATCGCGCTGGCGATGGCCGCCAGCTTCTTGTTGTACAGCCGGCCGTACATCTTCGGCCACCAGTAGTGCATCCCGGCCAGCATCGCGATCAGGTTCGACCCGGCCATGACGTAGTGGAAGTGGGCCACTACGAAGTAGGTGTCATGCAGGTGCACGTCCGTCGACAGCGCCGCCAGGAACAGCCCGGTCAGTCCGCCGATCGTGAAAATCAGCAGGAAGCTGATCGCATGCAGCATCGGCGCTTCCAGCGAGATCGACCCGCGCCACATCGTGGCGATCCAGTTGAACACCTTGATCGCCGAAGGAATGGCGATGAAGAACGTCAGGAAGCTGAAGATCGCCCCGGCGAACAGGCTCATGCCCGCGACGAACATGTGGTGCGCCCAAACGAGGAAGCCCAGCAGCGCGATCGCCACGGAAGAGAACGCAATCGCCTTGTAGCCGAAGATCGTCTTCCTCGAGAACGTCGGGATCACCTCGCTGATCACCGCCATCGCCGGCAGGATCATGATGTACACGGCAGGATGCGAGTAGAACCAGAAGAAGTGCTGGAACAGCACCGGATCGCCGCCCAGCTGCGGATCGAAGATGCCCACGCCCAGCACGCGCTCCATCACGATCAGCAGCAGCGTGATGCCCAGCACCGGCGTCGCCAGGATCTGGATCAGCGCCGTGGCGTACATGCCCCAGGCGAACAGCGGCATCTCGAACCAGCCCATGCCCGGCGCCCTCAGCTTGTGGATCGTGGCGATGAAGTTCACGCCCGTGAAGATCGAACTGAAGCCCAGCACGAACGCCGCCAGCACCATCAGCGAAACGCCGCCGCCCGTCGTGGTCGAGTATGGCGTGTAGAACGTCCAGCCCGTGTCCACGCCGCCCAGAGCCAGCGTCGCCACCGCCATCGCCGCGCCCGTCCAGTACACATACAGGCTGGCCAGGTTCAGCCGCGGGAATGCCACGTCTTTCGCGCCCAGCAGCAGCGGCAGCGCGAAGTTGCCCAGCGCCCCCGGAATCGCCGGGATGATCACGAGAAACGTCATGATGGCGCCGTGCAGCGTGAAGACGCGGTTGTAGGTCTCCGCGTCCATGATCGTCTGCTTCGGCGTCAGCAGCTCCAGGCGGATCAGCAGCGCAAAGATGCCGCCCACAAGGAAGAAGAACAGCACGGACCACATGTACATCAGGCCGATCCGTTTGTGATCGACCGTGGTCAGCCAGCTCCACAGCCCCTTCGGCTCTTCGAGGTAATCGGCGTGATGCGCGGCGTGCCCAGCGCCGGCGTGAAGAACTGCCTCTGACATTGTCGCTCTTCCTTTCTTACTGCAGCTCTTTGATGAACTCGATCAGGCCCAGAATTTCCCGCTCCCGCAACAGCCCCTGGTAGGTGGGCATGATCGGCTCGTAGCCCTGAACAACCATCGCCTGCGGCATCAGGATGGACTGGCGGATGTATTCGGCGTCCACGAGATACTCCTTGCCGTCCGTGCCGCGGTGCTTTTGTCCCCAGATGCCTTTCCACGACGGGCCCTGCCCCCGCGTGCCGTCGATCGAGTGGCAGGTCGCGCAGCCCTTGTTTTCCCAAACCAGCCGGCCCAGCTCTTTCAGCGGCATCTTGCGCACCTGCTCGTCGCCTTCGCGCAGGAACGTCTCGTACTGCTCCGGCGTGTCCACGAAGATGCGCGCCAGCATGTCGGAGTGGCCCTTGCCGCAGTATTCCGTGCAATACACCTGGTACACGCCCGGCTCGGTCGCCGTGAACCACAGTTCCGTGTACCGTCCGGGAATCGCGTCCCGCTTCAGCCGGAACTCGGGGATGTAGAAGCTGTGGATGACGTCCTCGGAAGTCATCACCAGCTTCACCGGCTGATTCACCGGCACATGCAGATCGTTCAGCGTCCGCGTCCCGTCGGGATACTCGAACTCCCAAACCCACTTCTTGCCGGTGACGATGATCTCCATCGAGTCGTTCGGCGCCACCCAGGCCTTCACGTAGCCCTGGAAGCCCCACAGGAAGATCAGCATCACGACGCCAAGCGGAATCAGGCTCCAGATCAGCTCCAGCCGCGTGTCATGCGTGATGTGCGGCGTCACCTCTTTGTCCGAGCGCCGGCGCCAGCGGCGGACGGCGTAGAAGATCAGCCCGCCGTTGAAGAAGAAGAAGAACACGGTGAGCCACGTGATGAACATGAACAGCCCATCCATCTCACCGGCGTGTGTGGCCCCCCCGCGGGGCAGCAGGAAGTCGCGGAACCAGTTCATTTGGCAGTCACCATTTCAGTCCGGGTTGCTGCGCGCAGGCGCTCGCGGCGCCAGTAGCGGAAAAGCATGAAACCGAGCGCCAGCACGGCCAGCGCCCCTCCTGCGCGCATGATGTTCATCGCCACCAGCGTGTAGCTGCGGGCGGCAGGATCGTAGTGGAAACAGTACAGCAGAATCTTGTCGCTGAGGCCGGTCTTCCCGCTGGCCGCTTCGGCCAGCGCCAGGCGCAGATCGAACGGCTTGAACCGCACCCCGTACAGATACCGGCTCACCATGCCGTCGGGCGACAGCACCATGATCGCGGCGGCATGCGCGTACTGCTTGCTGCGGTCGTCCCAGCGGTAGCGGAATCCCACCTGATCGGCCAGCCGCGCCACGTTGCCCTGATAGTCGGCCAGGAAATGCCAGCCCTGCCTGGTGCGCTCGTACGACTCCAGATACAGCGCGCGCTTGGCCTGGGCCAGTTTGTAGTTTTCCGTGGGATCGATGCTGATCGTGACGATCTCGAAGTCCTTCCCCGCCGTCTGCGGGATCTGCCGCAGCGCTTCCGTCTGCCCGTTCAGCACCAGCGTGCAAAGCATTGGGCAGGAATAGTAAACGAGGTTCAGGATCACCGGCTTGCCCGAGGCGAAATATTCGCCCAGCGCGTGCGGGTAGCCGTCCTCGCCCACGAACTGCAGTGAGAGATCCACCTTCTGGCCGAGCTTCTCGTCGATGCCCACGCCCTCCAGCTCCCGCGGCGTTTCGTGAGCCGGCAACTGCGCGCGCACGGCGCCTGCAGCGGCCAGAAAGGCCATCAGGACCGGGAGTGTGCGGCGCAGCGTCATCCTCGCCTCACTGCTTCGCGGGCGCGGCCGCCGGAGCGGCGGCGCCATCGCCGCCGGCCGCGCCGCCGGGCGGCTCCGGCTTGGCCGGATACGTCTTCGTGTTGTAGGTCACCTTGCCGGCTGCGTAGTCGGCGGCCAGGATCTCCATGGCGCGGTCGATCGGAATGCGCACGATTCCCTTTTCTTTATCGATGAAGCTGTAGCGGTGGAGATTCTCCTCTTCGCGCTCGCGGATCGCCATCAGCTCCCTGCTCGGCGCGCCCGAGTACACCTGCTGGTCGATCCGCTCGTAAGCGACCACATACAGCCAGTACACGCCGATGATCATCACCACCAGCAGCGCAAGGATTCCGCCGCTGACAGCCGCGATCAGGCCGGCCCGCGCTTCCCGGTGGTCGTAGTCGACCCCGTCGACAAAGACCGCCGTGTCCGGCGCCGTGGAGTCCAGGTCGGGTTTGATTTCAGACATCGCCAAACTCTCCAGCCTCAGACGTTATGGAAGGCCAGGCACTGCTCCAGCCTCGGATCGCCGACGGGCACCAGAGGCTTCTCCTTCAGCCCCTGCCAGAACACCAGTCCGTAGGCGCTGCCCACCGCCAGCCATGCCGCCGCGTCCATCCAGTGCAGCGCCACGCCCTTCGTGTGCAGCACCGGCATGATCTGCCAGTACAGGTCGCAGAAGTGCATCAGCATCATCCAGCCGGCGAAGAAGCCCAGCAGCTTCAGGTTCCTCTTGTTGGCGCGCGGCAGCAGCGTGAAGAACGGCAGAATGAAGTGCCCGATGGCCAGAATCGGTCCGAACGCCGCCCAGCTCCCCTGCAGCCGCTTGTGGAACCAGAACGTCTCCTCGGGCAGGTTGCTGTACCAGATCAGCATGTACTGCGAGAACGTCACATACGCCCAGAACGTCGTCAGCGCGAACAGCCACTTGCCCAGGTCGTGGTAGTGCTCCTCGCGGATCGACTGCGTCAGATAGCCTGCCGAACGCAGCCCGAGCGTGACGGCGATGAGGATCGCCATGAACCCGACGGCGCCGCCCGCCAGGAAGTAGACGCCGAACATCGTCGAGAACCAGTGCGGCTCCAGCGACATCACCCAGTCGAACGCCGCCATCGAAGCCATCAGGAACAGCACCACCGTGCCCGGCGCGCTCCACTTCGCCGCCGCTTTCGTGTCTTCGATCGAGCCGCTCTCGTCCTGCCGGCGGCTGATCGAGTACAGCCTCAGCGCGAACACGCTCCACAGCGCAATCGCGATCAGCCCGCGCAGGATGAACCACTTCTCGTTCAGATACCCGAGCTTGGCCGAAATCACCGGATCCTTCGCCGCCTCCGCGTGCGACCACTCATAGAGCGAGTGGATGCCCGCAAACACGGGCAGCACCAGCAGGAACGCCAGCGGCACCGTCCGCATCATGTTCTCCATCAGCCGCCGCACGGTGACGCTCCACGCGCTGCCCGTCAGGTGCTGCATCATCACGAAAAACAGCGCCCCCAGCGACACCGACGCGAAGTAGGCAAACGCCACCAGATACGAGAAGTGGAACTGCTGGCGGTCCAGCGCGAATCCCGCCGCCAGCGCAAGCCACGACACCAGCGCCACCAGCGCCAGCGAGTTGCGCACTGCGCTCCACGCCTCCGGCTGGAGGAAGTAGCTTTCCGAAGCGTGTTCTCTGTGTTCAGCCATTCGCGTTCCCTCGCTCCTCAGCGGATCCGGCTCTGCAGCTCCGGCGGCACGTCGTCCATCGTGCCCCGCCAGGAGCGCTGCAGCGCGCGGATGTAGGCGACGATCGCCCAGCGGTCGTTTTCGGAAATCTGATAGCGGTAGCCGGGCATCGACCGGCGCCCGTTGGCGATCACGTGGTACAGCTCGCCGTCGACGAAATTCACGATCCGCTCGTCGTGCAGGTTGCCCGGCACCCAGACAGCCTTCGCCGGCACGATGCCGCGCCCCGATCCCGTGCGGTCATGGCAGGGCGCGCAGTAGATGTCATACTTGCGCTGGCCCTGGACGAGCGTCTCTTTCGTGATGGGCAGCGGGTTGCGCGCCACGTAGGTCCCGTCGGGGTTGATGCCCGTCGAAAACGCCGTGTCCGGACGGTACAGCTCCCGAGCCACGGAGCCTTCCACAGGGGCGCGGCTGGTCCGCCCGTCGGCGAAAAACGCGCTCTCGGCCTGCGGCTTGTACTTGTCCTGTTTCTTCATGTCCCACCAGACCCAGATGGGCGGCTGGCGGGACGGGAAATTCGAGCAGCCCGTCAGCGCCGTGGCGGCGAGCGCCAGAACTGCGGCGGCAACCGGGCGGGAAGCGGCGCGCATCATGCTTCGACAACCTCCGTGTGGCGGCTTCCGCAGGAATCCAGGAACCGCACGGCTTCTTCGGCCTGGAACTTCGGATCCTGGGCTTCAATCGCGAGCAGGAACCGGTCGTTGCTCGCGCCCGCATGGCGCGAGTAGTTGAAGAACGGGTGATAGTACGTCGGGATGCGGTTCAGATGAAACATCCCGAGCACCGTGGCGAACGCGCTCAGCAGCACCGCCAGCTCGAACATGATCGGCACCGACGGCTCGAGCGCGAACAGCGGCTTGCCCGCGATGATCAGCTTGTAGTCCACCGCGCCCGTCCACCACTGCAGCAGGACCGCCGCAGTCAGGCCGAGCAGCGCGAACACGATCACGATCCGCCCAAGCGGGCTGCGCGGCGCGCCCAGCGCCTCGTCCACGCCATGGATCGGGAACGGCGAGAACGCCTCCAACTTCGTGTAGCCAGCCGCCCGCGCCGTGCGGATCGCGCGCAGCAGATCCTCCGGCGTGTCGAAGTCGCCGATCACGCCGTACACCTTCTGCCGCGCCGCCTCCGGCTCGTAGCCGGGCAGCCCCAGTTTCGAGAGAACGGCTTCCAGCATCAGTGGCTCCCTCCGTGCGCAGGCGCGCCATGCGGCGCGCTCACCTGCTGGTGCAGCACGCCCTTCACCTCGCTGATCGCGATCGCGGGCAGGAACCGCAGGAACAGCAGGAACAGCGTCAGGAACAGGCCGAACGTGCCCAGGTACGTCCCGATGTCGACCCAGGTCGGCGAGAAGTAGCCCCAGCTCGACGGCAGAAAGTCGCGGTGCAGCGACGTCGCAATGATGACGAAGCGCTCGAACCACATGCCGATGTTGATGAAGATCGACAGGATGAACATCGCCGGAATCGACGTGCGGAATTTCCTGAACCAGAAGAACTGCGGCGCAATCACGTTGCAGGCGATCATCGACCAGTAGGCCCACCAGTACGGACCGAACGCGCGGTTCAGGAAGATGAACCGCTCATACTGGTTCGCGCTGTACCACGCGATGAAGAACTCCGTGCCGTAGGCGAAGCCCACGATCATGCCGGTGGCCAGCATCACCTTGCACATGTTTTCGAGGTGCTTCATCGTGATCAGGTTTTCCAGCCCGTAGATCCACCGCGCCAGCGTCATCAGCGTCACCACCATGGCGAAGCCGCTGAACACCGCGCCCGCGACGAAGTAGGGCGGGAAGATCGTCGTGTGCCACCCGGGCAGCAGCGACGTCGCGAAGTCGAACGACACGATCGAGTGCACCGAAAGCACCAGCGGCGTCGACAGCCCCGCCAGCAGCAGGTACGCCAGCTCGTAGTGGCGCCACTGCGAAGCCGAGCCGCGCCAGCCGAGGCTCAGCAGCCCGTAGATCGTCTTCCGGATCGGCGTCGTGGCGCGGTCGCGCAGCGTCGCCAGATCGGGAATCAGACCCACATACCAGAACAGGGCCGACACCGTGCCGTAAGTGGAGACGGCGAAGACGTCCCACATCAGCGGGCTGCGGAAGTTCTGCCACATGTGGAGGAACTCGTTCGGCAGCGGGAACAGCCAGTAGGCGGCGCGCCACGGACGCCCCGTGTGGAACAGCGGATAAATCGCCGCGCAGGCCACCGCGAACAGCGTCATCGCTTCCGCCGCGCGATTGATCGAGGTGCGCCACTTCTGGCGGAACAGGAACAGAATGGCCGAGATCAGCGTGCCCGCGTGGCCGATGCCGATCCACCAGACGAAGTTCGTGATGTCCCAGCCCCAGCCCACCGGCGAGTTGTTGCCCCATACGCCAATGCCCGTCGCCACCAGGTAGGCGAGGCAGAAGAACAGCAGCCCGGCCAGCGGCACCGCAAACGCCATGGCGATCCACCACTGCTTCGGCGCCTTGCCTTCGACGATCGAGCTGACCTTGTCGGTGACGTCGGAGTAGGTCATCCCGCCCGTCACCAGGGGCGGGTTGAGTTCCATTCGCGGATCGAGTGCGAGATCAGCCATGGCTTAGACAAGCTCCGGATTGGGATTGCGGACGCGCGCCAGGTACGTCGTGCGCGGCTTGGTGTTGAGCTCTTCCAGCACGGAATAATCGCGAGCCTGCTGCTTCAGCTTCGACACGCGGCTCTCCGGATCGTTGATGTTGCCGAAGACGATGGCGTCGGCGGGGCACGCCTGCTGGCACGCCGTGACGATCTCGCCGTCGCGGATCGGCCGCCTCCCTTCCGCCTTCGCCTGCGAGCGCTTCTCTTCGATGCGCTGCACGCAGTAGTTGCACTTCTCCATCACGCCGCGCATGCGCACGGTGACATCGGGGTTGAAGACCATCTTCCGGATTTCCGGAATGTCCTTGTTCCAGTTGAGGAAGTTGAACCGCCGCACCTTGTACGGGCAGTTGTTCAGGCAGTAGCGCGTGCCCACGCAGCGGTTGTAGGCCATCTCGTTGATGCCTTCCGGGCTGTGCGCCGTCGCCGCCACCGGGCAGACGCTCTCGCACGGCGCCTTCTCGCACTGCACGCACGCCATCGGCTGCACCACCGCCTGCGGGTCTTCCTCGTCGCCGCTGAAATACCGGTCCAGCCGGATCCAGTGCATTTCGCGGCCCTTGGCCACCTGCTCCTTGCCGACCACCGGGATGTTGTTTTCCGCCGTGCAGGCCACCATGCACGCGTTGCAGCCGATGCACGCGCTCAGGTCGATGGCCATGCCCCACTGGTAGCCCTTCGAGTAGTCGAACTCGGGGAACAGGTCCGTCGCCGGATGCGGCTCGTGCTTGCCGTGTTCGGCGCGGTGGCGGTACTCCTCCACGCTGAACTCCTCGACGATGTTGTGCCGCTTGAGCCCCGTGATCGGCTCGATCAGCGTGTGGTGCTCCTGCGTGGTCACCAGCTTGTACGTCGCGCCTGTCCTGCGCGCCTCGGCGGGCCCGAACCAGAAGTTCGCCGCCGTGCGCAGCCCCTCGACGCGGTGCCCCACGCCGCGGCCGACGCGGCCGCACGCCGAGCGGCCGAATCCGAGCTGCAGCGAAATCGAATCATCCGCATGGCCCGGCAGCACGAGCGCCGGGCAGCGGATCTGCTTCCCGCCAGAGGCGATCTCGAGCACGTCGCCGTCTTTCACGCCCAGCTTCTTCGCCGTCGCCGGGCTCAGCAGCGCCGCGTTGTCCCACACGAGCTTCGTCATCGGATCGGGCGTCTCGTGCAGCCATGCGTTGTTGGCGAAGCGTCCGTCCAGCGTGTGCCAGGACGCGTAGAAAACCGTCTCGATCCCCGCCGGCGCGGGCTTCAGCGCATTCTGCACGGCGGCCAGCACGCGCGGCGCATCCGCCTTCGCATCCACGACCGGGAAGCGCGTGTTCTCGATCACGCCTTCATACAGCGCCTGCTTCCACTTCTGCTCCGCCTGCGCGCCCCACTGCGCGGCCCAGTAGGAACGCACGATGTCGTGCCCGCGGCGCTGATCCCGTCCGGCGATCAGCGCGGCGATCTCCAGAGCGCTCCGCCCGCCATACAGCGGCTGGATCTGCGGCTGCTGGATGCTGGCCGTGCCGTCCAGCGCCCGCACGTCGCCCCACGTCTCGAACGGATGCGCCTCGGGCAGCTGCCACGTCGCGGCTTTCCACGTTTCGTTCTCATCGAACGTCAGCGCCGCAACCGCGGCCTTCCTGAACAGAGCGTTCCAGTCCGCTTCCGCCGGCAGGGTGAACACCGGATTGCCGCCGAGCACCACGAGCGTGGACACGCGGCCCGCGTTCAGGTCGTCGGCCAGCTTCTTCACCGAAGCCAGCGTGTCGGCGGCAGCGAACGGCGGCCGCGTGTAGACAACCGTCTGCCCGGTGTTGCCGAGCGCCTGATTGATCAGCGCCACCAGCGCATGGACTTCAGCCGGCTGCCGCGGTCCGGCCACCACCAGCGACTTGCCGCGGTGCGCCAGAAGATCCTTGGCCACGGCCGACAGGAACTTCTGCTGCCGGTCGCCGCCCTGTCCCAGCACCTTCAGCTCGGCGCCGCTCACGTTCAGTTCGCGCGCCAGCGCCATCGCGATCGCCGCAACGTCGGACGATCGCGCGCGCAGCCGGTGATCGGCCATCGCGCCCGTAATCGTGAAATTCGCCTCCACCGAATACAGCCGGTTCAGCTCCCTGCCGTCCTCCGGCTTCCGCCGCGCGGCGAACTGCTTCACCGGCTGCGCCGACAGCGTGTCCAGGCCCAGAAAATCGCAGTCCAGCGACACGATGACATCTGCCTGCTCCAGCCGGTAGTGCGCCACCAGTGGCTGGCCGAAAGCGATCCGCGCGCCCTCGATGGCGCGCTCGAAGCTGACGGGCTCGTATTCGATCCACGCCGACTGCGGATACTTCTTCGCGATCTCCGCCTTCAGCGCTTCCAGCGAGGGCGAGGTCGAGCGGGCTGAAAGAATGCGCAGCCCCGCGCCATCGCCCAGCTTCGCGCTCTGCTCCATCCACCACGACTCGAACTCCGCCCACGACGATTTCACGCCCTGCTTCTGCACCTGGCGCGCGCGGTCCGGATCGTACAGGTCGAGGATCGTGGCCTGCTGGAAGGCGTTCGTCGCGCCCAGCGAGAACGGATGCCGCGGGTTGCCTTCCACTTTCGTGGGACGGCCGTCGTTGCACTCGACGATCAGGCCGCTGGCGATCCCGCACGTCTCCACGGCCGTGGCGTAGTGCAGCGGCCGGCCGTGCACGTAGCCTTCAACGCCCTTCGACAGCGGCAGGATTTTCTCCACGGGGCGGCGGCACGCCGTCAGGCCGGCCAGGCCGAAACCGGCGGCCATCAGCTTCAGCAGCGTGCGCCGCGAGCCGCTGTCGAGCAGTTCCGAGGCGCCTTCGGGAAATTCGCGTTCCACCCACTGGCGGAACTCCGGCGTGTCGGCGAGCTGGTTCAGGCTGCGCCAGTATTTCCTGCCGGTAAGGCTGGAGAGGTTGAGCTGGATGAGTTCGTTCATGGTCGCAGGCCCTGGCATTATCGGTGGCAGGCCGAACAGTTGTCGGGAGGATGAATGCCCTTTTCGCGGATCAGCTTCGCGCCCAGCACCGCCGGGTCGCCTTCCGGCTGCCAGTCAAGCTTGGTCACCAGCTCCGGCGGACGCACGTGCGGCGCGGGGTTGCGGTGGCAGTCCAGGCACCACGCCATCGACAGCGGCTGCACCTGCCGCACTTCCACCATCTGATCGACGCGCCCGTGGCAGCTGACGCAGCTCACGCCCGCGGTCACGTGAGCCTGGTGATTAAAATAAACGTAGTCCGGAAGGCGGTGCACCTTCACCCACTGGATCGGTTTGCCGCTCGCGTAGCTGTCGCGCACGGGCTGCAGCTTGGGGCTCTTTTCTTTCACCCGCACATGGCAGTTCATGCAGATCTCGGTCATCGGCACGGCGGCGAAGCTCGACTGCGCGACCGTCGTGTGGCAGTACAGGCAGTCCATGCCGAGGTTGCCCGCGTGCAGCTTGTGGCTGTATGGCACAGGCTGCACGGGCGTATAGCCGGTGTCGAGCTGCCGGGGGTGGAGAAGATACGCCGCGATGGCGCCGCCTGCGCCCAGCAGAACCACGATGGCGCCGGCGGCAAGGCGCAGATGGGTGTCGAACCGCTTCGAGAAGACAGTCATGGCAGGTTGTCGCTGTGTGGGAAACGCGCTTCAGCCCCTCTGACCTGGCCTGGCAGTTTCGCCCGCCCCGGCAGAGCCGGAGCGCTTGTCTCTTTTTCTACCATAGCCATACTATTTCCGCAATAGGAGCAAGAATTCTTGTCCGGCAATAATGAGATGCCTCCATCGCCGGAAAAGTCGCAGCCGATTGGCGCCGCGCCAGGACTGCCGGCGCGATTGATGGAGACCCGCCCGCTGAAGGGAGTCAGCCGCCGCTTCGGCGATCTGAAAGTCCGGCCGAAGCTGATGGTGCTGCACAACAGCTTCTTCCTCCTGCTGGCCTGTGCAGTATATTTCACGGTGATCGACCTTGTCGAGGGGCGGATGCGGCAGGCTCAGGAGCGCGAAATGACGCTGATCCTCAACGCCTTCTCCGCCCTGCTGCCGGAAACGGGAGACGACCTCGCGCTGCGGCCGTACGACCTGCGGCAGGGCACGGCGGCCGAGTTCGGCCTTCCCGAGTCCGCGCAGGAATGGATGCGCCGCTACCCCGGGCGCGTGTGGCGCGCGCAGGGCGACCACATCTACAAACTCATCCCGGGCACGCAGCGCTACTACCGGCTCACGTTGCCCGTGCGCTTCTACGAAAGCGTCGTGGCCGGCGTGCAGATGGGGCTGTTCGCTGCGCTCGGCGTGCTGTATGTCCTCGCCGTGCTGGTGCTCGAACTGTTCATCCTGCCCCGCTACATCTACCAGCCGCTGCGCTTGCTGCTGGAGGCGGATGCGGCCACGCGCCGGGGCGACCGCCGGGCGGAGATCATCGACGAAGCCTTCATCCCGGGCGACGAAATCGGCCTGATCCTCCGCTCGCACAACGACACCGTCCGCGCCCTGCGCCGCCGCGAAGACGAGCTCGAACAGGCGAGGCGGAACCTCGAGGCGCAGGACCGCCTGGTCAGCCTCGGCATGCTCAGCGCCAGCGTCGCTCACGAGATGAACACGCCTCTGGCCGTGCTCCACGGCTCGATCGAAAAACTGCTCGAAAAAAGCTGCGACGAAGCCATGCGGACGCGGCTCGAGCGGATGAAGCGCGTCACCGACCGCCTGCGAAGGATCAGCGCTTCCCTGCTTGACTTCGCCCGGCTCCGCCGCGAGACGATGGAGCCGCTCGAGCTGCGCCCCCTGGTCGACGAGGCATGGCACCTGGTCGCCATCGACGAAAAGGCCGGCGACGTGACGCTGCGCGTCGAGGTTCCGCCGGACGTCCGCGTCTGCGGCAACGCCGGCCGCCTCGTGCAGGTGTTCGTCAATCTGCTGCGCAACGCGCTGATCGCCGTGCCCGCCGGCCATGGCGAGATCGCCGTGCGCGCGCAGGCTGCGGAGCTCGACGGCAGGAGCGCGGTCCGCATCACCGTCGAGGACAACGGTCCCGGCATCCCGCCCGAAATCCTGCCGGAAGTGTTCGACGCCTTCGTCAGCGACCGGCTCGACGCGAAGGGCACGGGGCTGGGCCTCACCGTCGCGCAGGGCATCGTCCATCAGCACGGCGGCGAAATCCGCGCGTACAACAGAGAGCAGGGGGGCGCGGCGCTCGAAGTGGTGCTCCCCGCCCCGCAGGAGGCGTCGGAGCCATGACCACCGAACCGCAACCCGAACAGGCGCTGATCGACATCGCCGTCCTCGACGACGACCGCGATTTCCTCCACTACATCGAAGACCTGCTCTCCGACGAGGGCCACTACGCCGTGCGCGTGTTCGAGCGCGCCGCGGATCTGTTCGCCGCGGCGGAGGAGCGCCGCCCCGACATCGTCCTGCTCGACATGAAAATGGGCCGCACGCGCGGCGACGAAGTGCTCGAACAGCTGATGCAGCGCTGGCCCGAGCTCTGCGTCATCGTCGTCACCGGCTATCCTTCGCTCGAAGACATGCGCGCCACGTTCAAGAAGAACGTCTTCGACTACCTCGCCAAGCCGTTCACCCTGAACCAGCTCCGCCAGGTCCTGGCCAACGCCGCCGAGCGCTACGGCCTCGGCCGCGCGCTCACGGACCGCCTGCGCGAGAAGCTCGGCCAGCGCATCCGCGTGCTGCGCGCCGAGCGGGACTGGTCGCTCAAGGATCTGGCCGCCGCCACCCGGCTCAGCGTCAGCCAGATCAGCTCCATCGAGCGCGGCGCGAACCTTCCGTCCATGGAGAGCCTGCTCGCCATCTCGCGCGCCTTCGGCCTGAAGCCCAGCCAGATTCTCTCCTCGATCGACTTCTGACCTGCCGGCGCGCTATTCGATCTCGTGCTCGATCGCCTGCGCCAGCTCGTCGCTGTCGTAGGGGACGGGCAGCTCGGCGGGCTTCGGCGAGAACCAGGGATACATCAGCGGCAGCAGGAACAGGGTCAGGAACGTGGACGAAGCCAGACCTCCAATGACCACGGAAGCCAGCGGCCGCTGCACTTCCGCGCCCGTGGTGGTGGCCGTGGCCATCGGCAGAAAGCCGAAGCTCGCCACCAGCGCCGTCATCAGCACCGGCCGCAGCCGGATGCCCGCGCCCGTCAGCAGCGCCTGCTCCATGGGCAATCCAAACTGCCGCAGCCGGTTGATCGAGCTCACCAGCACGATGCCGTTCAGCACCGCCACGCCGAACAGCGCGATGAAACCGATCGCCGCGGAAATGTTCAGGTTCAGGCCGCGCACCCACAGCGCGGCGATGCCGCCGATGAAGGCGAAGGGCACGTTGGTCAGAATCAGCAGCGCCTGCCGGGCGCTGGAAAACGTGAAGAACAGCAGGCCGAAGATGATCAGGATCGACGCCGGCACGACGATCATCAGCCGCCTCATGGCGCGGCGCTGGTTTTCGAACTGGCCGCCCCAGTCGATCGAATAGCCCGCGGGAAGCTGCAACGACTCGCCCAGGCGCTGCTCGGCCTCGGCCACGAAGCTGCCCAGGTCGCGCCCGCGCACGTTGCACTGCACGACGATGCGGCGCTGGCCGTTCTCGCGCGAGATCACCTCCGGCCCGCGCGCCATCGAAACGCGCGCCACCTGGCCCAGGCGCACGCGCTCGCCGCCGGGCGCGTTGAGGATCAGGCCGCGGATGGACTCGTCGTTCTGGCGGTAGCTCTCCGGCAGGCGCACCACGATGGCGAAGCGGCGCTGTCCTTCGATCAGCTCGGAAACCGTGCGTCCGCCGATGGCCGCGTCCATCATGTCCTGCACGTCGCTGACGTTGAGGCCGTAGCGCGCCAGCGCTTCGCGGTCGATTTCGACGCGCAGCTCGGCCACGCCGGAGACGATCTCCATCTGCTCGTCGGCCGCGCCCGGCACCGTGGAGATCGCCCGCAGCGCGCGCTCGGCCAGCTGCTCCAGCACGCGCGGATCCTCGCCGAAAATCTTCACCGCCACATCGGCCTTGATGCCCGAAATCGTCTCGTCGAGCCGCATCGCCATCGGCTGAGTGAAGTTGTAGCTGACGCCAGGCACCACTTCCAGCGCTTTGGCCAGCGCGTCGATCAGCTCTTCCTTTCTGCGGAACCGCGTCCACTCCTCGCGCGGCTTCAGCAGAACGTAGACGTCGCCCTGATTGATGCCCATGGCCTCCGTCGCCACGTCCGGCCGCCCGATGCGCGTCACCACGCCCGACACTTCAGGAAACGTCAGGATGATCTTCTCCACGCGGTTGCTGATCTGCACCGAGTCGGTGAGCGAGATGCCGGGCATCTTCCGCGTCTCGATCAGAATCGAGCCTTCATCGAGCCGCGCGATGAACTCCGTGCCGATGAAGAACACGCTCGCCACCGCGACGGCCAGCACGGCCAGGCTTCCGCCAACCATCCACGCGCGGCGCCGCAGCGCCCGCTCGAGCAGCGCCAGATAGCGCGCCCGCAGCCACTCCATCCAGCGTTCCGAATGCGTCTTCATCCCCGGCCTGAGGTGCACCGACGCCGCCGCCGGCACGACCGTCAGCGCCAGAATCAGGCTGCCCAGCAGCGCCGAGCACACCGTGATCGCCATCGGGCGGAACATGCGGCCTTCCAGGCCTTCAAGAAAGAATACCGGCATGTAGACCGCGATGATGATCGCCACGGCGAACACGATCGGCCGCGCCACCTCGTGCGCCGCCACGCGGATCCGCTCCAGGCACGCCGTGCGGTCCTCCCCGCAATCGCTCCGCCGCAGCCGCCGCACCGCGTTTTCCATCATCACCACCGAGCCGTCGACGATCATGCCGAAGTCGATCGCCCCCAGGCTCATCAGGTTCGCCGTCACCCCGAACACCGCCATCCCCATGAAGCCGAACAGCATCGACAGCGGAATCACGGCCGCCACGATCAGCGCCGCCCGCAGATTGCCCAGAAACAGCACCAGAATCAGGATCACCAGCCCGCCGCCTTCCAGCAGCGCCCGCGACACCGTGCGGATGGTGCCGTCGATCACCGTGCTCTGGTCGTAAAACGGCACGATCCGCACGCCCTCCGGCAGGCGGATGGAGGCGAGCTTCGCCTTCACGCGCTCGATCACGCGCCGCCCGTTCTCGCCCTTCAGCATGATGGCCATGCCGCTCACCGTTTCGCCCTTGCCGTCGCGCAGCGTGGCGCCCTGCCGGGGCATCGGCATCAGCCGGATCTCGGCCACGTCGCGCAGCAGCACCGGCGTGCCCGCCCGCGCCAGCACGACGATCCGCTCCAGATCCGCGATGCTGTCCACGCGTCCCAGGCCCCGCACCGTGTACTGTTCCATCGCGTGCTCGATGAATCCGCCGCCGAAGTTCGTGTTGTTGTCGCGCACGCGCTCGAAGACCGTCCGCAGGTCCAGCCCGTACCGCTGGAGCTTCACCGGATCGACGACTACCGCATACTGCTTCGTCTCCCCGCCCCAGCTGTTCACTTCATTCACGCCCGGCACCGTGCGCAGCGCGAAGCGGATCTGCCAGTCGTGGATCGTCTTCAGCTCCATCGGCGTGTAGCCTTCGCCTTCCACGGTGTACTGGTAGACTTCGCCGAAGGCCGTGGCCATGGGCCCCAGCACGGGGTCCAGCCCCTGAGGCAGCCGCCCCCGCACCTCCTGCAGCCGTTCATTCACCAGCTGCCGGGCGAACCACGTGTTCACGTCGTCGTCGAAGATGAGCGTCACCATCGACAGGCCGAGCTTCGAGATGGAGCGGATTCCCTGCGTGCGCGGAATGCCCATCAGCGCGCTCTCGATCGGGAACGTGACGAGCTGCTCCACCTCGCTGGGGGCCATGGCCGGGCACTCGGTGACGACGACCACCTGGTTGTTGGTGAGGTCGGGGAAGGCGTCTACGGGAATGTTGATCATCACCCAGACGCCGAAACCGGCCACCAGCAGCACGCCGGACAGCACCAGCCAGCGGTTGCGGAGGTGGAAATCGATGATCCGCTGCAGCATGGCGCTAATCCTCGGAGAGCGTCGACTTCAACAGATGCGACTTCAGAACGAAGCTGCCCTCGGTCACCACGCGCTCGCCCGCCCGCAGCCCGCGGCGGATCTCCACCAGCCGGTCCAGCGTGCGCCCGGTCTCCACCGGCCGCGGCTCGAACCGCCCCGGGCGCGTCTCGACGAACACGGTCGGCTGCCCGTTCAGATCCTGAATCGCGGTCTGCGCCATAAAGAGCCCGCGCTCGCTCGAGCCTGCCTCCAGCTCCACCACCGCGTACATCTCCGGCTTCAGCAGCCCCGCGCGGTTGTCGAGTTCGAGAATCGCCTGCACGGTGCGCGTCTCCGGATCGAGCTTTTCGTCCACCCGGATCACGCGCCCCGGAAAGCGCCGGTCCGGATACGCCTGCACGGAAACCATCGCCGCCATGCGCGGCCTCACCCTCGGCAGAAACTCCTCCTGCACGTTGGCGATCACCCAGATCGTCGAAAGGTCGCTGATCACGAACAGCTCGCCGGACGGCTGCACGACGCTGCCTGCGGTCACAAGCCGGCTGATCACCGTGCCCGCCGCCGGCGCGCGGATCGGAATCAGATCGTCGTCCGACAGCGCCGCCACGCCGGGCTCGCGGTGCTCCGGTCCTTCGACGGGAATTTCGAGAAACTCCACCAGATGCTGGCGCGTGCGGCTCACTTCAATCTCCGCCGCGCGCAGCGCCGTCTCGGCGTTGCGCAGCTCGTTCTCCGCCGTATCGAGCTGCTCCTGGCTTGCGGCCTTCATCTCCAGCAGCCGCCGCATGCGGTCCCGCTGCCTCCGCGCATAATCGAGGTTGGCCTGAAGCCGGTTGTACTCGGCCACCGCGCGCCGGTACATTGCGCGCGATTCGTGCACGTCGTGGCTGAACATGCGCGCCAGCACCTGGCCCCTCTCCACGGTGTCGCCCACGCGCACCAGCACCTGCATGATGCGGCCGTCAGTGATGGCGCCCACGCGCCACGTGTGCTCCTCGTTGGCCGACAGCCGCCCGTTGGCGCGCACGGTCACGGGCACGGCGCGCTCTTCCGCAACTTCCACCTGAAGCGCCGCCTGCTGAAGCGCCGCCTCGTCGAGCTCCACGTGCCGCGGCGCGGCCTCGGCCGCGGCAGGAGCGGCCGGCGCCGGCTTCGGCGCCTCCTTCTGGCACGCCGTCAGCGCCAGCAACGCCAGCGCCGCAGCCCCGTAGCGATTCATGGCTTCACCCCCAGCGCGTAGGCCAGCACCTCCTGGCTCTGCCGGTATTCCATCCACGCGCGGTAATTCACGAGCTCGATTTCGATACGCAGCCTCTCCGCATCCAGCAGCCGCAGCAGGTCCGCCCCGCCCAGCCGGTAGGCCGCCTGCGCCACTTGCGACGTCTCGCCCGCGCCTTCCACCAGCCGCCCGACGAGCTCGCGGATCTGCCGCCGCCGCGTCTGGTACTCGGCCGCGGCGGCCTGTACTTCCGCGCGGATGATGGCCTCGGTTGCGGCCAGGTTCGCCTCCGCCGCTTTGATCTCCGCAGCCGCGCTCTGGATGTTGCCCTGGTTGCGGTTCAGCACGGGCAGGTCGTATTGGAGCCCGGCGATGAGTGTGTTTTCTCCCATCGACCGCTTGTATCCGAACAGCGCGTCGACATTCGGCCGCGCATTGGCCTGCTGCAGCACCAGATTCGCCCGCGCCTGTTCCACCCGCTGCCTTGCCAGCAGCGCCTCCGGCCTCCGTTCCAGCGCCTCCTGCTCGTTCCATGAGAACGGCTCGTCCGCGCCCGCCTGCAGCGGCTCCGCGAAGCGCACTTCGGGAAACTCGGCGCGCCCCATGGCCCGGAACAGCTCGATCCGCGCCCGCGCGGCGTCCAGCGCCGCATTGTTGGCCGCCAGCTCGATGCGGCCCAACTCGAGGCGGACGCGCAGCAGGTCGTTTTCCGCCATCGCGCCTTCCCGCACCCGGATTTCGTGGTATTCGACGATTTTCTGGAAATTCCGCACGCTTTCCAGCAATAATTCGTGCATTTTCTGGGCGCCGAGCGCCGCCCAGTACGCCAGCGAAACGTCCCGCGCCACGTTGCGCCGCAGCACTTCCAGCTCCAGCTCCGCCGCCCGCAGCCCCCGCGAGGCCAGCTCCGCCCTCTTGCCGCGCTTGCCCGCAGTCTCGAACGTCTGCTGGAGATACGCGAAATCGTCCGTCTCGCGGCTCGTCTGGATCGGCCGCGTGCCCCACGAGCGGTAATTCTCGGCCTGCAGGATCAGCTTGGGATTGAAGGTCAGCGGGGCTTGCCGCACCTGGCCGCGCGCGCTCTCCACGCGCTGGCGGCCTTCAGCGAGCAGCGGGTGCGTCTCCAGCGCCGCCCGGACGGCGGCATCGATCGTCAACGGCTCCTGCGCAGCCAGCGGAAGCGCGCAGGCCAGCATCGCCAGCAGGCGTTTCATGACAAGATCTCGAAAGACTTACTGTATCAATCACAATGGATGCTGCTCATGCCGATCCGTTACTGCCTGTTTCTGCTGGCCCTCTCCGCCTCCGCCGCCGGGCCATCGATCGAGAAACCCGCCCAGCCCGGCAAGTACATCGCCGCCAACGGCCGCCGCGCCGCCCTTCTGGGCTTCGAAGACGGCCGCCTCGAAGCCTGGGTCTTCCCCATCAAACTCGTCCGCGATTTCCGGCTTTCCGTCTATGTCGATCAGGCCCTCGATCCGCTTCCCCTCAGCGAGCTGGCCGAAACCGTGCTCGTGCAGCCGCACGCGGCGGCCATCGTTCACGTACATCCGGCATTCACCCTGCGCCAGACCTGGGCCGCCTCTCCCGGAAGGCCCGTCGCAGTGGTGCTGCTCGAGATCGACGCCTCGCGCCCGCTCCGCTTCCGCGCCACGTTCACGCCCGAGATGCAGCCGATGTGGCCCGCTTCCTTCGGAGGCACGTCGACGTCGTGGGACGCAAAATCCGGCGTGCTGACCTTCACGGAAGGCCAGCGCCGCTTCCGCCCCGTGCTCGGCTCGCCCGCCTTCCGCCGCATCAGCGAACAGATCGGCCACCAGCTTCCCGACCGCACCATTTCCGTCGAGTTCGACGTGGAATCCTCCGCAACCGTGCCCGTCCTGTTCGCCGCTTCGCGCAGGGATTACGACGAGGCGGTCCAGGCGCCGCAACTGATCCTGCAGGAAGCGGAGAAGCACTTCCACTCTTTCCTCGGCCGAACCGCGCAGATCCTCTGGCCGCCGTTCACCGAAGCCTTCGACTGGTCCCGCGTGGCCATCGAACGCGGCTGGGCGTGCAATGAAGGCGTCGGCTGCGGGCTCGTCGCCGGCTGGGCGCCCTCTGGCGCCAGCCAGCGCCCCGGCTTCGGCTGGTATTTCGGCGGCGACGCCATGATGAGCGCCTGGGCGATGCTCGACTACGGCGACTTCGAAGGAGCAAGGGCGGCTCTGGATTTTCTGCTTGACCGCCAGCGGGCCGACGGCAAGATCATGCACGAGTGGACGCAGTCCGCCGCCCTGCTGGACTGGCCCAGCTACCCTTACGGCTTCTACCACGCCGACACCACGCCCCTGTTTCTCCACACTGCCGGGCTCTACCTGCGCCAGACGGGCGACCGCCAGTGGCTCGAACAGAAGTGGCCGCAGCTCGAACGCGCCTTCCGCTTCACGCTCTCCATGCGCGACCCCGACGGTCTGCTGTCCAATCTCAAAGGCGGCGCCGCCGCCGTCGAAACCGGCGCGCTCAGCGGAAAGGTGGCGCGCGACATTTACCTCCAGGGCGTCTGGCTGGCTGGTCTCCGCGGCTGGACCCGCATTGCGCGATGGAAGGGCGCGGAAGCGGAAGCCCGGGAGGCGGAATCGCTGCTGCAAACCGCGCGCCAGGCCGTCGAGAAGTGGTTCGTTCCGGAAAAAGACGTCTTCGCCTTTGCCGAACTCCGTGACGGCTCGCGCTATGAAGCGAATTCCGCCTGGCAGGGCATGCTGCTGGCCGAAGGCGGAATCAGCCAGAGCCTCGCCCGCCGCGCCGCCGCCTCCCTGTCCTCTCCAGCCCTGATGACCCCCTGGGGCGCGCGCCTCTTCGCGACGGACAGCCCGTTCTACAATCCGCTCGGCTACAACGACGGCAGCGTCTGGCCCTTCGTCACCTCCCAGGTCGTGGTGGCCCTGTTCCGCCACGGTCAGCCGGCGGCGGCGCTCGCCGCCCTCGACGGCATGCGGCAGGCTTCAGGGCTGGCAGGCGCCGGGTTCCTTGCCGAGTATTTCAGCGGAGACCGCCTCGCTCCCGCCCCGCGCGCCGTCCCGCATCAGCTCTTCAGTTCCGTCGCCCTCATCCACCCTCTGTTCTCCGGTCTGCTGGGTCTCGAGCCCGACGCCATGAACAGGCGCCTCGCCATCGCGCCTCAACTCCCCTGCGGCAGCCCTCCCGTCCTCCTCCGCGGGTACAGGGTCGGCGATGCCGTCGTCGACGCAGAGTTCCGCCCGGCGCGGCCAAACCGCCTCGAGGTCCGCGTGCGGAGCGGCAACCTGGAAGTGCACGCGCAGCCGGGTTCCTGCTTCGAGCCCTCCCCCGCCCGGCGGCTTTCGCCGGGCATGCGCCCCTGAGCCGGAGCGCCTTAGTACGGCTCCCTGAGGCAGGATTCAGGTTTCGGCCACAAAAAACCTGGGGCGACTGCGTAGTTTACTTTAGTACTGGGTCTCCTTAGAATTGAGAGTGAGCAAGCCTGGCCGGAGGTACTATGAATCCGACGGAAAATCCGGAAATGCAGGAGCAGGTTGCCGGTTCCTCCAGCAGCGCCAAGGTCCGCGTGATGATCGCCGATGACCATCCGATCGTGCGGGACGGACTGAAGAAGCTGCTGAGCCTCGAAGATGACATCGAGGTGGTGGCGGTGGCGTCGGACGGGCGCGAGGTGCTCGACCAGGTGGAAAAGCACCAGCCCGACATCATCCTGCTGGATCTCCGGATGCCGAATCTCGACGGCATCTCGACCCTGCAGACCCTGCAGCACAGGAATTGCCCCGCCAAGGTCATCATCCTGACAGCCAGCGAGGACAAGAACGAGTTCGTCCAGGCCATGAAACTGGGCGCGCGCGGCATCGTGCTCAAGCAGACCGCCTCCGAACTGATCGTCAAGAGCATCAGGAAAGTCCAGGCGGGCGAGATCTGGCTGGATTCGCAGACCACGGCAGCCGTCATGCGCCAGTTCGCCTCGCCCTCGGCTGAACCCGCCCCGGCGCCCGGCGGAACCCGGGTGCGGGAGCGCTCCCCGCTCAGCGCGCGCGAGCGCGAAATCGTGGCTCTTGTCGCCCAGGGCTACAAGAACAAGGAGATGGCCGAGAAGATGTTCATCAGCGAACAGACGGTGAAAAACCACCTGCACAACATCTTCGACAAGCTCGGCGTCTCCGACCGCCTCGAACTGGCTCTCTACGCCATTCACAAGGGCCTCCACCTGCCCGACAACGAGCGCTGAGCTTCGCTCAGGCGGTCGCCGCAAATTCCGTAACCGGTTCATTGTGGGAATTTTGTGTCCCTGGCGGGCGGGGCCGTCTGCGGCGGCCGGTCAAGATGTAGAATTCTTCGCCGAAATCCTGACTCTTCCCTCTTGCATTCAGCCGCCGCGAAGCCTACGATCAGATACAGGAGGACTTTCAGATGCGGTTGTCTCTCATGTTGCTGGCGGCGCTGCTGGTGGGAACCCTTGCCGCTCCTCCTCTCCTCGCCCAGGAGCCGATCCCGCGGTGCACGTCGGTGGAGCCGATGAGCGGAAAGGTCGGCACGGAGATCGTCGTCACGGGCGAGAACCTGGACAAGCAGTATGTGGCCAAGCTCTACCTGACAGACGGCCAGAACGACATCGAGATGGTGATCAGGGAACAGGACGCCACGACGATGAAAAGCGTCATCCCGAAAGGCGCGAAACCGGGCGTCCGCTACCGCCTGATGATCCTGACCAGGGGCAAGGAGCCGAAGCTGATCGAGCAGCCGGTGCGTTTCGAAGTCGAGGAATGATCGGCAGCGCGGCGGTGCTGCCGCAGGACATGGCCTCGCGGGGTTGGGCGCTGGATTTCCATTTCCCTGCGCGGTGAAATGCAATTTTCATCGCCGCGCCTGCATCAGACGCCGGTGAAGCGGGTATTCTGAAAATGATGCAGAGCCTGCTGGCCATCCTGCTGGCCGGTGGCGCGGGCGAACGGCTCTATCCTCTCACCCGCCGGACGGCGAAGCCCGCCGTCCCCTTCGGCAGCTATTACCGCATCATCGACTTCACTCTCTCCAACTGCGTCAACAGCGGCCTGCGCCGCATTTTCTGCCTCACCCAGTACAAGGCGCTGGAATTGACCCGTCATATCCGCGAGGGCTGGGATCTGTTTTCCGGCGAAATGGGCGAATTCATCGAAGTCATTCCGCCCATGAAGCGGATCCACTCGGACTGGTATCTCGGCACGGCCGACGCCGTCTACCAGAACATCGAAAGCATCATCGTCGAAAAGCCCGACCTCGTCCTGATTCTCGCCGCCGACCACATCTACAAGATGGACTACATGGAGATGGCCGACTGGCATCTCCTCCACCAGGCCGACGTCACCATCGCCACCATCCAGGCCGATCCGGCTGAAGCTCCGCGGTTCGGCGTCGTCGACATCGATCCCCAGACCTACCGCATCCGCGGGTTCGAGGAGAAGCCGCAGCACGGCCACCCGGCGCGCTCCGCTTTCGACCCGAACATGATCTCGGCTTCCATGGGCATCTACATCTTCCGCACCAGCGTGCTTCTGGAAGCCCTGCGCGCTGACGCCGCCGATCCGGATTCCGAGCACGATTTCGGAAAAAACGTCCTGCCGTCGCTGATCGGCTCCCACCGCGTCGTCGCCTATGATTTCCGCGACCTCAACCGGAAATGCGTCCGCTACTGGCGCGATGTCGGCACCATCGACGCCTATTACGACGCCAACATGGACCTCGTGAGCGTGACGCCCGAGTTCAACCTCTACGACACCGAGTGGCCCATCCGCACCCGCATGCCCCAGGCGCCTCCGGCCAAGTTCGTTTTCGCTCAGGGCGGACGCCGCATGGGCGTCGCCACGGATTCCATCGTCGCCCCGGGCGTCATCGTCTCCGGCGGCCGCGTCCACCACTCCATCCTCAGCCCCGGCGTGCGCGTCAACTCCTACTGCGACATTGAAGACTCCATCCTCCTGCACGGCGTCAACGTCGGCCGCTATTCCCGCATCCGCCGCGCCATCATCGACACCGGAGTCCAGATCCCCGAGGGCTCTGTCATCGGCGAAGACCCCGACCGCGACCGCGCCGCCGGATATCATGTCACCCCGGGCGGCGTCACCGTCGTCAGCCCCGAGCCGCCCAACGATCCCTGGTAACGCTGGCCCCCGGCCGCTCCAGCCCGTATAATTCGGATAGGACTGTCCGGTATGCGGCTCGTCACCAAACTCATGTTGGCCGTGGCGGCCGTCGTGGCCCTGATCGCCGTCATTTCCGGCTACACCATTTACCGCGCCGAAGAGCGCCACATGCTGGACGTCGTCATCGCCGGCGCCGACCAGCTCTCCGGCAGCATCACGTCCGCCACGTGGCACGCCATGCTCGCCGACCGCCGCGACGATGTCTACCAGACGATGCAGACCATCGCCGAGAAGCAGGGCATCGACCGGCTGCGGCTGTTCAACGGACAGGGCGAGATCACTTTCTCCACCAACCCGGAAGACATCAGCCGCAGGTTCGGCCTCGAGGACCCGCAATGCAGCCGGTGCCACCGGCAGGGGCTGCGCCTGGCGTCGCTTCCCCTGCACGAGCGCGTGCAGATCCACACTCCGCCCGAGGGACCGCGCCGCCTCTCCGTCATCACCCCCATCCCCAACGAGCCGCAATGCAGCAACGCCGCCTGCCACGCCCACCCGCCCCAGGTGCGCGTGCTCGGGCTGCTCGAAGTCAGCCTCAAGCTCGACACCGTGGACGAGGAGCTGGCCAACATGCAGGAGCGCATCGCCATCCGCGCCATCAGCGAAATCCTGCTGATCTGCCCCCTCATCTACTTCTTCGCCCGCCGCTTCTTCAGCCGTCCCATCCAGCGGCTGATCGCCAGCACGGAGTCCATCAGCCGCATGGAGCTCGATCATCCCGTCGAGATCCCTGAACACGCAGGCGAGATTACCGATCTGGCCCGCAGCTTCGAAGTGATGCGCGTCCGCCTGAAAGACGCCGTGGACCGCATCAACTCTTTCACCCAGGAACTCGAACAGAAGGTCGAACAGCGCACGCGCGAGCTCAGAAGCGCCCACCAGAAGCTCATGCAGAGCGACCGCCTCGCCTCGCTCGGCCAGCTCGCCGCCAGCGTCGCTCATGAAATCAACAACCCCGTCGCCGGGGTCCTCAATCTCGCCAAGCTCATGGAGCGCCTTCTCCGCGATGACGGCGTGCCTCCCGAACGGCTCGCCGATTTCCGCCGCTACCTCGGACAGATCGTCTCGGAAACCACCCGCGTCGGCCGCATCGTCGGCGATCTGCTCGCCTTCTCCCGCCGCTCGGCGCCCCACCACGCGGAAACCAACCTCAACCAGGTGATCGAATCCACCCTCTCCCTAGTCGCGCACAAGCTCAAGCTCGCCAACGTCGGCGTCGAGCTGCATCTCGATCCGCACCTTCCGCCCGTCCTCTGCGACCGCTCGCAGATGCAGCAGGTGGCGCTCAACCTCATCCTGAACGCCGCCGAGGCCATGCAGCCCCACGGCCAGGGTCTTCTCCGCATCGAATCCGGCCGCAACGGCGAGGAGGTCTTCATCCGCGTGACAGACAACGGGGAAGGAATCCCGCCCGAGGTGCTGCCCAAAATCTTCGATCCCTTCTTCACCACCAAGCCCGAGGGCAAAGGCGTCGGCCTCGGCCTCGCGGTCACGTACGGCATCATCCAGGCTCACCAGGGCGAAATCGAGGTCGTCAGCGAGCCGGGCAAAGGAACCACTTTTACCATCAACCTGCCCCTGCGCAAGGCGCCGGCGGCCGAGCCTTCCGGGGCGGTGCGGGGGTGATCGTCTTGGGCCTCTTCGAGCTGCAAACCCCGCATGATCCTGCCCTGCCCCAGGGCGTGATCCCCGCCATGGCGGCCGCTCTCGAATCCTGCCTTCCCGTGCGCGTCGCCGGGCTCAAGCCTCTCCAGGCCCCCGCAGACGCCTTCGACGCGAAACGCGGCCAGTGGAGCGCGCCCGCCCTGCTCGAAAACATCCTGGCCTCGTTGCCGGACGGCATCCCCAAGGCCCTCGGCGTCACCGGCTCGGACCTCTTCATCCCCATGCTCAGCTTCGTCTACGGCCAGGCCCAGCTGAAGGGCCGCGCCGGCGTCGTCTCCGTCGCACGCCTCAGGCAGGAATACTACGGTCTCCCCCCCAACAGCGCCCTGCTTCTGGAGCGGGCGCGCAAGGAGGCCGTGCACGAGGCCGGCCACCTGCTCGGCCTCGTGCATTGCTCTTCGCCCGGGTGCGTTATGCGCCTGTCGGTGCAGGTGGGACAGATCGATCTCAAAGGCGAGGCGCCGTGCCCGGCCTGCGCGGCCCGCCTCCGGGAGGTGACGGCATGAAGCCCCAATGGCAGATCCTCGTCGTCGACGACGAAGAGATCATGTGCGAATCGCTCGCCGCATGGCTGCGCGAAGACGGCTATCTCGTCGATACCGCCTCCAGCGGCCGAGAGGCAGTCGAACTGGCGAAAAAAACCGACTACGCCATCTACTTCATCGATCTCAAAATGCCCGGCGGCATGGATGGCATCGACACCCTGATGGAGATCCGCCGCCTCCACCCCGACGCCTCCATCATCATCATCACCGCTTACGCCACCGTCGACACCGCCATCACCGCCATCAAGGAAGGCGCCCAGGAGTACATCGTCAAGCCCTGCAACCCCGAGGAGATCTCCCTCCTCGTCAGCCGCATCATCAAGGTCAAGCGCCTCCAGCGCGAAAACCTCATCCTCCGCAAAAAGCTCCAGCGCCGCTACCAGTTCCACGACATCATCTGCAAGAGCCCCCGCATGCTCGAGGTGCTCGAGCTCGCCCGCGAGGTCTCCAGCCTCCGCAGCACCGTCCTCATCCGCGGAGAAAGCGGCACCGGCAAGGAGCTCGTCGCCCGCGCCATCCACTTCTCCGGCAGCCGCGCCCAGAAGCCCTTCATCGCCGTCAGTTGCGCCGCGCTGGCCGAAACCCTGCTCGAGAGCGAGCTCTTCGGCTACGAAAAAGGCGCCTTCACCGGCGCCGCCGAGCGCAAGAAAGGCAAGTTCGAACTCGCCGACGGCGGCACCATCTTCCTCGACGAAATCGGCGACATCGGCCCCAAGCTCCAGGCGGATCTGCTGCGCGTCCTCCAGGAGCGCTCCTTCTACCGCATCGGCGGAACCGGGGAAATCCAGGTCGACGTCCGCGTTATCGCCGCCACCCACAAGGATCTGCGCGCCCTCGTCGAAGAAGGCCGGTTCCGCGAGGATCTCTTCTACCGCCTCAACGTCATCGAGATCTTCATCCCGCCCCTGCGCGAACGCCGCGAGGACATCCCCCTGCTGGCCGGACATTTCGTCGAACGCATCTCGCACGAACTCGGCAAGCCCGTCGAGGACATCGCCCAGGACGCCATGCGCCTCCTGATGGATCACTCCTGGCCCGGCAATGTCCGGGAACTTGAAAACGCCATCGAGCGCGCCATCGTCAGCTGCCGCGGCCGCACCCTCACCGCCGAGGACTTCTCCTTCCTCCGCAACAACGGCGCGGCGAAGATCCAGATCCCCGACAACCTCACCCTCGCCGAGATGGAGAAGCTGATGATCGAGGCGACTCTCCGCCGCACCGGCGGCAACGTCAAGGAGGCCGCCGCCTCCCTCGGCATCGACCGCTCGACGCTCTACGAAAAGCTCAAGCGCTACGGCATCGAGCGCTGACTCTCACACATCGAGAAACGCCAGCCCGCACACCGTGTCGAACTCCCGCCGCGGCAGCGCCCGGCCCAGATCCTGCGGCACCGCGCCCCCGTCGGCCAGCGTCGCCGCTCCGCTGGCCGCCGCCAGCGCCAGCTGCAGCCGGTCCACCTCATGCCGCATCCACGCCACGGCTTCTCCGTCCCGCAGCAGGTGGACTGTCCGGAACCCTTCCGCGGGCCGCACGCGGATCAGCGCCCCGTTCTCCGCCGGGCCCAGCACCGTCCCGTCCACCGGCGACAGCACGCGCGCCTCCACCCCATTGCGCCTCACGAGGAACGCCGGCTCGTTCACCCGCACCTCCGTGCCGGGCGCCGGCGCTTCGATGCGGCCGTCCCCGCCCAGCAGCCGCCGCCCCAGATCGTCGAGCCCGACTTCCAGCATTCCGTCTTCGGCCTCCCTCACCCAGGTGTGGCCGCGGTGGTAGTAGCGGTCCAGCGGCACGGCCACGCCGCACACCTCGGTGTCGGCGGTCGCCGCCGCGGCTTCTTCGGATAACTGCAGCCGCGCATGCATCCGGCAGCCGCGGCAGTCAAACTCCTGGTCGCAGCACCGCCCCGGCAGCTCCCCGGTGATCGCGTGCCGGCAGCGCCGCTCTTCCGGCGTCAGCTCCTCGAACGCCGCATGCCAGTACACGCGCCCTTCCTGCTTCTTCTGCACCGTGCGGAAGCTCCGCCACAGCGCCACCAGCACCGTGCCCGCCACCGCCAGCGCCACCGTGAAGAACACGCCCAGGAAGATCAGATAGCCGGCGTGCCACTCGAAGCCGTACACCCACGGGAACATCGCTTACCTCCTCGCTTCCGTCATCGCCAGCTCCCGCTCCTGCGGAAACAGCGTCAGATAGCGGTACGAGAACGAGTACACCAGCATCCCGTACGCCACCACGAACCCGAACGCCGCAAACTCCTGCCACGACGGCCAGTACAGCAGCAGCCGGTCGAACGGCATCGTCGGCAGCGCCAGCGTCTGGATCGTGAACACGAACCGGTTCAGCGTCACCCCAAGGCACGCCATCGCCGCGCCCGTGATCAGCAACCCCCGCCGCGCCCGCCACTCCGGCTTCAGCAGCAGAAGCGCCGGAATCAGCCCCAGCAGCGCAATCTCCGTGAACAGGATCCATGTGCCGAACGCCCCGCCGTATTCATAAAACCGGTGCGCCGGGAATCCGCGCTCCGGCGCCGTCTGGTTGATCCACAGCATCGTGTCCAGGCACTTGAAGAAGACGTACGCCAGCAGGAGCTTGCCCGAGATCCGCCCCAGCGTCTGGTACACCTCGTCCTTCACCAGCCGCCGCCGCGTCGCTTTCTCCGCCAGCCACGTCGTCAGCGCCACGAACGACGGTCCCACCGCCATCGCCGACAGCACGAACAGGAAGAACGTGCTCGGCCAGATCAGGAACCCTTCGCGGAACGCGAACGGCCGCCCCCTCAGCACGCCGAACAGCCCGCCCAGCGACCCCTGATGGAAGAACGACAGCAGCGTCCCGATCAGCGCGAACACCACCATCACCTTGTGCAGGTTGTACTCGAACACCAGCATCGACGGTTTCCACTTCAGCCGCCGGTTCTTCAGGAAAATCGGCACGTACTCGATCAGAAGCACCGTCAGGTAGCACGTGATGCAGAACGTCACCTCGGTCAGCATCGAGTGCACGTTCGGGTGGTAGAAAGTGAACCACGCGCGCAGCGGCTGCCCCACGTCGACCGCCAGAATCAGCACCGCGCCGCTGTAGCAGACCAGCCCGATCACCACCGCGCTGTTGATCACCGCCTTCAGTTCCGTCTTCTTCAGCACGTACAGCAGGAACCCCGTGAAGAACGCCCCCGCCCCCAGCGCGATCACCGCCAGGTCGAGGAAGATCCACAGCCCGAACACATAGCGGTTGTCCATGTTCGTGTGGAACAGTCCGCCGCGCAGGCACAGGAAGATCGCGTACGCCCCCAGCGCCAGCAGCGCCGCCCACGGCGCCGCCCACAGCAGGAACCGTCCGAAGGGCGCGCGACGCACGCCGCGCGCGATCCAGGCTTCATCCAGCCGCTCAACCACGTCTCACCTCCCCGAACCCCCGCGTCGCTTCCCGCACCTCGGCGCGCGAGGTCCTGTAGAAAACCTTCGGCCCCGTGCCCAGCGTGTCCAGCAGGCGGAAGACGCCCTGTTCATGGCACGCGGCGGCGAACTCTTCGTCGTTCAGGTCGCCGAACCGGATCGCCTGCGCCGGGCACGCCTCGGCGCACGCCGGCGTGTAGTGCACCGGCCCTTCCTCCCCGTCATGGGCGGCTTTCTCAAGCGCCGCCTGCCAGCGCCCGTGGCAGAAGTTGCACTTCTCCACCGTGCCGCGCTGCCGCACGCTCACGCGCGGATTCAGCGCCTTCTCCATCCCCGCCGGCCACTGCGGATCCCGCCAGTTGAATACGCGCGCCTGATACGGGCAGGCGGCCATGCAGTAGCGGCACCCGAGGCACCGCTCGGGAATCTGGCCCACAATGCCGGTCACGGGGTCGAATTCCACCGCCTTCTGCGGGCACACGCTCTGGCACGGCGTCTCGTCCTCGCACTGCATGCACATCACCGGGATGAAGGCGTCGCGCCCGCCCGTCTTCAGGCGGAACACGCGCAGCCAGTTCAGCCCGGTGCGCGGCGTCGCCGAAGCCTGCGGCGGCGGAACGTTGTTCTCCACCGCGCAGGCCACCATGCACGCGCCGCAGCCGTTGCAGCGGTCCAGGTCGATCAGCATCGCGTATCGCGCCGTCTTCGTTTCTGCGCCGAGTTTCCTCATGACTTCACCACCTTGGCTTCGCCCAGGCTCCAGGCGCCGTCCGGGCGGACTTCGCAGGCGAGCACGAGCGCCGGCCCGCCGCAGATGGCGATCACGTCCGGCCGCGCCTCGCCGGCGCGCACGCGCACCGGCCACGCGCCGCGCGGCGACATCAGCCGCGCCAGCGCGCCTTCCTCCATGCGGTAGCGCTGCAGCAGCTCCGGATGCGCCGCCGCCTGTTGCGGCCCCTCGCGCAGCTCGGACTCCTGCCACAGCTTGCCCAGCATCGGCGACACCGCAGCCTGCCGCCAACCGAACGCCACCACCGCCGGCGACGCCGCAGCCGGCTCAGCCGCGCGCAGCCAGTCCTCCGCCTTCCGCCCTTCGGCCGCGGCGCGCGCCACCACGGGCGCAGGGCCGCCGCTCTCGCTCGTCCAGTAGAATCCCTCCTCAGCCACCTTCGCCTTCGCGCCGGCGGCTTCAGCCAGCTCCGCCAGCTCCTCGGCGAGAGCCGTCTCCGCACCGGCCAGCCGCGCCGTCGCCTCCGCCCCCGCCAGCACGCCCTCGGGCGCGCGCATTACGGCGGGCGCAATGGCGATCTGCGCCCGGGGCGCGTCGTTCGGCTGCGCCGCATCCAGCGGCGCTTCCAGCCATACCGGCGCCGGAATCAGCCACTCCGCCTTGCCCGCAAACTGCGCACGGTTCCACGTCACCGCCGCCACCACCGCGTCGGGCGCCAGCTTCTTCTCTACAAGATGCCAGGGCACGGAAAGGCCCGGCCACGGCTCGTCGAGAATCAGCACGCCGATCGAGCCGTCGGCTGCTTCCTCGATGCTCTGCGCCGCGGCCAGCGTCCAGTCTTTCGGCACGGGCAGAGCAGGCCGCGCGCGGAATCCCTCCGCGCCGAGCAGAGCGTTCAGCGCCGCCGCGGCGGCCCGGGCCTCGCGGCTCAGCGGCCCGCCTACCGGATCGCCGTCGGCCAGCACCAGCGCCGGACGATGCTCGAGCAGCAGCGCAGCAGCAGCTTCAATCCGGGACGCTTCGATGCCCGCCAGCTCCGCCGCGCGCCGCGGCGGCATCGCCTCGGCCGCCCTGCGCCATTCCTCCGCGCCCTTCAGCCGCGCCAGCCGGCTCTGCATCTCAGGCCGCGCCAGCCAGCAGTGGCCGATTGCGAGCAGCAGCGCCGTCTCCGCGCCAGGCCTCACCGGCAGCCATTCATCGGCGAGCCCCGCCGTGCGCGAGCGCCGCGCTTCGGCCTGAATCAGCCGGAAGCCGCGCTCGACGGCATGGGAGGGAGCAGCCCAGCCGTCGAGCACAGGCGTGCCGAGCGAGAGCACGGCCTTCACGTGCGCGAGGTCCGCCGCCAGCTCGCACGGCTTCTCCAGCAACGCCGCCAGCGCCTGCGCCGTGCCGCCTTCGATCACCGGCGGCGTCAGATACGCGCCGCCGATCGCGGCCAGGTGCCGCCGGTGCAGCAGCGACGACGCGCGGCCAGGGGCCAGATCCAGCACCGCCACGGCCCCGCGCCGCTGTTCCACGGCCGCGCGCAGCGCGGAGAGAGCTTCTTCCACGCCAACCGCCTTGTCCTTCCGCCGGCACTCGCGCAGCCGCAACGGATGCCACGCCATGTGGTGCGCTGCGAATCCCGCAGGGCACATTGCCGCCCCGTTCGGGCAGACTCCATGCACCACGCCTTCCGTCATCCGCAGCTTCACCGCGCACGCCGCCGGGCACAGCGGGCACCGCGCCTCGCGCTCTTCAATCGCGCCGCGCGGCACGCGCGGCATCCAGTGCCAGTTCTGGCTCCAGATCGCCGTATCGCCCAGCAGCCGCCAGGGCAGCGGGGACACGGCCAGTCCGGCGGCCGCTCCCCCGGCCAGGGACAGAACATCTCTGCGTTGGATCTTCATGGCGTCCTCTCCTCCCGCCCTCACTTGTGGCAGTCCAGGCAGCTATGCTCCAGCCGGTTTTGCCGGTGGCAGGCCACGCAGTCGTCCATCCGCATGCCGCCCGCGCGCTTCAGGCCCAAAGGACCCGTGCGCTTCCCCATCACGTCTTCCGGATACCCGGTGAACCGGTGCACCCGGTAGACGGGCAGCCGGTCGGACTTGCCGATGTCGCCGTGGCACTTCTCGCACGCCACCTTCCCGCGCTGCACGTGGGCGGAATGCGGGAACCAGGCATTGTCCGGCTGGCGCGCGTAAATCTTCCACTGCGGCTCGATGCCGGGCTCGACGAAACGCGCGATGAAATCCTTCTCCGCCTGCGTCTCGCCCAGCGGCGCGCTGTGGCAGCCCGCGCACGATTCCAGCTTCGGCACGCCCGCGAAGGTGCCGTCCACGCGGAACGAATGGCAGTCCTCGCAGCTCATGCCGCCCTTCTCGCCCACATGGGCGATGTGGCTGAACTGCACCGGCTGCGGCTCCTCGCGGTAGAGGATGCGCGGCATGCTCCACCAGCCGGCGCTGAACGCCACGCTGAATCCAGCCAGAAACAGAATGCCTGTCCGAATCATGCCTGTCTATCTCCGTTGGCCCGCCGCCGAGCCGAGTTCGTAAAACAGACTCAGCGCCTCCTGCGGCTCCAGCAGGCCGAGAAGTCCTTCCTCAAACAGTCCTCCGTCCGCCATCGCCGGCGCCGCGCCCGCCGGACGCAGCGCCTGCAGCATCTCGTTCACCCGCCGCGCGTCTTCTTCCATCACGCGCCGGGCCTCGTCGGCGGTCAGCAGCAGCTCCTGCACGCCCGGCAGCCGGTCCTGGCTGATGCGCCCGCGGAACAGCCACCCCGCCGAGTACGGCTCCTTCAGCATGCGGCGCGGCTCGATCCGCAGATGCGGATTGGCCGCTTCAATCTGGATCTGCGCCGGGAACGACGCCGTGAAGTCCGTCCCCCGGCACGTGAACACCACCGCCGGGCACGCCGTGCCGCGCGGCGTCAGGATGCCCGCGCGCTCCACGTCGCCCAGCAGCCTCGCCAGAAACGCGTCCACGCCCACATGGCACAGCCCTTCATCCTGAAGATCGATCCACCAGTGGTTGCGAGTGTAATGGAGGTCTTCCGGCGCCACGAACTCGTGATCCCGCAGCGGCGGCCGCGCCGCCCGCAGAATGTCAAGGTAAAAGTCGCAGTACTTGTGCGCAGCGCTGCCGCAGCGCGTCAGCAGCGGCTCGCTGAACGGCACGAACCGCGTCAGCGGCGCCGCCTCGCAGTACTGCACCAGCGCATGCTCCAGATGCGGGCACGGCGGCGGGGCCTCGCGGGATTCCGGCGAGACCCAGCGGCACGCGCGGAAGCGCTCGTCCAGGCAGCGGCAGGCCGCATCGTCGCTCTGCGATTCGGGAATCGGCTTGCGGATCCCCGCCGCCCGGCACCAGCGCACGCGCGTCTCTTTCAGGAATGGGCACTGCATGGGCTCGCCCTCCCTTGAGCCGGCGGCTCAGGACTTCCGCGTCCGGCGGCGCTTCTTCTCTTCCACGGGCTTTTCCGGCTCGCCGCCGTCAGCCATGGTGAAGCCCAGCTCCGGCGAGTGGAACCCGTGCGTCGCCATCGTCGCGTCGGCTTCCGTCTCCGCCGCGGCCGCCTTCTTCCAGCGCGCCGCCAGCTCCGCGAAGCCCGCATATGCGGCCACGCCCACGCAGATCAGCGTGATGATGCCCAGCCCGAGATTCGTCAGGTTGAGCCAAAGGGTTTGAGGGTCGCTCCAGTCGACTCCGAACATCGTACACCTCCTGAGCGGTCTTCTCGCTCACTCCTGACACTGCAGGTTGCGGGCCAAATCCGCGCGGATTGAATTCAAAGAACTTCTCCGCTTCCACCAGCCTCCGCCGTGACGGAATTTCCGACACGCGAGTCTGAAAACCAGACAGCGCCCCGCCACTGGCCTCTGTCACGCGGATTTTGCACAGCGCGGCCGGACGCCTGTGCCACAATGGAATTTCGGTGCTTTTCATCCCCACCCCAGAAGAGAAAGGACTCCTATGACCGAGATCGTCGACATCGTGGCCCGCGAAATTCTCGATTCGCGCGGCAATCCCACCGTGGAAGCGGACGTGTATCTGTCCAGCGGCAGCATGGGGCGCGCGGCTGTGCCGTCAGGCGCATCCACCGGCGAAAACGAAGCTGTCGAACTCCGCGACGGAGACAAGGCCCGCTATCTCGGCAAGGGCGTGCAGAAGGCCGTCAAGAACATCGTGGACGAGATCCTGCCCGCGCTGGCCGGCATGGACGCGGCGGCGCAGCAGGAGATCGACGCGAAGATGATCGAGCTGGACGGGACGCCGAACAAGGGCCGCCTCGGCGCCAACGCCATCCTCGCCGTCTCGATGGCCTGCGCCCGCGCCGCCGCCGACGCCTTCGGCCTGCCGCTCTACCGCTATCTCGGCGGCGTCAACGCGCGCACGCTGCCCGTCCCCAACATGAACATCATCAACGGCGGCGCGCACGCCGACAACAGCGTCGACTTCCAGGAGTTCATGATCAGCCCGCACGGCGCCGGCTCCTTCGCCGACGCCATCCGCATGGGCGCCGAGGTGTTCCACAATCTCAAGTCCGTCCTCAAGAGCCGCGGCTACTCCACCTCGGTCGGCGATGAAGGCGGCTTCGCTCCCAGCCTCAGGTCCAACGACGAGGCCGTCGAGGTGATCCTCGAAGCCATCGCAAAGGCCGGCTACAAGCCCGGCGTCGACATCTCCATCTGCCTCGACCCCGCCGCCAGCGAGTTCTACGACGTCGAAAAGAAAAAGTACGTCTTCAAGAAGTCCGACAAACGCGAGCTGACCTCCGAGCAGATGATCGACATCTGGGAGAGCTGGGTGAAGCAGTATCCCATCATCTCCATCGAAGACGGCATGGCCGAGTTCGACTGGGAAGGCTGGAAACTGCTCACTGAAAGGCTGGGCGGGAAAATCCAGCTCGTTGGCGACGACCTGTTCGTCACCAACCCGTCGATTCTCGCCAAGGGCATCGAGAAGGGCGTGGCCAACTCGATCCTGATCAAGCTGAACCAGATCGGCACCGTCACCGAGACGCTCGAGTGCATGGAGCTGGCGGCGAAGAACGGTTATACCTCCATGGTCAGCCACCGCAGCGGCGAAACCGAAGACTCTTTCATCGCCGATCTCGCCGTCGCCACCGGCTGCGGCCAGATCAAGACCGGCTCGGCGTCCCGCAGCGACCGCCTCGCCAAATACAACCAGCTCCTCCGCATCGAGCAGGAGCTCGGCTCCTCTGCCCGCTACGCCGGACGGAAGGCCTACTCCCGCTAAGGAGACACCGACGCAATGTACAAACTCGTTCTCATCCGCCACGGCGAATCCACCTGGAACAAGGAAAACCGCTTCACCGGCTGGACCGACGTCGACCTCAGCGAGAAGGGCGTCCAGGAAGCCTGCGAAGCGGGCCGCGTCCTGAAGGAAGCGGGCTTCGAGTTCGACTTCGTCTACACCTCGGTGCTCAAGCGCGCCATCAAGACGATGAACATCGTGCTCGATGTCATGGACCAGGACTGGCTCCCCGTCGAGCGCCACTGGCGCCTGAACGAACGCCACTACGGCGCCCTGCAGGGGCTCAACAAGAGCGAGATGGCGGCCAAATTCGGCGAGGAGCAGGTGAAGATCTGGCGCCGCTCCTACGACGTGCCGCCGCCCGCTCTGACGCCTGATGACGAGCGCTTTCCCGGGCGCGACCGCCGCTACGCATCGCTCTCGAAAGAGGAGCTGCCGCTCACCGAGTGCCTCAAGGACACGGTGGCGCGCTTCCTCCCGCTGTGGCACGAGTCGATCGCCCCGCGCATCAGGACAGGCCAGCGCGTCGTCATCGGCGCCCACGGCAACAGTCTCCGCGCGCTCGTCAAGTTCCTCGACAACATCAGCGACGCCGACATTGTCGAGCTGAACATCCCCACCGGCATGCCGCTCGTCTACGAGCTCGACGCGGACCTCAAGCCCATCAAGTCTTACTACCTCGGCGACCCCGAGAAAGTGAAAGCCGCCATGGAAGCCGTGGCGCGCCAGGGCAAAAAACAACCCTGAAAAAGGGGACAGGAACACAATTCCCCTTTTTCTCCTCCAGCGGGGCAGGCCCCTCGGCCTGCCCCGTTCCCTTTTCAGGCTCCTTCCAGCTCCCGCCACAGCCGCGCGTTGTCGCGCAGATGATCGGCGGATTTCGTTCCAACAAGCACGTAGCCGTCGAACGCCTGCCGGCGGATGAACTCGAACGCCCGGCGCCGCGCCTCGCTGCCTTCCACCGGACGCCCGGCGGAATCCATCAGCAGCGCCCCTTCTGCGAACGGACGGTTCACCAGCAGCCGGATGCCCCGCTCCCGCGCCAGCTCGAACACCGGCGCCATCTCCTGCCGCAGCGGATTGTAAGGAATCTGCAGCCACCCGAACCAGCCCGACTCGGCGGCGATCCGCGCCGCCTCCATCGTCTTCACGCTCGCTCCGAACTCCGCCACGCCGCGCCGCCGCGCCAGCTCAAGCGCCCGGTAGACATCCTCCCGCCGCAGCGCCTCTTCCGTCGCGCGGTGCACCTGCAGCAGATCGATCCGCGGCAGCAGGGTCAGCGAACGGCCCAGGCTGCGCGCCAGTCCCTCGTAGGAATGATCCCCGTAAGACTCCTCCATGCCCGGCGCCCAGACATCGCCGAACTTCGTCGCCAGGGTCACGCGTTCTTCGAGCCCCGGCCGGCGCCGCAGAAACCTTCCGACACGCTCCTCGCTGCAGCCGTAGGAAGATGCCGTGTCCCAGAACGTGACGCCCTCTTCAATCGCCGTCTCCAGCAGCCGCTCCACCTGCTCCTCGCTGGGAAGCCCCGTCCATCCCGCGCCCCACGGCCTGCCGATCTCGATCAGTCCCAATCCGAGCTGCATCGCACCGCCTTTCCGGCAGACCGCAGCGCAGACCCGGAGCTCAGCCGCACTGCTCCGCAGCCCGCCGCATCCATTCCACCGCCTCCACCATCCTGTCCGTGTCTTCGAACCCGTAGGACAGCCGCAGCTGACGCCGCGACGCTTCGCGCAGCTCGCCGTCCGCAGCCACGCAGTAGACGCCCGGAATGTACATGACGCGCGGCGCTTCGCCCCCGCGCGTCAGAATGCCGAAAAACCGCGACTCCGGATGCGTTTCCAGCTCGCGGAACGTCAGGTAGAAATAGAACCCCGCCGAGCCGCCCGTCACCGACTCGAGCCATGGCCCCAGCTTCTCGTGGATCGCCCTCCGCACGGCGGCAGCCTTCTCCCTGTAGCCCCCGTTCACGGTGCGGATCTGCCCGTCGATCGGACCGTCCAGCAGCCACGAAGCCATCTCCTGCACGAACAGCGGCGCGCTGAAGCCCGCGTCGCTCGTCCGCTGCACCATGGCGTTCATCAGCGGTCCGTCCGGTCCCAGCAGGTAGCCGATGCGCAGCGCGGGCGCCAGGATCTTCGACAGCGTGCCCACTTCGTAGGCGATCCCCGTTTCGTCCTGCCCGAGCACGGACTCCGGCCGCGGCAGCGCGGGGTCGTGCACGAGCTGCTCGTACGCGAGGTCGAAGACCAGCGGCACAAGCCGCCCCTGACGGCGCGAGAACTCCGTGGCGATTTCAAGCACCTCCCGCCGCCGTGCGTTGGACAGCACCGCGCCGGTCGGGTTGCTCACCGTCATCACGTAGAAGAACGACACGCGCGAGGCGTCCTCGCCCAGAGCATCCAGCCTCTGCCGCAGCAGGTCCGTGCGCAGTCCGTCTTCGTCCTCCGGGATGGCGAGCAGACGGAAGCCGCGCCTCTCGAGCGCATCCAGGTAGATGTAGTAGCCCGGATCGGACGTCGCCACGATGCCCGGCGGGCAGATTTCGGCGAACCCTTCCAGCACGCTCATCGCGCCGCAGGGGCCGATGATCAGCCGCCGCGCCGCGAGCAGCGTTTCGTCCAGCCCCGCTTCGTGCCGCAGCAGAAACTGCCGCAGCGACCGGATCAGGTTCGGCGAGCCCTCCGGTCCCCCGTAATTGAACGCCTGCCGGTAGCGCCGCGGATCTCCCGCCACGGCCTGCATGGCTTCAACGAACAGCCCCGTGGGGATGGTCTTCTCGTTCACGTAGCCGACGCCCAGGTTGATGTCGAAGCCGTCGCGGAAATCGCGCGCGAAGGCCGCCATCATCCGGTTGGCGGGCGAGGGCTCGGCGCTGCGCCCGCCATATTCGGAGAGAAATGTTTCCAGCCGGTTCACGCCCGCGCGCCCGCTCAGTGGCCTTCGGCTTCGAGGAACCGCTCAGCCTCGATCGCCGCCATGCAGCCCGCGCCCGCGGCTGTAATCGCCTGCCGGTAGACGCGGTCCTGCACGTCTCCGGCGTGGAAAACGCCCGGAACGCTCGTGCGTGCGCCGCCGTGGCTGACGATGTAGCCGTCGGCGTCGAGCTCGATCTGCCCCACGAACGGCTTCGTGTTCGGAATGTGGCCGATGGCCAGAAACAGCCCGTCCACCTCCTGCACCCACGTCTCGCCCGTCTTGACGTTCTTCAGCTTCACCCCGGTCACGTAGCCCTTCTCGACGTCGTAGACGTCTTCAATCACGGCGCTGGTGATCCACTTGATCTTCGGGTTGGCGCGGCAGCGGTCCAGCATGATCTTCGACGCGCGGAACTCGTCGCGGCGGTGGACGATCGTCACCTCCTCGCCGAACCGCGTCAGGAAGTTCGCCTCCTCCATCGCCGAGTCGCCGCCGCCCACCACCATGATCTTCTTGCCCTTGTAAAAGAAGCCGTCGCAGGTGGCGCAGGAGCTGACGCCGTGGCCGATGAGCTTCTGCTCGTTCGGCAGCCCCAGCCAGCGGGCGCTTGCGCCGGAGGCGATGATCAGCGTGCGGCACTCGTGCCACTGATCGTCGATGCGGATGCGGAACGGTCTTTTGCTGAGATCCGCTTCTTCCACCAGCCCCTGAATGTACTCCGCCCCGAACCGCTCCGCCTGTTTCTTCATGTTCTCGACGAGCACGGGGCCCATGATGCCCTCGGGGAAGCCGGGGAAGTTTTCCACCTCCGTCGTCAGCGACAGCTGCCCGCCCGGCTCGTGCCCGCTGACGACCAGCGGCTTCAGCCCCGCGCGCGCCGTGTAAATGGCCGCGGTGTTGCCCGCGCATCCGGATCCGATGATGATGACATTGCGCATGAAATTTCTGGCTCCGTTTGTTTGAAACAGAATCCGGCTGTCCTGTTCAGACTTTCTCCGGCACCACGTAAGGCGGCCGGTATTTGCGCGTCTGCATCTCGTTGGCCTCGGCGTCGCCGATGAACCGGCCGCTGGAATCCATCCGCAGCGTGCGCCCAACGCGGTAGGCGATGTTGGCCAGATGGCAGAAGTCGGCCGAGAGCGCGCCGATTTCGATCTCGGCGGTCAGCTTCGTGTGGTCGCGCGATTTGACCGCCTCGATGAAGTTCTTCACGTGCTCGATCATGCCCTCGCCAGTGGCCTTCTCCTCGGCGATCTTTTCATACTTGTCGCGTCCGCCTGCGCCCGCGCTGCGCGCCCCGACGAAATCCGCCATCGCGCTGCGGTAAATGGCGAAGCCCGCCTGGTCGAGCACCATGAACCCCTTGTCGCCGAAGAAAATGTTGCCCACGTAGTTCGCCCCGCGGATCGGCGCCAGCCCCTCGGGCGGCGTGGGCAGGTTCCGCACGTCGAAGGTCATCTCGCCGTCGTCCCAGTGAAACGAGGCGTGCTGCGTGTTCGGCGTCTCCTGATCGTCCTGCCAGATGAACTTGCCGCCGCTGCCCGTCACGGTCTTCGGCCAGTCCTTGCGTCCCAGCCCCCACAGCGCGATGTCCATCTCGTGCACGCCCTGATTGCCGATGTCGCCGTTGCCCGTGTCCCAGAACCAGTGCCAGTTGTATTCGAATTTGTTCACGCTGAACGGCTTCATCTGCGCCGGTCCGAGGAACTTGTCCCAGTCCACGCCGGGCGGCACGGGCTGATCCGGCGTGTGCCCGATCGAAAAGCGGCGGCGGAAGCACAGCCCGCGCGCCATGTACACCTTGCCGATCACGCCCTCTTTCAGCATCTGGATGGCTCTGATCTTGTGCGGGGTCGAGCGGCTCTGCGAGCCCACCTGCACCATCCTCTTGTACTTGCGCGCCGCTTCCACCATCTTGCGGCTCTCGAACATGTTGTGGCTGGCCGGCTTCTCCACATACACGTCCTTGCCCGCCTGGCACGCCCAGATCGTGGCCAGCGCGTGCCAGTGGTTGGGCGTGGCGATGGAGACGGCGTCGACCTCTTTCGACTCGTACATCTGCCGCATGTCGGCGAACTCGGCGGGCTTGTAGCCCTTCGCCTTCTCGATCATGGCGACGGCGCGCTCCCGCGCCGCCTGATTCACATCGCACACGGCTGCAATACGGGCGTCTTCAATCGCGTTGTAGAAATTGATGTGGTCGCGCCCGCGGCCGCCCAGGCCCACGATGCCGATCTGCACCCGGTCGTTGGCGCCGAGAATCGGCAGGCGCGCCGTCGCCGCCGCTGCAGCGGCCCCGAGAAACGTGCGTCTTTCAGTTGTCATGGTTGATACCACTCCACTTCTGCCATTCTAGGCGAGCGCGCCCGGGCGCCGTCCGCCGCTTCCGGGCGGTAGAATACCGCACAGCCATGCCTGTCCGTTTCTCCTCGTTCGCCGCCGCCGTTCTCATCGCCGCCTCGCTGCCGGCTTCCGCCCAGCCGTCGCAGCCGCCGCTGCCGGAAGCGGAGCGCACCCGCTGGTTCCGCGAAGCCAAGTTCGGCATGTTCATCCACTGGGGCGTCTATGCCGTCATCGGCCGGCACGAGTGGATCCGCCATCAGGCGCAGATCCCGCAGGCCGAGTACGACAAATACGCCCGCCGCTTCAACCCCGTGCGCTTCAACGCCGACGAGTGGGTGCGGCTGGCGAAAGACGCCGGCGCCCGCTACATCGTCATCACGTCCAAGCACCACGACGGCTTCAGCATCTACCGCAGCCGCGTCAGCGATTACGACATGGAGATCACGCCTTATCCGGGCGATCCGCTGAAGGATCTCGCGGCGGCGGCCAAACGCCACGGCGTACGCCTGGGTTTCTACCACTCCATCATGGACTGGCATCATCCCGATTACCGGCCGCGCCGCGCCTGGGAGTATCCGAACAACTACAAGGAAGGCGGCGACAACAACCGCTACATCGACTTCATGAAGGAGCAGCTCCGCGAACTGCTCACCGGCTACGGCGACGTCGCCGTCATCTGGTTCGACGGCGAATGGGAACACACTCTGGCCAACGCGAAGCGCGACGACGAGATCTATGACTTCATCCGCTCGCTCCAGCCCAATACCCTGATCAACGACCGGCTCTACGAGCGCAAGCCCGGCAACCGCGCCGACTTCGGCACGCCCGAACAGTTCGTCCCGGCCACCGGCCTGAAGAGCCCCGACGGCAAACCGGTGCTGTGGGAAGCCTGCGTGACCATCAACCAGGACTCGTGGGGCTACAACAAGTACGAGACCGTCTTCAAGACCGAGCGGGACCTGATCCGCATGCTCGTCGAAGTGGTCAGCAAGGGCGGCAATCTGCTGCTGAATGTCGGCCCGCGCCCCGACGGGACAATTCAGGAAGAGTTCGTCACCCGCCTCAACGCCATCGGCCGCTGGCTGCGCGTCAACGGCGAGTCCATCTACGAAACCACGGCCAGCCCGTTCGAGCGCATGTCGTTCTTCGGCCGCGCCACCGCGAAAGGCCGCACGCTGTATCTGCATGTGTTCCAGTGGCCGGAAGACGGCCGGCTCCGCGTGGCGGGCCTGAAGAATCTTGTGCACAAGGCGCGGCTGCTGGCCGATCCGCAGCGGCCTGTGAAGGCCGTGCGCGACGGCTCTGACATCGTGCTCGAGCTGACGGGCGAAGCCCCGGACGAGATCGCCAGCGTCATCGCGCTCGAACTGGACGGCGAGCCTGCCGCCGAGCCGTTCTTCAACCGCCCTGACGCAAAAGGCGTCATCACGCTGGGCGTCGAGTCCTGCGAGATCGACACCGAGTTCGAACAGCGCGCCAAGAAAGAAAACGCGCTCGGCCGGGTTTTCCTGACGCAATGGACCCGCGACCGCGACATCCCCTACTGGGTGGTGGAAACCCCGAGAGCCGGCCGCTATGCCGTCGAGATCAGCTATTCGGCGCGCCGCGCCGGGGCTGCGTTCACCGTGGAAGCGGGCGGGGCGAAGCTGGAGGGCAAGGCCGAAGCGACCGGCGGCGACTGGGTTTTCAGAACGCGCAGCCTCGGCGAAGTGGAATTGCCGCGCGGCCGCACCGAAGTCCGCGTGCGCATCGCCCCTGCCGCCGGCACGATGAATCTCGAGCGCGTCGTTCTGCGGCCCATTGGGTGACCGATTCGCGGAACACCGCCGCGGCGCCGTTCGTTTACAGATGAGAAGGAGGTGCGCGGTGATTCGAAAGCCTTCCGTGTGGTGCGCTGCGGCGGCGGTTTGTGCTCTGGCGCTGTCCGGCTGCAGCGTTCCTCCGGCGGGAAGCACGGGGGAAGAGCGGCGGGAGACGGTTGTGATCGAGAAGGCGCGCGCGCAGGGCGCGGAACGGATCACGGCCGAGATCCACATGGGGGCGGGCGAACTGAGAGTCTCGGGCGGCGCCAGGGAGCTGCTCGAAGCGGAATTCACATACAACGCGCTCGCGCTGAAGCCGCAGGTGCAGTTCGAGGAGAGCGGCTTCCGGCGGCGGCTGTCGATCTCGCACGGCAATCCTCCGCAGGCCCTGGGCAACGTGCGGAACGTGTGGGACATCCGCCTGGGAGGAAGCCTGCCGCTGGACCTCGCCATCCGCTGCGGCGCGGGCGAGAGCCGGCTCGACCTGCGCGAAGTGCCGTTGCGGAGCCTGGAGATGCATCTCGGCGTCGGCGAAGTGAAAGCCGACCTCCGCAGGAAGCTGGACCACGACGTCGAGGTCAAAATCAGCGGCGGCGTCGGGCGCGCCGAAGTGCTCGTTCCCTCCGAGGGCGTCGAAGCCACGGCGCAGGGCGGCATCGGCAAGATCGAAGTGATCGGGCTCGACAAAGATGACGGGCGCTGGAAGAGCGCGAAGGCGGGCAAAGCCGCTGGCCGGATGAAGCTGGAAGTCCGCGGCGGCATCGGGGAGATCGTCATCCGCGCCGAGTAGCCTGCCCCGCTTTCGGCGCTCCGGCTCGCCCGTGCAGGGGATTGCGCGTCCAGGGGCGGGTTGCGGTCTGATGGAGATAGGACTCCGCCATGGCCTTCTCCGCCCCCCAGCCGCCCGGACGCGAGGCGATGCGGCCGGTGACGCAGCGCGCCATCCGGCGCGTGCTCATCGCCGGCTACAGCGTGGTGATGCTGTGCCTTCTGGCCGCGGGACTACTCGGCGTGCGCAACATCGCCTCCATCCGCGCCGCTTCAGCGGAACTGCTGGAAGAACAGATCCGCATCCAGGATTTGCTGGACGCCGTGCTCCGCGGCCAGCGCGCCATCAACGCCGTGTTCGCGGACTTCGCCCGCCAGCCCGAGGAAATCGACGAGGCGCAGCTCCTGGGCCAGCTCGACGCCTCCGACCGCGACATCGAGCGCATTGTCGCCGAATCGGCCGGCGAACCCGAGCAGGCGCTCTGGCAGGATCTCTACCGCGCGGCGACGGAGTTTTCCCACGAGGCCCGCCTCATCCTCGGAGAGGACGCGGCGCAGCGCCGGCCCATCCGCCGCCTGATGCACGCGCATCAGAGGGTGCTGACGCTGGTCGACCGGCTCGTCGAGGTGGAAATGCGGCGTTCCGTCGCGCTGAAGCAGCGCATCGAGGAGCTGTCTCTGCGCCTGGCGCAGCAGTCCGCCATCCTGCTGGGCGCAGGCTTTCTCCTCGCCGTCGTCTGCGCCGTCTACGCCGCACGCTGGACGCTGCGCCTGATCCGCCAGATGGAGTGGCAGGCGGGCGAGCTGAGCCGCGTCAGCTGGCAGCTGCTCGACAAGCAGGAGAGCACGGCGCGGCGCTTCTCGCACGAACTCCATGACGAGCTCGGCCAGGCGCTGACGGCTCTGAAGGCCAACCTCGCGGCGCTCGCCGCGAGGCCCGAGCCGCAGCCGCACCTGATCGAGGATTGCCTGCAGATCGTCGACACCTCGATGGGCACCGTGCGCGAGATCTCGCAGCTGCTGCGGCCGACCATGCTCGACGACTTCGGCCTCGAAGCGGGCCTGCGGTGGCTGTGCGACCGCTTCCGGCAGCGGAGCCGGATCGATGTCGAGTTCCGCTGCTCGATTCCGGAGCGGCTCCCCGAGGAGGTGGAAACCCATCTGTTCCGCATCGCGCAGGAGGCGCTGACCAACGTGGCGCGGCATTCGGACGCCACGAAAGTCACCGTGTCTCTCGATCTGGACGATGGACGCGCCCGCCTGCGCATCGCCGACAATGGAAAAGGGTTCGATCCGGCGGGCGTTCCGTCCGGCGGCCTCGGCATGGTGGGCATGCGCGCCCGCGCCCGCAGCGCCGGAGGCGAACTCCGCGTCCAGACCAGCCCGGGCGCCGGGCTGATGGTGGAAGCTCTGATTCCTGTGGCCGGCAAGCACGCGCCAGCCGCTGATACTGCCGCATGAATACGAAACCTGTCCGCATCCTGCTCGCCGACGATCACTCCCTGGTCCGGCAGGGCTTCCGCCGCATTCTCGAATCGCACCCGGATTTCGAGATCGTCGGAGAGGCGGCGGACGGCCGGCAGGCGGTGGAGATGACGGAGAAGCTCAAGCCCGATGTCGTGGTGATGGATGTCGCCATGCCGGGGCTGAACGGCATCGACGCCACCCGCCAGATCTGCGAGACGTCGCCGCGCACGCGCGTGCTCGCGCTCTCCATGCACCGCGACGCGGTCTACGTGCGCGAGATCCTGCGCGCCGGCGCCCGCGGCTATCTGCTCAAGGACGCCATCGACGCCGATCTCGTCTCCGCCGTGCGCGCCGTGGCGCGCGGCGAAGGCTATATCGCTCCCGCCGTCGCCGATTGCGTGCTGGCCGACTACCGGCAGCACGTGAGCGACCCCATCGACCTGCTCACCGCCCGCGAGCGCGAGGTTCTGCAGCTGATCGCCGAGGGCAAGACGAACAAGGAAATCGCCTCGCTGCTCAATCTGAGCGTCTACACCGTGGACGCCCACCGCGGCCGCATCATGGAGAAGCTGAACCTGCACTCGGCCGGCGAGCTGGTGCGGTTCGCGCTCCGCAAAGGGTTGATCGACTGAGCCCGCCGCCGCGCCTGTACGCTATCATTCCCTGTGGTGGTTCCCGAAACTCCCGCGCCCGAGTCTCTGCCTCCTCTGGTTTCCGCCGTCATCGTCTCGCACGACTGCCGCGAGCCGTTGGAGCGCTGTCTCGACGCACTGGCCCGCAGCACGGTCTTCGACAGGCTGGAAGTAGTCGTGGTGGACGCGGGAAGCCGGGACGGTTCGGCCGAGGTGGACGCGGAGCGGCCGTGGGTGCAGGTGATCCGCATGCCGATGTATTTCGGCAAGACGCGCGCCCGCAACATCGGCACGCGGACGGCGCGCGCGGATCTGATCCTGTTTCTCGACCCGCGCGTGGAAGTGGCGCCGGACTGCGTGGAAAAGCTGGTTTCCACTCTCGAAGAACGGCAGGACGCGACCGCCGCGTTTCCGGCGTTTCAGGATCCCGAGGGCCGGCCCGTGGAATGCACCTTCCGGCTGCCGGACGCCGCGGCGCTGCGGCGCGCGAGCCTCGAGCTGGAGGCGCTGCCCCGCTCGCCGTTGCAGAATGGCGCGGCCGAAGGCGTCGAGGACTGGGCCGTGATCGTCCGGAAGACCTTTCTCGGCGGGATGAACTATCTCAACGAGAAGCGCTTTTCCGAGTACTGGGCCATGCTCGATGTCTGGCGGCAGATCCGCGGCGCGGGGAAGAAAATCCTGTGCGTCGGGGAGGCGCGCGCCGTGCTGCATCCGCCGCTGCGGCCGGTTGCGCCGCGCGAGGAGCTGGCCTCGGACGCCGTGGCGGGCGCGGCGGCCTATCTGGCCAAGTACGAGGGCTTTTTCGCAGCCCTGCTGTTCCGCATCCAGTGCTTCTTCGCCGCGCTCTTCTCATTCCGGCTGGGTCTGGCCTGGGGGATCCTGCAGGGGCGGCGTCTCGATCCCACGCAGTAAGGCGTTTCCCGGGCTAAAGTCCGTCGCCGCCTCCACCGATAGATCAGCAGGACATGACTATGACGGCGCTTGTCTGGATCCTGCTGCCGCTGTTCATCGCCGCCGGCAGCGCCCTGCTGAGCTACTACATCATGCAGGCGCGGCTCGAAGTGGCCGTGGCGAAAGAGCGGGAGAGCCTGGCCGAGGCGCAGGCCATCATCCGCAATCAGGAGAAGCTGATGGAGGAGAAGGTCCGCGCGGCCGAGGAGATCGCCGCCCGGCAGGCGTTCGATCAGCTGCTGGCGGATTTCCGCGTGGAAGAGCGGCACTTCATGCGGGAGAACAAGTCGATGTTCGTCAACCGCAAGTCGCTCGTGATGCAGGAGCGCCTGTTTTTCCGCAACATTCCTCTCTCGAATTGGGTCGAGCACGAAATGGTGGTGGAAGAGGGCAGCGATATGAAGTCGCTGACCGAGCAGGCGTCGATTTTCAACGCCCGCTCGCTGGCTGCTTCCGCCGTCAACGGGTCCAACGGCCACGGCGACGCCCACACGCGCGGCGTGCGCCTGCTGCGTTCCCGCGAATCGCGCACGGCCTGACCAAGACACCTCGTCCAGCCAGACCGTTCGCCACGCCGCGACTGGAGCGCCGAAGACGCGCAAGGCGCCGCGATGCCCCTGCCCGACGGTGACAGGGATGAAGACTGCTGCGCGTCCAATGCCGCGTAGCAACAGCCCGTCTGGCGATGGCAGACCCGCGGGCGGAGCGCTGCAGGCAGGCGACAGACGGGCCCATGTGGCGCCGCGAGCGCCCCGCCGCCGCGCCATTTTCGAGGGAGCCGCGATGCCCCTGCCCGGCATCGGCAGAGATGAAACCAGAAGCCAGCGGTGCTGGCTCCGTACCGGCACCGAAGAAGGCGTCAGCGGGCGGAGAGACCGGTTCTCCACACGCCCTCCAGCGGCCGATTCCCGGCTGCTGGGCAAGCGGCATGCGCGTCGTTCGCGGTGTCCGATGAGGCCGTTCTGCGGGCGGGACGGGAGTCTATGCCCGGAACCGCTCGTCGCGCGGCCGTTCGGGCCAGTTCGGTCGCCGGAGGCCCCGGCGCCTGCGGCGAGGGTGCGCAACAAAAGGCGGGAAAAAGGGGAATTGTGTTCCTGTCCCCTTTTTTCAGTGGCCGGTCTGGCCGGGGCGGCGGTCTTCGGGCAGCAGCGAGCGGTAGGCGCGGCCGCGCATCGCCTCGTCGAACACGGCGCGCGCCTGCTTCACGAGCTCCGGCGAACTGAACAGCTCGAGCGACGCCAGCGCCAGCGTGCGCGCGGCCACCATCATGCCCTTGCGGCCGATCTCCGTCCCCGCGCACGCCGTCGACTGCCACGTATGCAGCGGCACGCCGGGCGGCATCGTAGCGGCGGTGAAATGCCCGACGGGCACGACCCAGCTGACATCGCCGACGTCGGTTGAAACGGAAGACAGCGCGGTGCGGGGCGGCAGCACCTGGGCGGCGCTGTCAATGGCCGGCATGGCGCGCGCGCCGAGCGTCGCGCGGATCTTCTCGATGAAGACGCGCTCCTCGTCCGTATAGCGCACGCCTCCGGCGAGGCGCAGGCTGCGGTCGAGCAGATCGCGCAGCGCGGAGTTCAGCACGAAGTTTGCGTAGGCGGAGGTGATTTCGATTTCGAGCTTCGTCTCCGTGGCCAGCGCGCCGGCTTCGCCGCACTTTTTCACGCGCTCCCAGATGCGGGCGAGTTCGCCGAGATCCGGGTGGCGGACGATGAGGGCGAGCTCGGCGAATTCGGGCACGATGTTGGCTGCCGCTCCGCCGCTCGTGACGATGTAGTGCATGCGCGCCTCCTGCGGGACATGCTCGCGCAGGAGGTTGATGGCGTGCGTGGCCAGCTCGAGCGCATCGAGGGCGCTGCGGCCGGCTTCGGGCGCGCCGGCGGCGTGGGCGGGCGTGCCGAGGAAGCGGAAGCGCGCGCTGATGTTGGCCAGGTAGGGGTTGTCGTCAGCGGCGTTGAAATCGCCGGGATGCCAGGCGAGGACGACATCGGCGTCGCGGAACGCGCCGGCGCGGATCATGAAGATCTTGCCGCCGCCCCCTTCTTCGGCTGGCGTTCCGTAGAAGCGGATCGTGCCCCTGAGGCCCTGCGCCTGCATGCGCTCCTTGACGGCGACGGCGGCGAGAGCGGATGCAGCGCCGAACAGGTTATGCCCGCAGCCGTGGCCGGGCGCGCCGGCCACGCGGGGTTTCCGCTCGGGCACGTCTTCCTGCGAGAGCCCGGGAAGGGCGTCGTATTCGCCGAGAATGCCGATGACGGGCCGGCCTTCGCCCCATTCGGCGATGAAGGCCGTGGGCATCTGGCCGAAGCCGCGCGTGCGGAAGCCGGCTTTTTCAAGCTCCGCGCGCAGCAGGGCCGAGCTCTGCTTCTCCTGCCAGCCGAGCTCGGGATTTTCCCAGATCTGGCGCGAGATCTGTCTGAAGCGCGGCGCGTGGCGCTCGACCGCCTCGAGCGCGGCCTGCTGCGGCGCGGTCTGCGCCTCGGCGAGCAGGGCGACAAACGCCAGTCCCAGCGTGGCACGATGGTAGGTCATACTGAGAAGCCTAGCGGAAGCGCGCGGAATTCGTCATGCCCCGGTACGCCGCCATTGATATCGGAAGCAACTCGGTGCGGATGATGGCCGCCGATGTGGGCCGCAACGGGCGGTTCGAGGTGCTGGCGGAAGACCGTCAGGTGACGCGGCTGGGCGAAAGCGTGTTCCGCACGGGCAGCATCGACGAGAGCGCGGCGCGCAGCGTGCTTGCGGTGCTCGAGCGGATGAAGGAGGCGTACTCGAGGCTGGGCGTGCTGGCCGTGCGGGCGGTGGCGACGGCGGCGGTGCGCGATGCGTCGAACGCGGATGAATTCCTCGCACGCGCGTCGGCTGTTCTGGGCGAACCGGTCGAGCGGATTTCGGGTCTGGAAGAAGCGCGCCTGATCCATCTTGGGGTGGAGACGCGCTGGCCGCATCCGCGGCAGCGGATTCTGATTCTGGACATCGGCGGCGGCAGCGCGGAGGTGATCGACGCCGAGCGCGGGATGCTGCGCGCGGCCTTGTCGCGCCCGCTGGGAGCGGTGCGGCTGCAGACGGTGTTTCTGAAGCACGACCCGCCGCTCGAAGAAGAGCTGGTGCAGATGCAGGAGTTCATCGAGGAGAAGCTGCACGCGGTGGGGCAGCAGATCGCGCACGCGGCGTTCGACCGCGTGATCGGGACGTCGGCGTCGGCGTCGGCGATCGTGTGCGTGGCCAACCGCATTCCGCGGCAGCGGCGGGAAGAGGCGGACCGGCGGCGCGTGACGGCGGCGCAACTGCGGCGGCTGTACCGGCAACTGGCGGCCATGGACGTCAATGAGCGGCGGAACGTGACTGGGATCGGACCGCGGCGGGCGGAGATCATCGTGCCGGGCGTGGCGGTGATGCTCAAGGTGCTGGAGATGTTCGGCGCGCGACAGCTGTACTACTGCACGGCGGGCGTGCGCGACGGCATTCTGCGGGATCTGGCCGACCGCGAGGCGGGCGCCGAAAGGGTGCGGCTGGACGCCGAGCAGCGGCGCATGGTCGAGCAGTACGCGCGGCGGTTCGGCGTCGATCTGAAGCATGCGCGGAAGGTGGCGGCGTTTGCGCGCGAGCTGTTCACGGCGCTGACACCGTGGCACCGGCTGAAGCCGGAGACGGGGCGGCTGCTGAAAGCCGCCGCGTATCTGCGCGACACGGGGCATGCGATCAACGACATGGCCCATCACAAGCATTCGCAGTACATCGTGGCCAACGCCGATCTGGCAGGCTTCACTGATGAAGAGCGGCATCTTGTGGCGATGCTGTGCCGGTATCACCGAAAGGCGCCGCCTTCGGCGCGCCACGGCGATTACATGGCGCTGACGGCAGAACAGCAGCGCCTGGTGCAGTACCTGTATCCGCTGCTGCGGATCGCCGATGCGCTGGACCGCAGCCGGGATCAGAGGGTGGAGGAGATCGAGTGCGCGCTCGAGGATGGCGCGCTGACGCTTATCCTGAAATCAGGAAAGGACCTCGGCCTCGAGCTGTGGGCGCTTGAGCGGACGGCGGCGCTGTTCCGGCAGGTGTACGGAAAACAGCTCCGGGCGATGGCGCGGCGCAAATGACGCGGACAGAGCATGCGCGAAAGGCGCTGAGGGCGCGCATCGAGAAGCTGGACGAGCAGATCGATCTGGCGCTGAAACACTGCGGCGAAGACGAGGTGCACGATTTCCGCGTGGCGGTGCGGCGGCTGTCGCAGGCGCTGCGGGTGTTCGGGGAGCTGTTTCCCGGCAAAGAAGCGCGGCGGATGCGGAAGGCGTTAAAACCGGCGCTCGATGCGGCGGCGCACGTGCGCGATCTGGACGTGGACAGCGAGCTGCTCGTGCGGCTGGGGCTGCGGCGCGATCATCCGCTGCTCGAGAAGATGCGCAGCGACCGCGAGCGCGGGGCGCTCGGTTTTCTGGGGCATCTGTACCTGCTGCGCTCGCAGGGCGCGCCGCGGGACTGGCTGGGGCGGCTCGAGATGCTGCGCGAGACGGAGGAGGATGCGGCAGAGCACGCGCGCGGGCTGCTGCCGCCGCTGGCGGCGGAGTTTTTCCTCGCCGGGCGGAAGGCGGCGCTGAAACCGTCGGCAGCGGCGCAACTGCACGCATTCCGGCTCTCGGCCAAGCGGTTCCGGTACACGCTGGAGATTTTCGCGGAGTTTTACGGACCGGCGATGGAGAAGCGGATCGGGCAGGTGCGTGAAATTCAGGGCATTCTGGGCAAGCGGCAGGACTGCGCGGTTTCGATGCAGCTGCTGGAGGCGGCGGCGTCGTTCGACGCGGAAGCGCGGGCGGTGATGCAGGCGCTCGAGCGGCGGGCGCGGAAGCTGGAAGGAGAGTTTGTGCGCTACTGGCGGGAGACGTTCGACGGCGAGGGGCAGGAGCGGCTGTGGGTGCGGTATCTGGCGAGGCGGATGCCGGCGCGGGGCGCGGCCCGGTAAAATAGCGCTCCATGTGGGAACAGCACTACGCGCCTGTCGGGGGCAGTGTCGGCTGGTCGGCGCTGGTGGCGGCGCTGCCGCTGTTCACGCTGCTGTACCTGCTGGGCGTGCGGCGGACGGCAGCGTGGATTGCGGGGCTGAGCGGACTGGGAGCAGCGGGAGCGGTGGCGCTGTTCGTGTATCAGATGCCGGCGAAGATGGCGCTGGGGGCGGCGCTGTATGGAGCGGCGTTCGGGCTGTTTCCGATCTGCTGGATTATTTTCTGGGCGATTTTCCTGTACCGGATCAGCGTGGAGACGGGGCAGTTCGAGATCATCAAGGACTCGATCGGCTCGATCACGGCGGACAGGCGGCTGCAGGCGCTGCTGATCGCGTTCGCGTTCGGGGCGTTCGTGGAGGGGGCGGCGGGGTTCGGCGCGCCGGTGGCGGTGGCGGCGGCGATGCTGACGGGGCTGGGATTTTCGCCGTTTTATGCGGCGGGCATCTGCCTGCTGGCGAACACGGCGCCGGTGGCGTTCGGCTCGATCGGGATTCCGGTGATCACGCTGGCGGGAATCACTGGGCTGCCGGTGGAGAAGCTGAGCGCGGCGGTGGGGCGGATCTGCGCGCCGGTGTCGTTGTTCGTGCCGGCGTATCTGGTGCTGGTGATGGGCGGATGGCGCGCTCTGCGGGGCGTGCTGGGGCCGGCGCTGGGCTGCGGGGCGGCGTTTGCGGGGATGCAGTGGTACGCGTCGAATTCCCTGGGGCCTGAACTGACCGACATTCTGAGCTCGCTGGCGGCGATCGGGGCGTGCCTGGCGGCGGCGCGGCTGGCGAAGCCGAACGGGACGTTCGTCTTCGAGGGCGCGGCGGCGGAGGCGGCGCTGCCGCCGCGGCACGAGGGGCGGGCGGTGCTGAAGGCGTGGTCGCCGTACATTCTGCTGGTGATCTGCGTGCTGGCGTGGGGGCGGGCGGACATCAAGGCGGCGCTGAATTCGATGACGGTGATGGTGGAATGGCCGTGGCTGCACAACCAGGTGATGCAGATGCCGCCGGTGGCGGGGCAGGCGTCGCCGTACGCGGCGCGGTATGCGTTCCAATGGCTTTCGGCGGCGGGCACGGCGTGCCTGCTGGCGTGCGTGCTGGCGGCGGCGGTGCTGCGGGTGCCGCGGGCGCTGCTCGGGAAAGTGTTCAGGGACACGGCGGCGCAGATGGCGAAGCCGATCCTGACGGTGGCGAGCGTGCTGGGGCTGGCGTTTCTGATGAACTACTCGGGAGCGACGGGGACGCTGGGGCTGGCGTTTGCCGAGACAGGGGCGGCGTTTCCGTTCTTCAGCGCGCTGCTGGGCTGGCTGGGCGTGTTCCTGACGGGGAGCGATACGAGCGCGAACGCTTTGTTTGGAAATCTGCAGGTGGTGACGGCGCGGAGCCTGGACCTGAATCCGGTGCTGATGGCGGCGTCGAACTCGTCGGGCGGGGTGATGGGGAAGATGATCTCGCTGCAGTCGATCGCGGTGGCGGCGGCGGCGACGGGGATGGCGGCAGGAGAAGAGGGGCGGCTGTTCCGGTTCACGCTGCGGCACAGCGTGTTTCTGGCGGCGGTGATCGGGGTGGTGGTGCTGGGCTACGCCTACGTGTTTCCGCACTGGGCGCCGCAGCCGTAGCGGGCGGAACGAAAACAGGAGTGCAGCGGCTTTCCTGTCTTGACGCGAAACTCACACGAACGTATGATTGAGTCGTACGTATGATTCAAACACCGTATGAATCCGGCCCCGGCTGGGAGACGCCCGGAAGCGCGCCGACGGGGCAGGGACGGGCGACGCGGGAGCGGATCCTCGACGCAGCCGAACGCCTGTTCGCCGAGTACGGCTTCGCCGGCACGTCGCACCGGCAGATCACGGCCGAAGCCGGGGTGAACCTGGCGGCGGTGAATTATCACTTCGGCTCGAAGGAAGAGCTTTTTCTCCATGTCGTGCAGAGGCGGCTCGCGCCGGTGAACCACCGCCGGCTGGAGATGCTGGAGGAGGCGGAGCAGCGGGCGGGCGGGGCGCGGCTGGAGGACGTGGCGCGGGCGTTTGTCGAGCCGGTGGTGGAAGCGCGGCATGCGGAGGACGAATTCGGGGTGCTGCCGAAGCTGATGGCGCGGGTGGTGGGAGAGCCGGGCGGATGGGCGGAGAGGCTGCTGCCGGTGGTGTTTGCGGGGGTGGCGGCGCGGTTTCTGGCGGCGCTGGAGCGGGCGCTGCCGGAGGCGAAGCGGGAGGATCTGCTGTGGGGGCTGGTGTTCAGCGCGGGCGTGCTGTCGCACTACCTGCTGCTGGGGGATCTGGTCCGGCGGGCAGCCGGGGGCGCGGCGGGGGAGCAGGACACCGAGGAGACGGTGGAGCGGATGGTGCGCTACATCACGGCGGGGCTGAAGGCGCAGCGTCCGGCGGCGGCTGCGAAACGGGAAGCGGCAGGGCGGAAGGGCGCTGGAGGGAGGAAGAGAAGATGAAGCGGGCTGGAGTGTTGCTGCTGCTGGCGGGCGGCGCGGCGCTGCAGGCGGAAGGACCGCAGAAGCTGCGGCTGAGCCTGCGGGAGGCGGTGGAGATGGCGTCGGCGCCGGGCGGGGCGGCGCGGGCGGAGCTGGCGCGGGAGGCGGCGCGGGCTGCGGAGGCAAGGAAGCGGCAGGCGCTGGCGCCGCTGCTGCCGAACGTGGACGGCAGTTACACGTTCCGGAGCTTCACGAACAACCTGGCGTCGTTCGGCATTCAGTTTCCAGCCGTGCCGGGGATCGCGTTTCCGGTCTTCGTGGGACCGATCGACGTGCAGGACGCACGGGCGTCGGCGTCGCTGAGCGTGTTCGACGTGGCGGCGATCCGGCGGTGGCAGGCGGCGAAGGCGCAGGCGCGCGCGGCGGCGGAAGACCGGGAAGAGGCGCTGCTGAAGACGCGGGCGGCGGCGGCGAAGGCGTATCTGAACGCGGTTCGGGCGGAGGCGGCGCTGGAGGCGGCGCGGGCGAACGTGGCACTGGCCGAGAGGCTGCTGAAGCTGGCGGAATCGCAGAGGGCGGCGGGCACGGGAACGGGGATCGAGGTGACGCGGGCGTCGGCGGTGCTCGAACAGGAACGGCAGAAAATGATTCTGGCTCAGGAGGACCGCGAGGCGGCGCGGCTGGGGCTGCTGCGGGCGATGAACGCCGATCTGGGCGCGGAAGTGGAGCTGGCGGACCGGATGGTGTACGCGCCGGCGGAGATTCCGCCGCCGGAGAAGGCGCTGGAGGCGGCGCGGGAGCTGCGTCCGGAGCTGAGGGCGCAGGGGGCGCGGGAGCAGGCGGCGCGGCTGGCGGCGTCGGCGGAGAAATGGGAGCGGGCGCCGGCGGCGCGGGCGTTCGGCGACTACGGGGTCATCGGGCGGACGGGGAGCGTGTATCTGCCCACGCGGACAGCAGGCGTGCAGGTGACGGTGCCGCTGTGGGACGGCGGGCGGAGAGACGCACGGCGCGCGGAGGCGCAGGCACAGGAGAGGGCGGAAGAGATCCGGGCGCGCGACACGGCGCGGCAGGTGGAGATGGAGATCCGGCTGGCGCTGGAGGCGCTCAAGGCGGCCGAAGGACAGGTGGCGGCGGCGCGCGCGGTGTTCGCACAAGCGGAACGCGAACTGGAGCAGGCGGAACGGCGGGTGGCGGCCGGAGTGGCGACGCCGCTGGAGGTGACGGAAGCGCAGGCGCGCCTGGCGCGGGCGCGGGAGGCCGTGGTGGCGGCGGTGTTCCGGCAGAAGGCGGCGCGGATCGATCTGGGAGCGGCGGCGGGCAATCTGGATCTGATGCTGGATTGAGCAGGAGAGCAGCGATGAAGGCGAAACGAATTGCGGCAGTGGTTGCGATGGCAGCGGCGGCAGCGGCCGTGCTTGCGTGGCGCGCGGCGCGGGTGCGGGCCGATGAGCGCGAGATCCGGCTGAGCGGCAACATCGAGCTGACAGAGGTGCAGCTGTCGTTCAAGACGCCGGGGCGCGTGGAAGAGCTGCTGGTGGACGAGGGCGACACGGTGCAGCCGGGGCAGGTGGTGGCGCGGCTCGATACGGCGGAGCTCGAGCGGGCGCGGGAACGGGAGGCGGCGGCAGCGGAAGCGGCGGCGCGGGCTGTCGAGCAGACGCGGGCGGGACTCGCCTATCAGGAGAAGGCGCTGCGCGAGGAAACGGCAGTGCGGCGGGCAGAGCTGGAAGCGGCGCAGAAACGGCTGGAAGAGCTGAGGACCGGCAGCCGGCGGCAGGAGATCGAGGCGGCGCAGGCGGCGCTCCAGGAGGCCGAGGCGCAGTTCGGGCTGGCGCAGCGGGACTGGGAGCGGGCGCAGACGCTGCACCGGAACGAGGACATTTCGACGGCGCAGTTCGAGCAGTTCCGGACAAGGTACGAGGCGGCGGAAGCGGCGCTGCGGAGGGCGCGGGAGCAGGCGTCGCTGGTTTTGGAGGGACCGAGGAAGGAGCAGATCGAACAGCAGCGGGCGGCGGTGGAGAGGGCGCAGGCGGCGCTGCGGCTGGCGGAGGCGGGGACGCTGGAACTCGAGCGGCGGCGGAAGGAGCTGGCGATGCGGGAAGCGGAACTGGAACGTGCGCGGGCGCAGCTGGCGTTGCTGGAGGTGCAGCTGGGCGAGCGCGTGCTGAAGTCGCCGGTGGCGGGCGTGGTGCTGAGCAAGAATGCGGAGCGCGGGGAAGTGGTGGCAGGCGGCGCGGCGGTGGTCACGATCGGGGAGATGGCGAAGCCGTGGCTGCGGGGCTATATTGCGGAGCGGCATCTGGGGCGGGTGAAGCCGGGGCAGGCTGCGGAGGTGACGACGGACTCGTATCCGGGGAAGAAGTATGCGGGGCGGGTGACGTTCATCTCTTCCGAAGCGGAGTTCACGCCGAAACAGATCCAGACCGAAGACGAGCGGCAGAAGCTGGTGTACCGGATCAAGATCGAGCTGGAGAATCCGCGGCTGGAGCTGAAGCTGAACATGCCGGCGGATGCGGTGCTGCGGCTGCAGTAGGAGGGGAGCGTGAGGGGCAGCGCAGGAGCGGAACCGCGTCGGGATGCAGCCCTCGCGCAAGCGCGAGGGGAAACCCGCTGGGCGGGATGCAGCCCTCGCGCAAGCGCGAGGGGAAACCCGGTTGGGATGCAGCCCTCGCGCAAGCGCGAGGGGAAACCCGCTGGGCGGGATGCAGCCCTCGCGCAAGCGCGAGGGGAAACACGGTTGGGATGCAGCCCTCGCGCAAGCGCGAGGGGAAACCCGTTGTGCGGGATGCAGCCCTCGCGCAAGCGCGAGGGGAAACCCGTTGGGCGGGATGCAGCCCTCGCGCAAGCGCGAGGGGAAACCCGTTGGGCGGGATGCAGCCCTCGCGCAAGCGCGAGGGGAAACACGGCTGGGATGCAGCCCTCGCGCAAGCGCGAGGGGAAACCCGTTGGGCGGGATGCAGCCCTCGCGCAAGCGCGAGGGGAAACACGGTTGGGATGCAGCCCTCGCGCAAGCGCGAGGGGAAACCCGTTGGGCGGGATGCAGCCCTCGCGCAAGCGCGAGGGGAAACACGGTTGGGATGCAGCCCTCGCGCAAGCGCGAGGGGAAACCCGTTGTGCGGGATGCAGCCCTCGCGCAAGCGCGAGGGGAAACCCGTTGTGCGGGATGCAGCCCTCGCGCAAGCGCGAGGGGAAACCCGTTGTGCGGGTTGCAGCCCTCGCGCAAGCGCGAGGGGAAACCCGTTGTGCGGGATGCAGCCCTCGCGCAAGCGCGAGGGGAAACCTGTTGGGCGGGATGCAGCCCTCGCGCAAGCGCGAGGGGAAACCCGCTGGGCGGGATGCAGCCCTCGCGCAAGCGCGAGGGGAAACCCGTTGTGCGGGATGCAGCCCTCGCGCAAGCGCGAGGGGAAACCCGTTGTGCGGGATGCAGCCCTCGCGCGAGCGCGAGGGGAAACCTGTTGGGGAGGCGAGCGGCACGGGCGGGATGCAGCCCTCGCGCAAGCGCGAGGGGAAACCCGTTGGGTGGGATGCAGCCCTTGCGCAAGCGCGAGGGGAAACCCGTTGGGTGGGATGCAGCCCTCGCGCAAGCGCGAGGGGAAAAGCGTTGGCAAGCGCGGGGCAGATGCGGTAGGTAAAGCATGATTCGCGTGGAGAACATCCGGAGGCGGTTCGGCGCGGTGGAGGCGGTGCGGGGCGTGTCATTCGAAGTGCAGGCGGGCGAGATTTTCGGACTCGTTGGACCGGACGGAGCAGGCAAGACGACGGTGATGCGGCTGGTGGCGGGGCTGCTGGACGCGGACGAGGGGCGGGTGGAGGTGTGCGGGTTCGACGTGGCGCGCACGCCGGACGCGGTGAAGGACCGGATGGGGTACATGGCGCAGCGGTTCGGCCTGTATCACGACCTGACCGTGGAAGAGAACATCGAGTTTTACGGAGAGCTGTTCGGGACGGAGCGGACGGAGAGGGAGCGGCTGGCCGGGGAGCTGCTTGCGAAGACGGGAATGGCGGAGTTCCGGAAGCGGCGGGCGGGGCAGCTGAGCGGCGGCATGAAGCAGAAGCTGGCGCTGGTGTGCACGCTGCTGCACCGGCCGCAGGCGCTGGCGCTGGACGAGCCGACCTGCGGCGTGGATCCGCTGTCGAGGCGGGAGTTCTGGCGGATCCTGGAAGGGCTGAGACGAGAGGGACTGGCGGTGCTGGTGTCGACGGCGTATCTGGACGAGGCGGAGCGGTGCGACCGGGTGGGGCTCATGGAGGACGGAGAGCTGGCGGAGACGGGAAAGCCGGAGGAGATCCGGAACAAAGTGGCGCCGTTCTGTTTTCGCGTGGAAACGGACGACCGGCGGGCGGCGCAGCGGCGGCTGGCGGGAGCACGGGGCGTGCTGGCAGCCGAGCCGGCGGGGGCGGCGCTGCACGCGTATCTCGACGAGGGCGCCGATGCGGAGGCGGTGGCGAGGGAGGCGGGCGTGCGGCTGGAGAGGATCGAGCCGTCGCTGGAGGACGCGTTCCTGCTGCTGACGCGGAGAAGGGAGAAGCGCGATGCGGCGTGAGGCGGCGGTGGAGACGCGGGCGCTGGTGAAGCGGTTCGGGACGTTCACGGCGGTGGACGGGGTGACGCTCGAGATCGCCCCGGGGGAGGTGTTCGGGTTTCTGGGACCGAACGGGGCGGGCAAGACGACGACGATCCGGATTCTGTGCGGGCTGCTCGAGCCGACGTCGGGCGAGGCGCGGGTGAACGGCTACGACGTGGCGGCGGAGCCGGAGCGGGTGAAGCAGTCGATCGGATACATGTCGCAGAAATTCTCGCTGTATGACGATCTGACGGTGGAAGAAAATCTCGAATTTTTCAGCATGGTGTACGGGGTGCCGCGGGAGCGGAGAAAAGAGCGGCAGGAGTTCGCGCTGCGGATGGCGGGGCTCGAGAACGAGCGGCGGAAGATGACGCGGGAGCTCGCCGGGGGCTGGAAGCAGAGGCTGGCGCTGGGGTGCGCGGTGCTGCACGAGCCGCCGGTGCTGTTTCTGGACGAGCCGACGTCGGGCGTGGATCCGCTGGCGAGAAGGCGGTTCTGGGATCTGATTTACGAGATGGCGGAAGGGGGCGCGGCGGTGCTGGTGTCGACGCACTACATGGATGAAGCGGAGTATTGCGGGCGGCTGGCGCTGATGCACCGGGGGCGCGTAGTGGCGCTGGGTTCGCCCGCGGAGCTGAGGGCGCAGTGCGCGGGAGCGCGGACGATGGAAGACGTGTTTGCGGCGTGCATCGAGCGGGAGGAGGCGCTGCGGGGATGAGCGGGCGGCGGCTGCGGGCGGTGTTCGTGAAGGAACTGCGGCACATTGCGCGCGACTGGCGGAGCCTGGCGATGGCGCTGGCGGTGCCGCTGCTGCTTCTGCTGCTGTTCGGATACGCGCTGACGCTGGACGTGGACCGGATTCCGACGGTGATTTACGACCAGGACGGGACGGCGGAAAGCCGCGAGCTGGCGGAGCGGTTCCGCGGCTCGAAGTTCTTTCAGGCGGCGGGCGCGCCGGAGGGATACCGGGACGTGGTGCGGCGGCTGGACGAGGGGAAGGCGCTGATGGCGGTGGTGATTCCGCGGGGCTTCGCGCGGAGCGCCGGGGCGGGAGAGACGGCGAAAGTGCAGGTGCTTCTGGACGGGAGCGACTCGAATACGGCGTCGATCGCAGCCGGATATGCGGAAGCGCTGGTGATGGCGTATTCGATGGAATTGCGGGAGAAATGGATCGAAAAACGGGGCGCAGGAAAGCTGGAACCGCCGGCGGATCTGCGGGCGCGCGTGCTGTTCAACAATGCGCTGCAATCGAAGAATTTCATCGTGCCGGGGCTGATCGCGGTGATCCTGATGCTGATCGCGGCGATGCTGACGTCTCTGACGATCGCGCGGGAGTGGGAGAACGGGACGATGGAGCAGCTGCTGGCAACGCCGGTGCGTCCGCAGGAGCTGCTGCTGGGGAAGCTGGCGGCGTATTTCGTGCTGGGGGTGGCGGACACCGTCATCGCACTGGCAGTGGGCGTGGGGCTGTTCGGGGTGCCGATGCGGGGCAGCTATCTGCTGCTGGCAGTTGCGAGCGCGCTGTTCCTGTTCGGGGCGCTGTGCTGGGGGATCTTCCTCTCGACGGTGGCGCGGTCGCAGCTGCTGGCGTATCAGGCGGCGCTGATCACGAGTTTTCTGCCGGCGTTTCTGCTGAGCGGATTCGTGTTCGCGATCGAGAACATGCCGTGGGTGGTGCAGCAGGTGACGCGGATCGTGCCGGCGCGGTATTTCGTGACCATTTTGCACGGCATTTTCATGAAAGGCGTTGGGATTGAAGTGCTGTGGGTTCCGATGCTGTTCCTGCTGATTTATGCGGGGATCGTGTTCGGGGTGGCGAGCCGGAAAATGCGGCAGAAGGTGGCGTGACATGCGGGAGCGGATTCTGGGCATCGTGAGGAAAGAGTTCCGGCAGGCGCTGCGGGAGCCGCGGATGCGGGTGGTGCTGGTGGTGCCGCCGCTGCTGCAGACGATCCTCTTCGGGTTCGCGGTGAACCTGGACGTGGAGCGGGTGAAGCTCGGCTGGATGGATCTGGACAACGGACCGGCGAGCCGGGAGCTGTATCACGCGTTCGACGCGTCGCATGAATTCGAGGTGGTGGCGCGGGCGCGGACGGAGCGGGAAGCGCAGGAGCTGATCGAACGGGGGGAGGTGCAGGCTCTGGTGCGGGTGGGACCGGATTTCAGCGCAAAGATCGGGGCGTTGCGGCAGGCGCCGGTGCAGCTGCTGCTGGACGGGTCGAACTCGAACACGGCGGCGATCATTCTGAGCCATGCGACGGGCGTGGTGGCGGGGTTCAACCGGAAGATGCTGGAGAGGCAGCAGCGGACGCGGCTGGTGGACCGGACGCGGGAGGGACCGGTGCTCGCGAGGATTCCGGGCGTGGAGGCGGAGCGGCGGGTCTGGTTCAACCCGGAACTGCAGAGCCGGAATTATTTCGTGCCGGGCGTGATTGTCAACGTGATCACGCTGGTGACGCTGATGCTGACGGCGTTCAGCATCGTGCGGGAAAAGGAGATGGGGACGATGGAGCAGCTGATGGTGACGCCCGTGACGCCGATGGAGCTGATGCTGGGCAAGACGATTCCATTCGCGCTGATCGGGCTGTTCGATCTGCTGCTGCTGACGGGAGCGGCGCTGGCGGTGTTCCGGATCCCGCTGGAAGGGAACTTTCTGCTGCTGGCCGGGGCGGGGGTGCTGTTCATCCTTTCGACGCTGGGGGCTGGGCTGTTCATGAGCACAATCAGCCATACGCAGCAGCAGGCGATGATGGCGTCGTTTTTCTTCTTTCAACCGGCGTTTACGCTGAGCGGATTTGCGTTTCCGATCCGCAATATGCCGGAACCGGTGCAGTGGCTGACGTACCTGAATCCGCTGCGGTATTTCATGGAAATTGTCCGGGGAGTTTTTCTGAAGGGGAGCGGAGTTGGAGACTTGTGGCCGCAACTGGCGGCGCTGGCGGGGATGGGAACGGTGATCGTGGCGGTGAGCGCGCGGCGGTTCCACAAGCGGCTGGAGTGAGGACAGCGCGGCTGCAGGCGGGCATGCGGGGCGGGAGAGCGCTTCGCAGTAGAATGAATCGCTATGCAGGCACTGAGAAGGGCTTTCTGGTCCCCGTACGCCGTGGGAGCAGCGATTGGGGTATTAAGCTGGTTCGCGTTTCTGACGGCGAAACGTCCTCTGGGCATTTCTTCGGCTTTTGCGAGGCTGGCAGCGTGGCTGGAGGGGCTGGTTGCGCCGGCGCACGTGGAAGCGAATCCGTATCTGGCGAAGATGAAGCCGGTGTTCGACTGGGAGTTTTTCCTGGTGATCGGCGTGGCGCTGGGCGCGCTGGCGGCGGCGCGGCTGGGCAGCGTGAAGAACAGCGGCGAGAGACCTTCGGGGCGCCGGATTGCGGAAGCGGTGCTGGGCGGCTTTTTCCTGATGATCGGCGCACGGATTGCGAACGGCTGCACGAGCGGAAACGGCATCTCCGGCTCGCTGCAGCTGGCGCTTTCCGGCTGGGTGTTTTTCGTGACGATTTTCGCGTCGGGCGTAGCCACGGCGCTGCTGTTCAAAAAGGAGGCGCGCTGACCATGTTCGAACCAATGCCCCGCCTGTTGCTGGGGCTGTTGACGGGGTTTCTGTTCGGATTTTTCCTGCAGAAGGGGCGGGTGTCGGACCGCCGGGTGATCGTGGGGCAGTTTCTGCTGCGGGACTTCACGGTGATGAAGGTGATGATGACGGCGATTCTCGTAGGGGGGATTGGCGTGTATGCAATGCTGGCAGCCGGGTGGGTGCAGCTGAGCGTGAAGCCGGCGCATCTGCTGTCGATTGTGGCCGGCGCCCTGATTTTCGGGCCGGCGATGGTGTTCCTGGGCTACTGCCCGGGCACGGCGGTGGCGGCGGCGGGCGAAGGCAAGCGGGACGCCTGGTGGGGCGTGCTAGGGATGACGGTGGGAGCGGCGGTGTATGCGGAGTTCGATGTCGCCTGCACCCGTACGCTGCGGGCGCCGGTGGATCTTGGGAACGTGACGCTGCCGCAGGTGACAGGGGTGCCGGCGGCGGCGTGGTTCGCACTGCTGGCGGTGTTCGCGGTGGTGTTTTTCCGCTGGCTGGAACGGCGGACGGAGTCCTGAGGCGCGGATGAGGCGCAGGCTCCGCTGGGGGATTCTGGGCGCGGCGAAGATCGCCGTGACAAAAGTGATTCCGGCGATGCGCGCCTGCACGCGGTGCGAGGCTGCAGCCATCGCGTCGCGGGACGCGGAGAAGGCGAAGCGGGCGGCGGAATCGCTGGGGCTCGAGCGGGCGTACGGCTCGTACGAGGAACTGCTGGCGGACCCGGAGATCGATGTCATTTACAATCCGCTGCCCAATCATCTGCACGTGCCGTGGTCGATCCGGGCTCTGGAGGCAGGCAAGCACGTGCTGTGCGAGAAGCCGCTGGGGCTGTCGACGGGTGAAGTGAGGGCGCTGATCGAAGCGCGGGACCGGACGGGGCTGTGCGCTGGAGAGGCGTTCATGGTCCGCACGCATCCGCAGTGGCTGCGCGTGAAGGAGCTGATCGAGACCGGCGCCATCGGCCGCGTGCGGCAGATGCAGGCGTGGTTCAGCTACTTCAACCGCGATCCCGCCAACGTGCGGAACGTGGCCGCATGGGGCGGCGGAGGGCTGATGGACATCGGCTGCTATCCGGTGTTTCTTTCGCGGTATCTGTTCGGGGAGGAGCCGCTGCGGGTGGCGGCGTTCCTGGATATCGACCCCGACTTTGGCGTGGACCGGTACTGCGCAGCGCTGCTGGAGTTCCCGTCGGGCGCGTGCGTGTTCACGTGCGCGACGCAGCTGGCGCCGGCGCAGCGGTTCGTGGTGTCTGGAGAGAAGGCAAGGATCGAGGTGGAGATCCCGTTCAATGCGCCTCCGGACCGGCCCTGCCGGCTGTTCGTGGATGACGGCAGCGACCTGACGGGAGGATCGCGGAAAGTGGAAGAGCTGCCGGTGTGCGATCAGTATGCGATTCAGGCGGACGAGTTTTCGCGGGCGGCGGCAGGAGAGCGCGACGTGCCGGTTCCGCTGGAAGATTCGCTGCGGACGATGGCGGTGATCGAAGCGATCCGGAGGTCCGCCGTCAGCGGAAGGATGGAGGCGGTGGACGCCGCCGGGAAATAGAGAAAGGGCCGCGCGCCGCGAAGGCGCACGGCCCGATCCGGCACAGAAAAACGGATCACCCGCGGCGGGCGGGGCGGGCAGGAGCGCCGGGCTTGCCCATGTTCTCGATCTCGCTGAACTGAACCATGCGTCCTTCGTCGAGAGCGAGGTTGGAGAGGATGACGGCGATGGAGTCCTGGAGGCCGATTTCGAGATCGGCCTTGGGACGGCCGCCGGTGCGGACGTCGTTGAAGAAGGACTCGAGCGAGGTGTCCACAGGGTTCTTTTCTTCCTCGGGGACGAGGATGCCCTTCTGGTAGAGCCAGAGGCGGGCGTTTTTCATTTCCTTCTCGAGGAAGCTCTCCTTGCCGGTGATGAGGTCCTTGCTGAGAAGGATAGGCAGCGGGCGGGAACCGGCGGCGGCGACCATGGTGGCGCCGGCCTTGAATTCCTCTTTTTTGGCGGCTTTCTTGGCCTCTTCCGCCTTGGAGGGCGGGTTGGGCTCGCGGAACCACATGCCGATGGGGCGGTTGTTGTCGTCGCCGATGGTGATGTGGATGGTTCCGTGGGTGCCCTCGATGATTTCGCCCATTTCGGTGCGGGCGCCGCCGACGCCGGGCCAATGCGTGGAGCAGGGGACGCTGGTCCAGACGAGGCGCCGGCCCTTGGGGTACTTGTAGATCAGCTGAACGTTATCGAAGATGTCGCGGCCGTCCTTCATGTAATCGAGCGAGCCGAGCCCCATGACGGCTTCGGGGGTCATGCCGAGCATCCAGTCGGCGACGTCGATCTGGTGGGAGGCGAGCTCGGCGACGAGGCCGCCGGAGTACTCGCGGAAGAGGCGCCAGTTGGCGAGGCGCTCGTTGGGGACGCCCTTCTTCATTTTCCAACCGGGGTTGCGGTGCCACTGCGCCTGGACATAGCCGACTTCGCCGAGGATGCCTTTTTCGATCATCTGGCGCGCGGCCTGATACATGGCGCTGTAGCGGCGCTGGAGGCCGACCTGGAGGACCTGTTTGGGTTTCGAGTGGGCGAGCGCCTTGAGGGCGTGGACTTCCTCAGGCTTGAAGACGAGGCTCTTTTCGCAGAAGACATGCTTGCCGGCTTCGAGCGCGTCACGGGTGACGGGGAAGTGAGCAAAGAGCGGCGTGGTGACGAAGACGGCTTCGACGTCCTTGTCGGCGAGCAGTTCGCGGTAGTCCTTGTAACGCCGGGGATTGCCGCCGATGGTCTTCTGGGCCTTGTCGAGCGCGTCGTCGGTGATGTCGCAGATGGCGACGCACGTGCCGGTGTCAATGCCCTTGAGGTGCTTGAGGAGGTAGGTGCCGCGGCTGCCGGTGCCCACCATGCCATATTTGACCGGATCAACGGCGGCGCGCGCCCTGATGATGGCGGGGGCGCCTTCGAGTTTCGTGACTGCGGCGCCGGCGATGGCGGCGGCGCCGGCTGTTTTGATGGCGTCGCGGCGGGTCATATCCTTGGGTTCGGCCATGAACGTCAACCTCGGGGAACAAAATGAATGGTCAAGCGGATCGGCGGAGCTGGATCCCGCCAACATTCTATCTAGAATGGACGCACACTGCACGCGCAGGTTTCCGCGGGGCGCGCCGCGGCGAGGCTTTCAGGGCGCCGATTCAGCTTTGCGCCTGGCGTTCCGCCATCGGACCGATGACAGGAAGCACGAGCCGGTCTCCGTTGTAGGCTTTCCACATCAGCAGCAGCCAGACGATGAGACCGCCCAGGGCGATGGCCATCGCGAGCAGGACTCCGGCGATCCAGCCGAGGACGGGGATGGATGCCAGAACGGCGCTGATGATCATTTCCACGATCCAGAGAGCGATCCAGGCGATGTTGAAGAAGATCGACTGGAAGGCGTGGAACCGCACGGTGCGGCTCTGGTTGTATGGAGCGATCACGAGAAAGATGATTCCCGTGATCAGGCCGGCCAGATAGCAGAGGGCGCCGGCGGCATTTTCACTGAGTCCGGCCTGAGCCGGAGGCGCGGCATAGCCCGGGGGCGGGTAGCCTCCCTGCTGGTAGCCGCCTTGTTGGTAACCACCCTGCTGGTAGGCACCCTGTTGGTAGCTTCCCTGTGGAGCCCCTCCCGCGGGCGGCGGGTATCCTCCTCCAGAAGCCTGACCAACAGGCTGGCCGCAGTTGGGGCAAAAAGCGCCCTCGACGGGCGAACCACAGTTGGCACAGTAAGGCATAGTGGATCTATTGAATCACGGCTGGACCGGGGACTCAATGGGTTCTTCGCGAGGCTCCTGGCGCGCGCGCCAGGCGATCCACTCGGCGCCGGCCAGGACGGCCATCGCGGCGAGGAAGCTCCACGTCAAGATCGTGACGGAATGCTTGAAGACGCCGAACTCGCGGTCGAACTTGCGGAAGAGCCAAGGCCAGATGGCGAGGTTGATCCACTTGAGCAGTTCGAGGCAGAGGCCGACGACGACGACGCGGGGAAGGATGGCGCGGCGGGGCACGGCGGTGTTCGGGAGGTAGATGTAAATGAGGAACAGTGCGAGGACAGTGACGGGAAGGGAGGCGGCCTTGGCGATGAGCTTGATGGCCCAGGGGGCGCTGGTTCCCGCCTGTCCGAAGAAGGCTTCCCAGACCTGCACGCCCGCGCCGGTGAGCGCGGCGGAGAAGAGAGCGAGGATGCCGCAGGCGAAGATGAGGCCCATGCTGACGATCTGGTTTTTGAGGAGGTTGCGGTTTTCCGAGACGCCCCAGGCGCGGTTGAGGGCGACTTCGAGAGGGAGGAAGATGCCGTTGGCGGTGAAGAGGAGGAGCAGCATGGAGAGCCACTCGACCTGGCGGCGCCACTGTGTGATGGTTTCGAGGTTGTAGGTGAGGAACTCGCCGGTGGCGCCGGCGAAGTAGTCCTGGATGGTGGCGTAGAGGGCGGTGACGGCGGCCGGCCAGCCGAGGACGTTGCGCAGCAGCGCGATGAGCACGAGCATGAAGGGCCAGAAGGAGAGCAGGACGTTGGCGGCGATGGCGAAGGCGTAGACGTGGGATTCGGTGGAGAGGACGTAGCGGGCGATCTGGCGGGAGTCGGCTTTCAGTTCGATCAAGGCGGAGCGGATGTCAGCGGCGAGTTGCCGGAAGAGGGCGGCCACAGTTCGATACTATCCATCGAGGGAGCGCCATGTCTGCTTTCGAACCCGTGCTGCACTCCGTCTCTTACGCGGGCGTCTGGCCCGGTCAAGCCCGGCTGACGCTGGATGAGTTTCTCGTGAAGGCCGCCGAACTCGGCTTCCGCGGCGTCATGCTGATGGCCAAGCGCCCGCATCTATCGGTGCTCGACTACGGGCGGGAGGAGTGCCTGCGGCTGCGCGAGCGGATGGACTCGCTGGGGCTGTACTGCGCGGTGCTGGCCGGGTACAACAACTTTTCCGCGGGGGCGGAACGGCCCGACGTGCCGCTGGTGGAGATCCAGTTGAGCCACATCGAGGCGCTGTGCCGCAGGGCGGCGGATCTGGGCGCGCCGGTTGTGCGGATTTTCACGGCGTATGAGCATCCGGAATTTCCGCAGCACCGGCTGGTGGACATTCTCCGGGAGGCAGCGGACCGGGCGGCGAAATATGACGTGATTCTTGGGGTGCAAAACCACCATGATTGCGCGTCGCATTACCTGGCTCTGCGGGATCTGCTGGACGCGGTGAACCATCCGCATTGCAAGGCATGCTTCGACGCCTGGACGCCAGCGTTGCAGGGGGACAATGTCGAGGCGGCGGCGCGGATCATGGCGCCATACACGGTACACACGACGGCGGCGGATTACCAGATGCGGCCGCGGTTCCGGTATCAGCCGGCGCAGGTGAATTTCGAGCCTTTGACGCCGGCGACGCTGGCGGTGCCGATGGGGGAAGGGATCATCAACTACCGGGCGTTTCTGGCCGGATTGCGCGAAGGCGGTTACCGGGGGCCGGTGGCGTATGAAATGTGCAGCCCGCTGCGGGGCGGGGGATCGGTGGAGAATCTGGACCGGTGCGCGCGGGTGTTTCTGAATTTCCTCAGCCATTTCAGCGAATAAGGCACCCGTGCCTGCCCTGAGTTCATGCTCAGGAAAAATCCGGTTTCGTCTTTTGTTCCCGATTGACAAACGGGGGGCATGATAGTCGGGGCATGAGAAGGAAGACGATTGTCTCTTTCGTGATTGCGGTTTTTGCTCTCGTGGGAATCGCCCCAGAGGCTATTCCCTGGCAAAGGCCGTTGGATTGCTGTAAAACGTGCGGAACGGGCGGACAGTCCTCATGGGGGACGCGATTCTCTTAATCAATGCCAAGTTGGGCAGAACAACACGCCCTTCATCTGGCGGATGTGCGATATGTGCATCATGATTTGGGTGGAGGTGGCGCCTGGAATCCTCCAGCGCTGGCCTTGTTGTCCCCTGCCGGACACGTACTGTTCTTCCTGCACCGGCCTTTACTTCAACGACCCGTTCATCGACAGTTGCTATGGGCTTCCCCTTTGTCCCTGCAACGCTGCGATGGGCGGCGCCTGAGGAGGACATAACATGCGTGCACGATGCCTTGTCTCTGTGTATTCACGATGATTCCGGCGGCCGGCGGCCTGTGGCTGGCCGCACAAACGACACAACAGATTCAACTTTCTTCCGTGCGCTTGGATGCCCGGCCTCTCACCGTCCAGTACGAAGAACGGCCCATCGTGCCTGGCAAAGCCCCCGTCATAGGTTCCAAGCGGACATTTGCTATCCGGGGTGATTTGTCTACGGTGACGGACACGATCATCTATTTCACAAACGGAAACGGCGTCAGCAGCCATGTGCGGGAAATCGCATTTTCTAGCGGCGACCGCCTGAGAATTGACGAGCGGCTCTCGTTAGTCACTGCCATCCGGACTTCCGTCGTCTTTTCCGAACAGTTGCCGCTCCTCACCACGCGTTCCAACTGCACGGACGATTTCACAGGGCAGCGCCAACGATCCTTCTCCACGCGGGCGGAGAAGCTTCTCGGATACTCGTTCGTGGCCGAGACGCGGCAGGCCGGGCCGCGGAGAATCAAAACATGGGCCAGCCCGGAACTTGGATGCGTCGAACTTCGCCGCGTGGCGGAGTTCCTCGATGCCTCGGGCAGAGTCACGGACACCAGCGAACTGGTCGCCGTTTCCGTCATCCCGGGCGAGCCCGATGCGAAACTCTTTTCGGTCCCTCTGCATTTTGAACACGTCAGCTATTCCGAACAGCTCGTCCGCGCCGCGCAGGCCGCGGGCAGGACGCCATCGGAAGAGGAACTGGCGGGTCTGAGGCGGCAGGATGCCATCTGGGAAAGGCAGCGCATTACGGACCTGGCGACGGTCGGCAAGACGCCGCGGAGGGTGCTGAGTTCCGCGAAGTAGCCCGCGTTTTCTGACAAGAGCATCCTTCCGCACGCCAGCAAAGCGGCTTCGTGGGAGTATGTAGAGGGTGCAGGCAGAATGCTGAAACCTCTCTCGTCGAGACAAAACGCCTGCAATAATCCATTTAATTTACAAGATTCGCAAGGCGGAACTTGCATATTTGTTCATAGTGCTCGGAAGTTTTCAGAAAAACGGTTGACATACGCGCGGGGGTGGGTATAATTTGAGGTGAAAGGAGGCAAACGATGCCAACGCCGAAAAGCGAAAGAGGAGACGATGTCACGAAAATGAAACTCCCGCTTCTGTGTTGTGCTCTCTGGATGATGCCGCTCGTCGCGCAGACGGCGGATGCGCTGGACGTGGAGGGCATCAAGGGGCACATCGAGGTTCTGACAGTGGCTGACCGGAGTGGCACGCTCATTCAGGTGCAGCCGATAGACCGGCGGGAACAGGTCGTGCTCGTGCTGCAATACGCTGACAAAGTGAAATTCATGCCTGACTGGAAAGGAACGGGCACGTTCTACCTGAGCAGGGGACTGGTGGCTTTCTTGGGGGACGATGGGGTGAAACGGATGGCCAAGTTCCCGAATCTTCCCGTCCCACCGTCGCTCGGGAAGCTCTCTATGGACAACTTCGAAGTCGTGGGAATTGCCCGCTACGGGCAGTTTGCGCCTCTTTCGGAGAAACAACTGGCGAATCTGCGGTCGTTCGGCACATGCAGCCCCAATTCCGGTGCGCCGGAAGGGCGGCAAGCCACAGCGCCGCAGAATCTCCCTGCCCCGGGATGCGGCGGGATGACCTGTACATCGGGAGGGGAGGGCGCGACCAGTTGCAGCGCCGGCGGAGGTAGCGGCTGCTCCGTATCTTGCAGCGCAGGCTGGTACGCCTGCTGCAATGCGAACACGAACAATTGCCGGTGCTGCAAGAACGATTGAAGGCGCGTTCTCAAAAAAGACCCAAGCCCGGAACCATTGGCTCGCGGACGGCAAGAAGACGTCAAGCCAGCCTGGGCCGCAGGCTTTCATGTGGAATGCGCAGGACCGCCGGTCAGCGCACGCACACGGGTCAGCCTGCAGCCAGCCGCCGCAACTGTTCTAACAGCCGCGCCGTGGTGAACGGTTTTTGGAGGAATTCCGTTCTTGACTCCTGCTGACTGTCATCAGCCGGCCGCAGGACACCCGCATCTTCCGTATAGCCGGAGATGAAGAGGACTGGCAGGTCCGGCCAGCGGAGGCGGAGGCGCTCGGCCAGTTCTTTGCCGGAGATGCCGGGCATGGTGAGGTCCGTCACGAGCACCGCGGGCGCGCTGGTGCGGTCCTGCCAGGCTTCCAGGGCCTCCTGAGCCGAACCGGCCTGGACGACGACGTAACCTTCCCGCTCGAGGGCGCGCGCGATGAGGGAGCGGATGCCAGGCTCGTCGTCGACGAGGAGGATGGTGTTCTGCGGCGGCACGGCGGAGGGGGCGCGGGGGCACTCGAGAACGAAGGCATGGTCTTCGAGAGCCATCGTGCCGCCGATCTTTTCCCAGCTCTTGATGTGCGCGGCGATGCCGACAGGAGGATCCGAGCCGGCCTTTTCACCGGAGAAGGGCTCGAAAAAGCGCTCCCGCGCTTCATCGCTCAGCGCGCCGCCGGGCCATTCCAGACGGAGCTGAACGCGGTCCGAGCCGCGCATGGCGACGCGCAGGGCGAGCCGTCTTCCTTCGCCGATCGCCCGGCAGAGATACCGTGAGGCGTCCACCAGGATCTGCTCCAGCAGTTCCGTCGAGGTCAGCGCGGAAACGCCGCGCTCCGGAGGCTGGGCATCCACGCACCACTGCGCCCAATCGGCTTTGCGCGCGTCCACCCACTGGCGGAGGTCGAGGGTCTCGACGGGATAGTCGCGCGCCACGGCGAGGGCGTTGAGATCTTTCGTGATGCGGCCGAGCCGCTCGGCAGCGCGCAGGATCTCGGCCATGCCTGCGCGGCGGACGTCGCCTTCCGGGAGGCTTTCGAGGATCTCTTCGCCGTAGCCTCCGATGATCATGAGGAGATTGTTGGCGACGTGGGCGACGCGGGCGCTGAGCCGCTCGATGGCGGCGCGTTTGGCGCGCTCGACGTCCGCGGGCAACGCCGGAGAAGGCGCCGCAGCCGGAGATTCCGGCTCCGGCGGCGGCTCCTTCTCCGTCTCCGAGGCATCTTCTTCCCGCCCGAGTTCGAGCACGGTCAGCAAGACTTCGGGTTGGCCGCCATCACGCCATGCCGGGGCAGGGTCGAGCATGAGCAGGAAGTGGCGGGCACCGGGGTCTTCGCCCGTCATGAGTTCGCAGTCCTCGATCGAGACGCCGGTCTCGGCGACATCGGCGACCCATTCGGCGACCGGGCAGCCGGGGAACAGGTCGTCGACCCTTGCCTGCGGCACGTCCCCGGGGGCGAGTGCGAACATCCTGCGGAAGGCTTCGTTGGCGGCGCGGAGAGCGCCGCAGCTGCCGGCGATGGCAACGGCGACGGGCAGCGAAGCGAGGATCTGCTGGAAATAGCGGCGCTCCGACTCGACGAGTTCGAGCAGACGGGCGACTTCCGCGCTTTTCCAGAACTGGTGCTCGACGCGCTGCATGACGGGCGCCTGTTATCAGTCTCCGGCGTCGTCCGGCGGCGGACAACGGCCCTGGCTTCCCAATCTTACTTCGGCGGGTACTGGGACTCGCGTTCTAAGGCGAACGCCTGTCAGGCGCGGGGATGGGCCTTATCGTAGACCTCCATCAGCTCACGCAGCGAGACCTGCGTGTATTTCTGGGTGGTGGAAAGCGAGGCGTGGCCGAGCAGTTCCTGGATGGCGCGCAGATCCGCGCCCGCATTGAGCAGGTGGGTGGCATAGGCGTGACGGAGGGAGTGCGGATGGAGGGAGGAGTCGCCGGCGAGGGCGACGGCGTAAAGGCGGAGGATTTTCTGGACGCCGCGGGCGGAGAGGCGCGCGCCGCGGTGATTGACGAAGACGGCTGTTTCGCCGGGCGCGGCGCGGCGGCATTCCATGTAGCGGCGGAGGGCATCGAGGGCGCGGGCGGGAATGGGCACCTGGCGCTCCTTTTTCCGCTTGCCGCGGACGCGGACCCAGCCTTCGCGGAGGTCGAGGTCGGCGAGGTTCATGCCTTCCAGTTCGCTGATGCGAAGCCCGCAGCCGTAGAGGATTTCGAGCAGGGCGAGGTCGCGTTCGGGATAGGGGCGCTCGAGTTTCCGTTCGGCAACAGCGTCGATGAGCGTGTTGGTCTGCTCCTCGGTGGGCACGGCGGGGAGGCGTTTGGGCAGGCGGGGCGTGGCGACGAGCTTCGCCTTGTTCACCTGGATGGCGCCGCGGCGGAGGCAGTGCTCGAAGAGGCTGCGGACGGCGGCGAGCTTGCGGCGGATGGTGGTCCTGTCGAGCCCGAGTTCGTGCAGGTGGGCGAGCCACTCGCGGAGTTCGAGGATGTCGATGCGGGCAGGCGCAGGCGGCTCGAGACCGCCTCGGGAGAAGTACTCGAGGAACTGGCGGAGATCGCCGCCATAGGTGGCGAGCGTCATCTCCGAGGCGTTCTGGCGGCGGAGTTCGGCGAGGTAGTCCTGGATCCAGCGTTCAAGCTCGCTCATGGCGTTCGAGCGCCTCCAGGGCGCGGCGGCAGAGTTCAGAGTGGCGCGCCTTGCGGTCTCTGTGCAGGCGGCGGCGCGTGTCTTCGTCGAGCTCTGGCAGAAGATCGAAGGCGATGTTGGCGGGCTGATAGGCCCCGCCCCGGGCGTGGGAGACGTAGTGTGCGAGCGAGCCGAGGGCGGTTTCGCGCGGCATGGGGCGGGGTTCTTCTCCGCGGGCGATGGCGGCCGCGGCGCGACCGGCGAGCAGACCGGTGGCGATGGACTCGACGTAGCCTTCGACGCCGGAGATCTGGCCAGCGAACAAAATGCGCGGATCCTGTTTCAGGCGCAGGGTGGCGTCGAGCAGCGCCGGGGCGTTGATGTAGGTGTTGCGGTGGATCTGGCCGAAGCGCAGGAACTCGGCGTGCTCGAGGCCGGGGATCATGCGGAAGATGCGCTTCTGCTCGCCGAACTTCATGTAGTTCTGGAAGCCGACCATGTTGTAGCTGCCGGCGCGAAGGTCTTCCTGGCGGAGCTGGACGACGGCCCAGGGGCGGCGGCCGGTGCGGGGATCGACGAGGCCGACGGGCTTCATGGGGCCGAAGCGGAGAGTGTCGCGGCCGCGGCGGGCGAGCTCTTCGATGGGGAGGCAGGCTTCAAAGAACGGAACCCGGCCCTGGCGGAGGGCGCGGTCCTCTTCGATGTGGGCGTCGGCGGGCTCGGCGGCGAGGACGGCGTCGACGAAGGCCTCGTAGTCGTCGCGCGTCAGGGGGCAGTTGAGGTAGTCGTCGCCGCCGTCGAGCGATTTGCCGTAGCGGGAGGCGGCGAAGACTTTTTCGCGGTCGATGGTGGCGGCGTCGACAATGGGGCTGATGGAGTCGTAGAAGTAGAGCCCTTCGCTGCCGGTCAGGCGGGCGATGTCTTCCGCGAGAGCGCCCGAGGTGAGCGGACCGGTGGCGACGATGACGATGCCGTCCGGCGGGATCTGGCGTACCTCTTCCCGCACGAGGCGGATGCGGGGCTCGGCGAGAATGGCGGCGGTGATGGCGCGGGCGAAGATCTCGCGGTCGACGGTGAGGGCGTGGCCGCCGGGCACGCGCGCCTGCGCCGCCGCTTTCATGCCAAGCGAGCCGAGGCGGCGGAGCTCTTCCTTGAGCAGCCACGAGGCGGTGTTTTCCGCGTCGCTCTTGAGCGAGTTGGAGCAGACGAGCTCGGCGAGATCGGCCGTTTTGTGGGCCTCGGTCTGCCGCAGCGGGCGCATTTCGTATAGGATGCAATCAAGCCCGGCGCGCGCAATCTGCCACGCGGCTTCCGTTCCGGCCAGGCCGCCGCCCAAAACATGAATGACCGGTTCTGATCCCAAGCTATTTCCATTGTAGGACTGCGATGAAGAGAATCCTCCTGTTTCTTCTGACGATCTGCGCGGGGCTGAGCGCGCAGGAGCCGATGCGGTATACGGTGCGGTTTCCGCAGCCGCACACGCATTATCTGGAAGTGACGGCGCAGGCGCCCGCCGGCGCGCCCGAGATCGAGCTGTATATGGCGGTGTGGACGCCGGGGTCGTATCTGGTGCGGGAGTATTCGAGGTTCGTCGAAGATTTCCGCGCGCGCGACGCACAGGGGCGGGCGCTGCGCTGGGAGAAGACGCGGAAGAACCGGTGGAAGGTGTACGCGGGCGGCGCGCCCTCGGTTGAAGTGTCCTACCGCGTGTATGCGCGCGAGATGAGCGTGCAGGGCAACTGGGTGGACTCGTCCTTCGCCATGCTGAACGGCGCGCCGACCTTCGTGACGCTGGCCGGCGGCGGAAAGCGCCGCCACGAGGTGCGACTGGAGCTGCCGCCGGCATGGACGAAGTCGATCAGCGGCATGAAAGAGGGGCCTGCGCCGCACTCGTGGATCGCCGAGGACTTTGACGAGCTGGTGGACTGTCCGATCTATGCTGGCAACGCGCCGATCCATGAGTTCACCGTGGCGGGCAAGAAGCATTACCTGGTAAATGAGGGCGAAGGTCCGTGGTGGGACGGGCCGGCGTCGGCGCGCGACGTGGCGAAAATCGTCGAAGTGTACGCGCGCATGTTCGGCGGGCTGCCGTACGAGAAGTATGTGTTTTTCAACCTTCTGACCGGCGCGGGCGGCGGGCTGGAGCATGCCAATTCGACGTGGATGAACACGAGCCGCTGGTCGTACGGAAACAGGCAGGAGGCGCCGGCGGCGGCGCCCGATCCCTCCGCGCCGCGCGTGCGGCGGCCGACGCGGCTGGGGTGGCTGGGGCTGGTGAGCCACGAGTATTTCCATCTGTGGAACGTGAAGCGGCTGCGCCCGGTGGAGCTGGGGCCGTTCGATTACGAGAACGAGAACTACACGCGGAGCCTGTGGCTGGCCGAGGGCGTGACGTCGTATTACGGGCCGCTGGCGCTGGCGCGGGCGAAGCTGTCGACGCGGGAACAGCTGCTGCAGGCGATGTCGCAGGCGATCGGGCAGCTGCAGGCGACGCCGGGGCGGCTGGTGACGCCGGTGGAGCAGGCGAGCTTCGATGCGTGGATCGGGCTCTACCGGCCGACGGAGAATTCGGCGAACGTGACGATCAGCTACTACACGAAAGGCCAGGTGATCGGGCTGCTGCTGGACGCAAAGATCCGGAAGCTGACCGGCGGGCGGCGTTCGCTGGACGATGCGATGCGGCTGGCGTATCAGAGATACGGCGGAGCGCGCGGCTACACGCCGCAGGAGTTCCGGGCGGTGTGCAACGAAGTGGCCGGGGCGGATCTGTCGGAGTGGTTCCGGAAGGCGCTGGAGACGACGGAAGAGCTGGACTACCAGGAGATGCTGGACTGGTTCGGGCTGCGGTTCCGTCCGGCGCAGGGGCGGCCGCAGATTGTCACGGGAATCAGCGTGAGCGCGAACACTCCGGGCCGCATCGTGATCTCCGGCCTGAGACGCGGCACGCCCGCCTATGACGCCGGCTTCAACGTGGAAGACGAGATCCTGGCGGTGAACGGCTTCCGGGTGCGGCCCGAGCAGTGGCCCTCGCATCTGGACAACTACAAGCCGGGAACCACGGTGGAGGTCCTCATCGCGCGGCGCGATCAGTTGATGACGCTGAAGCTGCCGCTGGAGGCGCGGACGCCGGAGTCGTGGACGCTGGAAGTCCGGCCGGAGGCGACCGAGGAACAGAAGGCAAGGCTTGCCGCGTGGCTGAATCCGTGAGATTCTGGGGGCGGCCTGCAACGCCCGCTGGCGCGGCAGCGTCGGAAGGGTGTAATGATGCTAGGCGCGCTCCTGGTGCTGGCACTGGCGGCTGCGCCCGCGGCGCGGGCGCAGCAGGAACAGGAGACGTTCGTCTTCCGGTCCGACGTGAGCCTCGTGCGCGTGGATGTGCTTGTCACCGGCCCGGACCGGCGGTCGATCGCGGGGCTGACGGCCCGGGATTTTGTTCTGTACGAGAACCAGAAGGAGCGGCCGATCCGGAGTTTTGCAGCGGAGGAGATGCCGCTGGACGTGCTGTTCCTGATTGATGTGAGCGTGAGCATGAAGCCGCATGTGGAGCGGATCGCGCGGGCGTCGCGCTCCGCGCTGCGCACGCTGGCGCCGGGCGACCGGGGGGCGATCATGGTCTTCGACCGGCGCTCGCGGATGCGGCTGGGCTGGAGCGATTCGCTGGAGGTGGTGGCCAACGGGCTGGACGCGGTGGTGAGGGAGGAAGGGTTCAACGGCGGGACGGACATCACACGGGCGCTGGTCGATGCCGCGCGGTATGTGCGATCGTCAGCGAGGCGCGATGCGAGGCGGGCGATCGTGATTCTGACGGACGATCAGACGGAGCGGGACCGGAACGAGCAACGGGTGCTGCGGGCGCTGGAAGATGCGGAGGCGGTGTTGAGCGCGCTGATCGCGCCGGATGCGCTGGGCACGGGGCGCGGGGGACGGCGGCCAGGCTGGGGCGACATCATCTTCGGCCCGCGTTATCCGGGCCGCTATCCGGGGCCGGTGCGCCCGCATACGCAATCGGCCGGGACGCCGGAGATCGCGCGGGAATCGGGCGGCGACAGCCTGCCGGTGGAGCACGCCTATGCGCTCCAGGAGACGCTGGAGAGCCTGAGGCACCGGTATTCGCTGTTCTTCTCCGTGCCCGAAGATGCGAAAGTGGGGCAGAGGCGGAGCATCTCCGTAGCGCTGTCGCGGGAGGCTTCCCGTCGGCATCCGGGCGCGCAGCTCAGGTACCGCTCGCAGTATGTGGTGCCAACAGACTGGACGCCGCCCCCGAAAGAGGAGATCAGCGCGGCGGGCGGCGCTGCAGCGCCTGTGCAGCCCGCGCCGGAAATTGAAGAGGAGCCGGAGGCGCCGCGCACGGACGGGTCCGCGCCGCAGTTGCGGCGGAGTCCGGGGGAAACGTACGGACCCCGGGGGCCTGATCCACGGCTGGGCGTGCCTGCGCCCAACGAGCCGGTCTCAGCGACAGGAAAGCCGAAACAGAGCACGGGAGGGTGGCGCGAGGCCACGGAGGCCGATCTCGAGCAGGCGAAGGCCGCGGCGGAGGCCAAGCCGAAGAAGAAGTGACGCACGGATGCGCCCGCGCCGCGTGGATTGATCAGCGGCGGCGAAGCGCAAGAACGGCGGACAGTCCGGCTGCCATCAGGACCAATGTGCCGGGTTCCGGGATCTCACTGCTGGCAGCCCGCTGCATCGAGATGGTGGCCTGGTAGGTCCATCCAGAACTGCCACCACCAGAAAAGCCGAAATCAGGCCAGCCCGTCACGGCGATGGTCCACAAGCCGCTGGTTGAGATCGCATAAGAGATGTACGGCATCAACGAGTACCAGTCGTCGTTGATCATAACCACGTTTCCCGATGGGTCAATGAGCGCCAGCATCGGGTCGCCGTAGCAGCAAACGTTCGCAGTAAGAGTATCCCCGGCGAGCACGGGAAAGCGGAAATAGTCTGCCGAGCTGTCGCCCACCCGCGAGCCGTTGATGATGATGGTCCCGTCGTGACTGGAAATCAGGTTCGCTGTGGCCCAGGTGTTATTCGGTTCCGACTCGTTGAAGATGACCGCAGCGTGGACGGTTCCCGGGGCGATGACCAAGGCAGCCAGGAGCAGGGCTCGAAAGATCATGAGGTCGTCTCCTCCAACAATAAAGGCAACTCATAGCCAGCCTAGTCCTTCTCTGGGCGAATGTCAAGCAAATCTACCTGAAACTCTTAAATTGATGACACGATGCGCGGGCGTGTTCACTGCGGAGAGGCGAGAAGAGGAGCGAGCCACCGGCCTGCGGGCCAATCTTCGCCACGCTCGACGAGGCGAACCCAGACTCGGGGGTATTCGGAAGCATCGGCGCGGCCTCCGCCCGGCGCGCGCGGGTCGGCGAGCCAGATGGGGCGGGGAGCGATGAGGTTGACGAGATCGGGCAGGTCGAAGTCCTGCAGGACGCCGGGGACGACGATCTCGGCTGTGCCCTCGTGAAGTCTGGCCTGGGTGACGGCGTACCAGCTCGTGATCAACTGTTCGGCGACAACGCCGGCGAGCTGTTCGTCAAGGGCGGCGGCGATCAGAACGGCAACGCCGCCCGCGCCGCGGCCGTACACGAAAATGCGTCTGGGATCGACCGCGGGATCGCTCTTGAGCTCCGCGGCAGCGCGCAGGACGGCCTCGACATGGCGGCCGAGGAGGCTGCGGCCATACAGCCACTCGCGGGCGGCAGCCTGATACGCGGCCGAGTATCCGATGCGTCCCTCTGGCAGCGCTCCAAGATCGGCCGGTCTGACCGCCCAGCCGGACTGGCGGAGATCGTCGAGATCCGCTTTCGGAACTCCCGCGGTGACGATCCCCGGTGCGCCGCCACTGCGCCCAAGGGCAGGCTGCGGAGGAAGAGTGATCTTGAGACGGGCGCTGACGAGGGCCTGCAATTCGTCCGGCCGGCGGATGGAAAGCGCGCGGCGGCGGGGATAGAGGTCAGCGGCGATGGCTCGATTCAGAGTGAAGACGGTCTCGCTGCCGATGGAATTGGCCAGATATCCGGTGGGCGTGACCCAAAGGCGGGACTCGGGTTCCGTGTCAAATTCCGGTTCCCGATAAGGCTCGTCCACGCCTCGCAGGTGCCTGTCAAAGAAGCGGACGGTGGCCTCGCGCAGGGGTTTTGACCAGCCATGGGTGTCATCGTGCTCGGCCATCTCGACCCGGCCAGGGGCGTCCATCTGCTGGTAGAACTCCGCGGCGGCGCGGAAGGTGGCGCGGGCGCCTTCGATGGGGAAAAAGTCCCGGATTGCGGAGGAAATCAGGAATGGTTTCGGCGCAAAAGCCCGGATGAAATCAGCGAAATCGAGCTGTGCGGCGAGAAATCCCGGCCAGACCTGCTCGGCGTCCTGCGGACCGGGGCCGTCCCACAGCTCTTTCCAACGGGTGATGTAGCAGGAGGAGACGGCGGCGGCGAGGCGGGGTTCGAAGACCGCGAGATAGGCCGCCTGCGTCCCCCCGCCGGAGTTGCCGGCGACGCCGATCCTTCGGGGATCGACTTCCGGGCGCGTGGTCAGGTAGTCGAAGGCGCGGATGCCGTCCCAGACGAAATAGCGGGCGATGGAGTGGCCGACGAGCAGGCACTGGAGACCGGCCATGATGTGCTCCTCGACTCCGCCCGGACGGAGGCGGGGGCGGAGCATCTCGGGATCGAAGTATTCGATGCGCTCGCCCTGCCCTGGCGGGTCGTACGCAAGAACCACATAGCCGCGGTGCACCAGCGAAATCCAGGCGCGCTGATACACCGCTGCCGCCTTGCCCGACGGGCTGTGGCCGGCCGTGCCGAGCACCGCGGGAAACGGTCCCGGCCTGCCCGCGGGCACATACAGATTGGCCGTCACATGAAAACCGGGCAGCGAATCGAACAGCAGCTTCTCCACCCGGTAGCCAGGCCGCTCCACCACACCGGTCACGCGCGCGTTGAGCGGCGTCCGCACCTCGGGCAGGCCGCCGATCAGTTCGAGCATCTTCGCGCGCAGTTCATCCGGCGATTGCAGAAGAAGGAAAGAGAGCAGGATATGGATCATGCTCGTCCAGTGTACGCAGTCGGATGCACCGCGTGCCGGAGTTGCGCCAGGCCGGACGCAGACAGCCGTCACCTCTTTTGATACGACCAGTAAACCTCATCCAGGCGCATACGAGCGGGGTAACACTCGTTGCACTCCCGTCCTTCTCTTCGGGACACCTCCTCCATCAGCTGAGAGGGAGTCATTTCCCGGTAGTGCTCAGGCACCTCGAACAGACTCTTGTCTGGCTCGCCTATCTCAACCCGTTCCACTCTGTACTCCGCCACGAGCTCCTCCCCGCCTTCCCGAATCACGGTGGTTGTTCCCTGCAAAGACAGACAGCTCAGAGACGGTGCAACCCACCGGACAAGACGCAGAGGCTCGTCCGCCATGTTCAGGTTATGGACCTGTCTGTAGACCGTGAATCCAAGCCTCGTCTCAACCGGGGCGTCCAGCGAAGTTCCGCAACGCTGAGGATCCGATTGCAAGGCCTGGATTTCCGAGACCGGCAACGGATAAGTCACCTTGGCCTCGGCGCGAGGCTCGATCACAATCCGCGCCTGCCGCCTGGGATCGATCAGAAGGCGATTGCCTACCGGCCGCCCATCGATTTGTTTGCGGACCGTCACCCGCGCGCCATCCCGGCGTACGGCGTGAATCATGACTTCTATGGAAATCGATCCATCTGCACGATGGCGCCAAACCCGCTCATGCGCCGTGAACTCGCCGTTCGCCGGGCTGCGTCCGCCGAAGATCATCAGAAGAGCGGCAGCGAAGAAAATAACCGTCACAAACCTTGCCATCTCAATGACCTCCTGAAGCCGCTGTTGACGGGCCGCTGGAAGAGCCTGAGTTTTCACGAGAGGGGAGCTGTGGCTCCTGGATTGCCCGTTCGTTTGACAGCGACAACGATGCGTGCTTCAGCATCCTGCTAATACTCTCCGGGGCACTGTGGGTATTCGCCTGGGCGAAAACAGCCCGGGATGAAACCGCACCAATCCGGATGGACGCAATACTGGATGTAACCCTCTTCACCTGTGGCGGGACAAAGGCAGAGATCGAGCTCGCATGCATCACCTCCCGCGCAGGTTGAGACACCTTCCACACACTCGTGGGCAATGAACCGCCCAAAATTGTTCCGGCTGCGATCACACGCAGCCCAGGAGAAAGACGCTGAGATACCCAGCCAGACTACCATCGCAGTCAGAACAACAGCGATGGCTTGTTTTCCCACTCCGACACCTACCTCCGTCACCCGTGGGCTTTGCCCGTGTTCTACTACCTTTCGAAGCGCCTTTGTCCTCATCGCGTCTCCCCCCTCAGCGCGAATGCAGCAACCTTCCCATCCGGCGCCGCCACATACAGCGTTCCCTGCCTGACAGCGAGGAAATAAGGGCCGAACCTGGCATCTGGAAAGACGGTGAGCGGAAACCGCAGCAACGCTGCCTGGCGACCGTCCGTGTCGCTTTGCACGACGGTCGCGCCGGTCTTGAGTGAATATGGGGACACCAGCGTGTAGATGTGGCCCTCCTCGTCCGCCGTGCTCGCCAATGCGGGTGCCGGATTGGCGAAATGTTTCGCCTCGGGCAAGTGCTGCTTGGCCTGCTCGGCAATCAAAGCATACGTCTGTTTCGCTCGGGCCAATTCCGGACAAGCCATTGTCACGCGCTCTGAGGTTCCGCGTTCAAGGGATCCCACGTACAACGTTGCGGAAGTCTTCGCCACGGCGCCGACTCTCTCCCCGGGCAACGGGAAGAAACTGACACCCGAAGGCAGGATCAGATGCTGTTGGAACTCTGCTTTGTCCGCGATCAGCGCAAGTCTTGGCGACCGTTCGCCCGCCCTCCAGACGGCGCCATCCGTTGTCATATAGAAGACATCGCCATGCCGGGTGAAAAAGGCGGCCACTCCACTCTCGGCGAGCGCTTTCGTCGAGGCGGCGCCGCCCTCCGCGATGGTTCGGAAGGCGGCGCGGCTGCCGGATGGAACTGAAGCGGCCCGATCCACCAGGGTGATCGTCGAGGCATCGTCGATGGACATGCCCGAGACGTGGTGCGAGAAGCCGAAGAGAATTTGTTTCCCGGCAAGGACTCCACTGCCAGAAATTCTGAGGACGCGAGGCGGCGTGGAGCGATTCTCCGGGGATACCGCCAAAACAGCGAGCCCTCCATCAGCCAGTGGTGATATCGCCTTCACCTGGATGGTCTCGCCGCTCAGCCTCGCCAGATCTGCCGCAAATCTCAGCGCGAGCTGATCGCCGAAAGCCGGAAGACTCGCGGGAACCAACAAACAGCACGCAGTTGCCAACAAAGCCGCAGAGCACCTGCTTCGCAGCGAAATCGATGTGAACGTCATCGCTCCCTCCTGCTGACCAGGATTTCAGCCATACGAGCTGCGAGAGTGGCTTGGGATTGCGTTGCTTCCTACAGGAAATGATACTCCCCCCCCGATGTGTCAAGGCCCAAATGGAGGCATGGCAGGCTGGCGCCCGGCATGAGCAGTTGAGGGCGCACGAAAGAGGCGTCCGCGCCTTCCGGTTTTCGGGTGCGCTCGGGGCTAGAGGTTCTCGTCGAGTCTGGCCGCCAGTTCCTGGAAGTAGGGATGGCGGGCTTCGGCTTTCAGTTTCGTGATGAACGCTTCGGCCCAGCGGAGGTGATCGTTTTCGAACTGCTCAAGCACGCCGGCCGGTTCGCCATCGGCGAGGAGTTTGGCGTAGAAAAGCAGGAGCAGGCCGAGGTGGTCGGCAGGCTCGTTCTTCGCCGAGGGCTCGAAGCCGTAGCGGCGGTACCAGGCGAGCGCGCGGTGGTGCGCCTCGCCGAACAGCTGGGGCGGCTTGCCCTCCTCCTTCTCGTAGACCGACTGCCACAGAGGACAGGGGGAGCCGAGCGGATTGAAGAAGAGCCGGTAGTATTCGATGGCCGCGTCCTGTTCCTCAGGCGGTTTCAGGAGCGCCTGGCCCAGCTCGGCGTAGAGCTGGGCCAGGTTCTCGCGCATTTCGCTCATAAGGGTTCAATACTACAGACGGCATCCATGATGCAGGAAGAGCCGCCGTAGTTGCCCGCTTTGATGAAGTCGTCGATGGAGGGGTTGGCGATGAGGTCTCCGTCGCGGACGCCCTTGCCGCCGGCCTTGCTGAGGGCGCGGGACGCGTGGCCGAAACCGTGGGCGACCATGACGACGTCGGGCGGGACGGTCTCGCTCAGGTGCGCGGGCAGCTCGATCTGGCCGGCGCGGGAGCGGACGAGGACCTTCTGTCCCTCGCTGATGCCGTGCTTCTTCGCCATCGCCGGATTGATGATGGCGTGGTTGGTTGGCATGATCTCGTTCAGGATGGCCATGTTCTGCGTGGTGTTGCGCTTGTGGATGGCCGGAATGAAGGTCATGTAGTAGTAGGGATAGTGCTCGTTGGGTTCATCGCGTTTGGGAACCCACTTCGGCAGCGGGTCGGCACCGCGGGCCGGGAATTGAGGGACATAAATCTGGCATTTGCCTTCAGCGCCGCTCACGCTGACGAAGCTGGTGCGCGGCGTGAAAGGAGCGGGCCGTTCGACGATGCCTTTGGCGCGGAAGTCGGCGAAGTTTTCGCCAAGCCCGGCTCGGCGGACTTTCTCGTCGAGCAGGGTGGCGGGGCTGATCCAGCTGCCGTCGGGGGTCTTGAAATAATCCGGGCAGAGCCGCTTGCCGAGCTCGATGGCGACCCAGCCGATGGAACGGGTCTCGAACGGCGGCGGCGAGATGGCGGCGCGGGCGACCGTCTGCGGATACTTCGCGTTGTAGTCGCGGGCGACAGCGTCATTGACTTCCAGGTACATCGTGGAAGGCAGGACGATGTCGGCCATGCTGACCGTGTCGGTGGGGATGAAATCCATGACGACCGTGAAGTCGACGGTCTTCATGGCTTCCTCCATGGTCTTCGGGTTCGGGAACGCCAGGATCGTATAGGCGTTCCAGAAGGCGAACTTGATCATGCCCGGGTACTTGTTCAGCATCCCGTCGGCAAGGGTGGAGAACAGGCCGGCATCGACTTCCTGAACCAGAGGCAGCTTGTCGCGGCCGTCGACGCGGCGGCCGGCCTTGGGCGGATAGGCGGGCGGAGGATACACGGCATCCACGCCGGGGATGCTGTGCGTGCGCGGGAAGTAGCGTCCGCCCGGGCGGTCGATGGTGCCGGCAAGAATGTTGAGAATCGAAATGGCGTGCACGAGTTGCGTGCCGTTCATGTAGTTGGCGCAGAGGGTCTTCTTGTGAGCCGGAGCGATGGCCGGGCCGCTGGAGGCGAACTCGCGGGCGATGCGGCGGATGTCGGCGGCCTTGACGCCGCTGATCGTCTCGGCCCATTCCGGCGTGTATTGGGCGAAATGGGCCCGGATCTCCGACTCGTACTTGCCGAAGTTCGTGTAGTTGTCGACGAATTCCCTGTTGTAAATGTTCTCGCTGATGATCACCTGGATCATGGCGAGGGCAATGGCGAGGTCGGAGCCCGGCTTGACCGGAATCCACTCGTTGGCGAAGCGGCTGGTGGCCGTGTAATTGGGCGAGAAGTGGACGACCTTGGCGCCTCTCTTGCGCGCTTCGACGATGCCGCTGGCATAAATGATCTTGGCCTTGGCGACGATGTCCCAGCCGAACAGCAGGATGTATTTCGAGTTCTCGAAGTCGTTGCACCAGGTCTTGCCGCCGGTGGTGTACCGCTGGATGATCATGTCGGTCAGGAAACACTCGTCGCGGTGATCGACGCGGTTGACGACGCCCATGGCGTTCATGAAGCGGAGCCAGAGGTCGGGCGAGGGCAGGGTGACGAACAGCAGGGCCTCGCGGCCGTAGTTGTCGACGGTCTGCTTCATGCGGAACGCGATCTCGTCCAGCGCTTCCTGCCAGGAGATGCGCACCCAGCCCGGATCTTCGTGGAATCCCTTCTTCGGGTTGGTGCGCTTCATGGGGTATTTCAGGCGGTCCGGGTCGTACAGGTAATTCACGCTGGCGGCGCCTTTGCCGCACAGGTGCCCGAGGCCGTGGGCGTCGCCCGGGAGGCCTTCGATGAAGCGTACGACTCCGTCCTGGATAGTGGCCTGAAGCCCGCAGGCCGGCGAGCAGATGCCGCAGCAGGAAGTAGCCCGGGTCACGGCCGGCGCGGAGGCCGAGGCCGGCTGGAAATAGTCCTGGAAATCCGCCAGAGCAGCCGGCGCAGCGGCCAGCCCGGCGCCCGTCGTTTTCAACCAATCTCTTCTCGTGAATGCCATGGCTGCCTCCTTATCTGGTCACTGGAAATCCTTCTTTGATGAAACGGATTCTGGGCCGCGTCTGCCGCGGCGGCGCGAAGTTCTCCGTCGTCTCCGAGCCCTTGTTCTGAATCTCGTCCCAGGGGCCGTACTGCAGCGCCCCGGTGGGGCAGAGGGTCACGCAGGCCGGATCGAGACCCTGCTCCTGCCGGTCGATGCAGAACGTGCACTTCGACATTTTCCGGGTCCGCAAGTTGAACTGCGGCGCCCCGTACGGACAGAACATGGCGCACTGCTGGCAGCCCACGCATTTGTCCTGGTCGATCTGAACCGTGCCGTCCTCCGCACGGCGCCAAATCGCTTTCACCGGGCATACCTTCATGCACCAGGCGTTTTCGCAGTGGTGGCACGATCCGGTCAGCGCCTGCTGCCGGACCTGCGGGTACACGCCCGTCTCCCGCACCCGAACCTGCCGCCAGCGAACTCCCACACCCGTCTCCAGTTGGTTCCAGGTTTTGCAGGCCGATTCGCACGCCCTGCATTCGATGCAGAGTTTCTCGTCAATTAGCCAGCCATACGTGCCCATAGGAATGACTCCCGTCGATACAGATTGAGCCGTCTTGCGATCTAGCAATTTGCTGGCCGAATCTGAGTTGCCGATCTGAAGAGCTGAAATTGTTGAGGGACTCTACAGCGCCCGTCTACAACGGCGCCAGCTATGCAGATATTGCGCACAGAGTGAGCGTGACGGCCCCGTGCGCAAGAATTTCAGTGGGTGTAGTTCCTCACCCGCTAGATGGTCATGGCCAGGAATCCCCCGTCGACGCGGAGGATGGAACCAGTGACGAAACTGGAGGCTTTGTCGGATGCAAGGAAGAGAACGGCGCCGACCAGCTCGCGGGGATCGCCGAAACGGCCCATGGGCGTATGGCGCATGATGTCGGCCACCCTCTCTTCGGTCAGGAGCTTGCGGTTCTGCTCGGCGGGGAAGAAGCCGGGCACGATGGCATTGACCCGGACGCCTTTCTGCGCCCATTCGCGGGCGAGGAACTGGGTGATCTGGTTGACGCCGGCCTTGGCGATCGAGTACGTGAACACTTTGGACAGGGGCGGACCGGATGAGGCGGAACTGATGTTGATGATGGAGCCGCCGCGCCCCGGCTGGGTCATCCAGGCTCCGAAGACCTGGCAGGCGAGGAACACGCTCTTGAGATCGACATCCAGGATGCGCTGCCACTCTTCTTCGGTGATTTCGAAGAAAGGGGTGCCGCTGTTGATCCCGGCGGCATTGATCAGGACCTCGACGTGGCCGAATTCGCCCAGAATCCGGTCCAGCGCCGCCTGGAGGTCGGACTTCTGCGTTGCATCCACGCGGACGGCCAGCGCGCGCCTTCCCATCGCTTCGATCCTAGCGGCTTTCTGCTGCGCCGCCGCCTCATTGAAATCCAGGATGGCCACGTCCGCGCCGGCCGCGGCCAGCCCGAGCGCCATCTCTCCGGCCAGCACGCCGCCCCCGCCGATGACCGCCGCCGCCCTGCCGCTGAGATCGAACAGGTCGTGCATGATTGTCTCCTTGGCTGATTCAGACACCGCGCTCTTCTATATATCACTTCCCTGTGCCGGTTGCAGGAGAGGGCAAACACGAACATGAAACGTGGATTCGTTTTTTACTGAACAAGGATTGACCCGCCGGGAAAGCCGTGATTAAATCGTGTAGCACGCGGCGGCCCATGCGCCGCCGCGCAGACAGGAGGTCTTTATAGTCATGATGAAGAGACTCGCCGCGGGAATCGGCTTAGCCCTTCTGGTTCCCGTTTGGCTGGCGGCCCAGGAGTCGCGCGGCGCCATCACGGGCCGTGTGACAGACCCGCAGGGGGCCGTCATTCCCAACGCACAGGTGGTCGTCACCAACACGCAGACGAATGAAACCCGCCGTACGGTGACGAATGAGACCGGCTACTACGAGGTCAACTTTCTGGAGCCGTCCACGTACTCGGTCAGCGTCGAGGCGCCGGGCTTTAAACGGCTGGTGCGGTCTGGCATCACCGTCAATGTCGGCGCGCGCCTGGAGATCAACAATTTCGCTGGAGATCGGAGCCGTGGCCGAGACGGTTCAGGTGACAGCCGAAGCGCCGCTGCTGGAGACCACGACGGCCAGCGGCGGCCGGGTGCTCGACCAGCAGCAGCTCATTAACCTGCCCTTTTCCGACCTGAACCCGTTCGCGCTGTCGGCTCTGGCGCCGGGCATGCAGTGGACCGGACAACCGGAGTACCGCCGCCCGTTCGATAATGCAGGCACGTCGGCGTTCAACACCATGGGCGGCGTCGGGCAGAACGAATACACGATCGACGGCATGACGGTCGTCGGCTCCGGCCGCCGGGTCGGCTTCGTTCCTCCCGCCGACTCGATCACGGAGTTCAAGCTCGAAACGGCGAACTTCGACGCCAGCCAGGGCTTCACCTCGGGCGCGGCGATCAATGTCAGCTCCCGCTCGGGCACGAACGCGCTGCACGGCTCCGTGTTCAACCAGCACTGGCAGCAGCGGTGGAACGCCACCCCGTTCTTCCAGCGCGAATCCTACGACGCCCGCGTCCGCGCCGGCCTGATCGATCCCAAGACGACGCCAAAGCAGGCGACCGGCCGGTCGAACAACTACGGACTGTCGGCTTCCGGGCCTGTCTGGATTCCCAAGATCATCAACGGCAAGGACAAGCTGTTCTGGAGCTTCACCTGGAACGGCATCCGGCAGTCGAAGGCGGAAACCACCAGCTCCACGGACATCACCGTGCCGACGATGGACATGAGGCAGGGCGACTTTTCGTACTTCCTGACGGTGCCTAACGGCCCGCGCCTGTATACGATCTACGATCCGCGTTCGGCGCGCCTGGACGGCAACACGGTGGTGCGTACGCCGTTCCCCGGCAACCGGGGCGTGCCGGTCCTGAACCCGACGTACAACTATTACGTCAAGCTTTTCCCGACGCCGAACAACGTGCCCGGCAAAGTGACGCCGGAGATGTTCAACAACTATTACGCCTTCGCCATGCCGAAGGACGAGAAGTTCAACTCGATCGTCAACCGCTACGACTGGGTGATCAACCAGGAGATGCGGTTCAACTTCCGGTGGCAGTGGAACGACCGCCTCGCCGACGAGTATGACTGGACGTACGAGACGGTGCGCGGGCTGCACTCGAACGGACTGACGCGCATCAACAAGGGCGGCAACATCGGCTATCTGTGGACGATCAACGCCAACAACATTCTCGATACGAATTTCGGGATCTCGCGCTGGGAGGAAGGTAGCCGCAACGTGACGCGGACGCGGATCAAGGCCGCCGACGTGGGCCTGCCTGCCTACATCGACCAGCGCGCCGACCGCTTCACACAGCTGCCCCGCATCGACTTCAACAACATCACCGACATCGGCGGCAGCTACCCCGTGATCGGCACGCTGCTGACCAACGGCGAGCTGAGGGCGTCGATGACGTCGATCCGCGGCAGCCACACGTTCAAGTACGGCTGGCAGGAGCGCCGGCACTACTTCGCCGCCCTCGGACCGGGATCGAGCACTGGATACTTCACGTTCCGCAACCCCTGGACGCGGGCGTCGAACGTCGACAACCAGGCCTCGAACCACGTGCACGATTGGGCCAGCTTCATGATGGGCATGCCCAGCGGCGCTTCGATCGACTACAACGACACTTTCTACTTCCGCACGCCGCGCCGGGCGCTGTTTTTCCAGGACGACTGGCGCGTCACGACGAAGTTCCGCCTGTCGCTCGGCCTGCGGTACGAGCGCGAAGGCGGCAGCGACGAGAAGTGGAACCGTGCAATCGCCTGGACGCTGCTGGACCAGAAGAGCCCGATCACGGACCTGGTGGAGGCCGCCTATGCAGCCAGCCCGATTCCGGAGATGGCTCCCAGCCAGTTCAAGGCCAGTGGCATCAGCACGTACCTGGGCCAGAACGGCTTCAAGACGGCCAACCAGGGTACGCATGTGTTCCTGCCCAAGGTCGGCGCCGTGTATTCCATCAACAACAAGAACGTGATCCGCGGCGGCTGGGGCATGTACCAGGACACGCTGAACGTCTCCAACGACCGCCCCGCGGTCAACGGCTTCTCCCAGCCGACGAACACGCCCATCAGCAACGACGCGGGCCTGACATTCTGTTGCGGCATCGATGCGGCAGCCGCGATTGCGCAGGGCCGCACGGTGATGAACGATCCGTTCCCGGTCCGGCCGGCGGCCGGCAACACGCGTTTCGACGATCCGTTCGGCTCGGCGCTGGGCGGAATCGCTCTTTACAACGGCACCATCACGGCCGGCCCCTGGAACTTCCGGCCCGCGCTCCAGCACCGCTGGCGCATCAGCTACCAGCGGGAGCTGACCGGCAACCTGATGTTCGATATCTCCTACAACGGCGCATACTCCTACATCCCGGTCACGCGCCGTGTCAACGCTCTGCCAGAGCAGTACTGGACGAAGGGCATGGTGCGGGACCAGAACAATGACAACTATCTGAACGGCAACGTGCCCAATCCTTTCCGCCTCGCCAATCTCGCGCCGATCCAGCAGAGCAACCCCACGCTGTACCGCTTCATGAGCGGCCAGGGGCTCTATACGTCGAGCGTCATCGCCCGCAACCGCCTGCTGCGGCCATACCCGCAGTACGGCACGGTTCAGACGCGCGGCGACATCGACAATCTCCGGAACGGCTACGTCACCTACCACGACATGCAGCTGCTGGTGGAACGGCGCATGACGCGCGGCCTGCAGGCGAGCTTCATGTATACGTGGGCCTCGAGCTACACGGCCGATTTCTTCCTGAATGAATTCGACCGCTTCCCCTCGGAGCGCATCAACGACAACATCCGCCCGCACCGCGTCGTGCTCACGTCGATCTGGCAGACGCCCTTTGGCAAGGGCCGCACCTGGGTCAAGGAGGGCTTCCTGAGCCATGTGATCGGCAACTGGAACCTGTCTGGCGTCTACCAGTGGCAGATGGGCGAAGCCACCGACTGGGGCAACCGGTTCTTCTACGGCAACATCGACCGCGACACCCTGAAGCGGCTGTTCAACCACAAGGGGGTGCGGAAGAACGACATCCTGCAATGGTTCGACGGCTCGATCGTCTGGCGGGGCACCGGCGCTCCTCCGGCTGACTTTGTCGGCTTTGACGGGCGCACGGCCAATCAGCCGGGCTCGTATCACGTGCGCATGTTCCCCGTGCGCCTGGACGCGATCCGCGAGGACGGGATCATGAACCTCGATCTCAAGATCGAGCGGATCTTCCCCATCAACCAGGATCGCGGCATCCAGACCCGCTTCTCGGTGGACCTGCTGAACGCCACCAACCACACCAACTTCGCCGGGCCCAACGTGGATCCGACGAGCGCGAACTTCGGCCGTGTGACCTCGCAGCGCGGCCTGTCGCGCGTCATCCAGTTCAATCTCCGCGTGGACTTCTGAGGTCCTTTCCCTTCACCTTCCGGCCCGGTCCGCCCGAACGGCGGGCCGGGCCGCTTCGTTTTACACTGGGCCCATGACCGCCCGACTCCTCGCCTCCCTGTGCATCGCCTGCCTCCTCGCGCAGTCGCAGAACCTGACGCCCGAGCAGCGCGCCGCCGACCTGAAGATGCTCGCCGCTCTCTACGCCAAGCAGTACGGGCCCTACGAGTGGAAGCGGGACGTCATCGGATTCGACCTGTATGACCTGCGCCCGTGGCTGGAACGGGCCGAGCGCGTCCAGGACGACATCGAGTTCATGAACCTGCTGGTGGAGTACGTGGCCAGCCTCGATGACGCGCACGATGTCGTCAGCTTCCCGTTCACTTTCTCGGCCACGCTCGGATTCACGGCCGATCTCTATGACGGGCGCGCCCTGGTTGATTCGATCAACCGCGGCGCTCTGCCTTCTTCCAGGTACCCCATCGCCATCGGCGACGAACTTGTGAGCGTGGACGGCGTCTCTGTGGAAGAGTGGATCGGGAGGCTCTGGAAGTACTCGATTGCCGCCAATCCGCGCTCGACGGCGCGCAACGCGGTGGCGCGGATCACGACGCGGCCGCAATCGCGCATCCCGTGGGCGTTCCGGCTCGGAGATACGGCGGAGGTAGTGATCCGGCATGCGAACGGCGAGGAGCGCACGTACACGATTCCGTGGATCAAGACCGGCGTGCCCGTCACCGAGGGCGGGCCGGTGCCCTCTCCTTTCGGCCGGGCCGCGGGGCAGCCCCGCGCGGCCTCGCTGCTCGAATACGAGGACAGCCTGCAGCCGTGGCAGAGGCCGGTGGCCGAGCTGCTGGAAGCGCGCATCGACGAGCTCAGCATGGCCGTCATCAACCCCGGCCTGCGGCCCATTTTCTCGATGCCTGCGGGCTTCCAGACACGTCTGGCCGGCAACGCCTCGACCGACAGCTTCTTCAGCGGCTGGTGGCAGGCCGATGACCTGCGCATCGGCTTCATCCGGATTCCGAACTTCAGCCCTTCGCTGGGCACAACGGCGGCGCTGCAGCAGTTCGACCGCGAGATCGCCTGGATGGAGGAGAACACCGACGGCCTGGTCATCGACGTCATGCGCAACCCGGGTGGCAGCGTGCTGTATGTCGAGAACCTGTGCCAGCGGCTGATTCCGGTTCTGTTCCGCGCCATCGGCTTCGAGCTGCGTCCGACGGCCTCCGAAGTGGCCAGCTTTGGGGCCACGCTGGAATTGGCCCGCCGCTCGAATCTGCCGGACTACATGATTGCGGGCTACGAGGCGCGCTACAACGATGTTCTGACGGCCTACCGCGAGAACCGCGGGCGCACGGGCGCCATCTCTCTGACGCAGCACTCGCTGTGGCTGGAGCCGGCGCGCACGGTGTACACGAAGCCGATCGTCGTCCTGATCGACGAATTCTCCGCCTCCGGCGGCGACGCGTTTCCGGCCACGCTGCAGGACAACCAGCGGGCGCTGCTCGTCGGCATGCGCACCATGGGCGCCGGCGGCAACGTCGTGGACCGCAACGGAACCTGGTACGCCGAGGCGTCGACGCGCGTCACGCGTTCGCTGATGCACCGCCGGTACGAGATCGTCACCCCCGAGTTCCCGTCCACTCCCTATGTGGAGAACGTCGGCGTGCGGCCCGACGTCGAGCTCGACTACATGACGCGGGAGAATCTGCTGCAGAACGGCCGTCCCTTTGTCGAGGCGTTCACCGCGGTCACGGTGGATTACATCCGGCGCAGCCGCTGAGCGGTTTCTTCCGCCGCGGCCAGCCGGCGCGAAGGCCGCAGCAGAGCGGCCGTCTGGCGGCGCAGCCAGTCCGCCAGAGGATGGCGGAAAAACAGCCAGTAGACGAAATGCAGAAACCACGGCGAGCGGCCGCGGCGCAAGATCAGCTCCTCCAGCATCTCCTTCGGGCGGCGGCGGACTTCGTCGAGCATCGCCGTCTGCCGCACGCAGGAGATGGTGCAGAAATCCGAACAGGGCTTCGGCCGGGCGCCTTCCCGGCGCAGATCCTCTTCCGTGTACCGCTCCAGAGGGATGCCAGGCGAGCCGCGCTGTTGCGAGCAGTAGTGCACCAGCCCGTCCTCGCACACATAGAGGAACCGTCCGCCCGCGGGGCAATGCCAGGGCGCGGGGCGCCCCAGTGCCAGCTCGCGCTGGAAGCGGTCGAAGTGGGTGAAGCTGTAGACGGAATCGTTGAGCCTCGTGATCTCCTCGAAGACGCGCAGGCTCGCTCCGTCCAGCGGGCGCGCCTGCCCGCGGTCATCGTGGATCAGACCCAGTGTCGAATGAAAGCCGAGCTGGCGTGCGCGCTTCGTGATGGCGAGAGCGTCTTCCGGGCTTCGTACGCCGCTGCCGAGCACACAGTTGATGGTGACGGCGAAGCGGGCCCGGCGGCGGAGCCACTCGAGTTTGCGCTCGAGCACGCGCAGGCTTTTCATGGAGACTTCATCGGGTTCGACGTTGTCGATGCTGATCTGGAGGTAGTCGAGTTCGGCGCGGTTCAGGCGCTCGATGCGCTCCGGGCCAAGCAGGTAGCCGTTGGTGATGACCGTGGCCATGCGTCCGGCGCGGCGGACGTGGCGGACCAGCGTTTCCAGCTCCGGGTGCAGGAGCGGTTCGCCGCCGCTGAAGGTGATGATTGAAGCACCGAGTTCGATGAGGCGGTCCAGGCGGCGGAGCATGACCTCCGTGGGGACGGGGGCGGAAGTCCGGTCGAATTCGTTGCAGTACGCGCAGGAAAGATTGCAGCGGCGGATCGGGATGATCTGCACGAGCACCGGGTGGTGCGGGCTGGCCATGGCCCGGGCGAAGACTTCCGCCTCGCGCAGCTTCAGCAGGGCTTTGCGCATGGCAACGTTCGCGGGACGCACGGCGCGCGCGGAACGCGCGGAGCGCCTTTTTCTCATGGACGCGGACAGCGGCCGGCCGGTTGCGGCCGACTCAGCCGGCCCGGCCGTAACGCGCCAGCAATTGGCCGGAGCGGCGGCGGATTTCGAAAAGCAGGGGCCAGCGCCCGGCGGCGTGCGTGGCGCAGGACAGGCAGGGATCGAAGCAGCGGATGGCCGCCTCCACGCGGTTGAGCGCGCCTTCGGTGACGCGGTCCGGATGGACAAAGCGTTTTGCGGCCTGCGTCACCGCAAGGTTCATGGCGAGGTTGTTCTGTCCGGTGGCGATGAGGAGGTTGGCGCGCCGCACCAGGCCGTCGTCGTCCACCTCGTAGTGGTGGAAGAGCGTGCCGCGCGGGGCCTCGCAGGCGCCAATGCCGATGTTGTGGTTCTGCCCGGCGCGGGCGCGGACCTGTTTGCCGAGAAGGGCCTCGTCGGAGGCGATCTCCTCGATGCGCTCCACGGCGTGCAGCATCTCGATCAGACGCGCCCAGTGGTAGTAGAACGTGGCGCAGACGGCGCCGCTGCCGCGCTGGCGGAACTCCCGCAATTCGCGGTCCGCCTCGGGCGTGCCTGTGGCGCGGCAGACGTTGAGCCGCGCCAGCGGCCCCACGCGGTACATGCCTCCGGGATAGCCGAGCGGCTTGTAGTAGGGGAACTTCATGTAGGTCCACTCTTCGGAAGCTTCGCCGATGAAGGTGTGGTAGCGCTGCGGATCGAGGCCGTCGGCCACGATGTTGCCTTCGCCGTCGACGAAGCGGAGCAGCCCGTCGTAGAGTTCGAGATCTCCCTGGCGGTTCACCATGCCCATGAACAGCGAGGGGAAGTTGCCAAGATGGGCGATCTCTTCGGGGAATTCGTCGGCGATTCTCTTGAAGCGCTCCAGAGCCATGCGGACCGACTCCCTGGCCTCGGGAATCCACTCGCGGATGCGGTCCGCGTCCTCTCGCTCGAGCGCGCGCGTCATGCCGCCAGGGGCGCTGAACGGAGGGTGGATGCGGCGTCCGCCCAGCATCTCGATGACGGTCTGTCCGAACTGGCGCAGCCGGACGCCGCGCCGCACGAGCTCCGGCTCCGCCTCGGCGAGGCCGAGCACATGGCGGCGGGCCGGGTCGCTGTCGAACCCCAGCAGGAGATCGGGGCTGGAGAGGTAGAAGAAGCTGAGCGCGTGCGACTGCAGGTGCTGGGCGTAGTTCATCAGCCGCCGCTGCAGCTGCGCCGCCAATGGAGGCGTGACGCCGAGCAGCGCGTCCCCGGCCCGCGAGCCCGCCAGCACATGGCTCACCGGACAGATGCCGCACGTGCGCGCCATCAGGCCGGGCATCTCGTGGAACGGGCGTCCCTGGGCGAATTTCTCGAAGCCGCGCAGTTCGACGACATGGAACTGCGCGCTCTCCACTTCGCCCGCGCCATCCACGTAGATGGAGATCTTGGCGTGCCCCTCGATGCGCGTCACAGGATCGATGAGAATGCGCCGCAGCATTATCCGAACCTCCGCCCTCCCATCTCCGGGCGCCGCCCGTCGAGCAACGCCGAGAGCAGCTCGTAAATCGCGTCCGCGTCCGGCGGGCAACCGGGAAGGAACACATCCACCGGAACGACTTCGTGCACGGGGCGCACGCGGCCAAGCAGCTTCGGAACCACCGCATTGCCCGCGGGCACGCCTTTTACGACGGAGCTGCTGGCCTGGTAGGCCTCGTTGAGCACCTCCTCGATGCCGTATGCGTTGCGCATGGCCGGCACGTTGCCGGTGACTGCGCAGTCGCCAAAGCTGACCAGCAGCTTCGTGTGCGCGCGGATGTGGCGGATGTGGGCCAGGTGGTCTTCGTTGGCGACCGCGCCCTCCACCAGCGTGACGTCCGCTTCCGGAAAGTCTTTCAGGTCCGTGAGCGGGGAGGCCATCAGCTCGATGCGCCCCGCCAGAGCGAGCAAACGCTCGTCCATGTCGAGCAGCGACATGTGGCAGCCGGAGCAGCCTCCCAGCCACGCAGTCGCGACACGCAGTTTTCGGTTCACCGGATCCACTGCCGTTTCTCCCGCGCCGTGACGATGTACTTCAGAAACCCGCGGTCCTTGCGCATCTCGGCCACCGATTTGCCTTTGGAGAACAGCGCTCCGGTGGGACAGACCTGCACGCACTTGCCGCAGGAGGTGCAGGTGTCGGATTCGCCCCAGGGCTCGCCAAGGTCGGTGATGATCGCCGAGTGGGCGCCGCGCCCGGAGACGTCCTTGGTGTGCGCGCCCTCCACTTCGTCGCAGACGCGCACGCACCGCGTGCAGAGGATGCACCGGTTGTGGTCCATGCCGAAACGCTCGTGGCTGGTGTCGACGCCGAGACGCGGGAAGCGGTAGCGGAGCCGGACGTGATCGACGCCGAGTTCGGCGGCCAGGTCCTGCAGCTCGCAGGCGCCGTTCATCACGCATACGGAGCAGACGTGATTGCGTTCGGCCAGGAGAAGCTCGACGATCATGCGCCGGTGCTCTTTCAGCCGGTCCGTGGCCGTGCGGACGACCATGCCTTCTTCTACAGGCGTGAGGCAGGCGGCGGCCAGCTTCTTCCAGCCTTCCACCTCGACCAGGCAGAGCCGACAGGCGCCGACATCGGACAGCCCGCCGACGTGGCACAGCCGGGGAATGCGGATGCCGTTCTCCCAGGCGACAGTGAAGATCGTTTCGCCGGCGCGGCCTGTGACGGCCCGTCCGTCGATTTCCAGGGTCTTGACGCTCATGACTCGCCTCCGGCAGCGGCGGGTTTCGGCTGCACGAGTTGCTCGTACTCGTGGCGGAAATATTTCAGAGTGCTCAGGACGGGATTCGGCGCCGTCTGGCCGAGCCCGCAGAGGCTGGTTTCGCGCAGAACCACGCACAGCCGCTCGAGCATTTCAATGTCGTCCGGCGCGCCCTCGCCCTGCAGGATGCGGGTAAGGATGTCGTGCATCTGCACGGTGCCGGCGCGGCAGGGGATGCACTTGCCGCAGGACTCGTCCATGCAGAATTCCATGAAGAAGCGCGCCACGTCGACCATCGACGACGCCTGGTCCATTACGATGAGCCCGCCGGATCCCATGATGGAGCCGATCGCCGCCAGCGATTCGTAGTCGACCGGCGTATCGAGATATTCGGCCGGAATGCAGCCGCCCGAAGGCCCGCCGGTCTGGGCCGCCTTGAAGCCGCCCCCGCCGGGTACGCCGCCGCCGATGTCGAAGATGATTTCGCGCAGCGGAATGCCCATGGGCACTTCGATCAGGCCCGTGTTGGCGATCTTGCCCGCCAGCGCGAACACCTTGGTGCCTTTGCTCGCGCCGGAGCCGATGGAGGCGAACCACTCGCCGCCATTGAGCAGGATCGGCGCGACGTTGGCGAACGTCTCGACGTTGTTGATCAGCGTCGGCTGCCCCCACAATCCGGATTCGGGCGGGTAGGGAGGACGCTGGCGCGGCTGCCCGCGGCGGCCTTCGATCGACGCGATCAGCGCCGTCTCCTCGCCGCAGACGAAAGCGCCCGCCCCGATGCGCAAGTCGATGCGGAACTGGAAGGACTCGTCGAACACGCGGCTGCCCAGCAGCCGCTCGCGCTCCGCCTGCCGGATAGCCGCCTGCAGCCGCTGGATGGCCAGCGCGTATTCGCCCCGGACGTAGATGTAGCCCTGCTGCGCGCCCACCGCGTAGCCGGCGATGGCCATGCCTTCCAGCACCAGATGCGGATCGCCCTCGAGGATGCTGCGGTCCATGAAAGCGCCGGGGTCGCCCTCGTCGGCATTGCAGACGACGTATTTCGGCGTGGCGCTCTGCTTGGCCACCAGCTCCCACTTGAGCGCCGTGGGATAGCCGGCGCCGCCGCGGCCGCGCAGGCCGCTTTTGCGGATTTCGGCGATCACTTCCTCCGGCGTCATTTCGGCCAGCGCCCGGCCCAGCGCCTGATAGCCGCCAGCGGCGATGTAGTCGTTCAGCCGCTCGGGATCCACCTCACCGCTGTGGGCCAGCACGATCTTCTTCTGCTTCGTGAAAAACGGCGCGGAGGTGTCAATGCGCTTGACGCCGAGCCTGGCGTACGCTGCCGGCGCTTCGGAGACAAGCGCCGCCGCGTCTTCTGCGTCTACGTTGCCGTACAGGGCGCCGTCGTCGGAGGTACGCACCAGAGGCCCCCGGCTGCACAGCCCCATGCAGCCGGTTCCGCATACCTCCATCTCCGCCTCCTTGCCCTCCGCCTGGATCTCGGCGGCCACGGCCTTGCGCACGGATTCCGCGCCGCAGGACATGCAGCCGGCCGCCGTGCAGCACAGAATCCGCCGCTTCAGCTTCCGCTGCCGTTCCCGTTCGCTTTCCTGCCGCTCGATGAGTTCGTCCAGTGTCATGACACGCCGATCCTGTCCAGCTCCTCGTTCAGCTGCTTCTCTGTCACGCGGGCCAGAATCCGGCCGTCGTAAATCACCGCCGGCGCCAGCCCGCAGGAACCGATGCACCGCGCCGCCTGCACGCTCACTTTTCCGTCCGGGCTCGTGCATCCGGCCTTGGCGCAGCGCCGCTCCAGCACGTTCAGCAGCTCCTGCGCTCCCGCCACGTAGCAGGCCGTGCCCGTGCAGACCTGGAAGAAATGCTCTCCTTTCGGCTGCAGCGAGAAGAAGTGATAGAACGTCGCCACGCCGTAAACCCGGCTTGGCGGCAGCTTCAGCTTGCGCGCCACCTTCTTCAGAAGCTCCGGCGGAAGAAAGCCGTAAAGCTCCTGTGCGGCGTGCAGAACCTCGATCAGCGCATCGCCCGAATAGTTGTGGCGGGACATGGCGCGCTCGAGCATCTTTTCGCGGTTGTCGCGGACGGAATCGGGAGCTGCAGTGGTCGCGGGCATATTGCGGATATTCAGACCTTAGTGTATCAAATTTGAAGCCGGATTCCAATACGTTTTGATACGGAATCGGCGGATTCCGCCCGCCGCGGTCACTTCACCGTGTGATCCAGCGGCCGGCCGGTTTTCTCATACAGGCTGCGGCGCGCCTTCTTGTCGCCCTCGAGAATCCTGCGCGCGGCGGCCGCCACCAGGTCCGCTTTCGCGCGCGGCACCACCACCACGCCGTCGCTGTCCGCGACGACGATGTCGCCTGGCATCACGAGCACGCCTCCCACGGTCACCGGCTGGTTGTAGCTCTCCACCCAGACGCGCCCCGGATTGATGCCGCGCGTGTACTGCCGCTGGTAGATGGGAATGCGCTGCAGGATGTTTTCATCCGAGTCGCGGCAGCCGCCGCTCGTGACAATGCCGCGCATGCCGCGCGAGAACCAGTTGAGCGCGTTGTTGGAGCCGCAGAAGCCGGAGTCGTGCGTGCCCTGAGCGTCGATCACGAGAATCGCGCCGGGGCTGAGCCAGCGGGCGAACTCTTCGGGCGTCTTCTGGCTGTACCACTGGCCCTCCCATTTGGCGAACTCGTCGTGGCTGGGGAAGTCGGGCGTGCGCGCCTGCGCCGGCACGATGCGCAGCGTCACGGCGAAGCCCGTGATGCGGTGTTTGAACTCTTTCTCGTCGCGCCACATGGGGAGGATGTCGGGCGACATGATCATGACGTTGGCCAGCCCCGCGATGTCGAGACCGTCGTTGACGTCGGCCACGCGCAGCCCGTCGAACAGCTTCAGCAGACGCGCGTTTTCCTGCGCGTCAAACGGCTGGACGGGGATGTACTGTTTCGTGAACGGCGGCTGGGTCTGTCCGAGCAGGGCGAGGGGCAGCAGGAATGTCAGGAGCTTGCGGGTCATTTCGTGATCCTTCCGTCTGATATCCTGATAGGGAGCACTTCATTCTACTTCCAGAGAGGATACTCCTGAATGGCACTGAAAGTCGCGATCAACGGGTTTGGCCGCATCGGGCGCAACGTCCTGCGGGCCGGGTACAGGAATCCTGACATCGAGTTCGTCGCCACCAACGATCTCACCGACACCAAGACGCTGGCGCACCTGCTGAAGTACGACTCCGTCCTCGGCCCGCTCGACGCCGAGGTGAGCGCCGGGCCCGACACGATCACCGTGGACGGCAAGACCATCAAGGTCTTCCAGCAGAAGGATCCGGCGGCCATCGACTGGTCGAGCCTGGGCGCGCAGATCGTCATCGAGAGCACGGGCAAATTCACCGACGCCGAGGCGGCGAAGGCCCACATCAAGGGCTCGGTGAAGAAGGTCATCATCTCGGCCCCGGCCAAGAACGAAGACATCACCGTGGTGATCGGCGTCAACCACACGGCCTATGATCCGGCCAAACACCACGTGATCTCGAACGCCAGCTGCACCACCAACTGCCTGGCGCCGGTGGTGAAGGTGCTGCACGAGCAGTTCGGCATCGAGAAGGGCTCGATGACGACGATCCACAGCTACACGAACGACCAGAACGTGCTCGACTTCCCGCACAAGGACCTGCGCCGCGCCCGCGCCGCCGCCATCAACATGATCCCGACGACGACCGGCGCTGCGAAAGCGATCGGGCTGGTGATGCCCGAGCTCAAGGGCAAGCTGGACGGCTACGCGATGCGCGTGCCCACGCCCAACGTGAGCGTCGTCGACCTGGTGGCGCTGCTCAAGAAGAACGCCACGGCGGAAGAGATCAACGCGGCGCTGAAAGCCGCAGCCGAGGGTCCGCTGAAGGGCATCCTCGCCTTCACCATGGATCCGGTGGTTTCCACCGACATGATGCGCAACCCGAACTCGTCCATCGTCGACGGCCAGATGACCAAGGTGCTCGACGGCAACCTGGCCAAGGTGGTCGCCTGGTACGACAACGAGTGGGGCTATTCCTGCCGCGTCGTCGATCTGTGCCTCTACATGGCGTCGAAGGGTCTCTGATTCTCTTCTCCTTCCGGCTGCCTTCCGGAGCCCCGCCGGCGCGAGCCGCGCGGGGCTCCGGCGTTTCTGGCGGAAGCGTCATGGTAGACTCGCGGCGATGATTGCGGAAGCGGCAGGCCTGCTGCTGGGCGCGGCGGGCGTCCTGGCCTACGGCGCGCGCGGGCGGTCTGCGCAACTGTTCTGCCCCTCCGTCTGGCGCGGCCCGGAAGCGCGGCGCGCCATTGCGCTCACTTTCGACGACGGCCCCAGCGAGTCCACGCTGGATCTGTTGAGCCTGCTGCACACCTACGGCGTCCGCGCCACGTTTTTCCAGCTGGGCCACCACGCCCGCCGCCTGCCCCGCGTGGTGCGCCGCTGCGTCGAGGAGGGACACGAGCTCGGCAACCACTCGGACCGGCACCACGGATTCTGGCTGCGTTCGCCGCAGTTCATCCGCGACGAGATCGAGCGGGCTCAGGAGTCGATCGCCCGCGTGGCCGGCGCGGCCCCGAAATGGTTCCGCGCCCCGTACGGAGTGCGCTGGTTCGGCATGCGCGGCGTTCTTCGCCAGCTGGGCCTGACGCACGCAGCCTGGACGGTGCTGGCGCGCGATTATGCGCTCGACGCCGAAGGCATCGCGAAGCACGTCGCTCCGCGCGTGCGTCCTGGCGCGATTCTCTGCTTTCATGACGGCCGCGAAATGCGCCATCATCCGGACATCTCGCCCACGCTCGCCGCGCTCGAGCGCCTGTTGCCGCAGTGGATCGAGCAGGGTTACCGCTTCGTGACTCTGAGCGAACTTTTCCCGCCGGGAGGCCAGGCGCGGCAGTGACAGCCCGCAACGCGCGCCCCCTGCGCGACGCCGCCCGGTTGTGGACGCCTGCGGCCACGATGCTGCTCGCCTCCCTGATCAGCTACATCGACCGCAACACGCTGGCCCTGCTGGCGCCGACGATCCTCTCCGAATGCGGCCTGACGGCGGAACAATACGGCTGGATTCTGTCTTCGTTCTCCGTCGCGTACATGGCGGGCAATCCGCTGTGGGGCCGGTGGCTGGACCGCGCCGGCGTGCGCCGCACGATGGGCGCGGCCGTGTCGTTATGGACGGCCGCCTCAGCCGCGCATGCGCTCCTTTCCAGCTTCTGGAGCTTCGCCGCGGCCCGCGCGCTGCTGGGCTTCGGAGAAGGAGCGACGTTCCCCGGCGGACTGCGCACCGTGGTGCAGACGCTGCCCGAGGGGTTGCGCAGCCGCGGCGCGGCGCTGGCCTACAGCGGCGGATCTCTGGGCGCGGTGCTGACGCCCGTCATCATCACGCCCGTGTTTGCCGCCTTCGGCTGGCGCGCCGCGTTTCTCTTCACCGGCGTCATCGGCCTTCTGTGGCTTCTGCTGTGGCGCCGCGTCAGCCTGCGCGAGGAGCTGCGGCGCCCGCACGTCGCGGCCAACCGCCCGCAGGCGCGGCTCGACTGGCGCGACCGGCGGTTGTGGGCCTTCATCGCCTCCTATGCGCTCGGCTGCCTGCCGCTGGCCTTCGTTCTGTACCAGGCGCCGCTGTACTTCGGCCGCGCGCTGGGCAAGACGCAGATCGAGATCGGCCGGGTGCTGTGGATTCCGCCTCTCGGGTGGGAGTGCGGCTATTTCTTCTGGGGCTGGCTGGCGGACCGGCTGGCGCGCGGGCGCGAGGACTCGACCTCTGTCTTCCGGGCCTTGACTCTGGCGGCGCTGGCAGGCACGCTGCCGCTGGCCTTCGGCGCGCGGATCGGCTCGTTCGGCTGGCTGCTGGCGCTGCTGTTCTGGGCCATGTTCATCGCCGGCGGCAACGTGATCGTCAGCCTGAGCTATGCCACGCGCGTGGTGGCGCCGGAACATGCCGGGCTGCTCGCGGGGCTGGGCGCCGGTTCATGGTCGGCTTTTGTCGCCCTGGCTATGCCGTTCTTTGGCCGGCTGATGGATCAGCGCGCGTGGGACGAGGCGTTCTTCGCCGCCGCCGCGATTCCGGTGGCTGGCTTCTCGCTCTGGCTGGCCCTGGCCCGCCGCAAAACTCAGCCTGCCGGCTGGCGCAGATAGGGCTCGAGCAGTTCCTGCAACAGCGGAGTGCGCGGGTAGGCGTGGCCCATGTACTGCCTCCAGCCCTCGGCCCACTCTGTTCCGCAGAGGCGGCCCCGGCTGCGGGTCCACTCCTCCATCGTTTCCAGGTAATCGTCCATGCCGTGCTGCTTCTTCAGCCACTCCCGCTGGCTGGCATGGGCGGCCAGCATGCGGCGCTTGGTCTCCATGACGCTGGCGACGTCGATGAAGAAGTGCGCCGGCACCACCTGGCCTTCCCGGTCGATTCCCTCCGCAGGATCCATGTAGTACAGGTGCGGGATGGCCGGAATCGCATGGGCCTGATCGTAGGCCTGCGTCTGGTAGTTGGGGGCGGATGCGCCGAAACAGGCGTCTGTGACCAGCCGACTGGTGGCCTCGTGATCGCAGTGATAATCGCGCGGCGAAGCTGTGAGCACGATGTCCGGACGGAAGCGGCGGATCGCCGCCGTCACGCGGCGGCGCGAAGGATCGTCGACAAAGATGGCCAGGTCCTTGAAGCCCAGCACGTGATGCTCGGCGCCGATTACCGCCGCCGCGCGCTGCGCCTCCAGCCGCCGGATGTCGGCGATCTCCTCCGGCCCGTGCTCCGTGCTGCCGCAGTCGCCCGAGGTCATCGTCAGGATCACCACCGCATGGCCCGCCTGCGCCAGCAGCGCCAGCGTGCCTCCGGCCAGAAACTCGGCATCGTCGGGGTGGGCGTGGATGCAGACAATTCTCATGACGATTGTTCCAGGCTGACCCTGACCAGTTCGCACTCGCAGCAGTCGCTGCAGCGGCGGCACTTCGCGCACAGATGGTTGTCGCAGGCGTCCTTGGTGCACCAGACGCAGATGCGCGCGGCCGGCTCGCCGCAGATGCTGCAGGGGAACGTCATCGGCGCGGCGGCGTTCATTTGCGGGGCCCCTGTTTCAACGTCTGCTCTCTGCACCGTTGCGCCTCCTGTTCGGCGGTCTCCCATTCGCGCTCGCGCACGGCGGACAGCTCCAGCACGTGGCGCCGGAGCCACTCGCGGTCGCTCGAAGCCGCCAGCTCGCTGTCCAGCAGATCGGCCACGGCCGGGTTCTGGTAACGCCGCACCGCTTCGCTGAGCGACCGGGCGAGGTTGACGAACGTTTCCAGCCGCACCATCGTCTCGACGGCCACCGTCAGGCGGTTCGGCCTCTCGCCGAGCCGGGCGGCGGCGTCCAGAACGTAGTTCAGGGTCTCGAGACAGTCTCTGTATTGCTGCTCGTACTGCTTCGGCGCGCCAGCGGCGGTCCACCGCTCCGGCTGCAACCGCTCCAGAAGCGGCCGGACCCGTTCCAGGCCTTCGGCCAGCTTCGCGGCGCGCGGCTTCAGCTCCCAGTCCGGCAGCAACCCCGCCTCCGGAGAGGCGGCGGGGGGTTGCGCCGCCAGCAGCAGGAATGCGATCTGCGCGAACACTCTGAAGCCAGTGTACCTGCAAGCAGCCGCGGCTGCACAGGTCCTTCCGCGATTCTCCTCCATGTCCGGGACCGCATGGAGACGACCCCAAATGGAAACGAAGCGGAGAGAATGGCTGCGGGAGGCAGAGGCCGAGTCAGCAGAGAAAAAGGGCGCGGGCCGGGTCAGTTGCCCGGCGGAGGCGGCGGCGGAGGCGGAGGCGTCGCACCCGTATCGCCCGGCAGCCCGCCACCGGCCGGCGGCGGAGGCACTGTGCCCCCGGTCGGCACGCCGCCCCCGCCTCCCGGGAGCCGGGGAGTCCGCACCAGGATCTGCCAGACGATATCCGCCATCAGCTGCATCACACGGCCCCGGTCAAGGCGCCGCAACGCCGACAGCGGGCTGTTGCGGTACACGACGAGTTCTTCGCCGGCGTTCAGAATCTTGGGGTCGCCGTCGCGGGGCATCAGACGGTGCTCGACTGCCACCTGCCCTTCTTCAACGACAATGTGCGTCGTCTCGTCGGAGGGATCCACGCTGACGTCGAACACGGTGCCGCGCACCGAGATGACCGCCGTGGGCGTGTGCACCCGGTTGAAATTCGGCGCGCCGCCCAGCTTCTGGATCTGCACCCGGATGCGCCCGAGCCACACGTCCACCAGGTCCTTCCAGTTGCCGCTGTTGGCCCGGAAGGTCACCCGGGAGTTCGGGAAAACCTCGAACGTGCTGCCATCGGCGACCCGGAACACGGCGTACCCGTCCGGTCCGGTCACGATAATCTGTTGAGGGAGCACCAGATCGCCCGAGTTGACCGCCCAAAGGTAGGAGTCGCGCAGAAGGGACACGTTGCCCTGCACCGTCACCGCAGTGGCGGCTGCGGAGCTGGCGGAGCTGTTCCAGAACTGCGCGCAGACGGGCAGCGCCATCAGCGGCAGCAGTGCAACGGCCGCCGCCAACCGGAGATACGGCAGCTGTGCGGTCCTCGTCATCGGGACCTCGAAGCTCTAATGTACCACCAAAATTGCCGAGCAAGAATAGGTCCGCCCCCTGAATTCATTGAAATGTCAACACGATGCCTGCAGCGAAATCAATGGCCAGCCGATTCTGTCAGGGTAGAATGGACGCAGGCATGAGTCGAACTGCCACAGTCCTCTTTCTGGCTGCCCTGGCTGCGGCCCCGTCTGCCCTCCGTGCGCAGGCCTTCTCGTGGCGCCAGATCGGCAACACCTCCCTGGTGGCGGGCCAGGCGTCGGTGGCAGGCGGCCCTGTGGAGCGCGTGTGGTTCGACCCGTCCGGCAGGCTGATGGTGATGGCGCCCGGCGGAAGGATCTTTGCGAGCGACGGCCAGGCAGGCTGGACGGAAGCAGGGGAACTCCCGTCCCCTCCGCCCGCGGTCAACAGCGCTGCGGCCCCGGAGGCGGGCGCGCGCGTCCTGTCGGCAGGCGGCGTCCGGTACGCCGGAGGCCGCCATGTGTGGCGCTCCGAAGACGGCGGATTGTCCTGGAAGAACCTGACGGCGTGGGCGGGCGGGTCGCTGCTGGGCGGCGCAGTCCGGGATCTGGCCGCCGACCCCCGCGACCCGGAAAGAATCGCCGCCGCGACGGACTCCGGCGTCTGGATCTCGCTGGATGGCGGCCGCTCCTGGACCGGAATGAACGAAGGGCTGCCGTCTCTTGCCGTGCGCCGGATTCTGGCGGCGCCCGCGGGCAGCCGCGGCGTGCGGATCGCCGTGGATCGCGGCGGGCGGCTGGAGGAGTTCGAATGGTACCCGGGCCAGCGGCTGGGGTGGTTCCCCGCGCCGGAAGGGCTGATCGAGCGGGAAGAAGCGCAGCGGGCGCGCTGGAGCGCCGAGCTGGGGGCCGTAATCACGGCCGTCGCCGCCTCAGGCGGGACGCTCTATCTCGGGAGCAGCGACGGGCGGCTGTACGCCAGCGCCGACGGGGGCGGCGCCTGGAGAACGTTCGACTCCAGCGGTGCAGGCGCGGTTTTGCGGATCTGGACGGACGGCTCGGACCGGAACTTCGCGCTTGCAGCCTTGGCCGCCGGCGGCGAGGGAGCGCCGCGCCTGATGCGCACCCTCAACGGCGGCGCGTGGTGGGACGATCTGTCGCCGGGTCTGCCGCCCGGCGACGTCTTCTCCGTCGCGGCGGACCGGGAAACCGGCGCCATCTACGCTGCCACCTCGAAAGGCCTGTACTGGACTCTGGGAGATTTGCGGAATCCCGCCCCTCCGACAGCCTGGCAGCCTGCGGGTCCGGGGCTGCCCCGCGGAGCGGTGCGGGACGTGCGGCTGGACGACAACGGGCTGACGCTGTTGGCGGCGGTGGAAGGATATGGCGTGTTCGCCGCGCCTGCGCCGCACCGGCGGCGCGCCCCGAGGCTCGTGCACAGCGCGGATCTCTCCTCGCGGCCCGCCGCGCCGGGCGCCCTGATGACGCTCGTCGGAGCGCGCGCCAGCTCGGCCGTGGCGGGCGGCCGCGCCGCCCCGGTGCTCGACGCCGGCGAGGAGCAGTCGCAGATCCAGCTTCCTTTTGAATTGACCGGCGCCTCGGTCGAGGTCGCGCTGCAGACGGGCGCGCAACGGATGGCCTTCGGGCTGGCTCTGGCGCCTGCCTCGCCGGCCATCCTTGTCGATCACGAAGGCACGCCGATGGTGCTCGACGCAGACACGGGCGCTCCCGTCGAGCTGATGCATCCGGCCCGTCCCGGCATGACGCTCCAGATCCTGATGAGCGGTCTGGGGCGCGTGGAGCCTGTCTGGCCGGCCGGGACGCCGGCGCCGCTGGCGAATCCGCCCGCGGTGACGGTTCCCGTGCGCGCATGGCTGGGCATGGTTCCGCTGGAAGTGCGGCGCGCCACGCTGGCGCCGGGGTATGTGGGATTTTATCTGGTGGAGGCGGAGCTGCCCGCCCTGCTCGACGAGGGCATCCATCAGCTGATCGTCGAAGCAGGCGGAATTCGCAGCAACCCGGTGCGCATTTACGCCGTTCCATGAGTGTGGGAGGTCCGATGAACGTTCTGCGCCTTGCCTTGCCGGCCATCGCCGCCGCCTGTTTCGTCTTTGCTCAGGACAAGGGTGAAAAGCTGGCGCCTTACTATCCGACACCGGAGACGGTGGTGGAACGGATGCTGAAGCTGGGCGGGTTGAAGCCCGGAGAGAAGGTCTACGACCTCGGCTCCGGCGACGGCCGCATCGTGATCATGGCCGCGGACCGCTTCAAAGCCAACGCCGTGGGCGTGGAGTTCGACGAGGACCTGGTGAAGCAGTCCTCGGACCGCATCCGCGCCCTCGGGCTGGAGAAGCGCGCCCGCATCATCCACGGCGACCTGCTGCAGCAGAACTATTCCGACGCCGACCTGATCACCATTTACCTGCTGCCCTCGGCGGTCGAGAAAGCGCGCCCGCTGCTCGAAAAACAGCTGAAGAAGGGCGCGCGCGTGGTGGCGCACGATTTCGGCATTCCCGGCTGGACGCCCGTCAAGGAAGAGCATATCGAGGACGACGGCGAAGGCCGTGCGCACACGCTCTACCTGTACGTGAGGTAGACGCGGCATGATCTACGCCGACCAGATGGTGCTTCCGTACCTCTGGCGGCGCTATCTCAGCGTGCTCCGGGCGCTGGTCACCGGCGCCTGCCTCGGCATCCTGCTGGAAGAGGGCGGGCTCGAATCCGCTACCTGGGTCTTCATCCTCTCCGTCGTCACGGTCTACAGCCTGGTGTCCATCTTCTGGCGCTGGGCGGAACGGCTGGACCGCGGCGGGCTGCTGAACACGGCCCTCGACGTGGCCGCGTTCCTGCTGTGCGTGGTGCTGGCCGGAGAACAGCGCTTCTGGCTGCAGGCGATTGCGGCGTTCTATCTGTTTCTGGCGGCGGCGACGCTGCTCGAGTGGCGCGACGTGCTGCTGACCACGGTGCTCACGCTGGCTTTCGTCAACAGCGTGCAACCCGCCGGCATGGACCGCCTGCAGCCGCTGCTGCTGATCCTGGGCATGTTCGGCTGCATCGTCGCGCTGCAGCGGCAAAGCCTTCTTGACCGCCTTTCGGCCGCTTCGCGGCAGGCCGTGCTCAGCCGCCTGGAGGCCCAGAAAGCGCGCGAGGACGAGCGGGAGCGCATCGCCGCGGATTTCCACGACGGCCCTCTGCAGAGCTTCATTTCCATCCAGATGCGGCTCGAGATCCTGCGCAAGATGCTCGAGCGCAATTTCGACGCGGGCATGCAGGAGCTGCGGGAGCTCCAGCAGATCTGCGCCCGCCAGGTGACCGAAGTGCGCAGCTTCATCCGCGGCATGCGCCCGGTGGAAGTCGACGGCGCCGGACTGGCGGCCGCTCTGCGATCCACCGCCGGCTTCTTCCAGAAAGACTCGGGCATCCCCACCACGTTCCGCGCCGCCGCGGAGGCGATGCACGACGATCTCGAAGCGCGTCCCGAGATCATCCAGATCGTCCGCGAGGCGCTCAACAATATCCGCAAGCACTCGGCCGCCTCCCGCGCCGCCGTGACCCTCGACCGCCAGAACGGCCAGATCCTGCTGCGCATCGAGGACGACGGCACGGGCTACCCCTTCTCGGGACGCTTTACGCTCGAAGAGCTCGAGCTGCTGCGCCTCGGCCCGCAGAGCATCATGCGCCGCGTGCGCGCTCTCGACGGCAGCCTCGTCGTCGACTCCCACCCGGCGCGCGGGTCGGAGCTCGAGATCCGCCTCCCGGTGGAGCCGTGACGCGCCTTCCCTTCCGGCCTTTACAATCGAATGCATGAGCACCGCCGCTCCCAGGCTCGCCACGCCCGAGCAGCTCGAACTCTACGAGCCCGTCATCGGACTCGAAGTCCACGTCCAGCTCGGCACGCGCACCAAGATTTTCTGCGGCTGCCCCAATGAATTCGGCGCCGCGCCCAACACCAATGTCTGCCCTGTCTGCCTCGGCATGCCCGGCGCCCTGCCGGTGCTCAACCGCGCCGCCGTCGAGCTTGGCATTCGCGCCGCGCTGGCGCTGCATTGCGAAGTCCGCCGCCGCAGCATCTTCGCGCGCAAAAACTACTTCTACCCGGACCTGCCCAAGGGCTACCAGATTTCGCAGTACGATCAGCCGCTGGCCGAACACGGCTGGGTGGAGATTCAGACGCCCTCGGGTCCGCGCCGCATCGGCGTGCGCCGCCTGCATCTCGAAGACGACGCCGGAAAGAGCTCCCACGAGGGCTACCGCGACAGCGACCGCTTCTCGTACGTCGATCTGAACCGCACAGGTTCGCCCCTGGCTGAAATCGTCAGCGAGCCCGACCTGCGCAGCCCCGACGAAGCCTACGAGTACCTGACCGAACTGAAGCTCGCCATGCAGTTCGCCGGCGTGTCCAACTGCGACATGGAAAAGGGCAACCTGCGCTGCGACGCCAACGTCAGCGTCCGCCGCCGCGGCGCGGCGGAATTCGGCACGAAGGTGGAAATCAAGAACCTCAATTCGTTCCGCTTCCTCCGCCAGGCGCTGTTTTTCGAGATCTCGCGGCAGGTGGCCGTGCTCGAGTCCGGCGGCCGCATCGTGCAGGAGACGCGCCTCTATGATCCGGAACTGGACGAGACGTTCTCCATGCGCAGCAAGGAAGAGGCGCACGACTACCGCTACTTTCCCGAGCCCGACCTGCTGCCGCTGACCGTCAGCGAGGAATGGCTGGATTCGATCCGGCGCACGATGCCCGCCATGCCGGCGGAACTCCGCCGTCGTTTCGTGGAAGAGTACGGGCTGCGCGAGTATGACGCGCAGGTGCTGACCGCCTCCCGGGAACTGGCCGATTACTTCATGGCCGTCGTCGAATCCTGCGGCGATGCGCGCGCCGCCGCCAACTGGGTGACCGGCGATCTGGCTGCGCTCCTGAACGCCGCGAGCCTGGACATCTCCCTCTGCCCCGTGCCGCCGCAAGGGCTCGGCGAGTTGATCACGCTCATCCAGAAGGGCGAGCTGACCGGCAAGCTGGCGAAGGAAATCCTGCCGAAGATGTTCGAATCCCGCGAAAGCGCCCGCGCCATCATGGAGCGCGAGGGGCTGCGGGCCATGTCGGACACAGGCGAGCTGGAACGGATCATCGATCAGGTGATCGAAGCCAACCCGAAGCAGCTTGAGCAGTACCGCAGCGGCAAGACGAGCGTGCTGCAGTTTTTCGTCGGCCAGGTGATGAAGGCGACGCGCGGCCAGGCCAATCCGGCCGCCGTGAGCGAGCTGCTCAAACAGAAGCTCTCCTGAACCCGAAAAAGGGGACAGGAACACAATTCCCCTTTTCTCCCCCGCTGGCGGGCCGATCCGTGAGCCCACGCGGGAAGAACCCCTCGCCCTTGCTCGCATCAGCCTGCACTGAGATCGCAGCCGACGTCGCCGGCTCCGGGCTTCGAAAGAGGCCTGCTACGCCCTGACAGCGTTCGGGGCGATGACCCCGCGGAACATCAGCACGAAAGCAAAGCCGCGGCGCGTTCTGTGCCGCGAGCGAAGGCTGCGAGAGCCGCGAATGCGAGCGGTCATCCGGACGCCCCCCGGCAGGCGATTGTTGAAAGCGTGGCCGGGCGTAGGATGAGAGGAGCCTCGCGGCAGCAACCCTTCCGGCGCTGGTCCGGAGCCGCTGTCGGGCGATCACAACCGCGGCCCCTGCCGGGCGGGGTTCTCCGCACAAAGACACTCAACGGCGGCCCCAGCCTGCGGCTCGGGAACACCTCCAGTGTTCTTGCCGAGTTGTCCACGGGCGGATTCCCTCAAGAAACCAGCAGGCGCACTTACTGGCTGATTCAGGCCCCGCTTTCTGTTGTCGTCTGCGCGAATCGGAGCTCCGGCGCCTCGCTGTGATCGCGGACAGAAAAGGGGAATTGTGTTCCTGTCCCCTTTTAATGGATGCGGATCTGGAATGGCAGCACGCGCAGAAAGCCGCCGTGGAGCCACGGCGCCAGACCTGCGGGCATGCTGCGCAGGAGCACCGCTGTCTCGGCGTCCCACGCAGATTCATCGGAAGGCGACGGGCGGAACCACATTTCGAACCAGCTCTTCGGCGACGGATACACGCTCAGCCTCACCACCTCGTCGTCCTTGATGCCCGCCTTCTTCTTCAGCATCTCCACCGCCGCGTCGAGTCCGCCGTTGGCGTCGACGAGTCCGAGCGCCAGCGCCCTCTCGCCGCTCCAGACGCGTCCCTGCGCATGCGGCTCGATCTCTTCCACCTTCTTCTTCCGTCCCTCGGAGACGCGCTTGAGAAAACCGGCGTAGATGAAGTCGATCGTTTCCCGCAGCTTCGCCCTGCCCTCCGGCGTCAGCTTCTGGAAATCGGAATCGAGATCGGCGAACTGCCCGCGCTTGAGAATTTCCTTGTTGACCCCGATCTTGCCGTAGAGCCCGCGCAGGTTCGCCTTGCCGTAGATGACGCCGATCGAACCCGTGATCGTGCCCGGATAGGCGACGATCGGATCGCCGGTCATGGCCATGTAATAGCCGCCCGACGCCGCCACGTCCGACATCGAGAAAACCATCGGTTTCTTGCGCGAAAGCCGTTTGAGCTGCTCCAGAATCTCGTCGGAAGCCACGGCATCGCCTCCGGGGCTGTCGATGCGCACGATCACGCCGCGGATCGACGGATCTTTTTCGATCAGCTTCACCTGCTGCTCGATCCCTTTCGGCGTGATGGCCTGTTCTTCACCAAACAGATCAGCCGGGGACGTACGGAGGATGCTGCCCTGCGCAATCAGCAGCGCCACCTGCCGCACTTTCTTCCCTTTCAGGTCCGGCGGAATCCGCAGATATTCGCGCGCGGCCAGAGCCTTGGCCTTGTCCTTCGCCTTCGCGCTGGAGACGTCTTCCACCCTCTGCTCGGCGTCCTTCTCATACAGCAGTTCGTCGATCAGTCCTGCCGCGACCGCCTTCGGCGCGACGTAAGGTCCGCCGTCGATCAGCGCGCGCGCCTTCTCCGCGGACGTCTTGCGGGCCTCCGCCAGCGCCTTGACGAGCCGCGCGTACTGATCATCGAGGATCGCGTTGAGCGCCTCGCGCGTCTCCGGGCTCATGCCCGTGCGCGTGAACATGTCGCCCGCGTCCTTGTACTTGCCCGCGTGCTCGATCTCCACTTCGATGCCGAGCTTGTCCAGCGTCCCTTTGACATACATCGCCTCGACGCGCAGCCCGCGCAGATCCAGCACGTCCTCCGGCGCCATGTAGATCTTGTCCGCCGCCGAAGCCAGGAAATACTCGCGCGTGCCGGGGCTCGACAGCCACGCGTGGACCGGCTTGCCCGCCTTGCGCACTTCCTCGATGCCGCTGCGGATCTCCTCGAGCTTTCCCCAGCCGAGGGAGAGTCCGCGCGGCCGCAGCAGCACGCCTTTCACGCGGTCGTCTTTCGCCGCCCTCCGCAGCGCGCTCCAGGCTTCGGCCACCGTGAGCGGAGCCCGGGATTCCCAGGCGGGCAGCGGCAGCATCATCGGCTGCAGCTCCGGCATGTCGCCGCCCATGCGGAGCGAAAGCCACGCCGCCTCCAGCGGCTCGGGCGCCCGTTGGGCGAACTTGACGGCTGCGAAAAACAGCACCACCGCCGTCACGCCGGCGATGATGAACCCGGCGATGATGCCGAGCAGAAATTTCTTCATCGACGCCTCCTCCCCGGATCCGCGCGGCAGCGCCCTCTGGCTGTCCGGATCTTCTCTACGCGCCTTCCAGAATCAGATCCACGCGGCGGTTCACTTCCTTCAGATACTCCGCATCGCCTCCGCGCAGCTCCACCGTCGCGTCGCCGCGGTAGCCGATCTCGAGAAACGCCTGATGCACCGCCTTCCAGTCGATCTCGCCCTCGCGCAGGTCGACGAACTCCGGCACGCGCTTCTTCTGCGGCGGATCGCCCGGGATCGTGTACGTGCGCCAGGCGAAGTCTTTCAGGTGCACCTTCACGATGCGCTTGCCCAGCGTGCGGATCCAGTCCTGCGGAAATCCGAACAGCACCATGTTGCCGACGTCGAAATACGCCTTCACCCACGGGCTCTCGAACTGATCCACGTACTGCGCGAACTCCAGCGGGCTGAGCAGGAACTTGTTCCACACTTCTTCCACGCCGATGACAACCTTGTTCTCGCGCGCCAGAGGCAGCAGCTTCCGGATCTGCGCCGTCGAGCGGTCCCATGCCTGCCTGTATCCGACCTCGGCATTCACCACCGCGGGCACCAGCAGCACCGTCTCCGCTCCCCACGCCTTCGCGTTACGGATGCTGGTCTCGATGCCGTGGACGCATTTTTCCACCACGGCCGGGTCGGGACTCGACAGCGGAAATTTCCAGTGGTCGCGGTTCATCACCGAGTGCACCGGCAGACCCGTCTTGCGGCTGGCGGCGAGCACTTCTTCGACCTGCGACTGCTCATCCATGGTGGGGCACTCCACCGACTCGAAGCCGCACTCTTTGGCCAGCGCGAAGCGCTCCTCGACAGTCAGCTTCGACGGAAGCATGCTCCAGTAAATGCCCTTGCGCATGGGCAGCCGCCTGCCGCCGGTCTGTGCGGCGGCCAGCGATGCAGCGGAGGTGGAAACGAATTCTCGGCGGTTCATGGGCGTGCCTTTATCAGTCAGCTTGCCCTGATTGTACACCCCCTCGCCCTGCGCGCTGTTCTGCGGCCGCGCCCTATCATTGAAGGGAATGCCGTGGCTCGACAAACTCGGCGGCGACCCGCAGCTGACCGCATGGGTGGCCGTCGCCGTTCTCGTGGAGGCGGCGCTGTACGCCTCCATGGCGCGGGAGCGATGGAGGCGGAAATGGCAGCCGCGTCTGCTCGTCGCCGCCGCGCCGCTTTCCTGCGCCCTGTATCACGTGGCGCTGCCGCAGAGCAGCCTGAAGAGCGTGCTCTGGCTGGGCGCGATGGCCGCGGTCTTCGTGCTCGCGAGCCCGGCGTTGAGCCGCGCCCGCCACGGCTGGGCCCTTCTGCTGGCGCTCGCCGCCGCGCCCATCCTGTTCAAGGCCTTCCGTCCCCTTTATCCGCCCGCCGGGGAGCTGCGCATGGAGTTCCTCGGGCAGCTGATGTGGATCCGCACCACGCTGCTGACGGTGCTTCGCGATCTTCAGCCGCAAGGCGTCGGTTTCGGCTTCTGGCCGGAGGCGCGGGAGTGGAAGACCGGGCTGCGCTATTTCCTGATGCTCGCGCCCGTGGCGTTTGTGCTGGCCGCCGCCACCGGCTTCGCGCGTCCCGCCTGGCCGGAAGCGGATTGGCCGGTCGTGGCCCTGAACGCCGTTGCCACCTTCTTCGGCATTCTCTGGGTGGTCGCGCTCAGCGAGGAATTTTTCTTCCGCGGCCTGCTGCAGCAGCGCGCCGGCCTGTGGGCTGCGTCCGCGCTGTTCGGACTGGCGCATCTCGGATTCCGCGAGTTTCCCAACTGGCGCTTCGCCATCGTGGCCGCCGTCGCGGGCGTGTTCTACGGGCTGGCGTTCCGCGCGGGCGGCGGCATCCGCGCCTCGATGGTGACCCACGCGCTCACCGTCGTCTTCTGGCGCGCATTCTTCCGCTAGCGTGCGGCCTGCGGCTGCGATGCGAGGAACTCCGACACGCGGTCCAGCGCCTGCTCGAAGTCGCGCAGCAGGTCGCGCCAGTCCTCCACGCCGACCGAGATGCGCACCATCCCGTCCGTGATGCCTGCGATGCGGCGCTCCTCTTCGCTGCAGCCGGCATGCGTCGTCGTCGCCGGATGGCAGACCAGCGTCTCCATCCCGCCCAGCGAGACGGCGTTGTGCGCCAGCCGGATGCTGCGCAGAAACTCGAACGCCGCCGGCTTGCCGCCGTGCAGGTCCAGCGCGATCATCGCGCCAGGATAATCGCACTGCGACAGCCGGATGCGGATCTGCTCGGGATCGTCGAACAGCGTGGGGTAATAGATATGGCGGATCTCGGGCCGTTTCACCAGGCTCTCGGCGATGCGCTGCGCGTTCTTCGACTGCCGGTTCATCCGCAGGCTCACCGTCGGCAGCCGCCCGTCCAGAATCCAGCACTCGTCCGGCTGCAGGATGTTGCCGAACAGCCCCCGCCGCGCGCGGATCGGCTTGTCAAACTTCGGATCCGCCCCGAGCACGACGCCCGCCAGCAGGTCTGAAAAGCCGCCCAGATACTTCGTGGCCGAATACACCACCAGATCCGCGCCCAGCGTCAGCGGATGCTGAAACGCCGGTCCGAGGAACGTGTTGTCGACAATCACCGCGGGCTTCGGATCCAGCGAAGCCGCGGTGAGCGCGGCGCGTTTGATGTCCGTCATCACCATCGTCGGATTGGCCGGCGTTTCGATGAAGACGGCCTTCAGCCCTGGCGTCGAGCGGATCGCTTCGTCGATCTCGGCCGAACGGCCGGCGATGACGGGCACGCAGCGGATGTTCAGCGGTTCGAGCAGATCATGAACCAGGTGCTGCGTGCCGCCGTACAAAGGCACCGTGTACACCATGGCGTCGCCGGGCTTCAGCAGAGCCAGCACCGTCGTCATGATCGCGGCCATGCCCGAATTGAACACGATCGCCCACTCGGCCCCTTCCTCGAGCGGCACGATCTGATCTTCGAGAATCTCCGCGTTCGGATGATTGAATCGCGAGTAGATCAGGTCGGGCTGCTCGCCCGGCTCGAGCTCGGCCTTGCCTGTCAGCAACGCAAAGGCGCGCTCGGCCGCTTCCGGACTCGAAAACACGTACGTGGAACTGCGGAACACGGCTGGCCGTGCGCTGCCGACAGACAGGCGGGGATCGAAACCGCGCGTCAGAACGGCCGTGGAAGGATGGGCCCCGTGCAGGGTTCGGCGGGATGCCATGATGGCGGACCTCCGCGAATCAGTGTACCCTCCCCGGGGCCGTGGCGGAACCTTAGTACCGAAGTCCTGCCCGGGCGCCCGCGCCCTCTGTCCCCAAAGTGGGGCGTCTCAGAGCTTTTGCGGATTCAGAAATTCCGGCGCCGCACGCTAGAATCGGGGTGACATCAGGCGAACCGGCATGAGAACCACTCGCCCGCCCAAAGGCTATTACAACGAAGCCGAGGCCGCCCGGCAGCTCGGCGTGACCCTGGACGAGTTCCGCGCGCTCGTCCGCGACCATCTGCTCGAAGATGACGAGCATCTGGCCAATCTGCCCCGCATGTATTTTCAGCCCTCCGATCTGGTCGTGCTGCGCATGCTGGCTTCGCGCCGCTGCCGGGACGCCTGCGCCGCCGCGCGTTGAAGCCGCAGCACGGTTGTCTTTCCTCTCCTGTTCAGCGACACTGGAGCCTGCCCCGCCAGGAGGAGGCTCTGCCGCGAAGGACTTCATCATCGCGGATCTTGCCCAGGATCTCGAAAACATCAAGGAGTATTTCGACCGCTCCACGCGCAGTCTGATGGAAGAGGACTCCGGCTTCGCGCCCGCTGAAGGCATGTTCACAGCAGCCCGGCATGTGGCGCACACGGCGCAGACCATCGAGTGGTTCTTCGACGGCGCCTTCAGCCCCGATGGCTTCCGGATGGAATGGGAAGAAATGGATCGCGAGGTCCGCAGCATTCAGTCGCTCGACGAGGCGCGCCGGTGGCTGGAGCGGGCCTTCGCCGCCGGGCAGGCGGCCATTGCGGCTCACGCGCCCTCCGAGCGGGAAGCGCCGCTGCCCCCCGGGCCGATCATGGGCGGACTTCCGCGCTTCACAGTCCTCGGCGCCATTCGTGATCACACGGCGCACCACCGCGGCGCGCTCGCCGTCTATGCGCGCCTCCTCGGCAAAGTCCCGCCCATGCCCTACGCAGAAACCCCGGAGGCTTGACAACAGGCACGGCCTGGGGAACAATCCGGAACGGAGAAGCCCGCCATGGTGATCCGTGTGCTCATGGCGGTGGTGGCGGCCCTGATCCTGGCCTTCCTGCTGCCCGTGCCTGTGTCCGGGTAGCTCAGCCGAGTTCGAGGGAACGAAGATAGGCGCGGAATGGCTCGCCCAGGTCGGGCCGTTTCATCGCGAACTCGACCGTCGCCTGCAGGAAGCCCAGCTTGTCGCCGGCGTCGAAGCGCCTGCCCTCGAACTTGACTCCGTAAATCGGCCTCGTCTTCAGCAGAATCCTCAGCGCATCGGTCAGCTGAATCTCGTTGTTGCGGCCCGGCGGCGTGTTCTCGATCGCCGTGAAGATCTCCGGAGTGAGGATGTAGCGCCCGATGATGGCGAGGTTCGAGGGCGCGTCATCGGGACGGGGTTTCTCGACCAGATCGTGGATGCGGAACACCCTCCCGTCCAGCCCCTCGTGCGGCCGGGGCTCGGCGGCCACGACGCCATAGGCGCTGATCTGCTCCCGCGGCACTTCCATCAGCGCCAGCACGGAAGCGCCGTAATATTCATACACGCGGAGCAGCTGCCGCAGGCACGGCTCGGCCGCATCGATCACGTCATCCGACAGCACGACGCCGAACGGCTCCGGCCCTACCAGGTCTTTCGCCCGCAGGACGGCGTGCCCCAGGCCGAGCGCTTCCTTCTGCCGCACATAGGCCACGTCGATCATGTCCGAGATCGCCCGCACGGCCTGCAACGTCTCCGCCTTGCCGCGCTGCTCCAGCAGATGCTCCAGCTCGAAAGAGACGTCGAAGTGATCTTCGATGGCCGTCTTGCCGCGCCCCGTGACGATGACGATGTTCAGCATGCCGCTGGCGATCGCTTCCTCGATGCCGTACTGGATCAGCGGCTTGTCCACCAGCGGCAGCATCTCCTTGGGCATCGCCTTCGTGGCGGGCAGAAACCGCGTGCCCAGGCCCGCGGCGGGAAAAACGGCCTTCCGGACTGGCGCAATCATCATGCCCATTGTAGACAATGACCGCAGGGCTTCCCATCGCGCGCAGCG